>NZ_JBGLRI010000029.1:0-501 GCF_041403025.1 Aeromonas sp. S5(2024) | reverse complement strand
GACCAAATAAAATTTGGTTTTCGCCAAGAAGTTTCCAAAGCACTTGTAACAAATGTTTGAGAACTACTTTTTAAATCAGCTTTCCAGATTGTTAAAGAGCATGTTTGCAACAGCACAAGGCTGAAGAAAACAGAGTTAAGAATCAGTTCTTAACTCTGCATTCTTGTTAGCAAGAAGAGAAGTGGCGTCCCCTAGGGGATTCGAACCCCTGTTACCGCCGTGAAAGGGCGGTGTCCTAGGCCTCTAGACGAAGGGGACCCGGATTTGTCTTTGCGCTTGCGCGCAGGTAACCGGGTAGCGGCTTTCGCTGCTATTCACGTCCCGACACCCAACAAAAGGGCTTCTCTCGTTTGGCTTTCACCAAACAAGCACTGACACGCCAAGGCGCATCAGGTCTTTGCTCTAACTACTTTGAATCAAGGCAATCTGTGTGAACACTCAACAACTTCGTCATCTTAAGGTAAGGAGGTGATCCAACCCCAGGTTCCCCTAGGGTTACCT
>NZ_JBGLRI010000028.1:0-535 GCF_041403025.1 Aeromonas sp. S5(2024) | reverse complement strand
GTACAACAAGGACCAAATAAAATTTGGTTTTCGCCAAGAAGTTTCCAAAGCACTTGTAACAAATGTTTGAGAACTACTTTTTAAATCAGCTTTCCAGATTGTTAAAGAGCAAACTTCGTAAAGAAGTCAAAGACATAGACTGAACATATCGTCCAATTCATGGCTTTTGCTTCTCGCAAATTCAGTACGGATTATGGTGGAGCTATGCGGGATCGAACCGCAGACCTCCTGCGTGCAAAGCAGGCGCTCTCCCAGCTGAGCTATAGCCCCGTAATCGAAGTGGTGGGTCTGAGTGGACTCGAACCACCGACCTCACCCTTATCAGGGGTGCGCTCTAACCACCTGAGCTACAGACCCACTTCGTGTACTGTCTCTAAACTTGAATCAAGGCAATCTGTGTGAACACTCAACAACTTCGTCATCATTAAGGTAAGGAGGTGATCCAACCCCAGGTTCCCCTAGGGTTACCTTGTTACGACTTCACCCCAGTCATGAATCACACCGTGGTAAACGCCCTCCCGAAGGTTAAGCTATC
>NZ_JBGLRI010000027.1:0-547 GCF_041403025.1 Aeromonas sp. S5(2024) | reverse complement strand
TGTGAGTGCCCACACAGATTGCTTGATTCAAATTGTTAAAGAGCGACGCAGCTTTTGGCTGCTGCGGGAGTGGCATTCTACTCAACCGCCTTCTCGAGTCAAGCCTTATTTTCAAAGGCTTTTCGAGGGTACCGACCCGGTTGTTTGCGTTGCCGCTTGCCGTGTCGATGGGGCGCATTATAGAGAGATTGATCACGCTGGCAAGGGGGCAAATGCAATAAAATTGCAAAAAACTGCACTTTTTTAGTTATTCATATCCAAGCACAGCTTTTATACAAACTTATCCACAGAAATCACCAAATCCAGAGCTAAATTAGCCACTCCTCTGCGAGTAGCTTATACCACTGGCTGGCTTTTCTGTACCAGGTGAATGGAAGATCATCATTCGATAATAAGGAATACCTACTTATATAAGGAACTACACGATCAAGAGTAAGCAGTTGAGGCAGTTGAGGCAGTTGAGGCAGTTGAGGCAGTTGAGGCAGTTGAGGCAGTTGAGGCAGTTGAGGCAGTTGAGGCAGTTGAGGCAGTTGAGGCAGTTGAGGCA
>NZ_JBGLRI010000026.1:0-598 GCF_041403025.1 Aeromonas sp. S5(2024) | reverse complement strand
GTACAACAAGGACCAAATAAAATTTGGTTTTCGCCAAGAAGTTTCCAAAGCACTTGTAACAAATGTTTGAGAACTACTTTTTAAATCAGCTTTCCAGATTGTTAAAGAGCATGTTTGCAACGGCTCAAGGCCGAAGAAAACAGACATAAACATGACTGTTTATGTCTGCATTCTTTGAGCTGCGAAGAGAAGTGGCGTCCCCTAGGGGATTCGAACCCCTGTTACCGCCGTGAAAGGGCGGTGTCCTAGGCCTCTAGACGAAGGGGACCCAAAATCATCTTTGCGCTGCGTTAGCAGTGCAGATTTTGGGTAATGGCGAGTGCCGAGCCTGCGAGGCCGAGCGCCATTATTCACATCCCAAAACCCAATGATAGGGCTTCTCTCATCTGACCGAAGCCAGATAAGCACTGATGCTTGCGCACCAGGTCTTTGCTCTAACTACTTTGAATCAAGGCAATCTGTGTGAACACTCAACAACTTCGTCATCTTAAGGTAAGGAGGTGATCCAACCCCAGGTTCCCCTAGGGTTACCTTGTTACGACTTCACCCCAGTCATGAATCACACCGTGGTAAACGCCCTCCCGAAGGTTAAGCTATC
>NZ_JBGLRI010000025.1:0-780 GCF_041403025.1 Aeromonas sp. S5(2024) | reverse complement strand
GGCTATGTCCCAATTACGTGTTGCATGGGGCGCCCCAGCGCCTCATGCAAGCAACGTGAGATATTCACTTCCCTCCCATAGCGCTCCAACATCCTTCGCCAACCTAGATAATTCCTCAGATAGTGGGTCGCGACCCCATGGAACCGCTCCATCCACTCCTTCAATCGTCTGTGGTACCCGTTCACATGTTGGATGTGATATGCACCCACCACCCGCTCTCCCGCTCGATTGCGCACCACTTGGTGTGTTATCCCCAGTCCCTCGCTGAAACTCGCATACACCCCGGCACCATCGCTGCACAGGACGGCATCCGGGGCGATAAGTGGCTCAAGCACCGCCTTCACCGCCCTGGCATTCAGCCGTTCCAACTGGAAATCAGCCAGGTGGCCTGCTCTGTCTTGCACCACCATCACCGGGATGTAATCCGGTCCTGTGCCTCGGGTACGGCCTTTGCCGCCACGATGGCGGGCCGGGCGGGGCAATCCGCGCTGTCCTTTGAACGACGCCAGGAAGAAGGTCTCATCGACCTCAACGATACCCTCTTCCCGTACCGCCTGGTGGCTAGCCATGGCCTTCAGGAATCGGTGGCGCCATAAAAAGGCAGTGTTTTTACCGACCCCACAGCGGAGCGCCGCCTGCCGGACGGTCAGACCGTCGATGAGGGCCTGAGCATAGTCTTCCCAGCATTGTGGCTTGCGAAGTCGGGCGAGAGGCGTGTTAGTGAGCACGGAACTGGTGCGCAAACACTGCTTGCAGCGATAACGGCGCAGCCCTCGAGAC
>NZ_JBGLRI010000024.1:0-853 GCF_041403025.1 Aeromonas sp. S5(2024) | reverse complement strand
GACCATCGGGTCGGCCAGTGACACGGCGACCGGCAGCTTTGCGGCGGCGTTCCTGGCGGCGGCGGTGCCGAGCTATGGCGCGGACGGTCCGGGCACCACCACGGTGAGCGGCTACAGCCTGAGCGTGACTGACAGCAACAGCGGACTGACCAGCAACGGGCTGGCCATCACCCTGACCAAGGTGGGCAGCGACATCGTTGGCTCGACTTCGGCCGGGGAGGTGTTCCGCATCAGCGTGGCGAGCAATGGCACGGTGACGCTGACACAGTCGGCGGAGCTGGACCATCTGCCGGAGGACGTGGACAACAGCAACGATAACAACCTCATCAGCCTGGCCAATGGCAAGGTGCTGCTGAGTGCGACCGTGACGGTGGTGGATGGTGACAACGACACCGCGACCGGGACGGTGAGTGCAGACCTTGGCGGCAACATCAGCTTCGAGGACGACGTACCGAGCGTGACCATCAACGCGGTGGTGGACGGTGGCATCACCCTGACTACCCAGGATGCGCAGACCATCGGGTCGGCCAGTGACACGGCGACCGGCAGCTTTGCGGCGGCATTCCTGGCGGCGGCGGTGCCGAGCTATGGCGCGGACGGTCCGGGCACCACCACGGTGAGCGGTTACAGCCTGAGCGTGACCGACAGCAACAGCGGGCTGACCAGCAACGGGCTGGCCATCACCCTGACCAAGGTGGGCAGCGACATCGTTGGCTCGACCACGGCCGGGGAGGTGTTCCGCATCAGCGTGGCGAGCAATGGCACGGTGACGCTGACGCAGTCGGCGGAGCTGGACCATCTGCCGGAGGACGTGGACAACAGCAACGACAACAACCTCATCAGCCTGGCCAAT
>NZ_JBGLRI010000023.1:0-1260 GCF_041403025.1 Aeromonas sp. S5(2024) | reverse complement strand
GCCTTCGGTGATGACGAGGCTACCCAGCGCACCCGCACTCGGGGTGCCGTTGCCGGCCAGGAACTTGGCCTCGTCGGCGCCGTCCACGTCGGTCACGCTCAGGGTGCCGGTTTCGGTCAGCAGCGGGTTGGTCTCGTCTTCGGTAACTGCACCGCTGTCAGTGCCGCCGATCACGGCAGAGTCGTTCACACCAGTGATGGTGATGGTGACGGTGTGAGTGGTGCCATCGACCGAGGCCACGGTGAAGGTCTCGACCTTGGTCTCGCCCTCGCCCAGGTACTGCACCTTGCTGTTGTCGACGTTGTAGGTCCAGGCGCCGCCTTCGGTGATGGTCAGGCTACCCAGCGCACCCGCACTCGGGGTGCCGTTGCCGGCCAGGAACTTGGCCTCGTCGGCGCCGTCCACGTCGGTCACGCTCAGGGTACCGGTCTCGGTCAGAGTCGGGTTGGTCTCGTCTTCCACCACGCCGCCAGTGTCGGTGCCGGTAATGACAGCCGCATCGTTGACGCCGGTGATGGTGATGGTGACGGTGTGAGTGGTGCCATCGACTGAAGCCACGGTGAAGGTCTCGACCTTGGTCTCGCCCTCGCCCAGGTACTGCACCTTGCTGTTGTCGACGTTGTAAGTCCAGGCACCGCCTTCGGTGATGGAGAGGCTACCCAGTGCGCCAGTGCTGGCCACGCCGTTGCCGGCCAGGAACTTGGCTTCGTCGGCGCCGTCCACGTCGGTCACGCTCAGGGTGCCGGTCTCGGTCAGAGTCGGGTTGGTCTCGTCTTCCACCACGCCGCCAGTGTCGGTGCCGGTAATGACAGCCGCATCGTTGACGCCGGTGATGGTGATGGTGACGGTGTGAGTGGTGCCATCGACCGAGGCCACGGTGAAGGTCTCGCCCTTGGTCTCGCCCTCGCCCAGGTACTGCACCTTGCTGTTGTCGACGTTGTAGGTCCAGGCGCCGCCTTCGGTGATGGTCAGGCTGCCCAGCGCACCCGCACTCGGGGTGCCGTTGCCGGCCAGGAACTTGGCCTCGTCGGCGCCGTCCACGTCGGTCACGCTCAGGGTACCGGTCTCGGTCAGAGTCGGGTTGGTCTCGTCTTCCACCACGCCGCCAGTGTCGGTGCCGGTAATGACAGCCGCATCGTTGACGCCGGTGATGGTGATGGTGACGGTGTGGGTGGTGCCATCGACTGAGGCCACGGTGAAGGTCTCGACCTTGGTCTCGCCCTCGCCCAGGTACTGCACCTTGCTGTTGTCGACGTTGTA
>NZ_JBGLRI010000022.1:0-1597 GCF_041403025.1 Aeromonas sp. S5(2024) | reverse complement strand
CGGCGGTGTGGTGATTGGCTCAGGCAGCGGACAGGCAGGTTAAGGAGCGCTTCATGGCAGACAGCACAGGATTACAATTTACCGTCAAGGTGGGGGCCCTGCCCGAGAGCACCTTCGTGGTGGCCGAGTTTGCGCTGGATGAAGCGCTGAACCGGCCATTCAACCTGCGCCTAGAGCTGGCAAGTGCCCAGCCCGACATCGACTTTGGCGCCGTGCTGGACCAGCCGTGCGAGCTGCTGGTGTGGTACAACGGTGAGCTGCAGCGCCGGGTGTGCGGAGTGGTCAGTGACTTTGCGCAGGGTGACAGCGGTTTTCGCCGCACCCGCTATCAGCTCATGGTGCAGCCGGCCCTGTGGCGACTCTCTTTGCGCCAGAACTCCCGCATCTTCCAGGCACAAAAGCCCGATGAAATCCTCTCCATCCTGTTGCAAGAGCACGGCATCACCGACTACGCCTTTGCGCTCAAGAACGAGCACGCCAAGCGGGAATACTGCGTTCAGTACCGGGAAACCGACCTCGATTTCGTGAACCGCCTCGCCGCCGAGGAGGGGATGTTCTACTTCCACGAGTTTGAAGCGGGCAAGCACCGCATCGTGTTTGCCGACGACGCGGCGGCATTGACCCAAGGCCCCGAGCTCTTCTTCAACCTAGGTAACCGTTCCCTCGAGCAAGGCCCCTATGTGCGGCAGTTCCACTACCGGGAGGCGGTGCGCCCGTCGGATGTGGAGCTCAAAGACTACAGCTTCAAGACCCCGGCTTATGGTCTCTCTCACAAAAAGCAGGGCTCAGAACTCGAACATCAGCGCGACACTTATCAGCACTTCGATTTCCCGGGCCGCTACAAGCAGGATGGTAGCGGCAAGGCCTTTGCCCAACATCGGCTCGATGCGCTGCGCAATGATGCGGTGGCGGGCCAGGCTAAGTCCAACTGCGCCGCCTTGCTGCCGGGCCAGACGTTTTTACTCACCGAACATCCCAACGGCAGCCTCAACACCGACTGGCAAATCGTGCGCATCCAGCACACCGGCTTGCAGCCACAGGTGCTGGAAGAGGAGGGGGGAAGTGGCCCCACCGTCTACCACAACGAATTTAGCGTGGTGAAAGCGAGCACCACCTGGCGGGCACGCATCGGCAGCCCAGAGGCCCCTCACAAGCCGATGGTGGATGGCCCGCAAATCGCCATGGTGGTGGGCCCCGAGGGGGAGGAGATTTACTGCGACGAACATGGCCGGGTGAAACTGCAATTCCCGTGGGACCGCTACGGCAACTCCAACGACCAAAGCTCCTGCTGGGTGCGGGTCTCCCAGGGCTGGGCCGGTGGTCAGTACGGCATGATGGCCATCCCGCGTATCGGCCACGAGGTCATCGTCTCCTTCCTGGAAGGGGACCCCGACCAGCCCATCGTCACCGGCCGCACCTATCATGCCACCAACCGGCCGCCGTACGAGTTGCCGGCCAACAAGACCCGCACCGTGCTGCGCACCGAGTCCCACCAAGGCGAGGGTTTCAACGAGCTGCGCTTCGAAGACCAGGCGGCACAGGAAGAGATTTATATCCACGGTCAGAAAGACCTGAACGTGCTTATCGAGAATGATGC
>NZ_JBGLRI010000020.1:0-3064 GCF_041403025.1 Aeromonas sp. S5(2024) | reverse complement strand
TGCTCTTTAACAATCTGGAAAGCTGATTTAAAAAGTAGTTCTCAAACATTTGTTACAAGTGCTTTGGAAACTTCTTGGCGAAAACCAAATTTTATTTGGTCCTTGTTGTACGACAACAAGCCGTGCCGGTTTCACCGACACTTCTTGGGGTTGTATGGTTAAGTGACTAAGCGTACATGGTGGATGCCTTGGCAGTCAGAGGCGATGAAGGACGTACTAACCTGCGATAAGCCGTGAGCAGTCGGTAAGAGACATTACGACTCACGGATTTCCGAATGGGGAAACCCACTTAGCATAAGCTAGGTATCGCTGCGTGAATACATAGCGTAGCGAGGCGAACCGGGAGAACTGAAACATCTAAGTACCCCGAGGAAAAGAAATCAACCGAGATTCCCTCAGTAGCGGCGAGCGAACGGGGATTAGCCCTTAAGCATCTTGGAAGTTAGTGGAACGGTCCTGGAAAGGCCGGCGATACAGGGTGATAGCCCCGTACACGAAAACAACCTTGATGTGAAATCGAGTAGGGCGGGACACGTGACATCCTGTCTGAATATGGGGGGACCATCCTCCAAGGCTAAATACTCCTGACTGACCGATAGTGAACCAGTACCGTGAGGGAAAGGCGAAAAGAACCCCTGTGAGGGGAGTGAAATAGAACCTGAAACCGTGTACGTACAAGCAGTGGGAGCCCTTCGGGGTGACTGCGTACCTTTTGTATAATGGGTCAGCGACTTACATTTTGTAGCGAGGTTAACCGTATAGGGGAGCCGTAGGGAAACCGAGTCTTAACTGGGCGTCTAGTTGCAAGGTGTAGACCCGAAACCGGGTGATCTAGCCATGGGCAGGTTGAAGGTTGAGTAACATCAACTGGAGGACCGAACCCACTAACGTTGCAAAGTTAGGGGATGACCTGTGGCTGGGGGTGAAAGGCCAATCAAACTCGGAGATAGCTGGTTCTCCCCGAAAGCTATTTAGGTAGCGCCTCGGACGAATACTACTGGGGGTAGAGCACTGTTTGGGCTAGGGGGTCATCCCGACTTACCAACCCCATGCAAACTCCGAATACCAGTAAGTAATATCCGGGAGACACACGGCGGGTGCTAACGTCCGTCGTGAAGAGGGAAACAACCCAGACCGCCGGCTAAGGTCCCAAAGTTCTGGTTAAGTGGGAAACGATGTGGGAAGGCTCAGACAGCTAGGATGTTGGCTTAGAAGCAGCCATCATTTAAAGAAAGCGTAATAGCTCACTAGTCGAGTCGGCCTGCGCGGAAGATGTAACGGGGCTCAAACCAGGCACCGAAGCCGCGGATTCACGCTAAGCGTGAGTGGTAGGGGAGCGTTCTGTAAGTCTGCGAAGGTGTGTCGAGAGGCATGCTGGAGATATCAGAAGTGCGAATGCTGACGTAAGTAACGATAAAGGGGGTGAAAAGCCTCCTCGCCGGAAGACCAAGGGTTCCTGTCCAACGTTAATCGGGGCAGGGTGAGTCGACCCCTAAGGCGAGGCCGAAAGGCGTAGTCGATGGGAAGCAGGTTAATATTCCTGCACGACTTGTAATTGCGATGGGGGGACGGAGAAGGCTAGGTGGGCCAGGCGACGGTTGTCCTGGTGAAAGTGCGTAGGTGGTGTTTCTAGGCAAATCCGGAGACACAACACTGAGACACGAGACGAACACACTACGGTGTGGAAGCCATTGATGCCCTGCTTCCAGGAAAAGCCTCTAAGCTTCAGATTACAAGTCATCGTACCCCAAACCGACACAGGTGGTCGGGTAGAGAATACCAAGGCGCTTGAGAGAACTCGGGTGAAGGAACTAGGCAAAATAGAACCGTAACTTCGGGAGAAGGTTCGCTCTTGACAGTGAAGTCCCTTGCGGATGGAGCAGTTGGGAGTCGCAGTGACCAGATGGCTGGGACTGTTTATCAAAAACACAGCACTCTGCAAACACGAAAGTGGACGTATAGGGTGTGACACCTGCCCGGTGCCGGAAGGTTAATTGATGGGGTTAGCGCAAGCGAAGCTCTTGATCGAAGCCCCGGTAAACGGCGGCCGTAACTATAACGGTCCTAAGGTAGCGAAATTCCTTGTCGGGTAAGTTCCGACCTGCACGAATGGTGTAACCATGGCCATGCTGTCTCCACCCGAGACTCAGTGAAATCGAATTCGCCGTGAAGATGCGGTGTACCCGCGGCTAGACGGAAAGACCCCGTGAACCTTTACTACAGCTTGGCACTGAACATTGAACCTACATGTGTAGGATAGGTGGGAGGCTTTGAAGGCGTGACGCCAGTTGCGCTGGAGCCGTCCTTGAAATACCACCCTTGTATGTTTGATGTTCTAACGCAGGCCCATGAATCTGGGTCGCGGACAGTGCCTGGTGGGTAGTTTGACTGGGGCGGTCTCCTCCCAAAGAGTAACGGAGGAGCACGAAGGTTGGCTAATCCTGGTCGGACATCAGGAGGTTAGTGCAATGGCATAAGCCAGCTTAACTGCGAGACGGACAGGTCGAGCAGGTACGAAAGTAGGTCATAGTGATCCGGTGGTTCTGAATGGAAGGGCCATCGCTCAACGGATAAAAGGTACTCCGGGGATAACAGGCTGATACCGCCCAAGAGTTCATATCGACGGCGGTGTTTGGCACCTCGATGTCGGCTCATCACATCCTGGGGCTGAAGTCGGTCCCAAGGGTATGGCTGTTCGCCATTTAAAGTGGTACGCGAGCTGGGTTCAGAACGTCGTGAGACAGTTCGGTCCCTATCTGCCGTGGGCGTTGGATGATTGAAGGGAGTTGCTCCTAGTACGAGAGGACCGGAGTGAACGAACCTCTGGTGTTCGGGTTGTCACGCCAGTGGCACTGCCCGGTAGCTAAGTTCGGAATCGATAACCGCTGAAAGCATCTAAGCGGGAAGCGAGCCCTGAGATGAGTCATCCCTGACCCCTTGAGGGTCCTAAAGGGCCGTTGGAGACCACAACGTTGATAGGTGGGGTGTGTAAGCGCGGCGACGTGTTGAGCTAACCCATACTAATTACCCGTGAGGCTTAACCATACAACACCCAAGAAGTGTT
>NZ_JBGLRI010000019.1:0-22531 GCF_041403025.1 Aeromonas sp. S5(2024) | reverse complement strand
TTACCTGATTACCTGATTACCTGATTACCTGATTACCTGATTACCTGATTACCTGATTACCTGATTACCTGATTACCTGATTACCTGATTACCTGATTACCTGATTACCTGGCTATATGAGTGAGCCGTTTTGACTATTGCTTTATGGGTATTTTTAGAATCACCTAAAATACTGCTAAAACATTATTTTGTTGCGTTTATGTTAATGGTTGTTAAGTGATTAAAAATATCCGATTTCAAATTATGCAATCGGTGTTTGCTATATGAGCGTTATTTATTTCATGGCGTTCGCCAATGTTCTGGTTTAATTTTAAGTGATTGTTTTATAAGTGTTTATAACTGAATTTATAAAAATCAAAATGTATTTGATGTGCATCATATGAGTCGTTAATTTGTCCATCAAGCAAAAGCGGAACACGGCTTTCTGCACAGACGACAAGGATGTATGTAGTTGTGCAGTTGAGGTGTAGCGGGAACTGCCCCTGATGCGGTGTGCTGCTTTTGCTTATTTAAATAGACCTTAAAAGGCACAGCTGATTATTGGCATGACCCCTCACCGGCTTAATGAGAGGTTGGGCACCAGCAGTTGCTGTGCAGTATATCGCGGCATCACTGAAAATCGTGACTCCAGCATGATTGGAGTGATGCAGTACAACACACGTTAATGTAGGTATAAACGAATGAAAGCTAACAAGATTCTGGTTGCTATGGGTGTTGGTTCCATGTTGCTGTGCGGCTCCGCTGTTGCTGCCGGTGGCGCTGGTTCAGGCAAAGTCACCTTCAATGGTGAAATCATCAACGCTCCTTGCTCCGTTGCTCCTGAGTCTGTTGACCAGGTAGTTGAAATGGGTCAGATCAGCACCAAAGAGCTGGCCAGCGGTGGCGAGTCCAACTCCAAGCCGTTCAGCATCAAGCTGCTGAACTGTGAAATCTCCGACAAGGAAGATGCCGTCAAGGTAACCTTCAGCGGTGCCAAAGACCCGGTAGATTCCAGCCTGCTGGTCATCGGTGGTGGTGACGCCGCAGGTGCCGGTATCAAGATGACCGCTCCGGGTGGTGCCCCGATCGTGCTGGGTACTCCGACTGCCGCCTTCGGCCTGGTCAACGGTGACAACGAGCTGCCGTTCAGCGCCGTGCTGAAAGGTTATGCCGATCAGACCGCCAACCCGCTGAAAGCCGGCGCTTTCACTGCAGTGACCAACTTTACTCTCTCCTACGAGTAATAGAGTGCTTTAACGTGTGATCAGGGTTGTGGTGGTGCGAACCACCACAACCTCACACCTTCTGTCTCCTCACATCGAACCTTGATCATGAAAACTTCAATGATGGCAGCCATGGTGCTGCAGCTGGTGATGATGGCGGGGTCAGTCCACGCCAATGAACTCACGGATGGACTGGCCGAATCGGGCTGTACGCTGGAGGTGCTGCGCAGCATTCCGCTGCAGGCTCGGCAACCGGGCACGCTGAAAATCAGCGGCTGTCAGGTTGAAGGGGCGACGGAGGCATCACTGCCCTTTATTTCCATGTCCGTGCGCGGTGCCATGAGCGATGAGCTGGGCATTCTCAACAACGGCCAATATCACAAGGTATCCGGCGAACGCTTTATTGTTTCGGATATCGTCAACAGTGATCTGGAATTCAATTTGGGGCTCACCAGCAGTCAGCTGTTTTTTCCGGACAGTACGACGCTGTTTGAACTCAATTATATGTAAGCAAGCCAATTGCTTAGTGTAGATACCTCATTACGTGAGACCGTTATGCAATTCCTAGAGTGAAAATATGAGCGTTTCAACATCAGACTCTGTGAGAAAAAAACATTATTCAAAAATGGTTTTCATGCTATGCGTGCCCGGCCTGATGGCGGTGGCAAATCACGCATTGGCAGAAACGGAGTTTAATATTGATGCGCTCGATCTGGACGAACGGACCAAGATCGACCTCTCCCAGTTTGCCGACGAAGGTTACATCCTGCCCGGCGACTACTACCTCGAGATCGAGGTCAACAAGAACAAGCTGCCCCTGCAGAAGATCCCTTTCTACGAGACCGATACCGGCAAGGGAAAGGGTGGGGTGGCCTGCCTGCCGCAAGAGGTGATCCCCAAGCTGGCGCTGACTGACGAGGCCATCGCCAAGATCGATACCTGGCACGACGGCCAGTGTGCCAACCTGCTGGCGCTGGACGGCGTGGTGATCGCGAACGACATAGGTAACGGCTTGCTGCGCATCGCCGTGCCCCAGGCGTGGATGAAGTACAGCGATCCCAACTGGATTCCGCCGGAACAGTGGGATGAAGGGATCCCGGGGATGATGCTGGATTACAACATCAACGCCCAGGTCAACGAAGGGGATGGTTACTCCAATCGCAACATCAGCAGCTACGGTACCCTGGGGTTCAACTATGGCGCCTGGCGCCTGCGGGGTGACTACCAGGCCAATGCCTACTGGGGTGACAACGAGCGGACCACTTCCGAGCTGAACCGCATCTATGCCTATCGTCCGCTGCCAAACATGGCCGCCAAGCTGACGGTGGGTGAGCAGCAGCTCAACTCCCAGCTGATCGACGGCTTCCGCTATACCGGCGTCAACCTGGCCAATGACGAGCGCATGCTGCCGCCGAGCCTGCAGGGCTATGCGCCGGAAGTGAGCGGCATCGCCAAGACCAACGCCAAGGTCACCATCTCCCAGTCCGGCCGCATCCTCTATGAGACCAACGTGCCGGCCGGTCCGTTTCGCATCCAGGGGCTGGACAGCTCGGTACGCGGCCGCCTCGACGTGCGGGTAGAGGAGCAGGATGGCAGTGTCAACTCATTCCAGGTCGACACCGCGACCGTCCCCTATCTGACTCGCCCTGGCTACGTCCGATACAACCTGGCGGTCGGCGCACCTTCAGAACAGACGGATTCGGTGCACGATGTGCACGGTCCGGCCTTTGTGACCGGTGATTTCTCCTGGGGGGTGGCCAACTCCTGGTCGCTGTACGGTGGCAGCCTGGTTGCGGGTGAATACAACTCCATGGGGCTGGGTATCGGTCGCGATCTCTATGCCTTTGGCGCCATCTCGGCCGACCTGACTCAATCCATTGCCAAGCTGCCGGGCCTGTCGACCAAGATTGGCCAGTCGGTGCGGGTGAACTACGCCAAGCAGTTTGATGAATACAACAGCTCGATCACCTTCGCCGGTTATCGCTTCTCCCAGCACAACTTCATGACCATGTCGCAGTTCCTGAGCAACAAGGAGCGGCTGGAGAAGAACGAAACGACCTCGAGCGATGACTACAACACCTGGGGTGACAAGGAGCTCTACACCATCACCGCCAACAAGACCTTCTGGGCGGAGGATGCGGCCAAGGCACTGACAGTCTATCTGGACTACACCCACAGAACTTATTGGGAGCACGATGCCGAGGATCGCTACGGCCTCACCATCAACAAGAACGTGAACATCGGCAGCTTCAAGGATGTCTCCGTCTATGTGTCGGCCTACAAGACCAAGACCGAGAACTACGAGGATGACAAGAGCGTCATGCTGACCCTGAGCATGCCGATCGGGGACAGAAAGAGCGCGGGATACAGCGTGCAGTCCTCCAATGGCAAGGTCACCCATCTGGCCACCTATCAGGATTACAGCCGGCCAGACGATACCTATCAGCTGGGGGCGGGCGTGCAGAGCAACGGTCACGCCGTGGCGCGGGGTTACTACAACCACAACAGCGACATCGGGGCGGTCAGCCTCAATGCCTACAGCGTGCAGAGCGAATACACCTCGGTCGGCGCCAGCCTGCGTGGCGGTCTGACGGCGACCCAGCACGGTGCGGCCCTGCACCAGGCGACCCGCCGTGGCGGTACCCGCATGATGGTGGATACCGACAAGACCTCCGGCGTCTCCTTCAACAACGGTCGCGCCGTGACCAACCGCTTTGGCGTCGCGGTGATCAGCGACATGACCGACTATCGCAAGAGCGACACCCGGGTGGATGTGGATCAGCTGAGCGATGACATCGATGCGATGAACGCCATCAAGCAGGGGACCCTGACCGAGGGCGCAATTGGGTATAATGCCTTCGAAATGGCCGAAGGATTCAAGCTGCTGGCCAACGTCAAACTGCCCGATGGCTCAGTGCCGCCGTTTGGCGCCACCGTCGTCAAGGATTCTGGCCGGGTGCTCTCGGTGGTGGATGAAGATGGCCTGGTCTATCTGACCGGGGTGAAACCGAATGAAGCGTTTGAACTCTCCTGGGGCGGCGCCCGCCAGTGCAAGATAGTGGCACCGCAACAAGTAACCGATCTGTCGATGAAGACTCTCACTTGCAAGTAATGGGATACCGATGAAAAAGCTGCTCTCTTATACCTGTCTGGCCGTGCTGGGCATGACCTCGCTCAACGTCAGCGCTGCCATCGTGCTGGACCGTACTCGTGTCGTCTATCCGGGCGGTGCCAAGTCCATCAGCCTCAACATCAAGAACGAGAACCAGAAGCTGCCCTACCTGGCGCAGTCCTGGATTGAAGATGCCCAGGGCCAGAAGATCGCATCTCCCTTCGCGGTACTGCCACCGGTACAGCGAGTGGACGCCAACCAGAAGTCCATCGTGCGGATCGCCAGCGTGCCGGCCATCGATAGCCTGCCCAAGGATCGCGAGTCCATCTACTACTTCAATCTGCGCGAGATCCCGCCCAAGAGCGAGAAGAGCAACGTGATGCAGATTGCCGTGCAGTCCAAGATCAAGCTGTTCTACCGCCCCGAGGCCATCCTGCCCGAGCGCGGTGCCATCTGGCAGGATCAGGTGCTGATCACCAAGCAGGGCAAGGCCCTCAAGGTCAACAACCCGACTCCTTACTACATCACCTACGTGGGCCTCGGCCATCCGCAGGGCAAAGGGAGAACCGCGATGAAGGGCTTTTCGGCCTTTATGGTTGCCCCCAAGTCAGAGCAGACGGTCGCCATTCCGGAAGCATTGGGCAATGAATTTGTGATCAGCTACGTCAATGACTACGGCGGATATATGGATATCAAATACCAGTGCACAGGCAATGCCTGTAAAGCAGTGAAGGAGAAATGAAGATGATATTGCGTACGGGTGTACTTGGTATCATGTTCTTGTCCATGCCGGCGCTGGCTATTAACGGTGAAGTCAGGGCCGATACCAAGACCTATGACATTGAGCTGACCAAGGAAGATATTGCCAACCAGACGGGGGCTCTGAAGGAGTTTGGTTGGGATCTGGCCGGAACATACAATGGTACGGCCATATGTCCTGATCAAGATATTATTAACCAGCCATTTTATTACAAGGCGGTCATGAGTGCCGGACTGCCCAGTGTCGGTGGTGGGTACGTTAAATTAAATGAGTTTCTCGATCTCAAGGTTGATATCTGGATTGAAGGGAATCGCAAGGAATATGTGAATGCCCCTTTCAATGAGGAGTCCAACAGAGGGCAGTTCACGTGCCGCAAACGAAATGGTTCTGCAACCTTCGGCTTTCGCAGTGGTAGCAAGGGAAAGGTAACATTCCGCGTTCGCAAGCCCATTATCAATGGTGTGCACATTGCTGACCATGAAATAGTCGAAATGTTTGGACGTCTCGGTAAAACAGATGTCGGTTTCAATAATGAAGTCATGTCCAGAATCGTTATCAAATCCTCCGTGCTGTATGTGCCAGAAAAGTGCACTATCAATGGAGGGCAGACGATTGAGGTCGAATTCGGTGATTTGCCTGGCACAGGGTTGGATGGCAACAATTTTGAAAAAACAGTACCACTTAACTTCGTGTGCAGTGGTGGGGAATTTGATAAGGATAAGCCATTGAAAATAAACCTCGCCATTTCTGGTAAACCCACATCATTTAACCAGAGTTATCTCAGAACCACTCGAGATGGATATAAAGGTGGTGATGTTATCAATAATCTTGGCATCAAATTCAAACAGCTGGATGGCTCGACACTGAATCTGAATGACTGGTATCCAGTATCCATGCAGGGAAATATCGGTGACTGGGGGTTTATTGCCGCCCCGATAAGTCCAGCCGGTGCTGAAGTCGCTGCCGGTGATTTCTATGCAACCGGTACCATTGTTGCCTCATTCCAGTAGGAGTCGATATGTTGCGCTTAGGCTGTTTGGGGTTGCTGATTTTCCCGCTGTGGGTCAATGCAGCGGCTGATGACCTTGAACTTCTTGGTGGAGAGCTCAATCTCCATGGTCGGATCATTGACCAGCCCTGTGTGGTCGCCCCCGAATCCCTTGAGCAGGAGGTCGAGATGGGGGTGGTCGATGTCAAGCAGCTCTATGCCAACGGGGCCGGGGAGCAGGTACCTTTCTCCATCCGCCTGACCAACTGCAAGCCGGGGATTTTCCGCATGGCCAAGGTGACCTTTACCGGCTCGAAGGATGCCCAGCTCAGCGGCGGGCTGGCCTTTACCGCAGGCATTGCCAAGGGCGCCGGCATCCGCTTGTATGACGTGACCCAGACACCTCTGGATCTGGGCACCCCTTCCCGCGGTTATTTGCTGGGCGGCAGCGCAGACAATGAGCTGCAATTCTTTGCCCGGGTGGAAGGGCACCCGGACGCGCTGGCGGCCAAGAACATCCAGCCCGGTGACTATTCTGCCGTTGCCAACTTCATCGTTGCTTATGAATAAACTCAGAGGTCGTTGCGCTGGATGACCTTTGAATTGCCGAGGCTGGGCCAGGTGATGACGCCACCCAGATAATTGGAGAGGTAGATGCCGCCCGGCAACTGAACAAATTGTGCCGTTTGTTTGGGTGGCGTCAACGCCGCTACCAGGGTTGCTACCATGCCATTGCTGGTCAGTGCCTGCTGATCAATGAAATTGACGATGGTATTTTTCACCTCGACCGAAATATCGCCATCATCCCGCTCCAGATCCCCGACGGAATCCAGATTGAACAGTGTTTTGCCCTGATTGTCGGTGGCGATCACGGTTGCCACCACTATTTCCCTGTTCATGGTGACAATGAATTTGCTCTTTCTGGTCATCTCCACCCAGTTGTCCGGCGCCTGGCAATTGCTGTGATAACGGACTGTGGTATCTGGATTGTTGTAATAGTTGTGGGAAACATTGTCTCCCTGCTGGGTCATGGTGGTGATCACACATTGTACTTCTTCAGCCACTGGATGACCGCTGCGCAGCAGAAAGACATTCTCGGATAATTTCCTGCTGTTATTGTCGATGGAGAAATAGCTGATAGCTTCTTTACCTACCAGAATGGAAACCTGTTCATCCGCCTTGCGCGAAATACGCTGTATCAAAGGGGTCAGCGAAACGATTTTCACATTCAGCGCTTTTTCCGTCTCGCTGGTCATATAGAGGGAAATCTGGCTGAGATTGATGGTGCGCAGCGTATTTGCCGTCGCATAGTTATAGATGACGATGGCCAGCGAAGTCAGTGAGACCAGCAGCAGAGCAAACAGCAGAATACGCTTTGGGCTGAAATAGCGGTCATATTTGCGGCGAGTATATTGCCGTCTGGCCTGAGGCGCATGAGAAGGATTCGCCGCTTGAGTTTCTTCATTTGGTGCAGCTTCTTCGGTCTCTCCAGCGGCCTCAATAGGGGCACAAAAGATATATCCCACGCGTGGAATAGTATCGATCGCATCCATCAAACCGAATGATTCCAGCTTTCTTCTCAATGAGAGGATCTGCCGGTTCAGGTTGGTATCGGTATTGTCCTGGTTTGGCCACAAGGCATCTTGCAGTTTGCTTCTTGGAATGACACTGCCTGCCTCATCACACAGCATTTCGAGCAGCTCGGCTTCTTTGTTGCTGAGCTTGATGTCCTTTTCTCCCTTAGAGAGTCGGAATATTGCCGCGGAGAAAAATATCTCCTCTGCAATTTTATAATTTTTGTTACTCATGTGTGACTCGCCTTACTGCCAAGGAGAGCATTTTACCACCATGCAGTCTTTGTTCAAATAATGCAAAATTGACAATATCTTTAACTATCAAACGGTTACCTTTCCATTGAAATGCATGATGGCGGATATGGTACTACAGGTAATTAATTCAGTTCAAAAAACGTGCAAAAAAATAGCCATTTATGTAATCGTTCTCACTTACTTGGGCCTGTGAGAGGGATTTTGACACCGCCAGCATTTTCTTTCGAATAATGTGCGTAATTGGATGACTCCTGCATGCCAAGTCCTGTCGCAGGAGTGATTATTGCGCCTTAAGAATATTCTGATATTGCCTGCGCTGCGGCTTGAGGTGACCACCCAGATCGGGCCAGGGGAGCCACTGGTCCGGCACCATGAAACCGGGCAGGGTCTGCCGGATCCAGGCCGCCAGCTCGGCAGGGGGCACAGGTTCGCCATGCCAGTCGATGAAGGCGGCCGGGCGCTGCCCCCACTCATCGCTCGGCACCGGCACCACCAGCGCCTGTGCCACGGCGGGGTGATCCACCAGCCGCTGCTCTATGGTCTCGGGCTGGATGTTTTCGCCCCCGGAGATGAAGAGGTTGTCGAGCCGCCCCTCCACCACCAGTTTGCCATTCTCGGTGAAATGCCCCTTGTCGCGGGTGTGGAACCAGCCTGCCTCATCGAGCGGCCGCTCCAGCCCGCCCGCGTTGAAATAGCCGGCAAACAGGGTGTCACCGCGCACGCAGATCTCCCCCTGCTGGATGCAGACCTCCCGTCCCGGCAGCGCCTTGCCCACCACGCCGGCGGTGGACGGCCGACCGGTGCAGACCTGGCTGGCCATCTCGGAGAGGCCGTAACTCACCTTGGGCTCCAGCCCCATGGCGCTCAGCCGGTTCACCAAGGGCTGGGGAATGGCGGCGCCGCCGAGCAGCAGCTCGCGCAGCCGGGTATGGGCGGGGTCAAAGCCCTCCGCCAGCAGTCGCCAGAGCTGGGTCGGCACCAGGGAGAGATGGGTGATGGGTTGCTGTTCGAGCCGCTCCCTGAGCGGGCGGCTGCGATCGTCCAATACCAGGCTGGCGCCCGCCAGAAAGACCCGGAACAGGATGGCGTAACCGCCGACATGAAACAGCGGCAGGGAGAGCAGCCAGCCGCACTCGGCGTCGAGCGGGATCACGGCGACCGATCCCCGCGCCGAGGCCAGATGATTGGCCAGCCGGTGTACCACGGCCTTGGGCGTGCCGCTGGAACCCGAGGTGAGGATCATGTTGTTGAGCCGGGCAGGATCCAGCATGCAGTCACCCTCGTCCGCCACCAGCTCATGGGTGAAGTCGAGCCGCAGTGGCTGCCAGTTGCCGGTCGGGATTTCGCCTGCCGACCAGCAGGCCTTGACGGCGAGCAGGGCCGCCAGCTCCGCTTGCCGCGCCAATGGAAAGGCAGGGTTGAGCGGGCAGAAGACGATGCTGCTGCGCACGCAGGCCCAGGCCAGCAACAGGTCGGGCAGGGCACCGCGCACCACGGCGGCGAGGCGATCACCGTCCTGCAGGCCCGCCTGCCCCAGCTGCCGGCACAGGCCGTTGAGTCTGGCATCCAGCTGCTGGTAGGTGAGCGGGTCGGCGGTGTGAATGGCGATGCGGTCCGGGGCGGACCTCGCCCAGTGACGCACCGGGCAGGGTTGCAGAGGGTGGTGATGGTCAGATAGCGGTGGCATGCAGGCCCCTTCAGTCACGGTGAAACAGGGGCTCCAGCAGGCTCAGGTCGGGTTTGCCGGCCGCGTCCAGCAGATCGGCGGCCAGCCAGCGTTTGGTATCCAGGCCGGGGGCCTGATCCGGCGCCCATTCACCCGCCAGATGAAACAGCTGGTTCAGGCCGAGGCCGGATTCGAAACAGGAGGAGACGATCACCTTGAGGCGCAGCTCGCGAGCGCGGGCAACCAGCGCCTCGCAGTGGGCCAGGGAGCCGAGCAGGGTGGGCTTGAGCACCAGGGCGCGCAGTTGGGGAATGGGCTCCCACGGCTTGCCCTGGGCCAGCAGCTCGTCGATGGCCACCGGCATGCCGGTACGATTGGCCACGAAGGCGATGTCGGCAAAGTCGGCGCAGGGGTCTTCCAGGTACTCGATCCGGTTTGGATCCAGATGACCGCAGAAGGCCCAGGCCTCCTCGCGGGTCCAGCCCTGGTTGGCGTCCAGCACCAGCTTGAGGGTAGGGATGCGGTCGCACAGCAGGCGGATCAGCGCCAGCTCGTCGCGCATGGGGTAGCGGGCCACTTTCAGCTTGGCCTTGCTGGGGGTCTTGTGCAGCCAGTTCTTCCAGTGCTTGAGCAGCTCCTGGGGCGAACCCTGAATAAGTGGATAAGGCTCCGGCAGCGGGGTGCTCTGGGCAGGCCAGCAGCGGCGGGCGCAGTCCAGCCCGAATTGCACCGAAGGGAGCTGCGGGGCGATCTCCTGCCCCGCAGCCAGCAGTTCCAGACAGGCGATGGCTTCGGCTTGCGCCTCGGCCAGGCTCTCGCGGGAGAAGCCGGGCAGGGGGGCGATTTCCCCCCAGCCGTCGTCAACGCGGACCAGCAGGCCCTCTCGCGCCACCTCCACCTTGCCGTGAAAGGTCAGGGGCTGGGTAAAAGGCAGTTGGTAGCGATAGAGAGCGAGTGTCATCAGGGATTCCGCTTGTATTTGGAGAAGTCGGGACGGCGTTTCTCGTTGAACGCGTTGCGCCCTTCCTGACCCTCTTCGGTCATGTAGAACAGCATGGTGGCATTCCCCGCCAGCTCCTGCAAGCCGGCCTGGCCGTCGCAGTCGGCGTTGAGGGCGGCCTTCAGGCAGCGCAGCGCCATCGGGCTGTTCTGCAGCATCTCGCGGCACCAGCGCACGGTTTCACGCTCCAGCTCCGCCAGCGGCACGACGGTGTTGACCAGGCCCATGTCGAGGGCTTGCTTGGCATCGTACATACGGCAGAGGAACCAGATTTCGCGGGCCTTCTTCTGGCCGACGATGCGCGCCATGTAGGAGGCACCCCAACCGCCGTCGAAGGAGCCTACTTTCGGACCGGTCTGGCCAAACTGGGCGTTGTCGGCGGCGATGGTCAGATCGCACATCATGTGCAGCACGTGGCCGCCACCGACCGCATAGCCGGCCACCATGGCCACCACCGGTTTCGGGCAGGTGCGGATGTCGCGCTGGAAGTCGAGCACGTTGAGGTGATGAGTCCCCTCGTCATCGCGGTAGCCACCGTAGTCGCCACGGATCTTCTGGTCACCGCCGGCACAGAAGGCCTTCTCGCCAAAGCCGGTCAGGATGATGGTGCCGACCTGATCGTCGTAGCGGGCATCGGCCAGCGCCTGCAGCATCTCTTTGACGGTGCGGGGGCGGAAGGCGTTGCGTACCTGGGGGCGGTTGATGGTGATCTTGGCAATGCCATCGTCGGACTTGTGATAGAGGATATCCTCGTAACCGGCGGAGCAATCACGCCACTCGACGGGGGCATAGAGTTCCGCTTCAGTCATTGCTTCAATCATGACGCTTCTCTTCTTGTTGTTGGTTGACCCACTCCGCGAGGAGCCGGGCAAAAGTCTCAGGCTGGTGGGTATGCAGATTGTGGCCGCCATCCAGCTCCAAGTGGTTGATTTTGCGATGCTGACTCGCCATGAGGCAAGCCAGCTGATGGAATTTGTGATCCCGCTTGCCGCTCACCCAGGTGACCGGCAGCGCACCTTGCGCCAGCCAGGGGCCGAGATCCGGCTGCTGGCCCAGGGAGGTGGCGCGCAGCATGGCGGCCACGGCTTTGCCGTCGTTGCCAAGGCGGCGGGCTATCTGACGGGCGCGGGCATCCTCGCCCAGATCGGCGAACACCCCCTGCCGATACCAGTCGGCCAGCACGGCGGCCAGGGGCTCCTGCTCGAAGCGCCGGGCCCAGCCCTCATCGTGGGCGAGGCGGGCGGGCCGCTCTGCCGGTGGCAGGCCGGGGTGGCAATTTTCCAGCAGCAGGGCCTGCAACCCAGCCGGCGACTGGCTGGCGTGATAGAGGGCGAGTCGCCCGCCCAGCGAATAGCCCACCAGTTGGTAGCGACCGATGTCGCGCGCGGCCAGCTCGTCGCACAGCCAGCGATGGGCCTGCTCGAACCCCGTTACCCGCACTGCCTGGTTGCTGCCGTGGCCCGGCAGATTCAGCGCCAGGCTGGGGAGGTCGGCCAGGGCCGCCTGCACGGGTTGCCAGTCGTTGGCATCGCCGAGCAGGCCGTGCAGCAGCACCAGCGTCGGCTGGTCGGCACTAGCTGCCACGGATCGCGCTTCCCAGTGCCTTCAGATCCTCGGCGACTTCGCTGCTGGGGACCTTGATTTCAATCAGCGTTACCCCCTTTTCCAGTGCGGCGGTGTAATCCCGTTCAAAGTCGGCGAGGGTGGCCGGCGCCCGGTAGTGGAGGCCGAACATGGCGGCGGCGTGTTCGAAGTGCAGGCCGTGGGGCAGGCAGTAGTAGGTCTCCAGCAACGCGTCCTGGGTCGGCACCGGCAGCATGCGGAAGATGCTGCCGCCATCGTTGTTGAGCAGGATCACCACCAGCGGCCGGCTCGATTTGCCAAGCAGCGCCAGGCTGTTGAGGTCGTGCAGGGCGCTGAGATCGCCGAGCAGCAGGGTGGTGGGCTCATTGCTGCCTGGCTGGACCGATTGCGCGAAGCCATAGGCGGTGGCGATGAGGCCGTCGATGCCGGAGGCGCCACGGTTGGTCATCACTCGGCTGGGGCCCTTGCCCGCCTCGCCGAGCATGTCCATCAGCCGGGCCGGCATGCTGTTGCCGACAAACAGTTGGCCCCTGATCAGCTGGTTCAGGCGATGGCACACCCCGAGTTCGGAGAAACGCTCGCAGGCGCTGCGCACCTGCTGGCTCACGGCCTGCTGGCGCTCCGCCAGCCGGTGCCAGGGCAGGTGCGGGTGCGCTACCGGATGGGCGGCGGCAAAGGCACCGGGTTCGCACAGCAGGCGGCGGCGCAGCCGGTAGTCCGGGTCGAGCCGGGCTGGCTGCGGGTCGATGAGCCAGTATGCCTGCCAGGGCTGCTGCTTGATGAACTGGCCGAGCCGTTTGGAAATGAGGCGGGCGCCAAATTGCAGCAATACCTCGGCCCGGGCCAGTTCGGCCACGAAGCCGCTGTGTTGCAGGGCGAGATCGGCGTGCACCAGGTTGCGACCATCGAAGCGCAGCTGGCTCTGCAGATCTGCCAGCAGAGGCCAGCCGAGCCGCTCGGCCAGCGCGGCGACCGCCTTGGCCTGGACGGGATCCTGAATGCGGCCGGCGACGATGAGGCCGCGTTTGCCCTGCAGATCGTCCCAGTCTGGCTGACACGGGCAGGGGGCCTGCGCCAGTTGCCAGGGGCTCCAGGGCTCGGACGAGCGGAGCCAGTCGCCGAGGGGGGCCAGGTAGGCGGAGAAGTCCAGATAGGCGTCGCCCGGATAGAGGGGTTCGGGGTACATGCAGTTGAAGTGCACCGGCCCCGGTGTGCGCGCCTGCTGGGCCAGCGCCTGATCCACCGAGCTCAGCACGAAGGCGGCCGGAATGGTGGCGGTGGGGCTCGGCAGGTTCTGCTGATAGACGGGGTAGCGGCCGAAGATCCCCTGCTGGTCGATGGCCTGGTTGGCGCCGTTGTCGATGAGTTCGGGCGGCCTGTCGGCAGAGAGGATGATGAGCGGCACGCCGGTGAGTTGCGCCTCGGCCACCGCCGGCCAGAGGTTGGCCACCGCGGTACCCGAGGTCATGATCACCGCGACCGGGCGACCGCTGCCCTTGGCCAGCCCCAGCGCCATGAAGCCGAGGCCGCGCTCGTCAAAGTGCAGATGGCGGCGAAAGCCGGGGTGGGCGGCGGCTGCCATGGTGAGCGGCGCCGAGCGCGAACCGGAGGCCAGCGCGATGTCGCGCACGCCGAGGCGAAAGAGCTCCTCCAGCAAGAGGGAAGACCAGACGTGGTTGAAAGTGGCATGGTGGCTGGCAAACTCTTGGCGCGCGGACATGAGGCTCTCGCAGTGAGGAAACGATGAGAAAACGCTATCCCAGCAGGGAGAGCACGTTGGCGATCTTGTTGTCGAGTTCGGCCCACTCGGCGGCAGGCTCGGAACCCGCGACGATACCGGCGCCGGCAAACAGGGTGATGGCCTGCGCCGTGATGCGGGCACTGCGGATGGCGACCGAGAACTCCGAGGTTTCCCGGCTCAGCATGCCGCAGGCGCCGGCATACCAGCCGCGATCATAGGGCTCGCGCTCGCGGATGAAGGCTAGCGCCGCCTCGCGCGGGGCGCCGCCCACCGCGGGGGTGGGGTGCAGCGCTTCCAGCAGCTGCCAGTCGCAGACGCCGGGCTTGAGCTCGGCTTCGATGTCGCACTTGAGGTGCTGCAGCAGCCGCAGTTTGAGAATGCGCGGCTCGGTCAGGGTGGCATCTGTGGTGAGCGGCGCCAGCCGGCTGAGGATGTCGGCATGCACCAGCCGATTTTCCAGCCGGTTCTTGCTGTCGGCCAGCAGCTCGGCGGCCAGCGCCGAGTCGGTCGCCTCGTCGCCGGAGCGGCGGATGGTGCCCGCCAGCGCCTCGGTGAAGAAGTGCTGCTGTTCGCGGCGATAGAGCCGCTCGGGGGAGCAGGCGATGAAGCTCTGCTCGGGCGAAAACTGGAAGCCGAAGTGAAAGCAGTCCTGACCGTGCTGTGCCCAGCTGGCCAACAGCGACCAGGGGGCGACGGCCTGCGGGTCGGCTGTGCGCGTCGCACCGTCATGGGTGAGCCGGCTCTGGCGCGACAGCACCACCTTGGGGGTGTGAGCCTGGAAGTCGGGGGCGGTGACCTGCTCGACCAGGGTCTGCCATTGTGGCTGGCTCGGGCAATCTTCCCGCTGCCACGAGTGGCGGGTCAGCGGCGGCAGAGGGGCTTCCGGCCGAAGGGCGTCGAGGGCGGCGGCGGCGGCCTGTAGTTCGGCCTCGAAGGCCTCGCTGCCGGTCTGCTCCGGCAACCAGAGGTTGAGGCAGAGAGTGACGCACTCGCCACGGCGCACCAGCTCGATACGGGGCAGCACGAAGCGGCAGGGGCCGAAGCCCTGCCAGCCGGGCTGGGTGGGGTCGAACGCCAGGCCGCCATAGTAGCGGGGGCTGTCGTCATGGGGCTGGCTGGTCTGTTCGCAGACCTGGCGGATCGCCTGGGGTTCGGTCAGCTCGTGCAGGCAGCCCAGCGCCACGTATTCGGGACGCTCTTGTCCTCTGGCATGCCAATAGATACGGGGATAGAGGGTCTGCGCCGCGAGCCAGCCCAGAAAGGAGCTGACCTCGATTGCCACGCGCAGCCGCACGAAGCCGCTGGCATTGCCGTGACGCAGGGCGTCCAGTTGTTGCTTGATATGGGTCTGAGCCAACATGGATTTCGTCTATGAGCCGATAGTGACGGTCCATCCTGCAGAAGGATGCCGTTGGTTTATGCCAAAGGAGCGATTATTCCTATATATTATCTGCCCATTCGTCCATGTAAATCGCCCGGGGAGCTACCTCCCGAGGGGCCAAGTATACCGAAATCCGGTTCGATAACCCTTAACACGATCAATATCTGATTGTTTGGCCATCACAATATGACAAATACCTTATCTATTTGGTTGCTGGCGGCGCGTTTGCGAACGTTGCCGCTGGCGTGCTCCTCCATTTTGCTGGGTTCTGGGCTTGCGGCCAGCCGCGGCGCCTTCGACGGCACCATCATGGCGCTCTCCCTGCTGACCGCCATTCTGCTGCAGATCCTCTCCAATCTGGCCAACGATTATGGGGATGCGGTATCCGGGGCGGACAATGGCGAACGGATCGGCCCCCAGCGCGCCGTGGTCTCCGGCCTCATCACCCGCCGGCAGATGTGCGTGGCCATGGCGCTGACCGCGCTGGCCGCAGTGGTCAGCGGCCTCGCCCTGCTGGGCTGCGCCTTCGGTGATCAGTGGCTGCAGATCCTCACCTTCGTGCTGCTCGGCGGCGCCGCCATCGTCGCCGCCATCACCTACACGGTGGGCAAGACTCCTTACGGCTATCGCGGCTTCGGCGACATCTCGGTGTTCCTGTTCTTCGGCCTGCTGGGGGTGCTTGGCTCCTACTACCTGTTCACCAAGACCCTGCAGTGGGATCTGCTGCTGCCGGCCACCGCCTGCGGCCTGCTGGCCACCGCGGTGCTCAACATCAACAACGTGCGCGACATCGAGACCGACGCGGTCAGCGGCAAGATCACCCTGGCGGTGCGGCTCGGTCGCAACCGGGCCATTGCCTACCACTGGGTACTGCTGGGGGCGGCGTTGCTGACCACCATCGCCTTCCTGCTGACCCAGCCTGCCAGTTTCTGGCCCTGGATCTTCCTGCCGGCCATGAAGCCGCTCACCGATGCCGCCAAGACCCTGCGCCAGAGTTTCGATGGCGAGGTGCTGACCGGCGCGCTCAAGAAGACCGCCATCAGCGCCTTCCTGTTCAGCCTGCTGCTCTCCATCGGGCTGGCGCTCTCCTGACTGGGTGCCATGTGATCGGCAAGGCAAAAAGGGCTCCCGGATGGGGGCCCTTTTTGTTGGTTGGGGTATGCTGGCCGGCCAATCACTCATCAGGCCGGAACGCCGCCATGCGCGACTCGCTCAAACAGAAAATCATTCAGGTGTGCCATCAGAAAATCGCGCAGAAGGGGGAGGCGGTCGGCGTCTCCTTCTATGCGTTTTTTGCCAACCGCAACGATGACTCCGAGTTGCTGATGGAGGCGGCGACCTGGTGGATCCAGACCCAGCGCCTCGATCACTTCGAGAAGGCGAGGAAGATCCTCCAGCTGGTGGAGCAAGCGTAAAGGCGCGCTGAAACAAGGAGGGCTCCCATGTGGGAGCCCTCCTTGAGTAGCTGCTTGGTGCGGCGCACGGCGCCGGCGACTAGCTGACCCGTGCCAGCCGGGGCGCCCGACGGCGGGCGAAGAGCAGGCTGTCCAGCAGCCAGATCACCAGCATGGAACCCCCCACCAGCGGGAAACAGATACCGAGCAGGATCAGCAGGGCAATGGCGCCGCGCATGGGGGGCAGGCTGGCCGGCAAGGGCGGGGCGGCGAGGCGACCACTGGGACGGCGGCTCCACCAGATCCAGAGCCCGCTCACCGAGCTCAGCAACACCAGCAGGCAGATGAGCAGCATGGCCAGCTGATGCGGCCAGCCGTAGAGCTTGCCCATGTGCAGCATGACGCCGGTTTCTACCGTTTTGGCGACCGGACCGTAGTCTTGCCAGCGCACGTCGGCCAGCACCTTGCCGCTGTATTGATCGATGTGCAGGGTGGCATCGTTGCGCGGATCATCGGCCGAGATGGCGATGGTGTAGACGCCGCTCGCCCCGGCCGGTGGCGTGATGCTGTAGCCCGGCGTGACCTGGCGCGCAGCGGCGATCTCCACCACCTGTTGCAGAGGGATGCGGTGCTCCGCCATCACCATGCCTTCGTGCTCGCCGCCGTGACCCATGGCGCTGTGGTCGTGGGCCTTGGGCTCGACCGAGCTGGGGATGGGCGTGTTCTCGACTGCCCAGGGGACTGTCTGTTGATGGGCATGGTTGAGGCTGCGCGCCAGGGGCGCCGACTTGGGTACCTCGTTCCACATGGCGGCCGGGAAGCGGTTCCAGACGGCGGCAAACTGATCGCCCCAGAAACCGGTCCAGGTCATGCCGCTCAAGAGCAGCAGCAGCAGGAAACCGGCGCCCCAGAAACCGACCACGGCGTGCAGGTCGCGCCACCAGAGCCGACCGCGCTGGCTCCAGCGCGGCCACAGGATGCCGCCGACTCCTGGCCCCTTGCGTGGCCACCAGAGATAGAGCCCGCTGATGAGCAGCACGATTCCCCAGCCGGCTGCCAGCTCGATCAACCGATCGCCGCTGGTGCCGAGCAGCAGATCGGCGTGCAGGGCGCGGGCGACCGCCTGCAGATTCCACTTGTTGTCCAGGGTGCCGAGCAGGGCGCCGCTGGCGGGATCGAGGAACAGGGTCAGCTCGTTGCCGCCCTGACGGACGATGAACTGGGCGCTGGCCTCCGGGCTGACCGGTGGCAGGTACTTGCTCAGGCTGGCGTTTGGCATAGCCACCATCGCTTTGACCAGCAGCTGATCGGCGCTGAGCGGCTGGCTGACGGGGGTGACCTTCATCAGCTCGGGGTACATCAGGTTGTCGAGCTGGGGCTTGAACAGATAGACGATCCCGGTCAGCGAGAGCAGGATCAGGAAGGGGGCGACGAAGAGACCCGCATAGAAGTGCCAGCGCCAGATGCGCTGATAGTGGTTCGCGTCCCGATTTTTCATCTCTGTTCCTTGCGCCGTGAGTTAACGTTTCAGTTGGTGGAATGTTGGTGGCGGCGCGGATGATAACAGCAACGTTTTGTTAACTGCAACAGAACATGGTGGCTGGTCGAGGCGGTGGGCACGGGCGTGTTGAGCAGGCTGCCAGTGGGTCAGCTGATGACGCAGTCCATCCAGGTTCGCGCCTGGCAGAATGGACTTTTTGCAGAGAAATCCTTACCTTGTTGCAACATAAAAGGGTGCTTGCGCGACGAAGAATCCAGGGAAGGAGGCAGACGTGAAGTTGCAACCACACGGCTATTTCGAGATGCAGCGACGCGGTCAGGTGCTGATCTGCCGACCGAGCGGCCCTTTCAATCTGGCGGGGGCCATGGCCTATGAGGCCCAGTTCAGCCAGCAGATCGCCAGCCTGCGCGACGCGCCCTGGGGCATTGTTGAAGTGGCGACCGAGTTCGAGGCGGCGGGGCCCGAGGTGCTGGCCCGCTTTCGCCGCCAGTTCGGCTGGTGCGCCAGCAACGGTTGTGCCTTTCTGGCGGTGGTGCTGGCGGGCAGCTTCAAGCAGTATCTGGCGGATCAGGTGTTCAGCGGTTTGCCGTTTCAGGGCGTCCGCTACTTCGAGCAGACCGACGAGGCGCTGCAGTGGCTGGAACGGCAACTGGCCGGGCTGGTCTGACGGCACGGCAGGCTGATCATTACCCGCAGCTCAGTTGAGCTTGATAAACCACTTGTCCCGCTCGTCGACGCAGTCGGGCTCGCCCATTTCAAATTCACGGCATATCAAGGGGCGTACTTCGTAGATGCGGCACATCATGGTGTTGCGGTCGAGCGCCGCGCACCAGCCATCTTCCAGCCGGTGCATCACCGGTACTTCACCTTCCCGCTCTTCCACATAGCGATCCGGTACGCCGGTATCGGTAAACAGCATCACCTCGAGGCGGCAGCAGCAGGCTTCGCAGTTCTGGCAGCTCACTTCGGGTCGGGTTGTCTGGGTCATGGCATCTGCCTTGTTCTCATGGGCACGGATAAATATGAAACAGGCGCCGATCCGGCGCCTGTGTCGTGAACCTTAGCCCAGCTTGCGAGCGCGGTAGCTGCGCCCCTTGATCTTGCCTTCCTGCAGCCGCTTGAGGGCGGCGCTCGCCACCTGGCGCTTCACCGCCACGTAGGAGTACTGCTCGGAAATCTGGATCTTGCCCACATCGGCCCCGGCAATGCCGCCTTCGCCAGTCAGGGCGCCGAGGATGTCACCGGCACGCACCTTGCTCTTGCGGCCCGCATCGATGGAGAGGGTCACCATCTGCGGTGCAATCGGCTTGATGTCGCGGCCGATCCCGGCCAGGTCGCCCTGGGGAATGGGGGCCTGCTGGTACTCCTCGATGAAGTTGACGCGCTGGGCCTCGTTCGGCTGGTAGAGGCTCAGGGCCAGACCCTGCTGGCCGGCGCGGCCGGTACGACCGATGCGGTGCACGTGCACCTCGGGGTCGTAGGTCAGCTCGTAGTTGATGACGGCGCCCAGCTCCTTGATGTCGAGGCCGCGGGCCGCCACGTCGGTGGCCACCAGGATGGTGGCGCTGCCGTTGGCGAAGCGCACCAGCACCTGATCCCGCTCGCGCTGTTCCAGGTCACCGTTCAGCGCCAGCGCCGAGAAGCCCTTGGCAGCCAGATGATCGGCCACGTCGTTGCAGGCGCGCTTGGTGTTGCAGAACACCACGCAGGAGCTCGGCTGGTAGTGGCTGAGCAACCAGCCGAGGGCGTCGAGGCGCTGGCCGGCCGGCACTTCATACAGCTTCTGCTCGATGGCGCTGTCTTCGTGCAGGGATTCCACGCTCACCTCCACCGGGTTGCGCTGCACGCCGCGGCTCATCTGGGCGATCCCCTCCGGATAGGTGGCGGAGAACAGCAGGGTCTGCCGATCGCGCGGAGCGTGGCTGATGACCCGGTTGATGTCTTCGCCAAAGCCCATGTCCAGCATGCGATCCGCTTCGTCCAGCACCAGCGTCTTGAGGCCGTCCAGCTCGAGGGTGCCCTGCTCCAGGTGCTTGAGGATCCGGCCCGGGGTGCCGACGGCGATGTGGGCGCCAAAGCTCAGGGTGGCGGATTGCGGTGCGGTCGGGGTGCCGCCGCACAGGGTGACCAGCTTGACGTTGGGCAGGGTACGGGCGAGACGGCGGATCTCGGTGGCAACCTGATCGGCCAGCTCGCGAGTCGGACAGAGCACCAGCGCCTGCACCTCGAGCCGGTTGACATCGAGGTTGGCAAGCAGGCCGAGGCCGAAGGCCGCGGTCTTGCCACTGCCGGTTTTTGCCTTGGCGATCAGGTCTTTGCCATCGAGTACCAGGGGCAGACTCTGGGCCTGGATCGGGGTCATCTGCAGATAACCCAGGCTGGCGAGGTTGTCCTGCAGGGCGGGGGAGAGGTTCAGGCTGCTAAATTCGTTGTTCACAAAAAGACTCTATATCGGAGAAAACGGGCTGCGCCGTGCGCAAGGGCGCGCATTGTATCAGAAAGCGCTGCCGGGTGTGGCGGATTTTTGAACGACTGGCCGGCGACAGTAGCGGGGTTGCGGCCGGGGAAAACCGGTGGCGACATGTTGTCCGGCTTGTCTGAAAATACCCCACTGCCTTTCGGGAATTAGCTGAAAGAAGCCGGGCCATTCATCGCAAATAAGATAAACGTTTGTCATTTTGATTTGATTAAATAAATTCGCCGTAAATTTAACCTCACCGCTATGACGCCATTCGCCAGGTTTTAAATAAATGTGAGAAAGCTGTGAAAATAGCCCTTTCAGACTGAATGGTTTATTTTCAACTTGCTGTTTATTAATGATTTTTATGTTTATTGAACAATGATTAGATGCTTGTGTGAGCGTTTAATTAATTTAAAAACGTTTGTATTATCCAGCATGCATATTTTTACCGCAGATTGTGATGGCTATCTGATTTTTAAATATGCAAATGTCTATGATGGCGCCGGTCAAAAAATTACAAATTACTCAGGTGCTACTGGTATGGAATACGTTCACTTTGTGCTCGGACTCGTGATGGTCCTCGCTCTTGCTTTGCTGGCCAACCGCCACAACTGGAAACAGATCAAGCTGCGTTATATCGGCCAACTGCTGGTGGTCGAACTGGCGCTGGCCTGGTTCATGCTGAACTCCGAAGTGGGTCTGGCGGTGGTGGGTGGCTTCGCGGCCGGCTTCACCAAGTTGATGGAGTTTGCCAAACAGGGTACCGACTTCGTGTTCGGCGGCCTGGTCAATGAAGGGGCCTTCTCCTTCTTCCTGATGGTACTGATGCCCATCGTCTTCATCTCCGTGCTGATCGGTATCCTGCAGTACATCCGTCTGCTGCCGCTGGTGATCCGCGGCATCGGTACCGTGCTGGCCAAGATCAACGGCATGGGCAAGCTGGAGTCCTTCAACGCCATCAGCTCCATGATCGTCGGCCAGTCCGAGAACTTCATCGCGCTCAAGAACATCCTGCCGCACCTGAACGAGAAGCAGATGTACACCCTGGCCGCCACTGCCATGTCCACCGTCTCCATGTCCATCGTCGGTGCCTACATGCAGCTGATCGAGCCGCGCTACGTGGTGGCTGCGCTGGTGCTCAACATGTTCAGCACCTTCATCGTGCTGTCGCTGATCAACCCCTACGAGCCGGACAATACCGTGACCGACGCCAAGGCGCTGGCCGAAGGTGACGAGCACCACAGCCCGAAGAAAGAGAACTTCTTCGAGATGCTGGGCGAGTACATCATGGCCGGTTTCACCGTGGCGGTCATCGTGGGCGCCATGCTGGTCGGCTTCATCGCCCTGATTGCCCTCATCAACTACCTGTTCGAGATGGCATTCGGCGTCAACTTCCAGTTCGTCATGGGCTACCTCTTCTACCCGATCGCCTGGATCCTGGGCATCCCGAGTGGTGAAGCGCTGCAAGCCGGCTCCATCATGGCGACCAAGCTGGTGACCAACGAGTTCGTGGCCATGATGGATCTGGGCAAGATCGCTGCCCAGCTCTCTCCGCGCACCATCGGCATCCTCTCCATCTTCATGGTGTCGTTCGCCAACTTCAGCTCCATCGGCATCATCGCCGGTGCGGTGAAGGCGCTGAACGAAGAGAAGGGCAACATGGTCTCCCGCTTCGGTCTGAAGCTGGTGTACGGCTCCACCCTGGTGAGCCTGCTCTCCGCCGTGATTGCCGGTGTGATGCTGTAATACAGCCACCCGCTCTCACCATGACAAACCCCTGCCTCGGCAGGGGTTTGTTTTTGGCTCTGTCCCAGTTATGTGTTGAAAGGCTAATCTTGAGGTAGGTCATCACCTTGAGGGCCGCCATCATGGATACCCAAGCCTTTCAACATCTACTGTCCCTCTTCCCATT
>NZ_JBGLRI010000018.1:0-23238 GCF_041403025.1 Aeromonas sp. S5(2024) | reverse complement strand
CAGCGGGTTGGTCTCGTCTTCGGTAACTGCACCGCTGTCAGTGCCGCCGATCACGGCAGAGTCGTTCACACCAGTGATGGTGATGGTGACGGTGTGAGTGGTGCCATCGACTGAGGCCACGGTGAAGGTCTCGACCTTGGTCTCGCCCTCGCCCAGGTACTGCACCTTGCTGTTGTCGACGTTGTAGGTCCAGGCGCCGCCTTCGGTGATGACGAGGCTACCCAGCGCACCCGCACTCGGGGTGCCGTTGCCGGCCAGGAACTTGGCCTCGTCGGCGCCGTCCACGTCGGTCACGCTCAGGGTGCCGGTCTCGGTCAGAGTCGGGTTGGTCTCGTCTTCGGTAACTGCACCGCTGTCAGTGCCGCCGATCACGGCAGAGTCGTTCACACCAGTGATGGTGATGGTGACGGTGTGAGTGGTGCCATCGACTGAAGCCACGGTGAAGGTCTCGACCTTGGTCTCGCCCTCGCCCAGGTACTGCACCTTGCTGTTGTCGACGTTGTAGGTCCAGGCCCCGCCTTCGGTGATGGAGAGGCTGCCCAGTGCACCCGCACTCGGGGTGCCGTTGCCGGCCAGGAACTTGGCCTCGTCGGCGCCGTCCACGTCGGTCACGCTCAGGGTGCCGGTCTCGGTCAGCAGCGGGTTGGTTTCGTCTTCGGTGACCGCGCCAGTATCGCTACCGGTGATCACCGCGGCATCGTTGACGCCGGTGATGGTGATGGTGACGGTGTGCTCGGTGCCGTCCACGGACTTGACCACAAAGGTCTCGACCTTGGTCTCACCTTCGCCCAAGTACTGCACCTTGCTGTTGTCGACGTTGTAGGTCCAGGCGCCGCCTTCGGTGATGGTCAGGCTACCCAGCGCACCCGCACTCGGGGTGCCGTTGCCGGCCAGGAACTTGGCTTCGTCGGCGCCGTCCACGTCGGTCACGCTCAGGGTGCCGGTCTCGGTCAGCAGCGGGTTGGTTTCGTCTTCCACCACGCTGCCAGTGTCGGTGCCGGTAATGACGGCCGCGTCGTTGACCGGCGTAACAGTCCCGGTCACGCCGCCTGTGGCGCTGTTCAGGCCATCGGTGATGGTGTATTCAAACGCGATGTTACCATTGAAATCCGGGGCCGGCGTGAAGACCAGCTGGCCATTGCTCAGGGTGACAGAACCATTGCTGATCGCTACCGTGCCGCCTTCGGCAATGGTCTGGCCGTTGATGGCGGTAATGGTGAGACGATCGCCATCCACATCCGTGTCGTTGCCAAGCACATTGATGGTGACAGTGCCGTCCTCCGCCACCGTGAACTGGTCGTCGCCCGGCAGAGGCGCGGCATTCACCACGCTGTTGTCGGTCCCCTTGGGTGAAGTGTTGCCCACCGGGTCGGTCAGGGTAGCATCCACGGTGATGGGGCCGTTGACCGGCAGATCCGTGGTAGGGATGGTCAGGGTGACCTGGGTACGGCCGATGTCGTCAGTCGTCAGAATTCTGCTGGAGTCAGGCACGCCATCACCGTTCCAGTCCACATCGAGACGATCGCCGGCCTTGGCATCGCCCGGTAGCCGGATGATGACATCCACCCCGTTTTCGCGCTCGTTGGCGGAGATGACATTGTCCGCGCCGTCCTGGATTTCCACTTGCGGCGCCGAGGGCGCGGTACTGTCCACGCTGCCGTCATCGGTCGCGGTGCCGGTGTTGCCGGCAGGATCGGTGACGCTGGCCGTCACTGTGTAGGAGCCATCAACCAGCGGAGTGGTGACATCCACGCTGAAGGTGCCATCCGGATTGACGGTGGTGATCAGGGTTTGCTGGTTGCCATTGGCATCGGTCACCAGCAGGGTCACGGTACTGCCTGCGTCGGCATCCGTGGTTCCGGTGATGGTCGGGGTCGTGTCGTTGGTATTGTCAGGTGCGGAGACGGTGATCACCGGCGGGACGAGATCAATCAGACGATTCTCTTCACCCGGCAGTGCATCAGCGATCACGCCAGCATCGGTCTGGTTGGCCGTATCAAAACCGGCCGCTGCGATGGTGGCATCACCAGTACGATCGATGGTAACGAAACCACCGTTACCACTGGCGCCAGCCACGCCACCAATGCCACCACCACCGGCGGCAGGCGCCCCACCTGCGGCAGATGCTTCAAATGCCTTGGTCGGGTCGGCGCCGCCCAGGATGGCCTGCTGCAGGGCCGCGATGTCATTGGGATTGCCGGACGGCACATTCTGGGCAAGCTGCGGCTCTTGAGACGTTTCATCCTCAACCTGCTGCTCGTTGGTCGGGCTCAGGGTGAAAGTCTGGTTGCCGCCTTTGAAGCTGGCGCCTTCAGGAGTGATCAGCACCGCATCCTTGGGCAGGATATCGCCTTCGGCGAGCTGCTTCTGGCTGCCATCAGCGGCCACCAGGTAAACCTTGCCTTTCAACTGGGTAACGACGACGTCCTGATCCAATGCGATATTGTGGCTGCTCATGTTCTCTCCTGAATCTCTATTGGCATGCAATATTCCACCGTCTAATGTGCCCGCGAATGGCGCCGGAAACCAGTTAGAAAATTCGAATGGATAGACTGATTTGAGGCTGGAACGGTCGGTTAAACAGAAGGGTCAACAACGGTAGGAATGGAAAATAAAACCAAGATGATCAATGTGTTGCATTTTGATGACGGGAGCACTGCGAGTGCCCCCGTCCGGGGCTTCATATCAGGCGCCAGCCCACAGCAGGATGGCCAGCAACTGGGGTGAGATGATGCGCAGGAACATCACCAACGGATAGACGGTCGCGTAAGACAGGGCACTGGCACCACTGGTGGGGTGCATGCCGTTGGCAAACGCCAGGGCAGGAGGATCCGTCATGGAGCCGGCCAGCAAGCCGCACAGGGTGAGGTAGTTCATCTTGCCGTACAGACGGGCTAGCACGCCGACCACCAGCAGCGGGATCAGGGTGATCGCCACCCCATACATCATCCAGGCCGGGCCATCGCCGTTGATCAGGGTATCGATGAAGCCGGCGCCGGACTTGAAGCCCACCACCGCCAGAAACAGCACTATGCCGATCTCCCGCAGCGCCAGGTTGGCACTGGGGGGCATGAACCAGTAGAGCTTGCCGATGCTGCCGATGCGCGACAGGATCAGCGCCACCACCAGCGGGCCGCCCGCCAGACCCAGCTTGAGTGCGGCCGGGAACCCGGGCAGATAGAAGGGGATGGATCCGAGCAGCACGCCAAGGCCGATGCCGATGAACACCGGCAGCATCTGCACCTGCTGCAGTTTCTGCTGCACGTTGCCCACCACATTGGTGACCGCCTCGATGGCGTCGAGTCGTCCCACCAGGTTGAGGATGTCGCCGAACTGCAGGCTGGTCTGGCTGGTCGGTACCAGCTCGATACCGGCCCGGTTAAGGCGCGAGATCACCACGTCATACTTCTGCTTGATGTCGAGATCGCGGATCTTCTTGCCGAGCACCTGCTCGTTGGTCACCACCACCCGCTCTACCCGCAGATCGGTGCCGCGAGTGGAGAGCGAGGTCTCCACCTCCTCCCCCAGCACCAGCAGCACCTTGCGCAGGGCATGCCGCTCACCTACCAGGTGCAGCAAATCGCCCAGTTCGATGCGCGAATCCGGCCGCGGCACCATCAGCTCCTCGCCGCGTTTGAGGCGCGAACAAATGACGTCTGCCTCGTCGAGACTCGGGATCTCGCTCAGCATCAGGCCGTGGATGTTGGGGTTGCGCACCGCGATGTTGATGGTCTGCAGACTCTCCTTGGTCTTGCCGGCCTGTTGTTCAAACTGGGCTGCTTCTTCGTCGATCTTGATGCGAAAAAACATGCGGATCAGCCACATGGTCAACAAGATGCCACAGATGCCGAACGGATAGGCGACCGCATAGCCCATCCCCATCAGGCCGGTGGAGCCGGGCGCAGCGCCAAGCTCCGCCAGGATCTGCTGGCCAGCACCGAGAGATGGGGTGTTGGTCACGGCGCCGGAGAAGACCCCCAGGATCACCGGTAGCGGCACGTCGAACAGCTGGTGCAGGGCGGCCGCCACGGCGCAGCCAAGCAGTACCAGCAGGGCGGCGAAGCCGTTGAGCTTGAGGCCGGAGCTGCGCAGGGAGGAGAAGAAGCCGGGGCCGACCTGAATGCCGATGGTGTAGACAAACAGGATCAGGCCGAACTCCTGAATGAAGTGCAGGGTTTGCTCATCCAGCGCCAGCCCCGAGAGGCCGGCGAAGTGGCCCACTATGATGCCGCCGAACAGCACCCCACCGATCCCGAGACCGACGCCATAGACCCGCCAGTTTCCCAGCCAGAGCCCCAGCACTGCCACCAGCGACAACATGCTGATGGAAAGCGCGATATCACTCATTTCGTGCATCCTTTGCGAATTGAACTGTCCCTAGCTTGTCAGCAAACGTCGCGGCCAACTGTGTGATACCGCACGAATTTATCCTTTTGAGCAGCAAAAAATACCAATTAAGGGCTAGTTAGGCGACGTAACCATAAATGGCCATAAAGTGACAAACGCTGCCCCCCAGCACGAACAGATGCCAGATGGCGTGGTTGTAGGGGATACGTTTGGCCACATAGAAGATCACCCCCAGGCTGTAGATGAGACCACCCAGCCCGAGCAGCAGCAAGCCTTCCCCCTCCAGATGGATATAAAGCTGATAGACCACCAGCAACGACAGCCAGCCCAGCATCAGGTAGGTAAACAGCGACAGCTTCTTGAAGCGGTTGATGAAGAGCAGCTTGAACACCACCCCCGCCAGCGCCAGCCCCCAGATCACCACCATCAACCCCTGTGCCAGCGGCGTGTCGAGCGCCACCAGCAGGAAGGGGGTATAGGTACCGGCGATCAGCAGATAGATGGCGCAGTGGTCGAATACCTTGCACCAGCATCTGGCCGGCCCTTCCGCCATGCTGTGGTAGAGGGTCGAGGCCAGATAGAGCAGCACCAGACTGCCACCATAGAGGCTGTAACTGACCAGCGCCTGAGGGCCCTGCGTCCAGCCCTTGTTCAACAACAACACCAATCCCAGGATCCCCAACACCAGCCCCAGGCCGTGGCTGAGGCGGTTGGCCAGCTCCTCGCGGGGAGAATAATCCGTCACACTGCTCATTGCATACTCCTGCCCAAACTGCGCTCACTCTAGCTGCCGCCATTTCAGAGTACAAGTGTTAGCTTAAAGTGATTTTCATGCCATTTGCCGTGAGTTGAGGAGATGCGCATGGCTGTCACCCGCTGGCCTTTGGTGTATGCTCTGCGGCCGATGCCCACGTAGCTGTTGCCACCGCGCTTGCTCACCACCCAGTGACTCCCTGGCAACCCGGTCTGGAGAACCTGATGAAGTTGACTGAACTGTTTGCACTACCGGATCCGGCCTTCGGCCAAGCCATGACGGATCTGCTGGAGACCTTCCACCACTCGGATGACAGTCAGGCTCCCTACCAGCGCGACCAGTTCACCCACCAGCTCGATCAATCCCGCATGCCGGCCACCGGCATCGCCATGGATGACTATCTGGCCCGCCTGGCCACCCTGGTGCCTGGCGCATCTCACCTCACCTCGCCACGCTACATGGGCCACATGACGGCCCCGTTACCGGCCTTCACCGCCGAGCTGTCCCGCCTGGTGGTGATGCTCAACCAGAACCCGATGAAGATGGAGTCCTCCCGTCTGCTCAGTTTTCTGGAGCGGGAGGTGCTGGCCAAGCTGCACCGCCTCATCTATCGCGCCGACGATCTCTTCTATGACGCCCAGATGCATGCCAAGGATGCCGCACTCGGCGTCATGACCAGCGGCGGCACCATCGCCAACGTCACCGCCCTCTGGCTGGCCCGCAACCGTGCCTGCGGCGACAACCTGTTCGCGCTCTATGAGCAGGGCTATCGCGGCGCCGTCATCCTGGGCTCGCGGCTGATGCACTACTCCTTCGACAAGGGGATGGATCTGCTGGGGCTGGGGGCGCGCAGCGTCTGGCGCCTCCCGACCGACGACCAGAACCGGCTCGACATGGCCGCGCTGGAGCAGGCCCTTGCCCAGTGCAAGGAGCAGAAGCTCAAGGTGCTGGCACTGGTCGGCGTGGCAGGCAGCACCGATTTCGGCTCCATCGACCCGCTGCCTGAACTGGCGGACATTGCCGAGCGCGAGCAGATCCACTTCCACGTGGATGCCGCCTGGGGCGGCCCGACCCTGTTCTCGCCCCGCTATCAGGCGCTGCTGACGGGGATAGAGCGGGCCGATACCGTCACCCTGGATGGCCACAAGCAACTGCTGGTGCCGCTCGGTACCGGCATGCTGCTCTGCCGCCAGCCGGACCTGATGATGGCGGTCAAGCGGGAGGCCCCCTACGCCATCCGCGCCAGCTCCTTTGATCAGGGGCGCTTCACCCTGGAGGGCACCCGCCCGGCCAACGCCCTCTATCTGGATGCCGCCTTCCAGCTCTTCGGCCAGCAGGGTTATGCCGAACTCATCGAGGCCAACTACGACCGGGCCCGCCTGATGGCCAGCCTTATCGACCAGGATCCCGCCTTCGAGCTGATGTCGGCCCCGGTGATGAACCTGCTCTCCTATCGCTGCATCCCCCCTCATCTGCAGGGCAAGGTACTGGACGAGGCCGCCAACGAGCAGGTCAATGCCTTCAACGTCGCCCTGCAGAAGGCTCAGCGCGCCGAGGGGCACAGTTTTGTCTCCCGCACCCAGCGCGCCGTGGGTCGCTACGGCCCCCAGCCGCTCACCCTGCTGCGGGCCGTGCTGCTCAATCCACTCATCGAAGAGCGCCACATCCGCGATCTGCTGGCGGATCAGCAGCGGCTGGGCGCCGAGATCGCAAGGCAGCTATTTGGCTGAGGAACTGGCTGGCGAATGAGCGGTCTTATTCATTTGCCGTTGCCCATCGGGCAGGTACACTGAATGAAATTTTGCGGTCCACTTTTGAGGGCGACGAGCCAGACATGAAGCAATTTATTGAATTTATTCCTCTTATCGTTTTCTTTGCAGTCTACAAGTTCTACGACATCTACATGGCGACCGGTGCCCTGGTGGTGGTAACCGGTCTGCAGCTCGCCTACAGCTGGATCCGCTATCGCAAGGTCGAGAAGATGCAGCTGTTCACCTTCCTGCTGGTCGGCTTCTTTGGCGGCCTCACCGTCTTCTTCCACGACGACACCTTCATCAAGTGGAAAGTCACCGTCATCAACGTACTGTTTGCACTGGGCCTGCTCATCAGCCGCTACGGCTTTGGCAAGAACCTGATCAAGCAGATGCTGGGCAAGGAGCTGCAGGCACCGGATCCCGTCTGGGATCGGGTCAATCTCGGCTGGGTCGGCTTCTTTACCGTCTGCGGCCTGCTCAACCTCTATGTGGCCTTCAACCTGCCGCAGGAGATGTGGGTCAACTTCAAGGTGTTCGGTCTGCTCGGCATGACCCTGGTATTCACTCTGCTAAGCGGTGTCTATCTCTATCGCCACCTGCCCGCCGAGCAGAAAAATGAAATGAAAAAATAACTGCCATCAAGAAAAGGATCCTCTCATGTGGTATCTCATCTATTCCGAAGATGTTCAGGGCAGCCTGCCGCTGCGCAAGCAGGCGCGCCCGGCCCATCTGGCCAGGCTACAGGCGCTGCAGGATGAAGGGCGGCTGCTCACCGCCGGCCCCAACCCGGCCATCGATGCCGAGGATCCGGCCGATGCCGGCTTTACCGGCAGCACCGTCATCGCCGAGTTCGCCTCACAGGCGGATGCCAAGGCCTGGGCCGATGCCGATCCCTATGTGGCGGCCGGTGTCTATGCCAAGGTGACCATCAAGCCGTTCAAGAAGGTCTTCTGACCCAACGCGAATAGCGAAATAAAAAAGGCCGGACTGGCAGTTCACGCCAGTCCGGCCTTTTTGTATCCCGATATCCCGTTTTATGCCTTGGCCACGAACCAGGGGTTGAGGATGTCCGGCTTGTTGTAGCACAGCGGCGAGCCATCGAGCTGGGTGACACTGCCGCCCGCCCCCTCCAGCACCGCCTGCGCCGCACCGGTATCCCACTCACAGGTGGGGGCGAGGCGCGGGTAAAGCTCGGCCCCCCCTTCGGCGATAATGCAGAACTTGAGCGAACTGCCCATGGAGACCAGCTCAATCTCGCCCCGCGCCATGTCACCAAAGCCCGCCAGGTAATCCAGGGTGGCCTGGGAGAGGTGATTGCGACTGCCCACCACCCGCCAGGGCGTACCTTCCTGATGAGGTTGGCTCTGGATAGCCTCACGCTTGCCATCAGCCACTCGCCAGGCCCCCAGCCCCTTGCCGCCATACCAGAGTTGGTCCAATACCGGGGCATAGACCAGTCCCCAGCGCGGTGCCCCCTCTTCAATGAGGGCGATATTGACGGTGAACTCGCCGTTGCGGGAGACGAACTCCTTGGTGCCGTCCAGCGGGTCCACCAGCCAGTAGCGGGACCAACCGTGGCGCGCCGCCATCACCTCCGGCCCGGACTCCTCGGACAATACGGGGATGTCGGGAGTCAGCCGGGCCAACGCCTGCACGATCACCTCGTGCGCGCCCTTGTCGGCGGCGGTCAAGGGGCTTTCGTCCTGCTTGTACTCCACCGCAAAGGGCTGACTGTAGATGGCCATGATGGCGTCACCGGCGGCACGGGCGATGGGCTCCAGCTCGGAAATCGCAGGAAAAAACATAAGAAAAGACATCCTGGTCAAATGGTTAGCACAGTGTACCTATTTTGGATCAAGGAAGCTTATAGCCGTTTGCTCTGACTTATACAGTGTCATATATGACAGACAAAAAGTGGCGCGACTCGGCTAATTCTCAATAGGCATACCAAACCACACAAGGACGTGCCGCCATGAACTACAAGACCCTGACCGCCACCCTGCTGCTGAGCTGCCTGCCCCTGCTCAGCCAGCCTCTGCTGGCCGCCGACAAGCCTGCTGCCAAGCCGGCAACCACGGTCACCGCCGCCAAGGAGAGCGGCAAGGTGAACCTGAACACCGCCAGTATCAATGAGTTGACTGCGCTCAAGGGCATTGGCGAGAAAAAGGCTCAGGCCATCGTCGATTACCGCGAGAAGCAGGGCAAGTTCACTACCGTGGATCAGCTGGCCGATGTGAGCGGCATCGGGCCAGCCACGCTGGAAGCAAATCGGGACATGATTATCGTCAAGTAACCGATCCACCCCCCTTCCATCATAAGGGCAGCCTGTGGCTGCCCTATTTTTCTTCGGGTATCATGGGCCCACTTTGTATCTCTGGACTCTCTCCATGAAAAAGACACCGCTCGTTGTACGCAAAGCCGTTCTTCCCGTCGCCGGTCTGGGCACCCGCATGCTGCCAGCCACCAAGGCCATCCCCAAGGAGATGCTGCCCGTCGTCGACAAACCGCTGATCCAGTATGTGGTGCGCGAAGCCATCGCCGCCGGCATCAAGGAGATCATCCTGGTCACCCACTCGAGCAAGAACTCCATCGAAAACCACTTCGACAAGAGCTTCGAGCTGGAAGCGACCCTCGAGAAGCGGGTCAAGCGGCAACTGCTGGAAGAGGTGCAACACATCTGCCCGAAAGACGTCACCATCATGCACGTCCGCCAGGGGGAAGCAAAAGGTCTGGGACACGCGGTACTCTGCGCCCGCCCGCTGATCGGCGACAACCCGTTTGCGGTGCTGCTGCCGGACGTGCTGATCGACGAGGTGGCCAGCGACCTCAAGCAGGACAACCTGGCCGAGATGGTGCACATGTTCGAAGAGGATCACATCAGCCAGATCATGGTGGAAGCCGTCCCCGAGAGTGAAGTGGACAAATACGGCATCGCCGACATCAAGGGCGAAGCGCTGAGCGAGGGCATGTCTCTGCCGATGCAGGCCATCGTCGAGAAACCGCCCCGCGACGAGGCCCCCTCCAATCTGGCCGTGGTCGGCCGTTACGTGCTCTCTTCCAACATCTGGCCGTTGCTGGAGAAGACCCCCGCCGGTGCCGGCGACGAGATCCAGCTGACCGATGCCATCGCCATGCTGATGGAGCAGGAGCAGGTGAATGCCTACTTCATGAAAGGGCGTAGCCACGACTGCGGCAGCAAGTTCGGTTACATGAAAGCCAACGTGGAATATGCAGTGCGCCATCCGGAACTGAACGGCGAATTTATCACTTGGTTGAAACAGTTTGCCAAGCAGCTGTAATAGCTGAATATTTAACCTATTAATGGAATAAAACACTGGGCATCATTCGATGCCCTTTTTCATTTTATAAACATATATTCAACCATTGATAGATAAAATATCGCTAAATCATAATATTGTAATTTAATCACGCTTGTTCTATAAGGATTATGGCTTGTTCCTAGCCCTTGCATAAAATTTCTAAAAAAATATAAGACACAGGTGGAAGTTCCAATGAATAATCCGTCCAAAGGGACCTTTTTAGGTCACCCTAAAGGGCTTTTTTTGCTCTTTAGTACCGAACTGTGGGAGAGATTCTCCTATTACGGCATGCGTGCCGTGCTCGTGCTCTATCTGACTGACATGACTGCCAACGGCGGGATGGGCTGGACTCAGGCCGATGCCCTCAAGCTGTACGGCATCTATACCGGTCTGGTCTACATCACCCCGATCATCGGCGGCTGGCTGGCAGATACTTTCCTCGGCCAACGCCGCGCCATTCTGTTTGGTGCCGTGCTGATGGCCGCCGGCCAATTTACCTTGGCGCTGCCGCACGCCATGTTCCCGGACATGGTCAACACCGTCTTCTATTCGGGTCTCGGCTTGCTGATCGTGGGTAACGGTCTGTTCAAACCGAACATCTCCACCATGGTGGGTGACCTGTATCAAGAAGGTGACCACCGTCGTGACGGTGCCTTCACCATCTTCTACATGGGTATCAACCTGGGCTCCCTGCTGGCCGGCGTGATCTGTGGCGCCGCCGCAACCGCTTATGGCTGGCAAGCCGCCTTCGTCAGTGCCGGTATCGGTATGCTGCTCTCCCTGGTGGTGCAGGCCACCATGGCCCAGCGTTTCCTGGGTGACATCGGCCGCGTGCCGGCCGCCCAGCGCGCCGCCGAGCAGCGCTCCAAGGAGCAGAAGGCACCGCTGACCAAGCAGGAAGTGGATCGCATCAAGGTCATCCTGGTGCTGGGTCTGTTCACCATCATCTTCTGGGCCGGCTTCGAGCAGGCCGGTGGTCTGATGAACCTGTACGCGCAGGAGTATACCGACCGCATGATCGGTAGCTTCGAAGTGCCGACCGCCTGGTTCCAGTCCCTGAACCCCTTCTTCATCATCACGCTGGCCCCCATCGTTGCCGCCATCTGGATCAAGCTCGGCAAGAAAGAGCCGAACTCCCCGGTGAAGTTTGCCATGGGTCTGCTGTTCCTGGCCGTGGGCTTCCTGTTCATGATCGGTGCCGTGCTGGAGCAAGGTGGTGATCAGGCCGTTAAGACCTCCATGTTCTGGCTGGTCGGTGCCTACCTGTTCCACACCCTGGGCGAGCTCTGCCTCTCCCCGATCGGCCTCTCGATGGTGACCAAGCTGGCTCCGCTGCGCCTGGCCTCCCTGATGATGGGTGCCTGGTTCGGCTTCGTGGCCCTGGCCAACTATGCCGCCGGTTTCATCGGCTCCTTCGTCGGCGAATCCGGTGCCATGGCCATCTTCGGTGGCATCGCACTGGCCGCCGTGATCAGCGCGCTGATCCTGCTGACCATGGCCAATCGCCTGGTCTACTGGATGCACGGTGCAGAAGGTCCGGCCAAAGAGCCGCAGGAACACGACAAGAAGCTGCAATCTGCCGCCGTCTAAGCGGTCCGGATTGTCAGCAACAAAGAGGGCGCCCATTGGGCGCCCTCTTTGTATGTGGCCGTCTGACACGGCCTCAATGATGTCGAACCTGCACATGCAGGGCACTGCCGCTGTCACTGCGAAACTGCAGGTCAAAGGGTTCATGCCAGCTGCGCCTGTGCAAGGCGTAGTGGCTGGTACGCAGCAGACCGAGCGGCAGGCCGCCAGAGCGCACCAGCCAATGGGGCGAAGTCAGCCCGGCATTGGCAAAGACCAGCCCGTCCTCCTGATCAAACAACAGGGCGGCCATGGCGAAGGAGTGGCGCAGGCCGGATTCGACCAGCTGCAGATTGAGGTAATCGAGCAACCGGTGGGGCTGGGTCAGCAGCAGACTCTCGCCACGCTGAAACTGGCGATACGGGGCGTTCATCAGAGAGCGCACCAGAGCGCCGCAAAAGGCGGCATCCACCCCGAGGATCGGCAGCTCCATCACCAGCACCAGCAGCTTGTCATCCACCTTGAAGGTATCGGGAATGAACAGATTGCCCATCCCTTCAAAGGTGACCTGCCAGGGCCCCCATTCCTGCAGGCCCGGCGGCTTCAACCAGGCCAGCAGCCGGGTCGCCGCCTGGTCGTGTTCGCGAAAGAAGTCGATGTGCTCCATCAACTCCAGCTGTTGTCCATAACCGTGATTGGCGCTCAGGCACTGCTCTATGCTGCGACGCACCTGACCGAAGTCCGAGATGGGCTTGAGCAGGAAATCGCGGGCACCGGCGCGCAGCGCTCGCTCGACCACCTCCATCTTGCTCTGGGCCGAGATGACGATGACAGGAATATGGGGGTAGCGGGCCGTGAGACAGGCGATCACCTCATGCCCATCCATGTTGGGCATGTTCAAATCACATAACACCACATCGGGATGATAGAGAGCGGCGGCAGAGAGACCTTCAATGCCGTCTTCTGCCTGGAAAACGCAGGCACCATCGTGAGCGAGATAATTGACCAGCGAGTGGCGAAAAACGGCTTCGTCCTCCACCACCAGGATCCGTAGTCCGGCTTTTGACATCTTGATAAAGCTCTTATTAGTCAACCAGTTATTTAGCCTCAAGCCTAGACCATAACCGACTGCATTGACCAATCAGATGATTGAATAATCGCCGAAAAATCCATGCCCGGTAGCTATTCTGGCGGCCAACTGCTTGAAATAAAGCAGCTAATGATGCTCATCAAAACTCAGCTTTTTCTCCTCTTTGCAACTTGGCTGACAAAAAAACAGCGTCATACGAAAACAAGCAACCCCGATTGCGGACGAGCCAACCACCCGCCGGTGGTGCCGGGCATGCCATCAATTGTATGAGACTCCGCCATGGGGGATAATACCGCCACGTCCGTCAATGAAGCATGCCATGACCCCTGCCGAATACAGCGCCCTCGCCCATCCCAAATTGTCCCACCCGGCCCGCAGCCTCTATACCCTGCAGCTGCGCCGACTGGTGCTGGAGAATCAGCTGGCCAGGCTCAACTACCCCGAACTCGGCCGGGCGCTGGCGGTGGTCGACCCGGGCGATCCCAGCGGTTTTTCCTTTCAGGTCAATGCTCGCCAGCTGACCGAGCTGTTCGATGAGCTGATGGAGGCGGGTTTGCTGCAAGTCGAGGCGCAAACCGACAGTGAGCACTACCATCAGTGCCCGTTCCAGCTGCCACTGCTGACCCAGCGAGTGCGCAGCCCGCTGCCGGAGCGCCCGTTCCAGATGCACCTGCAATGGCGCCCGGATACAGAGCTGCCGGCCCTCGCCCGCCTGTGTGGGGTGATCGATGCCAGCTACAGCGAAGAGGATCTCGGCGAGTTCATCGCCTACTGGCTGGGGCGGCCCGAGGTGTTCGACTCCCAGCACCAGTGGATGCTCAAGTTCATCCGCGCCCTCAAGACCCGCCGCTATACCCGCCGCAAGCCGATGGAGGCGCAGGGCTACCAACAGGTGACCCAGGCACAGGTCGAGGCGGGCCCAAGCAAGCGGGCGCAGGAGATGATCGAAGAGGCCAAGCGGTTGGCCGGCCAACCACAGGAACCGGATAATGATTGATAGCAGGCACCGCCAGCAGGCAAAATCAGAGACCTGTCCCCACCCCAGACCGAGCAGAAGGAGCATTCCATGACTGACCCGCACGATCCCCTGCGCCAGGAGCTGGAAGAGATCGAAGCCAAGCGCCAGAAGATCGCCAAGGCCAAGCAGGATCATCGCGTTCACGACCCGGAATTGAGCCGCCACGTAGGAGGCCTGCTGGAGCGCATTCGTCGTCTTCAGCAAGAGACCGGCGGCAGCCAGTACGACTACGAGACCCTGCGCAAAGAGTACGACGCCAAGGCCAATGCCGAGGTGCGCGAGCTGCAGAAAGCGGCACGCCAGGAGCGGATCCAGAAGCTGATCGCCCAGGCCGACCTCAACCCCGACTGGGTGTTTGAACGGATGGATGCCGGCGATCCGGCACTGCAATATCCCATCGAGACCGCCCGCTACTTCATCAGCGGTTTCGAGCACTGGGAGAAGAGCGGTGGCGGCTGCATGCTGATCTACGGTGACTACGGCACCGGCAAGTCGACCCTGGCGGGTGCCGTGGCGCACGAGTTGATCGCACGCCACCAGAAGTCGGTGATCTTCCAGCAGTGGGCCTCCATCGTGGACAGGTTGTTCTTCAACGTGATCCCCGATCAGGACGAGCGCAATCAGTACCGGCGCGCCCTGGAAGAGGTGGATCTGCTGATCATCGACGAGGTCTCGGCCAACCGCGCCAAGATGGCGGAGAGCCAGTCCAGCTTCCTCGGCCACCTGCTGCGCCGCCGTCGCAACCTGTCGAAAAGCGTCATCCTCATCACCAACCACAATCCTCAGAGCCTGCATCAGGCGATAGGTGATTTCGCGTTCGAAGCGATCAAGGCGTTCAATCCGGTGGATATCCACCTGAGCGGCCCCAGCCGTCGCCCCCATATCGGCCACTACAACGGCTGATCCCCGTGCGAGCCAGGCTCCGCCCCTGGCTCGCCGCTTCCCTCTTTTCCTAGACAAATAAAAACAACTCTCATTTACAGCTTCCCCACAACCCTCTAGGCTAGCCCTTTCGTCAAAGGGAACAGCAGCATGCCAACCACACTCATCTTCGGAGCCAGCCGCGGGCTGGGCCGCGCCTTCACCGAACAAGCCCTGCAGCAGGGCCAGCGGGTCATCGCCCTGATCCGCAGTCCCGAGGTGGCCACCGAGCTGCGCGCTCTGGGGGTCGAGGTCGTCAGCGGTGATGCCCTCGACCCCCAGGCGGTAGCGGCGGCCTGCCAGCTGGCCGGTGACGAGGCGCAGGTCATCTCCACTCTCGGCAGTTTTCGCCAGACAGAGCCTGTCGACTATCTAGGCAATCGTCAGGTGATCGATCAGATGGAGCTGGCCGGGCTCAAGCGCCTGCTGCTGGTAACCTCCCTCGGTTGCGGCGACAGCTGGCAATATCTGCCGCAGCGGGCGCGGGCAGCCTTCGGTCACGAGGTCAGATTGAAGAGTCTGGCGGAGAGCTGGCTGCAGACCAGTGCGCTCGAGTGGACCATACTGCGTCCGGCAGGTTTGCAGGATGGCGAGGCCACCGGTCAGGCTGTGCTGAGCCAGGGCGAGGAGGTGCACGGCCTGGTACGTCGTGCCGACGTAGCCGCCCAAGGGCTGCGTCTGCTGAGTGACAAGACGGCGCACAGCCAGATCTACGCCATCGGCGATCCCGAGCTCCAGCGCGGCTAAAGCAGCGCCAGCGTCACTGAGTCCAGCACATACAAAAACGGTCAGCCCAAGGGCTGACCGTTTTTCGCTTTACCGCACACGCTGTATCACGCGCGCTGGTACCCTCCCGCTTAACCGGCGGTCGTTTCACTCTGCAAGGCAGGCTGGCTGGCAACCGGCAACGACGGCTGCCGCCAACGCAACAGCAGGCACGCCAGCGCACCGTAGAGCAGCGCCAGCCCCCACAGTTGCCACCAGTAGTGGGAGACCTGAGCAAACTCGGCCCCCATCTGGTTGAGCCGCAGAAAACCTTCGATGGCCGGGGTGCTCGGCACCCACTGGGCCAGCCAGTTGAGCGGAGTCGGGATCAGCTCCAGCGGCCAGATGAAACCGGCCAGAAAGACCAGCGGCAGCGAGGAGACAAGCACCACCTGGGTCGGCAAATCCCGGCGGGTAAACAGTGCCCCCAGCACCACTCCCAGCCAGGTGGTGGCCAGCAGGAACGGCAGGGTGAACAGCCAGAGTGCGGCCGACTCGGCGGTGCGCACTATGTTGTAGTGATCGAAGCAGAAGCCGAAGAAGTAGCTCACCGGCAGCACGAACAGCCCCCCCACCACCAGGGTACGGGCCAGCAGCAGTGGCAGGATGGGGGCATTCTGCCAGTAGCCCGCCTCGCCACGCTGGCTGCGCTGGTTCTGGGTTGCCCCCAGGATGCCGGTGCCCATCAGCAGCACCTGGTGCAGGATCAGCACGAACACCGCCGGTACCACGTAGTTCACATAGCCCATGGTGGGGTTGAACACCGGCAGCACGTTGAGTGCCACCGCATTCCAGCCCATGGCGGCCTGCGGCAGGACTTCACCGTGGCTCAGCAATCTGGCGACCTTCACCTGGGCGGCCAGGGTGCCGCCCGCCTGGGCCAGCCCCTCGGCAATGGTGCCGTAAACCAGGAAGTAGGAGGCATCGCCGGCATAGCCCAGGGTGACGCTCTTGCCCTGCATCAGATCACGATAGAAGTGGCGGGGAATGTGCAAAATGCCGCTCCCCTGCCCCGCCAGCAGCAACGCACGAGCCTCATCCAGACTGCCCGCCCGCGCCACCAGTTTTACCTGTGGCGTGGCATCGGCCATGAACTCCAGCTGACGCGACAGCTGACTGCCATCCTCGTTGACCACCACCACCGCCTCTTCCCGCGGCAGCTGGTGCAGATAGGGCTGCGGGTAGAGGAAGGAGTAGAAGAAGACGCCGCCGAACAGGGTGAGCATGATGGCCCTGTCCGCCAGCAGGGTGCGCAACTCGAGGCGCAGCAGATCCCAGAAACCTAGCATGTCATTGGCTCCTTCCACCGCCAGGAGGCAGCGATTTGTGGCGCCAGCGAGAGGCACCAATCAATCGCCCGCCACTCAAGGCGTGGCAAATCCCAACATCCCATCATGACCTGAGCTCCTCATTAACGGGGGCCGCGCTCGCCTGGGCCTGATAGCGGCGTACCACCAACAGCAGGGGCAGCAGAAACAGCAGCAGGGCGCCAAACTGGGGCAGGGCCGCCGCCAGCGGTTGACCGTAGTTGGTCTGGCCTATCTGCAGCTCGACATAGTGGGAGATGGGCAGCAGGCTGCGCCAGAACTGGGCGAAATCTCCCATGGCGCTGACCGGAAAGGTAACCCCCATGAAGGCAAAGCCCGGCGCCGTGTAGGCACCGGCCAGCGACAGGGCACGGGCCGGATCCCGGATGATGCCGTAGAAGAAAGCCCCCATGCTGACACAGGCGGCCGACGCCAGCCCCAGCCCTGCCGTCAGCACCAGCCAGCTGCCCTGCATCGGGTAACCAAACCCCTTGAACAGCAGCAGGCTCCAGCCCAGCCCCCAGCCCCAGCCAATCAGCACGTGGGGCAGCAGGGTGCGCCAGAGACCGAACCAGACCCCTTTGGTGGTCCAGTCCAGCCCCAGCCGATCGGTGCGGGCCAGCGCATTGATGCCGTAGAGCACCACCAGGATCTGCCACACCGCCGGCAACAGGGCACTCAGCAGAAACTGGGCATAGCTGGAGTTGATGTTGTAGAGCGCCGTCACCTGGCTGGCGATGGGCACCGCCTGCCCCAGCGCACCGGGCAGCGCCTTGCCACCCGCCATGGCCGAGAGCACGCCCACCTGACCGTTGAGCGTCCCGACCACCTGGGCCAGCGCCGAGTTTACCAGCTTGGCGATCAGGATGAACTGGCCGTTGTTGAATACGGTGACCTGCGGCTGGGTGCCTTGCCGGGCATCCCGCTCCAGGTGGTTCGGCAGCACGACCAGGGCGTAGATGTCACCCCCTCGCAGCGCGCTGGCCCCTGCGTCGATGGAATCAAACTGCTGGGCGACCTTTAGTCCGGCGGAGGCATCCAGCGAGAAGGCCAGCTCACGTGACAGCAGGCTCTGATCCAGATCCACCAGACCTATCTTGAGATCCCGCGCCAACCCGGCCGAGAAGACCCAGCAGAGGATCCCCATCAGCAACAGGGGTAGCCAGCTTGCCAGCGCCCGGCCGAACGGATCCCGCCACAGCAACCGCCATTCACGTCCCATCAGAGTTCGACCAGCACGCTCATGCCGACCCGCAGCCCCTCAACCGGTTGCAGCGGGCGCGCCTCCACCTGGAAGCTCTTCATGTCAAAGCCCTGGCGGGTATCGGTGGCACGCCAGGTGGCGAAATCCCCCATCACGGCCACATGGGTCACCTTGAAGCGCACCGTCTGCTCGCCCAGGCCGGGAATACGGGCATCGAACTCGGTACCCAGCGCAAAGCGGGGCAACAGATCTTCGCGCACGTGGAACTGGGCCCAGGCATCGCTCATGTCGAGCAGGGTCACCACCGGGAAGCCCTGCGGGGCCAGCTCGCCGCTGCGCAGCAGCACCTGGGAGACCTCCCCGGTGTGCGGGCTGGCGATGCGGGTATCGGCCAGGTAGGCCTCCACTTCGGCCACGCCGCCGGCTGCCATCTTGGCCTGCTCGCGCGCCGCAATCTTGGTCTCTTCCCGCGCCCCTTCCAGGGTCATCTGGTATTGCTGCCAGGCCATGCCTTCGCTGTACTTGGCCGCCTGCCAGGCAGTCCAGGCCTCATCGCGCTTTTGCAGCGGCATCACGCCATCCCGATGCAGGCTGGCGATACGCTCGTAGGTCTTGCCGCGCAGCAGCGCGGCTGCCTTGGCCTTTTGCCACTGATCCTTGGCGGCGGCAATCTGCTGCGCGCGCGCCCCTTTCTCGGCCTCCTCGGCCATGGCGCCGGCCGCGGCCTGACCCGCCTTGGCCTGGCTCAGCTTGGCTTCGATTTCCGGGCTGGCCAGGGTAAACACCAGCTGATCCTTGGCAAGCTGATCACCCTTCTTGACCAACACCTCGTCGATGCGGCCCGCCACCTTGGAGGAGACGGAGTACTGCTGCGCCTCGATCTGCCCCTGCAGGCGCACCGGCTCCGGCTGATAGGCCAGCCAGAAACGCCAGCCCAGCCAGATGACCAGCAGCACCAGCGCCAGTGGCAGCAACAGCGGCTTGGCCTGGCTCATCTTCTTCTTGATGGGGGGATGACTCATGCATTCACCTCGGCAAACGGGCGACCCTTGGCGGTCGAAACAGACATGGAAAAAGGAGCAAAGTGGCGCGCGATCATGAATTCACCTCGATCACTTGCCCATGCTGATATTGATTGAAACTGTTCATCTGACCGGAGAGCGCCAAGAGGCGGGCCAGCGAGATCACGTATTGATAGGCGGCAGCGGCGCGCTGGGTCTTGACCCCGGCCAGCTGGTTGCGGGCATCTACCACGTCGAGGGAGGTAGAGAGACCCTGCCCAAACGCCTTGTCCCGCAGCAGCACGTTCTCCTCGGCCAGCGCCTGGGTGGAAGAGAGCGACTGGAACTCCTCCAGCCCCTGCGCCGCCTCGCGCCAGGTCTTCTCGACCAGCAGTTCCAGATCCTGGCGGGTCTTGGCCTGCAGCAGATTAACCTGCAGCTCGGCGCTCTTGGCCGCCTGTACCGTCTCGGAACGGCCGTCACGGCTCACCAGCGGCATGCTGACGCCTACCCCGACCAGCCAGTCCGGCGTGGTCTTGGAGGCCAGCGAGTCATCCTCATAGAGGTTGTAGTTGCCGAACAGGAACAGCTCGGGGGCGTACTTGCCCTTCTCCAGCTTGATCATTCCCTGCGCCTGCTCCTTCTTGGCCGTCAGCAGCTTGAGACCGGGATGCACCGCCAGCGTCTCCTGCACCAGGGCGTCGAGCTCGGGCATCTGCTGATTGATGAAGAGCTGGGTATTGGGCTCGGCCTGCTTGAGCTTGAGCATGTGGCCAAGGGCCAGCTGGGCGATCTCCATGCTGCGCCTTGCCTTCTGGGTATCAATGCGTGCGCGGTCATAGGCCGACTGGGCGGAGAGACGTTCGACCCGGGCAATCTGGCCCTGGGCCTCCAGCTTCTTGGCATGCTCCAGATGGTGGGACAGCCCCTGCTCGATCTCCTGCTTGGTCTGCACCACCTGAGCCGCCAGCACCACTCCGAAGTAGGTCTGGGAGAGGCTCTCGAAGGTGGACTGCTGCTTCAGTACCAGCAACTGCTGCGCCTCGCTCACCTGGGCCTGGCGAATGTCCTGCGCCGCATCGATGCGGCCACCGGTAAACAGCGGCCACAGCATCTTGACCGAGCTGGTCACCACGTTCTGTTTGGTGAGGGGGGTGACGAAGTCGTTGGGCGTCAGCTTGAGCGCCTGCATGATGGGCGCCAGCACCTTGCCGAATTCCGGATGGTTGGCGATGGGGTTTAGATCCATCATGTCCAGTTCCATCGGTTGATCGAGGTGGGTATAGCTGGCCCCCACGTCCACCTTGGGCAGATACATGGCCTTGGCCGCCTCGCGCAGTTGCTGCGCCCGCTCCACCCCTGCCTGCTCGGCCGCCAGCCCGTCATCCTGGCGGATGACCCGACTCCAGGCCTCGCTGAAACTGACCGTCTGGGCCTGGGCCGAGCCCAGCACGGCACCAAGCAGACACGGGTAGAGAGATTTGATGAACCTTGCCGTCATACATCCCCAATCTGTTTGTAATGAAATTGTTTGGAGCCTTTGCTCGATACAAGCTCGCTATCATAACGCAAACCGGTCCGGGATGGGGACAGGCAAATCGCCTCTCCCCTCATCCATTTGACCCCGCCAGTCCGGCTCGACAATATGTCTGATTTTCAAGCACTCCTGAATTTGCAAGCCTTGGCGCGACGTTTTTTTCAGAAAAAAATGGCTGACGCTCAAATACTAACCTTTTCTCCTGACTAAAAAATGCGTAATATACGCCGCCCTAAGCCGATGGTAACCGTGGAATGCAGATAGGTCCCCACACGCTTGAAACTCCCCTGATCGTGGCTCCCATGGCCGGTGTAACAGACCGACCATTTCGTGAACTTTGTTTGCGATTGGGCGCCGGCATGGCCGTTTCCGAGATGCTGCTGGCCAACCCGGATGTCTGGGATACCCAGAAAACCAGGATGAGAATGGATCACTCTGCAGAAGGTGGCTTGCGATCGGTCCAGATTGCCGGAGCCGACCCCGAGATGATGGCGTTTGCTGCCCGCTACAACGTGGAGCAGGGCGCTCAGATCGTCGACATCAACATGGGATGTCCGGCAAAAAAAGTGAATAAGAAGCTGGCAGGTTCCGCCCTGCTGCGCCAACCCGACCTGGTCAGAAGCATCTGCCGGGCCGTAGTGGACGCAGTGGAGGTACCTGTCACCTTGAAGATCCGCACAGGATGGGATCCGGATAACCGCAATGGCGAGGAGATCGCCCGAATCGCCGAAGATTGCGGTATCGCGGCCCTTGCCGTGCATGGTCGTACCCGTACCGACCTCTATCGGGGCGAAGCGGAGTACGACACTATCAGGGCGATTAAGCAGGCCGTATCGATTCCTGTTGTCGCCAATGGCGACATAGACAGCCCGGAGAAGGCCCGGTATGTCCTCGACTATACCGGCGTTGATGCCGTGATGATCGGCCGTGCTGCGCAAGGACGACCCTGGATTTTCCGGGAAATCCGTCATTTTCTTGAGACGGGCACCAAGCTGCCGCCTCCCGAGAGGGAAGAGGTTCGCACCCTGATGAACGAGCATGTAACCAACCTGCACCAGTTTTATGGTGCATATCTGGGAGCGCGCATTGCCCGTAAACACGTGGGCTGGTATCTGGATGAAGAAGAGACGGGCCGAGAATTCCGTAAGCACTTCAATGCCCTGGATTGTGCAGATGCACAACTCGAGGCACTCGAAGCGTATTTCGATGGATTAGGTTAACGCATAACTAAAGAGCCGACCGAATATGTTCGAACAAACCCTGACTTCTGATGCATTGGTAACAACTACTCACAATCACGCTGCCGAGCCGACCCAGCGCCCCCTGCGTGACTCTGTGCAACAGGCCCTGCGTAACTACCTGGGCCAGTTGAACGGTCAGGAAGTGATTGATCTGTACGATATGGTTCTCTCCGAAGTCGAAGCTCCCATGCTGGACGTGATCATGCAGTACACCCGTGGTAACCAGACTCGCGCCGCCGTGATGATGGGCATCAACCGCGGTACTCTGCGCAAGAAACTCAAGCGCTACGGCATGAACTGATTTCAGTCAGCCTGCTGCAGTGCAGACGAAGGCGTATCCCAGCGATGGGATACGCCTTTTTCTATACCCGGCGTTTACCCTCTTACTCCACGGCCAGCTTGATGCCAAGCCCCACGAACAGCCCCCCCATCAGGCGGTTGAGCCAGCGGCCCAACCAGCCAGGCAAGGTCACCTTGCGACTCGCATAGGCGGTCGAGAAGGCCAGCAGATGGCACCAGATCATGCCGTTGAAATTGAAGATGCAGCCCAGCACGACAAAGGCCAGCGCCTTCTGCGGTGCATCGGGAGCGATGAACTGGGGAACAAAGGCGAGGAAGAACAGGGCTACCTTGGGATTGAGCACATTGGTCAGCAACCCTTGCCGGAAGATCCGGCCGTAGGAGAGCGCAGGCAGCCGCACGGCAGGTTCGCGCACAGCCGGTGAGCCAGCCCCTTGCCACAGGAGCGAGCCGCCCAAATAGACCAGGTAGAGCGCCCCCATCAACTTGATAACGGTGAACAGCTCGGCCGAGGCACTCAGCAAAGCCGACAGTCCCAGCGCCGCCGCCAGCACATGCACCATGGTGCCTGTCCCTATTCCCAGCGCAGCCACCGAACCGGCCCGCCAGCCTTGTGAACCGCTGCGCAGCATGATGAGCAGGGAGTCCGGTCCCGGCATCATGTTCAACAGCAGACCGGATACGACAAACAACGCCAGATCGTGGATCCCCAACATACACAGCTCCTTATGCCTGAAAGAGACAGTCTATGGATCCAGCTTGCCTTGTCATCCCCCGCAGCAGCAATAGTGATCATCGACGAATGGAATAGCCGGGCAATTCAAGCGCTAAAAGCGCTCAGATCCTGTGGCCGGAGGGAATAGTGAGACTTAAAAATGAGGAGATGAACATCGAGATGTCGATGTGTTCAACAACACCAATCTAGCGGTGCTGAAGCATTCACGACAAAGGGGGAGCAATAATTAGAGCTGGCACCAAGACCACAACACGCTGAATTTCAGGCAATAAAAAACCCCGCTCAGATGAGCGGGGTTTCTCGTGTTGGGTGCCTGGCAGTGTCCTACTCTCGCATGGCGAATGCCACACTACCATCGGCGCTACCGCGTTTCACTT
>NZ_JBGLRI010000017.1:0-46286 GCF_041403025.1 Aeromonas sp. S5(2024) | reverse complement strand
GAAGTGAAACGCGGTAGCGCCGATGGTAGTGTGGCATTCGCCATGCGAGAGTAGGACACTGCCAGGCACCCAACACGAGAAACCCCGCTCATCTGAGCGGGGTTTTTTATTATCTAAAATCAGCGATTTATGGCCATAAACCGCTGATTTTTCTGTTTTATGCCTGCCCTTGACTGGCGCAGGGCAGCTCCATGTTGACCACCCCATCTTCCAGCTGGATATCGATCTTGAAACCAAGCCGTTTGGCCAGGTTGATCATGCCGCGGTTGCTGGGCATGGTCATGCCCGACAGCTGGCCAATGCCGCGTTCTCTGGCATAGCGTACTATCTTCTCCATCATCAGCTTGCCAAGCCCCAGCCCTTTCAGGTCGGAGCGCACCAGGATGGCAAACTCTGCATCAGACAGGTCCGGGTTGGAAATGGCGCGTACTACCCCCAGGATCTGCTGGTCAAACGGACCCTCCTGCCCCACGGCGACAAACGCCATTTCCCGGTCGTAATCGATCTGGGTCATGCGGGCCAGCTCTTCATGTCCCAGCTCCCCCACGTCGGCGAAGAAGCGCTTGTACCTGTCTTCGTCCGATACCTTGAGTACAAACTGCTTGTGAGCCGGTTCATCCTCCGGTCGGATCGGGCGCAACAGCACATGGCTCTGATCCTTGAGCCAGGCCCCCTCTTCCAGTTCGGTGGGATAGGGGCGGATAGCCAGTCTGCAGCGGCCTTCTGCAGCAGATTGCAGAGTCAGGCTGGCATCCAGCACCACCATTTCGGCGCCGCAGGCCTGCAGTGGGTGCAGATCCAGTTGCTGGATCTCGGGGAAGGCGAGCAGCAACTCCGACAATTGGCACAACACCTGGCCGAGGGCATCGATATCGAGTTGCTCCGGACTGGCCTGCTCGCGGATCTTGCGGCTCTTGAGCGCTCCAATGATCTGGTAGCGCGCCAGCGCCTGGTTCAGCGGCGGCAGGGCCGCCATCATCTCCTGCGGCTCGGCTCCTGACTCGCCGAGCAGGATGACGGGGCCGAATACGGGGTCTTGTTGCAGCCGGATCCGCAGCTCCAGCCCTCCACTACGCCGCGCCATACGCTGCACCAGCAGGCCTTCGATACGGGCGCCGGGATCGTGCTGCCTGACCCGATCCAGAATGGCGTCCGCAGCCTGGGCGACTTCGGCCGAGGTCCGCAGGTTGAGCATGACGCCGTGTACCGCCGACTTGTGAAGGATGTCCGGCGAGCGCAGCTTAACCGCAACGGGATAGCCGATCTGCTCCGCGGTCAGGGTTGCCTCGATGGCATCGGAGACGATCCAGGTCGGCAGGGTGGAGAGCCCAGCGGCCTGCAGAATGGGGTGTGCCAGATGGGTGTCGAGGGTGAGCTGTTTGCGTTCCAGCGCCTGTCGGATCAACTGCTGGCACAGCTCGAGGTTGAGCCTGTCACCCTGCAGCGAGGCGGGGGTCTCCATCAGCTGCTTCTGGTTGCGCCGGTATTCCACCATGTGCATAAAGGCGGCGACCGCGCTCTCCGGGGTGCGGTAGGTGGGGAAGCCTGCCTCGCTGAACAGACGACGCCCCTCCTGGGCCGAATATTCCCCCGCCCAGTTGGTCAGGATATTGAAGCGTCTGGCTCTGGGGTGCTGTTTGACGTAGTCGATCAGGCTGCGCGCCAAGGCGGCGCCACGGGCGGTGAGTGAAGGGGCATGGATGAGCAGGATGGCGTCAGCCTCATCCCCTTGCAGCAGGTCGTCGAGTGCCTGCTGATAGTCATTGATGTCGGCGTCGCTGCCGATGTCACGGGGCGGCATCGCCAGCTTGCCGCCCCGCTCCAGCAGCTTGTCGATCGCCATGTTGGCCAAGCCACGGCCATTGGAGATGATGGCGAGCCGCTCCCCCTTGAGGGTCAAGGAGTGACTCAGGGTCTCGACAGCGGCAAACAGTTCGTGGGTATCCCGTACCCGCAGCATACCAGCCCGACGGATAGCGGCGTCATAGACGTTGTCGAGCCCGTTGTCCGGCTCATGGCGGCCGCTCTTGAGCACCAGGATGGGTTTGTTGCGGGAGGCGGCGCGGGCGGCCGAGAGAAAATGGCGGGCGTCTTGCAGCTTGTCCATGTAGAGCAGGATGGCGCGGGTCACGCTGTCGCGAGAGAGCTGATCCAGCAGCTGGCCGAAGTTGATGTCGCAGTGATCGCCAAGGGAGATGAAGGCCGAGAAGCCGAGCTCATGCTGCTTGGCCCAATCCAGGATGGTGGTGCTGACGGCGGCCGACTGGGAGAGAAAGGCAACCTGACCGGGCTTGGCTGCAATCGGCGAGAAGCTGGCATTGATGCCTTGACCAGGCAACAACATCCCCATGCTGTTGGGGCCGAGCAGGCGGATGCCGTATTGCCGGCTGAGCTGCTGCAGCTGCTCCCGCTCCGGCGCAGTGAAGTCTGCCGCCAGTATGATGGCGGCGCCCGTTCCCCGCTTGCCAAGCGCTTCGATGAGGGTCAGTACCCGTTCCCGCCGGGTACAGACGATGGCGAGATCCGGGGCCAGCGGCAGGCTGTCGATATCGGCATAGGCCAGCACACCGGCAATGGCCTTGCTGTGCGGGCTGACAGGCAGGATGGGGCCCTTGAACTGGCCGGCGAGCAGGTGTCTTATCACCACGTGACCCGCCTTCTGCGGGTCGGTCGAGGCACCGATGACGGCGATTGACTGGGGTTTGAAGAGCCGATCCAGGCCGCTTGGTTTCATGGGCACTCCCGTGGGTGGCGGATGGTGCCAGTGTAATACGCTTTCAGCGCCGGTTCTGTGACCGGTTGCGGATCACTGCCTGGTCAGGGCACTGGCTCGCAGGTAAAACTTCAGCTCACCCTGGATCTGGCGTACCGCTGCCAGGTGGCGCTCCTGCAGATAGATATCCTGCTCCTGATCAAGCTGTGTTTGTGGTACTCCCAGGCTCTGCAGGTACTCATCGAACAGCAGCGAGCTGTTGATTTCGATCAGATGGGGCATCATGGCGCGGCTCCTTGTTCCATCCAGGCTGAACATCCAGGCTGAACATCCAGTCTAGTCTGTGTGCTGCTTTTCAGGCTGACCATTGTCAGATTTGACACGAAGTGGCTCACACATCTGTGGCGCAATGAGTCAAGAGGGCCAGGCCTGAGGTTATAGTGAATGGATGGTGGGGGGAGGTGCGCGATGAGCAGGATCTGGTTGTGTTGCGTCATGCTGTTTGCCGGCAGCGTGCCGGCGACAGAGGTATCCATCAGGGCCTGGAACCTGCTGCTGGACCATCCCAATCCTGCTGTGGCCGGTCTGCTGCGACTCTCGCTCGATCTGACCGTGCCCGAATACGGCCCCTATCGGCTGATTGCCAGCCCGCCGATGGAGCAGGGACGGGCGGTCAAGGAGTTGCAAAGCGGCGAGCTGGTGCAGATCGGGGTGTTTGCCCCCGACGAGGAGCGCGAACGTACCCTGCTGGCCATTCATGTTCCGCTGGCAAAAGGGTTGCTGGGCTGGCGGGTATGCCTCATCCGGCAGGGGGATGAGGGGCGGTTCGCCAACATACGATCGCTGGCCGACTGGCAGCAGGCCGGGCTTCGCATCGGCCAGCACAGATCCTGGCCTGATACCCGTCTGCTCAAGGAGAACGGCCTCAACGTGGTGGTGGGCAGCCTCTACGATGCCCTGTTCAACATGCTGCGCAAGCAGCGCTTCGACTGCTTCCTGCGCTCGGTCATCGAGATCGAGGAGGAGCTCAAGCAACACCCTGAGCTGGCCATCGAGCCGCACCTGGTGTTTCGCTATCCGCTGGCGCTGCTGTTTTTCGTCTCCCCCAAGTACCCGGAACTGGCCAAGCGCATCGAGCTGGGCCTGCAGCGAGCCCGTCAGTCCGGTGACTATGAGCGGGTTTTCGAGGCTGGCTTTGGCAGCACCATCCGGCGGCTGCAGCTTGATCGGCGGGTGATGCTGGAGCTGAGTAATCCCGATCTGCCGGCCGGCAGCCGCGCCATGATGCAGGATCCCTCGCTCATCTATGCTCCGGCGCTGCCCGCCGTGTCAGCGCAGTGAGCCCTGGCCTCGTGCCGTATCCCAGAAGGCACGGATCAGCGGCTCTTCCAGCCGCTTCTTGAGCACGGCGATGCCGACATCGAACGGCTTGAGCGCCGGCTTGGGCTCGACGATGCGCACCTTTTCACCCATGGGGCTGTGGTCGATCACTGCCGCCGGCACCAGCCCCACCCCGAAGCCGAGCGCCACCATGGCGACAATCCCCTCGTTGCCCGCCACCTCCGCATAGATGTTGGGGGCGATCCCCTTGTTGCGCAGCCACTGATCGCAGCGTTTGCGGGCCAGCCCCTGCTCCGAGAGGATCAGCGGCAGCCGCTCCCAGTCTGGCTCTCCCTGGGAGAACCACTGGCTCTGCTGCGGTGCGGTGCGAGGGGCGATGAACACCAGCGGCACCTGCTGCAGGCTGGCAAACTCCAACTTGGCGGAGAGGGCATCGGGGCGGGCGGCGATGGCCAGATCGGCCTCGTCGGCCAGGATCTTGTCCACCGCCAGCGCCGGGTCGCCGGTCTCCAGCTTGATCTCCAGCTGGGGATAGCGGCGACGAAAGCGCTCCAGCACCTCGGGTAGCAGGAAGTAGCTGGCGGTGACCGAGCAGAACACCCGTAGCCGACCCTGCAGCGGCTCATCGCTGCGTTTGAGCTCCTGCTTGAGCTGGCGCCACTCCTGCAGCAGGGCGCCGCCAAACTCGCGCAGCTTTTCGCCCGCCGGGGTGAGTCGCACCGAGCGGTTGTCCCGCTCGAACAGCACGCAGCCGGTCTCCTGCTCCAGCCGCTGGATGGCGCGGCTGAGGGTGGAGGGGCTGACCGCCATGGCATCGGCGCTCTTGCCGAAGTGGAGGGAGTCGGCGAGGTGGAGAAACAGCTCGAGATTGCGAAGGTCCATCTTTTCAACTCCTGGTGCGGCATCTCTGGCCGAGAGCCTGGGCGGCTGGCATCTGCCATCTGGCGCTAGATCCTGACGGCGATGATGAAGGGTTAACGTTTCAATTATTGCAACGTACTGTTTCGAATATATCAGTTCAGGCAATAAGTGTCCCGCGCTATAGTGGTTTCGACAACGCCGCCATCCGGCATGGAATCAATCGAACGGAGCAATCACCATGGCTAACTATTTCAACACCTTGAACCTGCGTCAGCAGTTGGCCCAGCTGGGCAAGTGTCGTTTCATGCAGCGCGAAGAGTTCGCGGACGGCTGCAACGTGCTGAAGGGCAAGAAGGTGGTGATTGTGGGCTGTGGTGCCCAGGGTCTGAACCAGGGCCTGAACATGCGTGACTCCGGGCTGGATATCTCCTACGCCCTGCGCAAGGCCGCCATCACCGAGAAGCGCGCCTCCTGGCAGAAGGCCACCGACAACGGCTTCGCGGTCGGCACCTATGAAGATCTGATCCCGACCGCCGATCTGGTGCTGAACCTGACCCCGGACAAGCAGCACTCCGACGTCGTCAAAACCGTGATGCCGCTGATGAAGCAGGGCGCCGCCCTGGGTTACTCCCACGGCTTCAACGTGGTGGAAGAGGGTCAGCAGATCCGCTCCGACATCACGGTCGTGATGGTGGCGCCGAAGTGCCCGGGCACCGAAGTGCGTGAAGAGTACAAGCGCGGCTTCGGCGTCCCGACCCTGATCGCCGTTCACCCGGAGAACGATCCCAAGGGCGAAGGCATGGCCATCGCCAAGGCGTGGGCCTCTGCCACTGGCGGCGACCGTGCCGGCGTGCTGGAGTCCTCCTTCGTGGCGGAAGTGAAATCCGACCTGATGGGCGAGCAGACCATCCTCTGCGGCATGCTGCAGGCCGGTTCCCTGCTCTGCTACGACAAGCTGGTTGCCGAAGGGACCGACAAGGCCTATGCCGGCAAGCTGATCCAGTTTGGTTGGGAGACCATCACCGAAGCCCTGAAGCAGGGCGGCATCAGCCTGATGATGGACCGTCTGTCCAACCCGGCCAAGCTGCGCGCCTTCGAGCTCTCCGAGCAGCTCAAGACCCTGATGCGCCCGCTGTTCGAGAAGCACATGGACGACATCATCGCCGGTGAGTTCTCCCGCGGCATGATGGCCGACTGGGCCGAAGACGATGCCAAGCTGTTCGGCTGGCGCGAAGAGACCGGCAAGTCCGCCTTCGAAAACGCGCCGGCGTTTGCAGGCAAGATTGCCGAGCAGGAGTACTTCGACAATGGCGTGGTGATGGTGGCCATGGTCAAGGCGGGTGTCGAGCTGGCGTTCGAGACCATGGTGGCCTCCGGCATCTATGAGGAGTCTGCCTACTACGAATCCCTGCACGAGCTGCCGCTGATCGCCAACACCGTTGCCCGCAAGCGTCTGTACGAGATGAACGTGGTCATCTCCGACACCGCCGAGTACGGCAACTACCTGTTCGCCAACGCCGCCGTGCCCTTGCTGCGCGAGCACTTCATGCCGACCCTGAAAGCGGGCGACCTGGGTGCCAGCAAGGCGGAAGGGCAGAGCGTCGACAACCTGGCGCTGCTGGCGGCCAACGAAGCGACCCGCAACCACCCCATCGAAGCGATCGGTCAGGTACTGCGCGGTTACATGAAGGACATGAAGCGCATCGCCGTCGGCGGTTAAGCCGGCATAAGGCAGGATGATAAAGGGGCGGGGATGACGATCCCCGTCGCCGGTCGGGCTGGACACCCGACCGGCCAGCCAGAAAACCCGGCCACAAAAAAGCCCCGCTCATCGAGCGGGGCTTTTGCATTCAGAAAGGCCGGCTAAATCAGGCTTTCCACGCTTTCCAGGTGTTGATCAGACCGTTGGTGGAGCAGTCGTGGCTGGTGACAGCCGCATCGGTGTTGAGCTCCGGCAGGATCTTGTTGGCCAGCTGTTTGCCCAGCTCCACGCCCCACTGGTCGAAGCTGAAGATGTTCCAGATTGCGCCCTGTACGAAGATCTTGTGCTCGTACATGGCAATCAAAGAGCCAAGCGTTTTCGGGGTCAGGCTCTTGAACAGGATGGAGTTGGTCGGGCGGTTGCCTTCGAACACCTTGAACGGCACCAGATCCTTGACCTGCTCCAGGGTTTTGCCAGCCGCCAGGAACTCGGCTTCGACTTGTTCCTTGCTCTTGCCGAAGGCCAGCGCCTCGGTCTGGGCGAAGAAGTTGGCCAGCAGTTTCGGGTGGTGGTCGCCGATCGGGTTGTGGCTGATGGCCGGCGCCAGGAAGTCACAGGGGATCAGCTTGGTGCCCTGATGGATCAGCTGGTAGAAGGCGTGCTGGCCGTTGGTGCCCGGCTCACCCCAGATGATGGGGCCGGTCTGGTAGTCAACCGGCTTGCCATTGCGATCCACGTACTTGCCGTTGGATTCCATATTGCCCTGCTGGAAGTAGGCAGGGAAGCGGTGCATGTACTGGTCGTACGGCAGAATGGCTTCGGACTCGGCACCGTAGAAGTTGTTGTACCACAGGCCGATCAGCGCCAGCAGCACCGGCACGTTCTGCTCATAGGAGGCAGTGGCGAAGTGCATGTCCATCTCGAAGGCGCCTTGCAGCAGGGCTTCGAAGTTCTCGAAACCGACAGACAGGGCGATGGGCATGCCGATGGCTGACCAGGAGGAGTAGCGACCGCCAACCCAGTCCCAGAACTCGAACATGTTGTTGGTGTCGATGCCGAACTCGGCCACGGCCTTGCCGTTGGTGGAGAGCGCAGCGAAGTGCTTGGCAACGTGGGCCTTGTCACCGGCGATCTTGATGAACCAGTCGCGGGCGGTCAGGGCGTTGGTCATGGTCTCCTGAGTGGTGAAGGTCTTGGAGGCCACCAGGAACAGGGTGGTTTCCGGATCGATCTTCTTCAGGGTCTCGGCGATATGGGTACCATCGACGTTGGAGACGAAGTGCATCTGCAGGTGGTTTTTGTAGGGGCGCAGTGCCTCGGTGATCATCACCGGGCCGAGATCGGAGCCACCGATACCGATGTTGACCACGTGCTGGATCGCCTTGCCGGTGTAGCCTTTCCACTCACCTGAGATGATCTTCTCGCAGAAGCCTTTCATCTTGGCCAGCACGGCGTTCACTTCCGGCATCACATCCTTGCCGTCGCTCTCGATGGGGCGGTCGGAGCGGTTGCGCAGGGCTACGTGCAGCACCGAACGGCCTTCGGTCATGTTGATCTTGTCGCCGTTGAACATAGCGTCGATCGCGCTGCGAAGATCGGTCTCTTTGGCCAGATCAACCAGCAACTTGAGGGTTTCTTCGGTGATCAGGTTCTTCGAGTAATCGACCAGGATGTCGCCGCCGAAGGTGAGGGAGAATTTGTCGAAACGCTGGGGATCCTGGGCAAACAGATCCTTGAGCCGGGTCTCTTTGTTCGCTGCAAAGTGGGTTTCCAGTACCTGCCAGGCCTGGGTCTGGGTTGGATTGATGTTTTTCATAGGATTATCAGTCTTCCAAGTTGTGTATGAACCTTGCAGGCAAGGCTCCCGCCAAACCTTATTATTCGAGCATTATACCGGGCCAGCTGCGCCGCCCGTGTAACAGAGCTTTACCAATTGTCTGCCATCGACCGAGTTTACAACCAAAACGCTGCGATTATGAGTCACTGATGGCAGCCGGATCTTGCGTTTGCGCATACTTGGTCGGGCTTGCCGCCGTTGAAAGGGCTTTCAGGGCGAGAGCCTGCTGCGAGTGGGGTGGCAGTTTGGCCTGGCAGCCAAAAGAGTATTCGACAGACGCCTTTTTGCTCATTTCATGCGCAGGCGCAAGTTGTTGGTACTGGAGGCTGGCTAGCATATGAGCGAATGGACGAGATCTCCCAGGGATGGCCACTATCTGGAATGAGGAGATCGCTATGAAAGCTGTGTTGTCCCTGTTTGCTCTGAGCCTGATCGCCACCGGCCTCATCGGCCTGCTGACCATGGTACTGACCAGTGCGGCGCCGACCTTGCCGTTACGGGTGCTGGCGGTGATCGGTGCCGTGCTGGGTGGTTATGTGCTGGTGCAACCGCTGCTCAACCGGGTGGCTCGTCGGCTGGTGTGAGTCGACGCCCCCAGCATGTTGAAAACAAAGTCCGGCCCAGGGTGGCCGGATTTTTTATGCCCGTCAGGGGGCAGGAAACGACAATGCCAGCCCGGAGGCTGGCATTGTGTCATTCAGGAAAAGGCTCAGACCTGCGGCTTTTGCATGTGCATGACCATCTGCGGGAAGGGGATCTCGATGCCTTCCGCATCGAAGGTGAGCTTCACCTTCTCGTGGAAGTCGAACCAGACTCCCCAGTAGTCGCCGGTCTTGACCCAGGGGCGTACCACTATGTTGACCGAGGAGTCGGCCAGCGCGGCGACGGCGATGGTGGCGGCCGGTTCCTTGAGGATGCGCGGCTCTTCGCTGACCAGCCGCTCCAGGATCTGCTTGGCCTTGCGCAGATCCGAGCCATAGCCGATGCCGAAGGTCATGTCGACCCGGCGGGTATCCATGCGCGAGTAGTTGACGATGGTGCCGTTGAGGATGGCGGAGTTGGGCACTACCACCATCTTGTTGTCACCGGAGGTGAGGGTGGTGGTGAACAGCTGAACGGATTGCACCACGCCATTGGTGCCTGCCACCTCGATGAACTCACCTGCCTTGATGGGGCGGAAGATGATGAGCAGGAAGCCGGCGGCGAAGTTGGAGAGCGAGCCCTGCAGCGCCAGACCGATGGCCAGACCGGCGGCACCGATAATGGCGACGAAGGAGGCGGTCTGCACCCCGACCCGGCCCAGCGCGGCGATCACCACGAATACCAGGATGGCGTACTTGAGGATGCTGCCGACGAAGTGGGTGACAGTGGTGTCCAGCTTGCGGGCCTGCATCACCTTGACCACGGCGCTGCTGATGAGGTTGGCGGCGATATAGCCGACCAGCAGGGTGATCAGGGCGGCCGCGATGTTGACGGCGTACTCGATCAGCAGGCCCTGGTTGTTGACCAGCCAGGTCTGCGCTTCGGTGATGATTTCGGGTTCCATAGGGTGTCCTGTCAGGCGATAAAAGGTTTATGACACATGAATCTAACACTGGAATGCGACAATCCGGGTCGCATCTGGTGCTCATCGTCTCTTTTGTGCCACAAAAAACAAGGGAGGCCAAGGCCTCCCTCTTTACTGCAACCCGTCTGGAGTGGCGTGGCCGCTACTGATTGCAAATTGAGCTTGTCAGCTCTGCAGCAGCTGGCTGCGGATAAACTGCCACTGATCTTCAAAGCCGGCGGTGGGCTTGATTTTGAACTCGGAGCGGACGAACTGGCTGATGCGTCCCTCGGTGTAGGCCAGCAGCAGGTTGGCCAACATGGTCTCGTCGAGCTGGAAGCCCTGGCCTTCGCGCAGCCGCTTCTCCCGCAGCGCCTGCTTGAGCTGGGTCTCCAGCTTGTCGAACAGGATGCTGATGCGATCCCGCAGCCGGTCGTGCTCTCCCAGCAGGGCGTCGCCGTTGAGGATGCGGGTGATGCCGGGGTTGCGCTCGGCGAACACCAGCAGCAGCTGCAGTATGTGGTGGCAGCGGGCCATGGTGTCCTTCTCCTCGGCCATGATCAGGTTGACCCGTGACAGCAGGGAATCCTCGATAAAGTCGATCAGCCCCTCGAACATCCGCGCCTTGCTCGGGAAGTGTCGATAGAGGGCGGCCTCGGAGACGCCCACCTCGGCCGCCAGCCGGGCGGTGGTGATGCGCTGGCCCGGGCTGGTTTCCAGCATGTGGGCGAGTGCCTGCAGGATCTGATCGCGCCGACTCTGTTTCTGATTACTGCTTGCCATGGATTCCCCTAAAAAAACAATGGCCTGATTCTGTTATTAGGCACCGCCGCACGGGCAGGTGTGGTCTGTTATTGGCGACCAGAAGAACCAAAACCGCCTTCACCCCGTTCGCTCTGATTGAACTCATCGACCAGTTGGAAGCTGGCCTGAACGACCGGCATGATCACCAGCTGGGCGATGCGCTCGCCGGGCTGCATGGTGAAGCTGTCATTGCCACGGTTCCACACCGAGACCATCAGCTGGCCCTGGTAGTCGGAATCGATGAGGCCGACCAGGTTGCCCAGCACGATGCCGTGCTTATGGCCGAGGCCGGAGCGGGGCAGGATGGTGGCACACAGGCCCGGATCCTGAATGTGGATGGCCAGTCCGGTCGGTACCAGGGTGGTATCACCCGGGGCCAGGGTCAGCGGCGCATCCAGCAGGGCGCGCAGATCCATGCCGGCGGAGCCCGGTGTGGCATAGGCGGGCAGCGGGTACTCGGTGCCGATGCGGGCATCCAGAATCTTCAGTTCAATTTGTGTTGTCATAAATCGTTTTTAATGGAGTGGAGGTGGTCGATTGACTGGCTCAGTGCCGGTAGCGGTCTGCAATCAGGGCGATGAGATGACGAGCCAGCGTCAGCTTATCGGCCAGGGGCAGGGGTGCTTGACCCCCTTGCCAGAACACGGTCAGGGCGTTGTCATCGGCGTTGAAGCCCTGGCCCGCACGAGATACGTCGTTGGCGGCGATCAGGTCCAGCCGCTTACGCTGCAGTTTGTCGAGGGCGTATTGTTCCACATCCACGGTTTCTGCGGCAAATCCGACGGTGAAGGGCTTGTCTGACAAAGCTCCCACGGCGGCGATGATGTCGGGGTTTTTGACCAGGGTCAGTTGCATCTGGTCGTTGTCACCGGTCTTCTTGATCTTCTGGTTGGCCACCTGCGCGGGGCGGTAGTCGGCGACGGCGGCGCAGCCGATGAAGAGGTCGCACTGGCCGACCCGGCTCATCACCGCCTGATGCATCTGCTCGGCGCTCTCCACATCGACACGGGTGACGCCCGCCGGGGGGGCCAGTGCCACCGGGCCGCTCACCAGCGTCACCTCGGCGCCCGCTTCACGGGCGGCGCGGGCGATGGCGTAGCCCATCTTGCCGGAGCTGTGGTTGCTGATGTAGCGCACCGGATCCAGCGCCTCGCGGGTCGGTCCTGCGGTGAGCAGCAGCCTGACCCCGGCCAGCAGCGGCTCGGCGGCGAGCTGCTGGCAGCAGCGTTCAACCAGTTCGAGGGGATCCAGCATCCGGCCCGGGCCCACGTCACCGCACGCCTGGCTGCCGGAATCAGGCCCCCACAGCAGGATGCCGCGGCTGGCCAGGGTCTTGAGGTTGGCCTGGGTGGCGGCGTTGAGGTACATCTGCTGGTTCATGGCAGGCGCCAGCGCCACCGGTGCCGGCGTGGCCAGGCAGAGGGTGGTGAGCAGCTCGTCAGCCATGCCGGCGGCCATGCGGGCCATCAGATTGGCGCTGGCCGGGGCGATCAGCACCAGATCGGCCCACTTGGCCAGCTCGATGTGACCCATGCCCGCCTCGGCGGCGGGATCCAGCAGACTGTCGGCCACCGGGTGGCCGGAGACGGCCTGCAGGGTCAGCGGGGTGATGAACTCCTTGGCGGAACGGGTCATTACCACCCGTACCTCGGCCCCCTGATCTTTCAGGCGGCGTACCAGTTCGGCACTCTTGTAGGCGGCGATCCCGCCGCTGACACCCAACAGGATGCGTTTATCGGCCAATCTCATCTGCTGCTTCTCTTCCGGCTCACTCTGACTGGTCGGCTAAGATACCACAGGCAGCGGACGACGACAGAGGCTGACATGGGGGAGTTGTGGTCGGGCTCCCGCGATTTTTTGCTATGTTTTCTCTCAATAGGTATGAGGGAGAGACAAATGAGCATCAAGGAGTGGCCGGAAGATGAACGCCCGCGCGAGAAGCTGTTGCGTCAGGGGCCTGGCGGCTTGTCCGACGCCGAGCTGCTGGCGATCTTCCTGCGTACCGGGGTCAGCGGCCTGAGTGCGGTCGATCTCTCCCGCCATCTGTTGCAGCAATTTGGTTCGCTGCGGGCGCTGCTTGGTGCCGAACAGCGGGCTTTTTGCGCGGCGCACGGTCTCGGGCCGGCCAAATATGCCCAGCTGCAGGCCGTGCTGGAGATGGGCAAGCGCCATCTGGCCGAGCAGTTGCAAAGGGGCGATCCGCTCACCTCGCCCCAGTTGACCCGGGACTATCTGCAGGCCCAGCTGCGGGATCGACCGCGGGAGGTGTTTGCCCTGCTGCTGCTCGACAACCAGCACCGAGTGATTCAATTCGTTGAACTTTTTTACGGCACCCTCGACTCGGCGAGCGTCTGGCCCAGAGAAATCGTGCAGATCGCACTCAAACATAATGCAGCCGCCGTGATTCTGGCGCATAATCACCCGTCCGGCGTCGCCGAGCCCAGTCGGGCCGACCGCCAGATCACGGATCGGATCACGGCCGCCTTGGCCCTGATCGATATCAGAGTGCTGGATCACTTGGTGATCGGTGACGGCATCACGGTTTCTTTCGCCGAGCGCGGTTGGTTATGACTGTGCTCTGGCGCCGTATTAGTTGATCTTTGATCACGGATGCTGTATAAAATGCCGCCTTCTGTTTGCCCCGCAATCGAAGGCCAGCGGGGCAGATATTTGCTCGAGCAATGAAGTAAGATTTGGAGAGACTGACATGTCTAGAGTATGCCAAGTAACCGGCAAGCGCCCGGCAGTTGGTAACAACCGTTCGCACGCTAACAACGCTACCAAGCGTCGTTTCCTGCCGAACCTGCACACTCACCGTTTTTGGGTTGAGAGTGAAAAACGCTTCGTAAGCCTGCGCGTATCCGCAAAAGGCATGCGTATCATCGACAAGCGTGGCGTTGAAGTGGTTCTGGCTGAACTGCGCGCCAGCGGTGTTAAGGTATAAGGAATTAGATCATGGCTAAAGGTATTCGCGAGAAAATTCGCCTGAACTCCAGCGCCGGTACTGGTCACTTCTATACCACTACCAAGAACAAGCGCACCATGCCCGAAAAAATGGAGATCAAGAAGTTTGATCCCGTTGTTCGTCAGCATGTGATCTACAAGGAAGGCAAAATCAAGTAATTGCTTGATGCTGCATTCCCAAAAACCCGGCCTAGTGCCGGGTTTTTTTATGGCCGAAATTCAGTACACTGCCGGTTTTAAGGGAGGCTTGCCATGTTCAAACTGAGCCGCAAAGGCTGGAACAACGTGATCATCGTGGTGGTGCTGATTGTGATCACCCTGTTGCACCGGCTGGAGCTGGCCCAGCAGGAGAACAGCGCCAAGCGGGCGCGTCCGCTGCTGCCGGAGAGCGCCGTGGTACTCACCTGGCAGGGTCCGAGCTGGCAGATCGAACGGATCGGGCAGGGCTGGCGCAGCGGGCCGGATCTGGGGCTCAGCAGTGCCCAGCTGGCGGCACACATCGAGGCCTGGCAGGGCTGGTTGCTGCCGCCTGGCGAATCCGTGCGCGGCAACCCGGTTACCCTCAAGATCTGGGTCGCCGGCCAGAGCGATCCCATCGAGGTGGGCCTGTATCAGGACAGCGGCAAGTTTGCCGCCCTGCTGCTGCCCTCGACCTGGCTCAGCCTGAGCCAGGAGCAATACCGCAGCCTGCTGCGTCCCGCTCCCTAACCCCTTTTCAGCGTCAGCACGAGGATCCCATGCCTGAATTACCGGAAGTCGAAGTCAGCCGTCAGGGTATCTCGCCCTGGCTTACCGGCATCAAGGTCACCCGAGTGGTGGTGCGGGACGGCCGTCTGCGCTGGCCGGTGCCGGGGGAAATCCAGGAGCTGGTGGATCTCACCATCCACCGGGTCAGCCGCCGCGCCAAGTACCTGCTGCTGGAGACCGACTTCGGCACCGCCATCCTCCATCTGGGCATGTCGGGCAGCCTGCGGGTGCTGGACATCGGCACCCCGGCCGAGAAGCACGATCACGTGGACATCGAGCTGGCCAACGGCAAGCTGCTGCGGCTCAACGATCCGCGCCGCTTCGGCGCCCTGCTGTGGACCCGCGAGCCGGCCGAGGCGCACGCGCTGCTGGCCAAGCTGGGGCCGGAGCCGCTCACCGACGCGTTCAATGCCGATTACCTGCGTGAGCGTGCCAAGGGGCGCAGCACCGCCATCAAGACCTTCCTGATGGACAACCAGGTGGTGGTCGGGGTGGGCAACATCTACGCCAACGAGGCGCTCTACGCCGCCGGCATTCACCCCAAACGGGCGGCGGGCAACATCAGCGCCGAGCGCTTGGGCACCCTGGTGGCCGAGATCAAGCAGGTGCTGGCCGAAGCCATCCGGCAGGGCGGTACCACCCTCAAGGATTTCACCAGCGCAGACGGCAAACCGGGCTATTTCGTGCAGCAGTTGCAGGTGTACGGGCGGGGCGGCCAGCCCTGCTTCCACTGCCACACCCTGCTCAGTGAAATCCGGCTGGGGCAGCGTACCACCGTGTTCTGTTCCCACTGCCAGCGCTGAATCGCGGTTTTTTTGGCCTGAAATGGCCAAGTTGTAAGAGAGTATTTCCAGTCTGTTGAAGATTTGCTCGCCTGTCACTACTATCTCGACCGTTCAGGCGGTTTGAGAAAATAAAATGACAGCTAAATCAATAGACTGGGACCATTTGTCCCGGCAGGGGCACTATTGTGCCCAAAAAATGGCGCGCTTCCTCTATCCCGATGACAGCGCCCGCAAAACCTTCAATCGCGCCAAGTTCGTGCTGCGCAGCCTGCTCTATCGGCAGCAGCTGAGCCGGGTGTTCGAGCTGTTTCAGGCCGAACCGCTCAAGGCCCTGCCTGCCCACTATCCCGAGCTGCTCGACAAGCCGATGCGGCCCTATCGCTTTGCCGGCTCCACCGCGACCGAGCGGGCCGAGATGCTGGAAAACCACTACCGGCTGATGCTGGCTCGCTACCCGGATCTGATCGACCCGCTCTATCTGGGGGATGGCATCGAGCTCGGCCGTTATCCCGAGAGCGGCTGCCGCATCGTGCTGCGCCACGACGGCACCTTCCGCCGCGAGGCGGAGCTGGCCCTCTCCATCGTCGACCCGCAGGGCAAGCGGCTCTACAGCTGTGCCTTCTCGCTGGCCGGCACCCCCAACCGGCTGGCTGTGGTGATCGGTTCGGTACAGGGGCCTGAGCCCTGCATCGAGCAGGCGCAGGACAAGGTGCGTGCGCTGACCAAGGAGGGCCACGGTCTGCGGCCCAAGTCGCTGGTGGTGATGCTGGTGATGGAGCTGGCCGAGGCGATGCAGGCCGAGCATATCTCGGCGGTGCGGATGAAGGCCCACATCTATCAGGCCCGGCGTTACAGCAAGAAGAAGAAAGCCTGTCTGCAGGCGGACTATGACGAGCTGTGGCAGGAGTTTGGCGCCATCGATCTGGACAGCAACTTCGTGCGGCTGCAGCCCGCTCAGCGCAAGCCGCTGGAGGAGATCGCCTCCAAGAAGCGGGCCATGTACCGGCGCCGTTACGAGTGGCTCGATCAGCTGACCCTGGCGAGTCAGCAACTGCTGGGCCCGCGTCTGGCGGGCTGAGCCGCACAGGCCCCCAGCAGCAAACAGGCTACCCTCGGGTAGCCTGTTTCGTTGTTACTTGGTCTGTTTGGCCTTGATGGCGGCGGCCACCGCGGGGTCGACGAACTGGCGGATGTCGCCGCCGTGCAGGGCCACCTCCTTCACCAGGGTGGAGGAGATGAAAGAGTTCTCCTCGGCCGGGGTGAGGAACACGCTCTCCAGTTCCGGCATCAGGCGGCGGTTCATGTTGGCCAGCTGGAATTCGTACTCGAAGTCGGAGACGGCGCGCAGACCGCGGATCAGCACGTTGGCCTGCTGCTCCCTGGCGAAATCCACCAGCAGGCCGGAGAAGCCGACCACCTTGACGTTGGGCAGATGGGCGGTCACCTGGCGAGCCAGCTGCACCCGCTCGTCCAGATCGAACAGCGGCCGCTTGCTCGGGCTGTTGGCCACCCCGACCACCACTTCATCAAACAGTTTGGCGGCCCGGCCGATGAGGTCGGTGTGGCCGTTGGTGACGGGATCGAAGGTGCCGGGATAGATTACCTTGTTGGTCATGCTGCTGATTCCTGCAACCGGGAAATTTGGTCGCATTATAGGGTCTGTTGGGGGATTGGCGCGACCGCCTTGGGGCGAGTTTTGGCGCCCCGATGCCGGCTTTGCCGATCCAAATCGGGGTCACCGGGTCTCTTCGCTTGAGAATAGCGATACATCAGGCAAGAATACCCGCACCGCGCATCAAGCCTCCTTGCATTGGTGACAGGGAGCAAAGGGATTTTTTATGAAACGTATTCTGGTAGTCCGCAATGACAAGATTGGTGACTTCATGCTGGCCTGGCCGAGCTTTGCCATGCTCAAGCGCTCCATGGAGTGTCATGTGACTGCCCTGGTTCCTGCCTACACGGCGCCGTTGGCCCGCCTCTGCCCCTGGATTGACGAGATCATCCTGGATCCGGGCTCACGGGCCGACAAGGAACAGCAACGCGCCTTGCAGGCGCGCATCAAGGCCGCCGCCTTCGATGCTTCCATCTGCCTCTTCTCCAACTCCCGCAACGCCATGCTGGTGTGGAAGGCGCACATTCCCTACCGGTTGGCGCCGGCCACCAAGCTGGCCCAGGTGCTCTACAACCAGCGCCTGATCCAGCGCCGCTCCCGCTCCCAGAAGCCGGAGTACGAATACAACCTGGATCTGGTGCGCCGTTTCCTTGCCGACCAGCAGGTGAGCGCGGTGGAGCCGCAGGGCCCCTACCTCAGCTTCGATGCCGAGAGCTTGCAACAGGTGCGCGAGCAGGTCGCCGCCCGCCTGCGGCTCGATGCCGGTCGCCCCTGGCTGATGGTGCATGCCGGCAGTGGCGGCTCGGCCAACAACCTCTCCATCGAGCAGTACGCCCGCCTCATCATCAAGCTCAACCAGGCCTGTCCCGAGTTGCAGTGCATCCTGACCGCGGGGCCGGGGGAGGAGAAGATCGCCGAACAGCTGGCGGCCGAGCTGCTGGCCCACGGCGGCAATGGCTGGATCTACCGCTCCGACGAGGGGCTGCCCAAGTTCTGCCAGGTGATGGCCAACGCCGCCCTGTTCGTGGCGGGCAGCACCGGGCCGCTGCACATCGCCGCGGCGCTGGATGTGCCCACCATCGGCTTCTTCCCGGCCCACCGTTCGGCGACGCCGCTGCGCTGGCGTCCGCTCAACAGCGAAGGGCGCCATCTGGCGTTCAGCCCGCCGGAAGACAGCGATCACCCGGAAGACATGAGCCAGCTCGATCCCAAGACCATGGCGGCGGCGATCGCCCGCTGGGCGCCGCCGTTCTGGCGCACTGAACACTGATACCAGATGATGTAAATGCAGACAGGGCCCTTGAAGGGCCCTGTCTCGTATGAGGGGAAGTGCTGCGGCTTACTTGTCCGCCTGATCCGGTGCCTGCGGCTGCTGGCGGATCCAGAGGTCGGCGTATTTGACGAAGGTGGAGTGGGCCGACAGGATGGCCAGCAAGAGCCCCTGCTTGCCATCGAGGAAGCCGGCCTTGAGCAGGTACATCTTGAGGAAGCAGCCCAGCGCGTGCACCAGCCCCTGGCCGAGGGAGCCCTTCTTGCCGCGGGCGGTGCGCTGATCGGCCCAGGCGCGGGCATAGCCGGCCGATTTGACCAGGTAGTGCTCCAGATCCCGATAGGTGAAGTGGAGCAGGTCGCCGTGCAGGTTGACGATCTTCATGTTGGCGCGCACTTCCACCTTCTCGTGCACCAGCACCTCGTTGTAGCTGGTGAGCGCCTTGGGATAGAGGCGCAGCACCCGGTCCGGATACCAGCCGCTGTGGCGGATGAAGCGGCCGAATACCCAGGAGAGGCGCGGGATCGAGTAGATGGTGTCGCTGGCCGGGTTGGCCATGACGGCGGCGATGGCTGCTTTCAGCTCGGGGGTGAGCCGCTCGTCCGCATCCAGCCACAGTACCCAGTCGGATTGCACGTGGGACTGGGCGAGGCGGCGCTGGCGGCCGAAGCCCGGCCACACCGGGTTGACGAAGAAGCGGGCGCCGAATTCGGCGGCGATGGCCGGGGTTTCGTCCTGGCTGCCGGAGTCCATGATGACGATCTCGTCGACCAGCCCATCGAGGGAGGCGAGGCAGGGGCGCAGGTTTTCGGCTTCATTCTTGACGATAAGGACAGCCGCCAGAGTCGGTTTGTTCACGGATTAAAGGCTCTTGTTGGCGCCCGGCTGGCGGGCCATGCTCAAATTGGCGCCCATTCTAGCCTAAAACGGCAGGCGGGGCATGGTTCCGGCTGCCGGGGCTGCGTCAGTTTCAAATGGGATGCTTTTTGGCATGAGAGCGGGTGGTGCGGGGATCTTCTGTTATTTCTCGGGCCATTCTTGGGGCATAATCTCGGCCAGCAACGATTAACCGCAGGGCTTGGCCCAAGAGACGCGCGAGATGAAGATATTGGTGATCGGCCCCTCCTGGGTCGGCGACATGGTGATGTCCCAGAGCCTCTACAAGGCGATCAAGGCCAATCACCCCGACAGCGAGCTGCACGTGATGGCGCCCGCCTGGTGTGGTGCCCTGCTGGAGCGGATGCCGGAGGTGGACAAAGCCATCCCGATGCCGCTTGGCCACGGCGACTTCAAGCTGGGGGCCCGCCGCCGGCTCGGCAAGCAGCTGGCGGCCGAGAAGTACGATCAGGCCATCATCCAGCCCAACTCCATGAAGTCGGCGCTGATCCCCTGGTTTGCCCGCATCCCGGTGCGCACCGGCTGGAAGGGGGAGCACCGCTTCGGCCTGCTCAACGACATGCGCAGCAACAAGTCCGCCTTTCCGCTGATGGTGGAGGCCTACCTGGCGCTGGCCTATCCCAAGGCACAGATGAAGAGCCGGGCCGACATCCCGACCATTCCCCAGCCGGCCCTCAACGTCGATCTCATCAACCAGGAGAAGGCGCTGGAGCGGCTCGGACTGGATCGCGCCCGCCCGGTGCTGGTGCTCTGCCCGGGGGCCGAGTTCGGCCCGGCCAAGCGCTGGCCGGAGGGCCACTACGCCGTGGTGGCGCAAAAACACCTCGACGAGGGTTGGCAGGTGTGGATCTTCGGCTCCGCCAAGGACGCGGCGGTGGCCAACACCATCCGCGATCGGATCAACCCGCTGTCGCGCCCCAACTGCCACGTGCTGGCGGGCAAGACCAATCTGTACGAAGCGATCGACCTGATGGCGCTGGCCGGGCGGGTGATCGCCAACGACTCCGGCCTGATGCACGTCGCCGCCGCCCTTAACCGGCCGCTGATCGGGGTCTATGGCTCCACCTCGCCGCTCTACACCCCGCCGCTGGCGGACCGGGTCGAGATCGTCCACACCGACATCGAGTGCCGCCCCTGCTTCAAGCGCACCTGCAAGTTCGGCCACCTCAAGTGCCTGATCGAGCTGATGCCGGAGCAGGTCATCGAGGCTGGCCGCCGGCTGGAGTGCAGCGAGACGCCGGCCCCGCCGCTGGCGCTGCCGCCTGGCGAACCGCCCCGTTTCGTCGCCGAGCCGGGCAAGCGCGGGGAGCCGCACTAGCATGGGCTATCGGCTGCTCTACAACCTGCTGATCCATCTGGGATTGCCGCTGGCGCTGCTGGCGCTCTACAAGCCGAAGAAGGGCAAGCCCGGCTTTGGCAAGCGCTGGGCCGAGCACCTGGGGCGAACGCCCGCCACCGGGCAGGAGGCGCCGCTTTGGATCCATGCGGTGAGCGTGGGGGAGACGCTGGCCATCAGCCCCTTCATCCGCGCCCTCAAGGCCGAGCGGCCCGATCTGCCGATCCTGCTCACCACCACCACCCGCACCGGCGCCGAGCAGGCTGCCAGGCTGGGGGATCTGGTGGAGCACCGCTACGCGCCGCTCGACTACCCCTGGGCGGTAGCGGCGTTCCTCAATGCCGTCAAACCGCGCGCGCTCTGGGTGATGGAAACCGAACTGTGGCCGAACTGGCTGGCCGCCTGCGAGGCGCGCCACCTGTCGGTGACCATCATCAATGCCCGCCTCTCGGAGCGATCCTGCCGGCGCTATGGCCGCTTTCAGGGGGCGTTCGATGCCCTCAGCCGGCCACTGACCCACCTGCTCTGCCAGCACCAAGACGACGCGGATCGCTTCCATCGGTTGGGGCTGGGGCGCGAGCGGCTGGCGGTGACCGGCTCCATCAAGTTCGACATCCAGCTCGATGAGCAGGTGCAGGCCAAGGGCCGTGCCCTGCGCCAACTGCTGGGGGCGGATCGGCCGGTCTGGATCGCCGCCAGCACCCATCAGGGGGAGGACGAGCAGGTGCTGGCCGCCTTCGACCGGGTGCTCGCGGCGCAGCCGTCGGCCCTGTTGATCCTGGTGCCGCGCCACCCCGAACGGTTCGAGCGGGTGGCCGCGCAGTGCGCCCCCTACGGCTGCGTGCGGCGCACGGCGGGCAGTGCGGTCGGCGAGCGCGACAAGATCTATCTGGGCGATACCATGGGCGAGCTGCCGCTGATGCTGGCGGCGGCCGACGTGGCCTTCGTCGGCGGCAGCCTGGTCAAGGTGGGCGGCCACAACCTGCTGGAGCCGGCTGCGCTGGGTAAACCCTGTCTGAGCGGCCCCGCCTACTTCAACTTCAGCGACATCACCCGCCAGCTGGTGGCCCAGGGGGGCGCCGCCGTGGTGGCCGATGCCGCCGAGCTGGGGGAGCAGGTGAGTGTGCTGCTGGCCGACGAGAGCCAGCGTCGGGAGATGGGCGAGCAGGCCCGCGCCGTGGTGCTGCGCAACCAGGGGGCGCTGGCGCGCACCTTGTCTCACTGCCTCGCCAGCCTGGAGAATGACTGAATCCGGGCAGGCGGACATAAAAAAACGGAGCGCATGGCGCTCCGTTTTTGTTTTGGCGAGGCTGGCTCAGCGCACGATCAGGCCGAGCAGGATCCCCACCACGCCGAAGTCGGCATCGCTGAAGGTGGTGTTGGCAAAGCCGAGATCCCCCAGCACCGGCAGCAGGAATACCGGCAGGAAGGTGATCAGCAGGCCGTTGGCGAAGGCCCCCAGCAGGGCGCCGCGACGGCCGCCGGTGGCGTTGCCGAACACCCCGGCTGCCGCGCCGACGAAGAAGTGCGGCACCACGCCTGGAATGATGACGGTGAGCCCCAGCAGGTAGAGCAGCACCATGCCCACCAGGCCGGCGGCAAAGCTCGACAGGAAGCCGATCAGCACCGCATTGGGGGCGTAGGGGAAGACGATGGGGCAGTCCAGCGCCGGTTTGGCGTTGGGCACCAGCTTGTCGGAGATCCCCTTGAAGGCCGGCACGATTTCGGCGATGACCATCCGCACCCCCTGCAGGATCACGTAGACCCCGGCGGCGAAGGTGATGGATTGCATCAGGGAGAACATGAACCAGTGCTTGCCCTTGGCGACGCTGGCGACGAACTCGGGCCCGGCGAAGGCGGAGGTGATGAGGAAGATGATGCCCATGGTGAAGGAGATGGCCACCGGGGTATCGCGCAGGAACAGCAGGCTCTTGGGCACCTGCACCTCTTCGCTGCTGTGGGCCTTGTTGCCGAACTTGGCGCCGATCCAGCCGGCCAGCACGTAGGAGCAGGTGGAGAAGTGGCCGAGCGCCACGTCATCGGAGCCGGTGATCTGCTTCATGTAGGGGTGGGCGAGGGCCGGGAACAGCACCATGGTCACGCCGACCACCAGGCTGCCCACCGCAATGAGCGGAATGCCGCTCATGCCGCCGGCAGAGAGGATGGCTGCCACCATCATGGACATGAACAGGGTGTGGTGACCGGTCAGGAAGATGAATTTCCACGGGGTGAGCCGGGCGATCAGGATGTTCACCAGCATGGCGAAGAACATGATCATCGCCATCTCCTTGCCGAACGACTGCTGGGCGATGGAGACGATGGCCTCGTTGTTGGGCACCACCCCCTTGATGCCGAAGGCGTGCTGGAAGATGGTGGCGAAGTCGCCCAGCGAGTTCACCACCAGGGTGGCGCCGGCCCCCAGGATGACGAAGCCCATGATGGTCTTGACCGTGCCCTTGATGCACTCGGTCACCGGTTTCTTCTGGGCGATCAAACCGATGAGGGCGATGAGGCCAACCAGCACGGCCGGCTCCGACAGCACGTCAAACATCAGAAAATTGAAAAATTCCATGGTCAGCTCCAAGCAGATGGAAGCGGCGGCTCACCGGCCGCCCAGATAGTCGCAAAGGGGTTAGAGTGCGCCCAGCTCGCGCAGGGCGATGGCGAGTTTTTCTTTCATGGCAGCCTTGTCGACCATGTTGTCCAGCGACACCAACCGGCCGTCGACGCCCATGCTGACCAGCTGTTCGGCGATGTCGCGGGTGGCGACAAAGATCTCGGCGCGCTCGCTGCCGGCGGAGGCGAGATCCCGGTGATCCACCTCAGCCGTCACGGCCAGCTCCTTGAGAATGCTCTTGATGCTCATCTCCATCATCAGGCTGGTGCCCAGGCCGTGTCCGCATACAACCAGAATCTTCATGTGCTCTTCCTCTGTCGGGCGCAGGGCGCCACTCAATAACGCGCCAGGATGCGCAGGATGTCGTCTTTGCTGGTGGCCGCCATGATGGCCGCCACGTCTTCTTCATTCATGAACAGCTCGGCCAGCTGGGCGATGGTCTCCACGTGGGAGTTGCTGTCGCTGGCGGCCAGGGTGACCAGCAGCCGGACCGGGTCGTTGCCCTCGGAGCCGAAGTTGACCCCCTCCTTCAGCACGGTCAGCGCCAGTCCCAGCCGGTTGACTCCGTCTTCCGGGCGGGCATGGGGCATGGCGAGGCCGGGGCCCAGCACGTAGTAGGGGCCGAGCTCTTCGTGGGAGCGATAGAGCGCCGCCACATAGGAGGGCTCGATGGTGCCGTTGGCCAGCAGGGGGGCGGTGGCCAGCTCGATGGCGTGACGCCAGTCGCGGGCACCCGCTTCGATGGAAATGACCTCCTCGGTCAGCAATTGGGTCAGCATGGCAATGTCCGGGCTGGATAAGATGGCGCCAATCTAGCGATCTTGCCGGCTGATAACTGTGAGCCTGATCGCGAAAGTTAGCGCTACCAGATAGCGCTAACATCGATCTGTGATAGCGCTATCATTTCTCCCATAGAAGGGATTCATCTTGCCCCTTCTCTGGCTCAAAGGAGGTAAAATCCGGTTTGAGCAAATAGTCAGTGCCCCGCTTTTGCCTTAAAGTGAGCACCCGTATGCCGAGGAAGGGAAAGGATGTCAGAAGCGAAGAAACGCCGTAGCACGGGTCGGGTGACCCTCAACGATGTGGCCCAGCTGGCCGGCGTGGGGGCCATGACGGTGTCGCGCGCCCTGCGCACCCCCGAGCTGGTGTCCGACAAGATGCGCGAGCGCATCGAGGCGGCGGTGGACGAACTCGGCTATATCCCCAATCGGGCGGCGGGGGCGCTGGCGTCCGCCACCTCCCAGACCATAGTGGTGATCGTGCCCAGCCTGACCGAGTGCGGCTGCGGCGAGGTGATCGCCGGGCTGCAGCAGACGCTGCGGGGCGAGGGCTACCAGATCATGCTGGGGGATGCCCAGCACCTCAAGCAGCAGGAGGAGAGCCTGCTGACCAGCTTTCTGCAGCACAATCCGGCGGCCGTGGTGCTGTTTGGCAGCGATCCCGGCGAGACCATCCGCCAGCGGCTGCAGGCGGCCCGCCTGCCGGTGGTGGAGGTGGGGGCCATGGCTCGCAGCCCCATCGACATGAACGTCGGGGTCTCCAACTTCGATGCCGGCTACCAGCTGACCCGCCACCTGATCGAGCGCGGCTACCGCAATATCGGCTTTCTCTGCGCCCGCCAGGAGCAGTGGATGCTGCAGCAGCGCATGCAGGGCTGGCAGAAGGCGCTGCTGGACAACTACCTCTCCCCCGATGCCATCATCAACACCTCGGAGCGGCCCAGCTTCAGCACGGGGGCGGCCATGCTGGGGGAGTTCCTGCTGCGCTGGCCCGAACTGGATGCACTGGTCTGCGTCAACGACGAGCTGGCGGCCGGGGTGTTGTTCGAATGCCAGCGCCGCCACCTGAACGTGCCGGGCAAGCTCGCCATCGCCGGTTTCGACGATCTGGACGTGGCGCGGGCCTGCTATCCGGCCCTCACCTCGGTCCGCATCCCCTATCAGCGGATGGGACAGGAGGCGGCCGATCTCATCCTGCGTCAGCTGGCCGGTGAACCCGTCATGGGCTCGGCGCTGACCCTCGATTTCCAGCTGCAGAAGCGGCAAAGCAGCTGACCCCTTTCACACTCATCAAAGAGGCAACCATGTTCAAGGCTCTGTTACTGGAAAACCAAGACGGCAAGACGGTGCCGACCCTGACCCGGCTGGACGAGAGTCAGCTGCCGGCCGGCGAGGTGCGGGTGGCGGTGAGCTACAGTTCCCTCAACTACAAGGACGGGCTGGCCATCACCGGCAAGGGCAAGATAGTGCGCCAGTGGCCGCTGGTGCCCGGTATCGACTTCGCCGGCACCGTGCTGGAATCTGCCGACGACCGCTATCAGCCGGGCGACAAGGTGGTGCTGACCGGCTGGGGCGTGGGGGAAGGGCACTGGGGCGGCATGGCCGAACAGGCGCGGGTCAAGGCCGACTGGCTGGTGCCGCTGCCGGCCGGGCTGGATGAGCGCCAGGCCATGTGCATCGGTACCGCCGGTCTGACCGCCATGCTCTGCGTACTGGCACTGGAAGAGGCGGGGGTGACCCCGCAGAGCGGCGAGATCCTGGTGACCGGCGCCGCCGGCGGGGTGGGCTCCACCGCCGTCGCCTTGCTGGCCGCGCTGGGTTATCAGGTAGCGGCCCTGACCGGCCGCCCAGAGGCGCAGGGCGAGCTGCTGACGGCGCTCGGTGCCAGCCGCATCGTGCCGCGCAGCGAGCTGCTGGAGCCCGCCAAGCCGCTGGAGAAGCAGCTGTGGGCCGGGGCGGTCGATACCGTCGGCAGTCAGGTGCTGGCCAAGCTGCTGGCCCAGATGAACTACGGCGGCGCCGTGGCGGCCTGCGGGCTGGCGGGTGGCTTCGATCTGCCTACCAGCGTGATGCCCTTCATCCTGCGCAACGTGCGGTTGCAGGGGGTCGATTCGGTGATGTGCCCGCTGGCGCGCCGCCAACTGGCGTGGCAGCGACTGGCGCGGGATCTGCCCGCCAGCTTCTTTGCGCAGGCGGTCACCGAGATCGGGCTGGAGCAGGTGGCGGAGGCCGCCGAAGCCATCACCCAAGGGCAAATCGCGGGGCGCACCCTGGTCAAACTTTGATCCAGCCCTGACTGGCGAGCCCCATTTTTCTGGATAGACTTTGAGTGCGGGTGCACTATCCAAGGAGAATGAGCATGGGTGGACACAAGCCGGATTACGACCTCGATGACGATTGGGAGCCGGAATCCTGGGAAGAAGAGCTGGATGAATGGGAAGACGAGAGCTGGCAGGATGATGACCCTCTCGACGACCAGTAATCCGCGCATTGAATACACAGGTGGGCCTCGGGCCCGCCTGTTTTTTTGGGCGGCTCACAGGAATGGGGAGAGGTGCTTGGAGGGGGCTGCGGCTCTGGCTAGAATGAACTGCTCAAACGACACTCAAGGATGATTATGCGACTCTCGGTGATAGTATTTGCCGTTCTGCTCGGGGGCTGCGCCTCCCATTCGGACGATCCGTGCGAGAAGGTGTGGAGCGAGGTGGGGGAGGCCGACGGCAAGCTGGGCTTTAACGCCGAGCGGGTCGAGTTTCATCAGGCCCAGTGCGGCGAGAAGGTGGATGCCGAGCTGTGGAAACAGGGGCATCAGAAGGGACTGGCCTGGTATTGCCGGCCGGAGCACCTCTATCTGGCGGGCCGTTCCGGTGGCGAGTATCGCGGGGTCTGCCCCAATGACGTCCAGGCGCGCCGGTTGTTCGAGCAGGGCCGCCAGGGCTGGACCGATCAGTAGCCGGGCTGGCGACTCAGGCTTCTTTCTCTTTCAACCGCAGCGGCTGACACAGATAGCTCTTGTCGTTGGCGCTGCGGGCACATTTGCCACAGACGAACTTGGGTTTGCGCACGATTTTGCGCAGGGTCTTGAGATCGGCCGGGATCTCGCTGCGACGCCATTCACACAGGGTCTTGTTGCCCATCTCGACTACCTCGACAACTCGGTGGGCCCTAGTGTAATCAATTTTCATTTCTAAAACAGCGAGCGGGCCAGGATGATCTCGTGGCCCGCTCGTGGTGACGGGAGATTACTGATAGAGGAACTTGGTAAAGATCAGCTCGCGCACCGCCTTCTTGCCGGTCTCCTTCACCAGTAGCTCGTTGGCCCGGGTCTGGCACTCTTTGCGCAGGTCTTCACGGCTGACCAGCGACTTGATCTGGTCGGCACTCTTGCTGCCCATCAGCCGGATGATGGCGTCACGAATGAGGGGGTCATGCTGCTCCAGCAGCTTGAGGTCGGCCTCGTTCTCGGCCATCAGCTCCACCGTCACCCGGACGTAGCCGAGGGTTTTGCCATCGCTCAGGTAGTTGGTGATGATGTCGGGATCCAGCAGGTGATAGAAGAAACCCGGCTTGGCGGCGGCAGCTTCCCCTTCTGCAGGGGCTTCCCCCCCTTCGGAGGCATAGGCCTGAAGTGCACCGCAGCTTAGCAACAACACCAGCAGAAATTTGAATAGCTTCATAGGGATGGCTCATCAGCAAGAGATACCCCATTTTTGATGCTGCCATCGGGGCCGTCAAGCACGGATGTTCTTACAATTCTCGATTGATTTACGGATAATAAACCGGATTTTAACCTGATAACGGAAATCTCCGGATGGTGAAGCTGTGAAGTCCGAGTTGACTGTTCCCCTTGCCCGGCTCGTGCCCTGGCAGACGCCCGCGCAGTGCGAGCCGCCCGAGGCCTTGCTGCCCTGGTTGCTGGAGGCCGATTCCATGACCCGGCGCCTGCGTCGCCACAATCGCCACTTCTCGGTACAACTGTTTGGCAATCGCAGCGTCGCCCTCGATGCCGACGAGCAGCAGCTGGTGGTCGCCGAGCATCCCATGGGCCTGTGCCGCGAGGTGATCCTGCACGGCGATCATGGGCCGGCCGTACTGGGCTGGACCCTGTTTGCCGAAGCCGCGCTGCAAGAGAGCGGTCTGCGCGAGTTGGGTGAGCAACCCCTGGGCGAACGTATCTTTGGTGACGAGCCTGCCCGGCGCGATCACCTGCAACTGGCCTGTTTCGAGATTGCGAGCAATCCCTGGTGTCCGGCCGGCATCGTCTGGGGACGTCGTTCCCGTCTGTTTCTGGGGCAATGGCCACTGCTGGTCCATGAACTCTTCTTGCCCTCTCTGTCATGCAACAAGGAGCTGGAGTGAATCTGTTAACCAAGGAGCGGGGACTGGCCTACGTGCAGTTGGCCCGCATCGACAAGCCCATCGGTACCCTGCTGCTGCTGTGGCCGACCCTGTGGGCGCTGTGGCTGGCGGCTGACGGCCTGCCGGATCTCTGGACCCTGCTGGTGTTCGTGGTGGGGGTGTTTCTGATGCGCTCCGCCGGTTGCGTCATCAACGACTATGCGGATCGCAACTTTGACGGTCACGTGAAGCGCACCGCCGGCCGGCCGCTGCCCATGGGCAAGGTCAAGCCGCGGGAGGTGCTGGCGCTGTTTGCGGTACTGGCACTCATCTCGTTCGCCCTGGTACTGACCATGAACCCGCTCACCATCGGCCTGTCGTTCGCGGCCCTGCTGCTGGCGGTCTGCTACCCCTTCATGAAGCGCTACATCCCGATCCCGCAGCTGGTGCTCGGCATGGCCTTCTCCTGGTCGATTCCCATGGCCTATGCGGCCCAGGCCAACGCCTTGCCGGCGGTGGCCTGGCTGGTGTTTCTCGCCAACCTGCTGTGGACCATCGCCTACGACACCCAGTACGCCATGGTGGACCGGGACGACGACCTCAAGCTCGGCCTCAAGTCGAGCGCCATCCTGTTCGGCCGCCACGACAAGCGGATCATCGGCGCGCTGCAGTTGCTGACCCTGCTGATCCTGCTGCTGGTGGGGCAGTTGAGCGAGCTGGGCTCCAGCTACTACTGGTCGCTGCTGGCGGCGGCGGCGCTGTTCGTCTATCAGCAGCGGCTGATCCGCGAGCGGCAGCGGGAGGCCTGCTTCCAGGCGTTTCTCAACAACAACTACGTGGGGGCGCTGATCTTTGCCGGGGTAGTGATCAACTACCTGTGAGCCAGCCCCTGTCATGAAAAAAGGCCGCATGTTGCGGCCTTTTTTATGGTGTCGTGCGAGCGGGGTCAGAGCCGGTTGCCGGCCTGGATGGTGCGGCGGATCTTGGTGCTCAGCAGCGGCACTATATTGTCGGCCAGCGCCTGGAAGCGGCCCAGATCCGGCTTGCAGCCCGGGTCGAGGTAGCCTTCGCTGCGCAGGGTGTGGATCAGGGTGCTGAACAGCTTCTGGTCGAAGAACTCGGGGGCGTTGATGCCGTGCAGGGTGCCGAGGCGCTCCGCCATCATCAGGCCGTCCGCCTCCAGCTGCTCGGCCTCGATGCGGGGCTGGGCCAGCACCCGGGTCAGCACGATGGCGTAGCGCTGCAGGGTCTCCTGGATGCTCTCGGCCAAGAGCAGCAGGCGGGTCTGGTTGACCGGATTGACCCAGAAGCCGCCGTCGCGGGCTTCGATCAGCTGCTGGCGCTGCAGTTCGGCCAGCAGGGCATCGACCAGCTCCGGCAGCTCGTCCTCTTCATAGCGCAGGAACAGTTCGGTCTTGAGCAGCGGGTAGATGTCGATGCAACGGGCAACGATCTCGCTGCGGGAGATCCCCTCGCAGCGCTCGATCAGGGCCGCCACCAGGGAGGGCATGGCGAACAGATGGAGGATGTTGTTGCGGTAGTAGGTCAGCAGGATCGCCTGATAGCGGTCCAGGCTGACGATCTGGCCCAGCTTGTCCTCGCTCACCTCGAACTTGTTGAGCTCCATCGCCTGATCCAGCAGGGTCTTGGCATCCTCGTCCGGGATGGTGCTGTGCGGGCTGTAGGGCACCTGCTTGAGCAGGTCCAGATAGGTGTTGAGCTGGGCCTGCAGTTCGTCGCGGGTCAGCGCATGACGCTCGGCGGCCAGCAGCGCCAGCGCGCTCAGGGTCAGGCCGTTGACGGCAGCAGCCCCATTGATGCGGGTCATCAGCAGCTCGGCCAGCTGGTTGACGGTGGGCGCCATCCACTCGGGACGCTCCTCCTCGCCGATGTGCTCCTTCCAGCTGGGCACGTGCTCGTTGAGGTAATTGTTGAGGGTCAGCGGCTCACCGAAGTTGACGAAGCCGCGGCCGTAGTTGCGCAGCTTGCGCAGGATGCCGAGCACCTGCAGGAAGCTCTCCTTCTCCTTGCGGCTGCCCTTGAGCTCGTTGTGGTAGGTGTTCACCTCCATCACGTGCTCGTAGCCCAGATAGACGGGCACCAGGGTCACCGGTCTGTCCAGCCCGCGCATCATGGCCTGCAGGGTCATCGCCAGCATGCCGGTCTTGGGCGGCAGCAGGCGGCCGGTACGCGAACGCCCGCCCTCGGTGAAGAACTCCACCGAATAACCCTTGGCAAACAGCAGGTTGAGGTATTCCCGGAATACCGTGCTGTAGAGCGGGTTGCCCTTGAAGGTGCGGCGGATGAAGAAGGCACCGCCGTGGCGGAAGATCGGGCCCGCCGGCCAGAAATTGAGGTTGATGCCCGCCGCGATGTGGGGCGGCACCATGCCCTGGTGGTAGATGACGTAGGAGAGCAGCAGGTAGTCCATGTGGCTGCGATGGCAGGGCACATAGACGATCTCGTGCCCTTCCTGGGCCAGCTGGCGCACCTTCTCGGCGCCGTTGACGGAGAGGCCGCGGTAGAGCTTGTTCCACAGCCAGCCGAGGAAGCTCTCGCCGAGCCGGATCAGCCGGTAGGAGAAGTCGGAGGCGATCTCGTCCATGTAGCCGTGGGCCCGTTTCTGGGCTTTCTCCAGGCTGATCCCCTCGCGCTGGGCCTCTTCCTCGATGGCCTGCTGAATGACGTTCGAATCGAGCAGCTGTTTGAACAGCAGGTTGCGGTTGGGCAGCTTGGGGCCGGTAGCGGCCAGCTGCTGGCGGCTGAAGTGGGTGCGGGCGACCCGCGCCAGCTTGTGGGCGATGGCCTCGTCGGTGCCGTGCTTGTCCGCCATGTGACGCAGGGAGAGCGGCGGGGAGAAGCGCACCAGGTTCTCGCGTCCTTTCAGGATCACGATCAACGCCTTCTTGAGGCGGTTTGGCGCCAGGCTGCTGATGATGTTCCAGCCGGAGGCCTCCTCCCCTTCCCGGCCGGGGGCACGGCCCCAGAACAGGGTGACGGGCACCACCTGGATATCCAGCGCCGGATCCTGCTTGTGCAGATCCAGCAGCTGGTGGAACTCCTGCAGGAAGGGCAGCGGCTTGCTGCGCTTGCCGAACAGGGGAGGCGGACGGTCCAGACAGACATAACGGGGCAGCAACTGGCCGTTCAGCTCCAGCGGGGTGAAGGGGCCGGGCAGGCCGAGATCCTCGCAGCACTGTTGCAGGGTCATCAGGTCGGTGATCGAGCTGGTCTTCAGGGCGTAGACGATGGGTCTGGCCGGATCCAGCTTGAGCTCGGTGATGGGATTTTCCGGCAGGCTCTTGTGATTGACCAAGCCGCTGACCGGCCATTGCAAGATGGCTCTGGAAATGTTCTGTCCAAGGGACATGTGCGTCTGCTCTCCAAAAAAATGCGGCGTGAGCATAGCAAATCACCGACTGCTTGTCGCCGAGAGGTACGATGAGTCGGCTGCGCGGGATCAAATCTGCAGCAAATGAGCGCCGGGCCGCGACAAATGTCAGCTGCGCCTTGCCTTGGCCACTGCACTGTATATACTGCCAGTGTGCTGTATAAAAAGACAGGTGCCCATGCTATGAAACCCCTTACTCCCCGCCAGGCCGAAGTGCTGGAGTTGATCAAGGCGAACATGAACGAAACCGGCATGCCGCCGACTCGCGCCGAGATAGCCCAGAAGCTTGGTTTCAAGTCGGCCAATGCGGCCGAGGAACATCTGAAGGCCCTGGCCAAAAAGGGGGTCATCGAGATCATGCCGGGCACGTCCCGCGGTATCCGCCTGTTGCTCGAAGAGGAAGAGCCGCTGGAAGAGAGCGGTCTGCCGCTGATTGGCAAGGTGGCCGCCGGTGAGCCCATCCTGGCGCAGGAACATATCGAGAGCCACTACCAGGTGGATCCGGCCCTGTTCCACCCACGGGCCGACTTCCTGCTGCGGGTGCAGGGCATGAGCATGAAGAACATCGGCATTCTGGATGGCGATCTGCTGGCGGTACACAAGACCCAGGAGGTGCGCAACGGCCAGGTGGTGGTGGCACGGCTCGACGAGGATGTCACCGTCAAGCGCTTCCAGCGCAAGGGCAGCCAGGTGTGGCTGCTGCCGGAGAACGAAGAGCTCTCCCCCATCGAGGTGGATCTCTCCTGCCAACAGCTCACCATCGAGGGGCTGGCGGTCGGTGTCATTCGCAACGCCGACTGGATGTAATCCCTGCCATGAAACGGCCTCCTGCGGGAGGCCGTTTCGTTTCTGTACTCCTTTCCCCATGATTTCAATCAGATCCTGATACCCGTCACTTTTGTCTGCGGGCGGTGACCGCAGGCGATTCATTTCAGATATATCATTTGGTAGGGCGGACTCGTTGGCTTGAGCCGCCCCCGCTGCTCGCCATGACGCGCGTTATCCAGATCGCTGATAGCAGGAACCCGGAGGGCAGCCGGAAAAAACAACAGCCTCGTGCGGTGTGCAGCGCACACCTGGCAAAGAGGCGCTTGCGGGATAGAAGGGAGAGTGGTCAGCAGGGCGCCGGCAGTCGGCACCGCAGCGGCACACTCGCGCAGTCGACACGCGGCAGTCATCGACTCATTCACCCAGGTGGTGATGGGCGGTGCCGGTTGGCGTGACCTGTTGATCGAGGAGGACAGGTATGGCTTCAAGCTCGCCATGGGATCCGGGTCTGGCATCGCCCGTTTCTTCCATCACCCGTTTCATCAAGGGTAACCGGATGACCCGTTTCTATGCCCTCTGGGTACACCACAAGGGTGCCTGCTGGACCATCTGGCTGGGGTGCCCCAAGGACAAGATTGTCCGGCTGGTGCGCCTGTTTCACAGCCATCATGACGGCGGGCTGGCCGACGCCCTCTGGACCGCCCCCGTCATCCCGCTGCGGGCACAATCCAGACGCCCGCATGAGCGGCGTCGACAGCAGCCCTGAGCGTCACTGCTTCTTGTACAGCCCCACCCCATGGTGGGGCTGTTGTTTTGGGCGGGTTCGGGCCGGCATCATCGGCCCTTGCGTCATCTTCTGACGGAAGTTGGCCAGCGAACGGGCATCCGCTACAAGGGGGTGACCGGTGTGGCGCCGGCTGGGTTACAATGGCTCTTCCATTCGGGCCCGGTTGGCGGGTATGTCGAAGTGAAAGGGTCTGTTCTCTTATGGTTAAACCGCGTTACCCCTTGCTGTTTCTGCTGCTGGTCGGGGGCATGATGGCCGGATTTTACTGGAACCAGCCCTCCCTGCCCGAGCATGCCGACTACTACCCGGCGGGGCGGGACATCAATCCGTTCGCCTTCACCGATCAGGATGGTCAGCCGTTCGTCCCCGCCAGCCTGACCGGCCACTGGACCTTCCTGTTCGTCGGCTACACCTTCTGTCCCGACATCTGTCCGACCACCCTGGCGGATCTGCGTTCCGTCTACCCCGAGCTGAAAAAGATCGCCCCGAGCAGCCAGGTGGTGTTCATTTCGGCGGATCCGCAGCGGGATGACGTGGCCCGTCTCAAGACCTATACCGCCTTCTTCAACCCGGAGTTCAAGGCGGCGACCGGCCCCCACGACAAGCTGTTCCCCTTCGTGCGCAATCTGGGGCTCATCTACTCCATCGCCGACCAGGGTGAGAAGGATTACCTGATCGACCACTCCGCCTCCATCGTGCTGATCAATCCAGCCGGCAAGCTGGAGGCCGTGTTTCGCCCCCGTGTGAGCGAGGGCAGTGTGCCCAGGGTCGTCATGGCGAGCATGGTGTCGGACTTTGCCAAGATAGTGCGGCTGGACGACGCATGATGAGCAACGGGCTCCCTGCGACATGTTGACCCCTGTCTGGTGGCGGGACGGGCGGCGCCACCGCGCCGTGTTTGCCCTGGCCCTGCCCATGGTGTTTTCCAATGTCACCACTCCGCTGCTGGGGCTGGTGGATACCTGGGTGATCGGTCATCTCGGTCAGGCCTGGTTCCTCGGCGGCGTGTCGGTCGGCGCCACCCTCATCAATCTGCTGTTCTGGCTTCTTGGCTTCCTGCGGATGTCCACCACGGGGCTGACCGCCCAGGCTCACGGTGCCAGCAGCCCGGCCGGCCAGCTCGACACCCTGGCCCGTGCGCTGGGGCTCGCCGTCGGGCTGGGAGTGATATTGCTGCTGCTGTTGCTGCCGTTGATCCCCACTCTCATCGCGCTCAGCGGTGGCTCCGCCGAGGTGCAGCACTATGCCGCCGAGTATGTTTCGGTGCGGGTCTGGAGCGCCCCGGCGGCGCTCTGCAACCTGGTGATCATGGGCTGGCTGCTGGGCATGCAGGATGCGCGCAGCCCCATGCTGCTGCTGATCTTCACCAATCTGGTCAACATGGGGCTCGATGCCTGGTTCGTGCTGGGGCTGAGCTGGCAGGTGAAAGGGGTCGCCGCCGCCTCGCTGCTGGCGGACTACAGCGCACTCGGATTGGGGCTCTGGCTGGTGAGCCGTCACCTGCGCCGGCTGGCCGCATCGGCGTGGCAGGGTGCCTGGCAGCGCTGGCGTCAGTGGCCCGCGTTGCTGCGACTGCTGGCCCTGAACCGGGACATCTTCATCCGCTCCCTCTGCCTGCAACTCTGTTTCGCCTTCATGACCCTGCAGGGGGCCAGGCTGGGGGATGTGGCGGTGGCGGCCAATGCGGTGCTGCTCAACTTCCTGATGCTGATCTCCTACGGGCTGGATGGCTTCGCCTACGCGGTGGAGGCCATGGTGGGCCGCGCCATCGGGCGGCGGGATCGGCAGGGGTTGCGGGAGGCCATCGTCCTCAATCTCGGTTGGGCGCTGCTGATTGCCCTGACGTTCAGCCTGCTGTTTGCGGTGGGCGGCAGCCGGCTGATCGCGCACATCACCGATCTGCCGGCGGTGATCGCCGCCGCCAACGCGCAGCTGCCCTGGCTCATCGCCATGCCGCTGCTGGCGGTCTGGTGCTTCCTGCTGGACGGGGTCTTCATCGGAGCGACCCGGGCGCGGGAGATGCGCAACAGCATGCTGGTGGCGGCACTGTGCGGCTTCTTCCCGGTTTGGTGGCTCTGTCAGGGTTGGGGCGTGGCGGCCTTGTGGGCCGCGATGGCGGCCCTGATGGCGGGGCGGGGGGTGACGCTGGGCTGGCTCTGCTGGCAGCTGGAGCGCGATGGCCGGCTGCTGCATTCAGCCCACGGGGTGGGAGCGGCGCAGCAGGCTTCCTCCTGACGTTGACGTCTGCCTGGATCTGTCGGGATTACTCCTGCAGCGAGCCGGCGTAGCCCAGCTGGCGCCAGCTTTCATAGACGAACACCGCTACCGCATTGGCGAGGTTCATGCTGCGGCTCTGGGGCAGCATGGGGATGCGCAACCGCTGCTCGAACGGCAGGCTCTCGATGATCCCGATGGGCAGGCCGCGGCTCTCGGGCCCGAACAGCAGGGCATCGCCCGCGGCAAACTGCACCGCCGAATGGGCGGTGCGCCCCTTGGTGGTACAGGCGAATACCCGCGTCGGTGCCACCGCCGCCAGAAAGGCCTCGAAGCTTGGCCAGCGCTTCACCTCGGCAAACTCGTGGTAGTCGAGCCCCGCCCGTTTCACCCGCTTGTCATCCCACTCAAACCCCAGCGGCTCTATCAGGTGCAGTCGATAGCCGGTGTTGGCGCAGAGGCGGATGATGTTGCCGGTGTTGGGTGGAATTTCCGGTTGGTAGAGCACGATGTCGAGCATGACGGCGTCCTGATGGGGCGAAAAGGGCGCCAGCATACCCAGCGCCCGTGCGGATGAAAAGAGTCTGCTCAGCTGATGGGCAGGCGGATGGTGATGGTCAGCCCGGCCGGTTGATTGCTGCTGGCACGGATGGTGCCGCCGTGGCGCGCAATGGCCTCCGCGGCGATGGCCAGCCCCAGCCCGGTGCCGCCGGTCTTGGCGTTGCGGGCATCGTCCACCCGAAAGAAGGGCAGGAACAGCTGGGCCTGCTGCGCCACCGGCACGCCGGGACCGTCGTCACGGATGGTCATCACCCACTCCAGTCCCTCCCGATACCAGTCCACCTTGATGAACTCGCGGGCGTATTTGAGCGCGTTGCGCAGTGGGTTCTCCAGTGCTCGGGCCAGCAGATCAGGCCACATCCGCAGCGATTCAGCCGGCAGCGGCGGCAGCCGGAGCTGCTTGCCGCTCTGGTTGGCCTCGAACATGGCATCGTCCAGGATGGGCTCCAGCAGATCGGCCAACGGCATCACCACCGGCGCTTCCACATGCTGCTGTACCCGCGACAGGTCGAGCAGGTCGCCGATCAGCTTGTCGAGCCGGCCGATCTCCGATTCGATCCGTGCCAGCTCGTTGCTGTCCCCCTGTTTGCGGCGGATCAGCGCCTGCGCCAGCTGGATGCGGGTGAGCGGGCTGCGCAGCTCGTGGGAAATGTCGGAGAGCAGCTGCTTCTGCTTCTGGATCATGTTCTTGAGGGTATCGACCATGTGGCTGACGTGATCCGCTAGCTGGCCGATCTCGTCCCGCCGCCCCAGGTTGGGGATCTGCGCCTCCAGATTGCCCTCCGCCAGCTGGGAGACCGACTGCTGCAGTTGCAGGATGGGGCGGGTCAGCCGCCAGGCCAGCAGCAGACAGAGCGGGGTGCTGACCAGCATGGCGATGCCGAGGATCTGGATCGGGTGATCCAGGATCTGGATGAACAGGAACAGATAGGAGTTCTCGACATTGAGGCCGAAGTAGATGTGGTAGATCTGGCCGTGATGCGTCATCTGGAAGGGGCCGGCGATGGCCCGCTTGTGCTCGCTGCCCAGCATGGGCTTGGCGGGGTTGTCCGAGTCGAGCATGAAACGGATCACGAACTTGCTCAGGCGGGTGCTGGACTGCATCTGCCCCTTGGCATCGCGCAAATAGATGTTGTCGACCGGCAGCAGACCGGCGGCATCGATGGCCTGGGCCAGATCGAAATCCTGATTGGGGTCAGCCCCCTTCTGCAGCGCCTTCAGGTTGTTGTTGAGGCGGGTGATCTCGTGGGCCGGCAGCGGAATGATGTTGCGGGGATCCAGGGTTGGCAGGATCACCACGGCGGCCACCACCAGCAACAGCATGAACCAGAACCAGAGGAAGATCTGGGTGGAGAGACCGTTGAAGGTGCGGGCGGTTCTCATGCCTGTTCCAGCCACAGATAACCTCTGCCGCGCACCGTCTTGAAGCGGGGCTGGCCATCGGTACGCTCAGGCAGCTTCTTGCGCAGGTTGCTCAGGTGCATGTCGATGGCGCGATCGAAGGGCTCCAGCTTCTTGCCGAGCACCAGCTCGGAGAGCTGGCTCTTGCTGACGATCTGGCCCGGGTTGCGCAGCAGGCACTCCAGCAGGCCGAATTCGGTGGCGGTCAGCTCCAGCAGTTCGCCGTGGCAGCTGGCCTGCTGCAGGCCGGGTTGCAGCACCAGATCCATGAAGCGTACCTCTTCCGAGCTGCCGCCGCGCTGGGGCTGGGTACCCTGGGTTCGGCGCAGGATGGCGCGCACCCGGGCCAGCAGCTCCCGATCGTCGAACGGCTTGGCGAGATAGTCGTCAGCCCCGGCCTCCAGCCCGTTGACCCGATCCTGGCTGTCGCCACGGGCGGTCAGCATCAGCACCGGGGTGTCGTGGGTCTTGCGCAGTCGGGCCAGCATGGCGAAGCCGTTGAGCTTGGGCATCATCACGTCCAGCAGCACCAGGTTGAAGTGCTGTTCGGCCAGCCGTTGCAAGCCCTCTTCGCCATCCTCGGCGACGGTCACCTGGAAGCCTTCCAGGGTCAGAATTTCGGTGAGCAACTGGGTCAGCTCGAGATCGTCGTCGACCAGGAGTATTTTGTGCATCTGAAGTCATTCCGCTGATTTTTCGCGCCAATCCGGCGTCGGGGTCAGGGTATAATAGATTTTTAACCGCAAGAGGAAAGCCGGTTTTGAGCCATCAACAATATTCCCGCTGGGTGACGCTGGCCAGCATGGCCGCCGTCACGACCGCCACCCTGCTGATCACCGGCAAGCTGATCGCCTGGCTGATGACCGACTCCTCGAGCCTGCTGGCCTCCCTCACCGACTCCTTCATGGACGTGAGCGCCTCCATCATCAACCTGCTGGCGATCCGCTACGCCCTGTCACCGGCCGACGACGAACACCGCTTCGGCCACGGCAAGGCGGAGTCGCTGGCCGGGCTGATCCAGGCGGCCTTCATCTCCGGTTCCGCCCTGCTGCTGGTGATGCACGGCATCTCCTCCCTGCTCAAGCAGGCGCCGCTGGAGCGGCTTGAGGCGGGTCTGTGGGTCAGCGGTGGCTCCATCGTGCTGACCCTGCTGCTGGTCAGCTTCCAGAGCCTGGTGATCCGCAAGACCAACAGCGTGGCCATCAAGGCCGACATGCTGCACTACCGCTCCGACCTGCTGCTCAACGGCGGCGTGCTGTTGGCACTGGTGCTGGCGGGGCAGGGCTGGTACTGGGCCGACGGCCTGTTTGCCATCCTGATCGGGCTGTTCCTGCTGTGGGGAGCGCTGCACATCGGCTATGAATCGGTGCAGGCGCTGCTCGATCGTCAGTTGCCAGCCGAGGAACAAGCGAGAATAATGGCCCTCTGCTGTGACGTCGAAGGTGTACACGGGGTGCATGATCTGCGCACCCGCCAATCCGGTCCGACCCGTTTCGTGCAGTTGCATCTGGAACTGGACGATCAGCTCCCTCTGGTCAAGGCCCATCAGATTGCCGATGAAGCCGAACTGGCGGTTCGTCAGGCGTTCGAGCGCATGGATGTCATCATTCATATGGATCCCATCTCCGTGGTGCACAAGGAACAGCAAGGCACTCCCTCAGAACAACAGTAGGCTGCAACATGGATGATCTGGTTGCCAGAACCTGGCAAAAAATTCAGCAAGAAGCGGCGAGCATGGCGACCGAAGAGCCCATGCTGGCCAGCTTCTTCCACTCCACCATTCTCAATCACAAGAACCTGCGTTCGGCCCTCAGCTTCCAGCTGGCCAACAAGCTCGACAGCGCCACCATGCCCGCCATCGCCCTGCGCGAGGTGATCGAGCTGGCCCTGCGCAGCGAGCCCCAGCTGCTGGCGGTCGTGGCGGCCGACATCTGTGCGGTGCAGGAGCGCGACCCGGCGGTTGATCTCTTCTCCACCCCGCTGCTCTACCTCAAGGGCTTCCATGCCCTGCAAGGCTACCGGGTCGCCAACTGGCTGTGGCGCCAGGGGCGCCGTTCGCTGGCGCTCTACCTGCAGAACCAGATCTCGGTGGTGTTCGGAGTGGACGTGCACCCGGCCGCCCGCATCGGCAAGGGCATCATGTTTGACCATGCCACCGGCATCGTGGTCGGCGAGACGGCGGTGATCGAGGACGATGTCTCCATCCTGCAGAGCGTCACCCTGGGTGGTACCGGCAAGGAGAGTGGCGATCGTCACCCCAAGATCCGGGAAGGGGTGATGATAGGGGCGGGCGCCAAGGTGCTCGGCAACATCGAGGTGGGCATGGGGGCCAAGATCGGCGCCGGCAGCGTGGTGATCAACCCGGTGCCGCCGCACACCACGGTGGCGGGCGTACCCGCCAAGATCGTGGGGCGTCCGGAGTGCGACAAGCCTTCGCTGGACATGGATCAGTGTCTCTGATCCCCTGACCGAGGTGCATCGATGGCCAAGCGCTGGTCGGGTTATCTGATCCTGGGGATGTGGCTGCTCAATCTGCTGCACCTCTATCTGGGATTCTCCCCCTGGCCGGCGGCCATCGCGGCCTGGGGGGCCTCACTGCTCACCTGGCCCTGGCTGGTGGGGGCGGCGCGGCGCCAGGCGCTGGCCCTGTACGGCGCGGCGCTGGCACTGCTGATCTTCTCCTGCTGGCGGGGGGCAAGCCTCACCGCCGGTGACTGGCTGCTGCCCAACATCAACATGCTCACCATGTTTGCGGCGGTGAGCACCCTCAATCTCGCCACCTCGGGTCTCTTGACCGGTACCACCTCATGGCAAGGGCGCAAGGGGCTGTGGAGCACCATGGCCAGCCTCAACCTGCTGGGGGCCGTCATCAACCTCTCGGTGCTGTTCATCATCGGCGATCGGCTGGAACGTAACGGCACCCTTGAGCGGCGTCAGGTGCTGGTGCTGAGCCGGATCTTCTGCGCGGCGGCCTTCTGGTCCCCCTTCTTCGTCGCCATGGCGGTGGCGCTCACCTATGCGCCCGGCTTGCAGCTGTCGCGCATCCTGCCGTTCGGGGTGGTGGCGACCCTGCTGGCGATGGGGCTGACCGCCTGGCAGGTGGAGCGGCTGGGGGTGGCGGACTTTGCCGGCTATCCGCTGCGGCTGCAGACCCTGGGATTGCCGGTGGCACTGGCCCTGCTGGTGCTGTTGATCAAGCAGATCTGGCCGGATCTCGGCATCCTGGCGGTGATCGCCCTAGTGGCACCGCTGCTGGCCTTTGCCTTCATGCCGAGCGCGGGGCGCGGCCCGGCCCTCAAGCGGCAGGTGGTGGAACGCTTCCCCGCCATCGGCGGCCAACTGGTGCTGTTTCTGGGGGCGGGTCTGCTGGCCGCCGGCATCAACAGTGCGCTGTCGGTGCTTGAGCTGAGTGGCGGCCACGGCTTGCCCTTCTTCCATCACTTCGGCTGGCTGGAGTCTTCGCTCACTCTGTTGCTGATCCTGCTGGTGGCCATCGTCGGGGTGCACCCGCTCATCAGCATCTCAGGATTGGCGCCGCTGCTGTGGCCGCTCTCGCCGGATCCCAGCCTGCTTGGCATGTGCTTCCTGCTGGGCTGGGGGTTGGCTACCGGCACCAGTCCGCTTTCCGGCTCCAACCTGGCGCTGGCCTCCCGCTACAACCTGAGTGCCGGGGCGATTCTGCGCGGCAACCTGCTCTACGGCCTGCTGATGTACGGGGTCGCCTGTCTGCTGCTGGGGGCCTATATCGCCCTGCACGCCTGATGATGCGGGCTTGCGGCAAGGGCGTGTAGGGCGGTTGTGCGGGGCCGGCCGTGGCCTGGGCGCAGGATGCGAGAAAAATAGACGCATATTTAGGCAATACATCCATGGAAGGCGCATTTTACAGCGCACCGGCTTGTTTGTGCCGATAGGCTCGGGGTATGCTGGCTTCACGCGCTTGAATCGCCCTCTGTGGGGCATCGCAATTGAACATACAGGTATGCATATGTCACTAGAAGTCCTTGAGCAACTCGAATCCAAAGTACAATCCGCCGTCGACAACATCTCCCTGCTGAAGATGGAGCTGGACGAGCTGAAAGAGCAGAACAACAAGCTGCAAGACGAGAACCATCAGCTGCGCAACGAGCACGTCGCCTGGCAAGAGCGTCTGCGTGCCCTGCTGGGCAAGATGGACCAGATGGGCGAAAGCATCTGAGTCATCGCCATCCGCGAGAATTGAAAACGGGCCGCTCCATGAGCGGCCCGTTTGTTTGGGTCAGTCTGGCAATCAGAGTGCCAGCAGCTGTTTGACAGTCTTCTCGATGCCGTCCGCCGCCTCCACTATGTTGTTGGCCAGCATGTAGGCGGGGGTGGAGATCACCTTGCGCTCCTGATCCACCACGAACTCGTTGACCGGGCAGTTGAGATGGCTGCCTCCCATCGCCTCGATGGCGTTGGCGGTGCCCTCGTCATGGCCTATGGTGGCCAGGGTGCCGGCCCCGTAGATGAGCGGGATCATGGCCGGTGCGATGCAGATGTAGGCGGCCGGCTTGCCGGCCTTGGCGAAGCTCTGGCACGCCTTCAATACATCCGGCTGGATTTGGCACTCGGCTCCCTTGATGGCGAAGTCGCACAGGTTCTTGGCGGCGCCAAAGCCACCCGGCACCAGCAGGGCATCGTAGTCGGCCGCATCCAGCTCGGCCACGTCCCTTATCTGGCCACGGCAGAGGCGGGCCGCTTCAACCAGCACGTTGCGGTGCTCGCTTTCACTCACTTCCCCGGTCAGGTGGTTGATCACATGGAGCTGTGGAACATTGGGAGCGAAGCACTGGACTGCTGCGCCCTGCCTGGCCAGCGCCAGCAGACTGATGACAGCCTCGTGGATTTCGGCCCCGTCAAAGACGCCACAGCCACTCAAGATCACGGCCACTTTTTTCATGACAGACTCCTCGTTGTTGAAAATGTGAGCCAGAATGGATTGTTGTACTTTTGTATGGTTATCGTTCGTCCTCAGCTGGTCAAGTCATCTTGCTGTGCTAGGATTGTTTCGTTTTAGATCCTGCCGTACTTACTCCCTTAAATTTTTTTCCACATTGATCGAGATCATTCAAGTCGTCTCGCGATCGGTTTTTACATATGCAACCAATTGTTATTTATTGGTTTTTATATTTTTGTGCACAGTTTTATCACTGTGGTTCATACTGCCCCCCATTTTTGAGCACAGAGTTATCCACAGATTGATGGCCTGTGAGGATCCGCCGGCAGGGTCTTTGCCCCTCTTGGTGTGAGGGGGGCCCTGTGGCATCCTAGCGGCTGTTTATCTCTGGCAGGACGATTTCATGGCCCCTAGCAATCCCCTTATTCTGGTCGACGGCTCTTCATATCTTTACCGCGCCTTCTTTGCCTCCCAGCAGGCCGATTTGCGCACCTCGACTGGTTTGCCGAGCGGCGCCGTCCGTGTCATGGCCAACATGATGCGCAGCCTGCGCAAGCAGTACCCCGACTGCCACGTGGCCGTGGTGTTCGATGCCAAGGGCAAGACCTTCCGCGACGACATCTATCCCGAATACAAGGCCAACCGGGCCAGCATGCCGGACGATCTGCGCAGTCAGGTTGCCCCCATCCACCAGATGATCAAGGCGATGGGCTTCCCCTTCCTGATGGTGGAAGGCGTTGAAGCCGACGATGTGATCGGCACTCTGGCCCGTCAGGCGACCGAGAAGCAGTTGCCGGTGCTGATCAGCACGGGGGACAAGGACATGGCACAGCTGGTCTCCGACCATGTCACCCTGATCGACACCATGAAAGACGTGAAGACCGATCGGGAAGGGGTGATCGAGAAGTTCGGCGTACCGCCCGAGCTCATCATCGACTACCTGGCCCTGATGGGGGACAAGGTGGACAACATCCCCGGCATGACCGGCGTCGGCGAGAAGACCGCGCTGGCCCTGCTGCAGGGGATCGGCAGCATCGACGAGATCGCCGCCAACCTCGACAAGGTGGCTGCGCTCGGCTTCCGTGGCTCCAAGGCGTTTGCCGACAAGTTCCGCGAGCAGGAGGAGCAGGTGCGCCTCTCCTACGTGCTGGCTACCATCAAGACCGACGTGGCGCTGGAACAGAGCCTGGAAGAGCTGCAGCTCGGCCCCATCGACAAGGAGGCTCTGCTGGCGGTCTACCGTGAGTACGAGCTGCGCAACCTGATCAAAGAGTTGGAGTCCGGCGGCGCGGAGGAGAGCGGCGCCGAGGGTGATGATGAAGGCGCCGCCCCGGTAGCTGCCATCGAGACCGACTATCGCTGTATCCTGGACGAGGCCGAATTCGACGAGTGGCTGGCCCGTCTGCAGACGGCGCCGCTGTTTGCCTTCGATACCGAGACCACCAGTCTCGACTATATGGAAGCGCGCGTCGTGGGCGTCTCCTTTGCCATCGAGCCGGGCAAGGCGGCCTACGTGCCTTTCGGCCACGACTATCTGGGGGCGCCGGTGCAGCTGACCGAGGCCGTGGTGCTGGGCAAGCTCAAGCCGCTGCTGGAAGATCCGACCCGTCTCAAGGTGGGACAGAACCTCAAGTACGATCGCAACGTGCTGCTTAATCACGGTATCGATCTGCAGGGCATCGCCTATGACACCATGCTCGAATCCTATGTGCTCAACTCCACTGCCAGCCGCCACGACATGGATTCGCTGGCCCGCAGATATCTGAATGCCGAGACCATCTCGTTTGAAGATATCGCCGGCAAGGGGGTCAAGCAGCTCACCTTCAACCAGATTGAACTGGAGCAGGCGGCTCCTTACGCGGCGGAAGATGCCGACATCACCCTGCGTCTGCATCAGGCGCTGTGGGGCAAGCTCTCTGCCGAGCCGGGTCTCGCCAAGGTGTTCAGCGAGATCGAATTGCCGCTGCTGCCGGTTCTGGCGCGGATGGAGCGACTCGGTACCACCATCGAGCCCAAGCTGCTGCACCAGCAGAGTCAGGAGATCGAAGTGCGTCTGGCAGAGCTGGAGAAACAGGCCCACGAGCTGGCCGGGCAGGAGTTCAATCTCTCCTCGCCCAAGCAGCTGGGGGAGATCCTCTTCATCAAGCTGGGGCTGCCGATCATCAAAAAGACCCCCAAGGGAGCGCCATCCACTGCGGAAGAGGTGCTGGCCGAGCTGGCGGAGACCTATGAGCTGCCGCAACTGCTGATGGAGCACCGTGGGCTGGCCAAGCTCAAGTCCACCTACACCGACAAGCTGCCGCTGATGATCAAGCCGCAGACCGGGAGGGTGCACACCTCCTATCATCAGGCGGTGGCGGCGACCGGCCGGCTCTCGTCCACCGATCCCAACCTGCAGAACATCCCGGTGCGCAACGAACAGGGACGCCGCATTCGGCAGGCTTTCATCCCGTGCGCCGGTTACAAGCTGGTGGCGGCGGACTACTCCCAGATCGAGCTGCGCATCATGGCGCACCTCTCCGGCGACAAGGGGTTGCTGACTGCCTTCGCCGAGGGCAAGGACATCCACAAGGCGACCGCCGCCGAGGTTTTCGGGGTGGCGCTCGAGGCGGTGACCAGCGACATGCGCCGCAGTGCCAAGGCGATCAACTTCGGCCTCATCTATGGCATGAGTGCCTTCGGTCTGGCCAAGCAACTGGGGATCGGCCGTGCCGAAGCGCAGAAGTACATGGATCTCTACTTCGAACGCTACCCGGGTGTGCTGGAGTACATGGAGCGAACCCGCCAGCAGGCGGATGCCCAGGGCTATGTCGAAACCCTGTTTGGCCGCCGCCTCTATCTGCCGGATATCAAGTCGCGCAACGCAGGTCTGCGCAAGGCGGCCGAACGGGCCGCCATCAACGCACCCATGCAGGGTACGGCCGCCGACATCATCAAGCGTGCCATGATCAACGTGGATGGCTGGATCCTCGGAATTGAAGACCAGTCGATCCGCATGCTGATGCAGGTGCACGATGAACTGGTGTTCGAGATCCGCGAAGAGAAGCTGGAAGAGTACATCGCCATCATCAAGGAGAAGATGTCAGCCGCAGCCGAGCTGCATGTGCCGCTGGTGGTGGAAGCGGGTACCGGTGACAACTGGGATCAGGCCCACTGATCCCGTCTGACGGTCATATAGCTATATAAGAAGAGAAGCCCGGCATGATGCCGGGCTTCCTGTTTGTGGTGGCGGGGTATCAGGCCTCTTGCAGATACTCATCCTTGAGCAGTACATAGTTGTCGGCCGAGGCCTTGAGGAAGGCGATCTCGGCCGGCTTGAGGGCTCGGGCCTGCTGGACCGGATTGCCCATATAAAGAAAGCCGGCCTCGAGCCGCTTGCCAGGCGGCACCAGGCTGCCCGCCCCGATCATCACATCCTCTTCAACGATCACCCCATCCAGCAGGATGGCACCCATGCCGACCAGCACCCGGTCGCCGATGGTGCAACCGTGCAGCATGGCTTTATGACCGACCGTGACATCCTCGCCGATCAGCAGCGGATAGCCGCCGGGGTTGCTGGCACTCTTGCGGGTCAGGTGCAGCACTGTGCCGTCTTGAATGTTGCTGCGCGCCCCGATGCGGATATGGTTCACATCCCCCCGTGCCGCTACCATGGGCCAGATACTGGCATCGTCACCCAGCTGGATATCCCCCACCAGGGTGGCGCAGGGGTCCACATATACCCGTTTGCCCAATTGCGGGCGTTTTCCCTTGTAAGGTCTCAGTCGCAAGTCCATCTCGGCCTCCTTGTTTTCGGCCATTCTAGCAATTCGAGCCCGGTTTCTGTGGATAAGTTTGTATAAAAGCTGTGCTTGGATATGAATAACTAAAAAAGTGCAGTTTTTTGCAATTTTATTGCCGATGAGGGGTTGCCAGAAAGAATCCGTTCCCTATAATGCGCCTCCATCGACACGGCAAGCGGCAACGCAAACAACCGGGTCGGTAGCCTTGAAAAGCCTTTGCAAATAAGGCTTGACTCGAGAAGGCGGTTGAGTAGAATGCCACTCCCGCAGCAGCCAAAAGCTGCGTCGCTCTTTAACAATTTGAATCAAGCAATCTGT
>NZ_JBGLRI010000016.1:0-77646 GCF_041403025.1 Aeromonas sp. S5(2024) | reverse complement strand
GCGCACACAGTGCGGTCTTTACCGGTTAGTGTGCTGATATGGCTCAGTTGGTAGAGCGCATCCTTGGTAAGGATGAGGTCCCCAGTTCGACTCTGGGTATCAGCACCATTAAATATTAAAGCCTCCCAATCGGGAGGCTTTTTTGTATCCGCTTTTCTCAGTTTACCGAAATCTGCCTGGCATCGAGATAGAACCGAGCCTGTCCGGAGGCTTCTATCTGAATGGCTGCCACCAGTCGTTCATTGCGGGTGTATTCCCACTGCTTGTCGATCGACGTCAACGGTGGCTTGTTGATACCCAGTGTCTGCAGATACTCGTGAAACAAGCCTGCGCTGCCGATCTCGGTCAATCCTGCTTTCATCCCAATCAACTCCCTTTTATTGTTGCTGTTTATCAATAGTAACAGTCTCATATGTATTCAATATGAACGCTTTTCTATCAAATTGATCCAAGCTAAGTTGTGGATTGAAAAAGCCGTTGGTGTTTGAAAAAAGGAAGCAAAAACATGCTGATAAAGAACCTGCGTCTGGTCGGCAGGGAGGGGATGTGGCAGATCCTCTGCCAGGATGGCCTGATCCGAGCCATCGAACCCATGAGCACCCCTCTGCTCGCAGCCCACGAGCTTGATGGTGAGGAGGGGCTCGCCATCGCCCCCTTTATCGAGCCTCACATCCATCTCGATACTACCCAGACGGCCGGTGAGCCGAGTTGGAACCTCTCCGGAACCCTGTTCGAGGGGATCGAACGCTGGGCTGAGCGCAAGGCACTGCTGACCCATGAGGATGTGAAGCAGCGGGCCATCCAGACGCTGAAGTGGCAGATTGCCAACGGCATCCAGTTCGTCCGCACCCACGTGGATGTCTCCGACCCCAATCTGGTCGCCCTGAAGGCGATGCTGGAGGTGCGGGAGGAGATGAAGGAGTGGGTGGAGCTGCAGATAGTGGCCTTCCCGCAGGAGGGGATCCTCTCCTACCCCAACGGCAAGGCGCTGCTTGAGGAGGCGCTCAAGCTGGGCGCCGACGTGATAGGCGCCATCCCCCATTTCGAGTTTACTCGGGAATATGGGGTCGAAAGTCTGCACTATGTGTTCGATCTTGCCGAGAAGTATCAGGTTCTGGTGGATGTGCACTGCGACGAGATCGATGACGAGCAGTCCCGCTTCATCGAGACGCTGGCGACCCTGGCCTACGAGCGCGGCATGGGCCATAGAGTCACCGCCAGCCACACCACCGCCATGCACTCCTATAACGGCGCCTATGCGTCGCGCCTATTCCGGTTGCTGAAGATGGCGGACATCAACTTCGTCGCCAATCCGCTGGTGAACATCCACCTGCAGGGGCGCTTCGACAGCTATCCCAAGCGTCGCGGCATCACCCGGGTGAAGGAGATGCTGGAGGCCAACATCAACGTCTGCTTCGGCCACGACGACGTGTTCGATCCCTGGTATCCCATGGGCACCGCCAACCTGCTGCAGGTACTGCACATGGGGCTGCATGTCTGCCAGATCATGGGCTACGAGCAGATCAACGACAGCCTCAAGCTGATCAGCAGCCACAGTGCACGTACTCTGAATGTGCAGGATCGCTACGGCATCGAGGTGGGCAAACCGGCCAACCTGCTGATCCTGCCCGCCGAGAACGGCTTTGATGCGGTGCGCCGCCAGGTGCCGGTGCGTTACTCCATTCGCGGTGGCCGGGTGATTGCGCAAACCACGCCATCCCGCACCTCGATTCATCTCGCTCAGGTCGAGCCGGTGGACTTTCGCCGTTGATGCGGGCGATGTCGCTTAATTGCCCTGCTGTCCCCCGGGCCTGACATTTTGCATAATGTCGGCCCGATACTATGGAGGCGTGCTCCCATGCAAACCTGGTTATATGTTGCCGCCGGCGGGGCCATCGGCGCCTGTCTGCGCTTTGGTATCGCCGAACTGATGGCGCTGCTGTTGGGACGTCATTTCCCCTATGGCACCCTGATGGTCAACGTGGTCGGCTCCTTCATCATGGGCATTGCCTTTGCGCTGATCAGCCATGGTCATGTGGTGGAGCACCCGCTGAAACCGTTGCTGATGGTGGGTATCCTCGGTGCCCTGACTACCTTCTCCTCCTTCGCGCTGGATACCGTGGTACTGGCCCAGCAGGGGGCCTATCTGAAAGCCGCCCTCAATATCGGCCTCAACCTGTTTCTCTGTCTGGCCATGGTGGTGCTGGGGATGCAGTTGGTCGCCAGCCGGGTTTAAGGTGTCCGCACGCCATTGGCTCTGGTAAACTGGCGGCCATTCTTTGCTCTATGGGTGTTTAAGGGATGTCAGAACAGACTACGACAACGCATTTTGGCTTTAAAACCGTGGCCTCGACCGAGAAGGAAACCCTGGTCGCCGGCGTCTTCCATTCGGTGGCAGCCAAGTATGATCTGATGAACGATCTGATGTCGTTCGGCATCCACCGCCTGTGGAAGCGCTTCACCATCGACTGCTCCGGCGTGCGCAAGGGTCAGAAGGTGCTGGATCTGGCCGGTGGTACCGGCGACCTGACCGCCAAGTTCTCCCGCATCGTCGGCGAGACCGGCCAGGTGGTGCTGGCGGATATCAACGACTCCATGCTCAAGGTGGGCCGCGATAAGCTGCGCAATCTGGGGGTGGCCAACAACGTCTCCTACGTGCAGGCCAATGCCGAGGCGCTCCCGTTCCCTGACAACCATTTCGACGTCATCACCATCGGCTTCGGCCTGCGCAACGTCACCGACAAGGACAAGGCGCTCGCCTCCATGTTCCGGGTGCTCAAGCCGGGTGGCCGCCTGCTGGTGCTGGAGTTCTCCAAGCCGGTCAGCGAAGTGATCGCCAAGCTGTATGATCTCTACTCCTTCAAACTGCTGCCGAAAATGGGCGAAATCGTCGCGAACGACAGCGAAAGTTACAAATACCTGGCGGAATCGATCCGCATGCACCCGGATCAGCAGACCCTGGCAGGCATGATGGAGAATGTCGGTTTCGAGCAGGTTGAGTTTTACAACCTGACCCAGGGCGTGGTCGCCTTGCACCGCGGTTACAAGTTTTAAGGTCGCCTATGCCGATGGATGCCATGGTCACCGCGGTGATCGAAACCAGCCTCAACCAGCTGCTGCGACTCGACAAGCAGAGTCCGGAGCGGCTGCGCAAATTGACGGGCAAGGTACTCAAGCTGGAGCTGCGCGAGCTCAAGCCACTCTGGTTTGTCTTCTCCGAGCGCAGGCTGGATGTACTGGCCAAATTCGAAGGGGAGGCCGATGCAGTGCTGAGCCTCTCCCTGACCGCGCTCGGCCTGCTCAAGGATCCCTCCGCCCTGACCCGCTACATCCGCGAGGAGAAGCTGGATCTGAGCGGCGATCCTCAGCTGGTGCAGGCGTTCAGCGTGTTGCTGGGCGAGCTGAATATCGACTGGGAAGAAGAGCTGTCCCGTTATACCGGCGATGTGCTGGCCCACACTCTGCTGCGCGGTGCCAGTCAGGCACGTCGGCTGCTGGGGCGTGAATTGTGCCGCAGCCAGCGCCAGCTGGCCGAATACCTGACCGAAGAGATCCGGCTTGCGCCGGGTCCGCTGGAAGTGGCCAGCTTCAACGACGATGTCGAGTTGCTGGCCCAGCAGATGAAAGCGGTCGAGCTGCGACTGGCCCGCTTCGAGCAGCAGGTAGCCTGATGACCCCGAAGGAGTTCAAGCGCCTCTATCGCATCATCAGCATCCTGCTGGAGCAGGGCATCGACGAGCTGGTACCCGCCCGTTATCAGCCTTGGCCCGGCCGGTTGGCCCGTCGCAGCCTGTTCTGGCTCCAGAACAAACGTCAGGGGCTGAACCGTGGTGCCCGCATCCGGCTCGCCTTTGAGGCGCTCGGCCCCATCTTCATCAAGTTCGGTCAGATGCTCTCGACCCGGCGCGATCTGCTGCCGCCGGACATCGCCGAGGAGCTGGCACTGCTGCAGGACAGGGTGCCCCCCTTCTGTGGTCAGGCGGCCCGCCGCCAGATCGAGGCGAGCCTGGGCTGTACCATCGAGACCCTGTTTGACGACTTCGACGAGACGCCGCTGGCGTCGGCCTCCATCGCCCAGGTGCATACCGCCCGGCTGAAGGAAAACGGCCGCGAGATCGTCATCAAGGTGATCCGTCCTGACATCGAGCCGGTCATCGAGGCCGACCTGCGGCTGATGCAGGCGCTGGCCCGTCTGGTGGCCCGTTTCGTGCCCCAGAGCGGACGACTGCGCCCCATCGAGGTGGTGGAAGAGTATCGCAAGACCATCCTCGACGAGCTCAACCTGATGCGCGAAGCGGCCAACGCCATCCAGCTGCGCCGCAACTTCACCGGCTCCGAGGCGCTCTACGTGCCCGAGGTGTTCACCGAGCACTGCCGCGAGCAGGTGCTGGTGATGGAGCGGATCTATGGCATTCCGGTCTCCGACATTGCCGCGCTGGAGGCCAACGGCACCAACATGAAGCTGCTGGCCGAGCGTGGGGTGGAGGTGTTCTTCACCCAGGTGTTCCGCGACAGCTTCTTCCACGCCGACATGCACCCGGGCAACATCTTCGTCTCCTACGAACATCCGGAAAACCCACTCTGGATCGGCATCGACTGCGGCATCGTCGGCACCCTCAACCGGGAAGACAAGCGCTACCTAGCCGAGAACTTCCTCGCCTTCTTCAACCGTGACTACCGCCGGGTGGCCGAGCTGCACGTGGAATCCGGCTGGGTACCGCCCGATACCAAGGTGGATGAGTTCGAGTTCGCCATCCGCACCGTACTGGAGCCCATCTTCGAGAAGCCGCTGTCCGAGATCTCGTTCGGCCACGTGCTGCTCAACCTGTTCAACACCGCGCGCCGCTTCAACATGCAGGTGCAGCCGCAGCTGGTGTTGCTGCAGAAGACCCTGCTTTATGTGGAGGGGCTGGGTCGCCAACTCTATCCGCAGCTCGATTTGTGGCAGACCGCCAAGCCCTATCTGGAAAACTGGATGTACCAGCAGGTGGGGCCCAAGGCGGTGTGGAATGCCATCAAGGAGAAGGCGCCATTCTGGGCCGAAAAGCTGCCGGAGCTGCCGGAGCTGGTCTACGAGACCCTGCGCCAGACCCGTCATCAGCAGCGCCACTTCGACCAGATGTTTGCCGATTTTCGCCGGCACAGTCGCCGCCAGGGTCAGGCTCGCTACCTCTTAGGGGTTGGAGCCAGCCTGCTATTGGCCGGTGTATTCTTGCTGACCCAAAAACAACACATTGAGTGGGGACAAATCAGCCTCGCCGGCGCCGGGTTATGCTGGCTGCTGGGTTGGTTGCGAACCCGTTCTCATTAAATAAACTGCGCCAGCAGGCGCCTGTTCTGGAGAGAAAGTCATGGGTGGTATCAGTATTTGGCAATTGTTGATCATCGCAGTCATCGTCGTGCTGCTGTTCGGTACCAAGAAACTGCGCGGCATCGGCGGTGATCTGGGTGCCGCGGTCAAGGGCTTCAAGAAGGCGCTGTCCGACGAGCCGGAGACCAAGTCCGAGCAGAAGGATGCCGAGTTTCCGCCGAAACAGCTGAACGAAGCAGCCGGTCAGCCTAGCGATGCTGCCAAGCAGAAAGATAAAGATCAGGCCTAAGCCATGTTCGATATCGGTTTCTGGGAGCTGGTTGTCATTGGTGTCGTCGCCCTGGTGGTGCTCGGCCCCGAGCGGCTGCCCGTGGCGATCCGTACCGCCAGCCACTGGATCAGACTGATCCGCAGCACCGCCAACTCGGTCAAGGCCGAGCTGGAGCAGGAGCTCAAGTTGCAGGATCTGCACAACGACCTGAAGAAGGCCGAACAGTTGCAGATGAACAACCTGAGCCCCGAGCTGCAGGAGTCTATCGAGCAGCTGAAAACGGCCGCACAATCGGTGACCCGTCCATACGAACAACAAAATACCATCCAGCCAGCGCCGGCCGCCGCCGAGGTGAAGGAAGAGCCGGCAGCCCCCGTCAGCGTGGCGACACCTGATGAGGAGCCTACCGTGATCCCCGCCGCAAGTGCCCAGCCGAGCGCCGAACAAGGGGAGGTGAAGCCATGAGTCAGGCCGAGCAACCCCTGATCAGCCATCTGGTCGAGCTGAGAACGCGCCTGCTGCGCTCCATTTCGGCCATCCTGCTGGTGTTCATCGCGCTGATCTACTTCTCCAACAACATCTACGACTTCGTGGCCCAGCCGCTGCTGAGTCAGTTGCCGGAAGGGACCAGCATGATAGCGACGGATGTGGCGACCCCCTTCCTGACGCCGATCAAGCTGACCCTGGTGGTCTCCTTCTTCGTGGCGATCCCCTATCTGCTCTATCAGGCCTGGGCCTTCATCGCCCCCGGTCTGTACCAGCATGAACGGCGCCTGATCATGCCGTTGGTCGCCTCCAGTGCCGTGCTGTTCTATGCCGGCATGGCGTTCGCCTACTACGTGGTGTTCCCGCTGGTGTTCGGTTTCTTCACCAGCACCGCGCCCGCCGGGGTGACGGTGGCGACCGACATCGCCAGCTATCTGGACTTCGTACTGACCCTGTTCTTCGCGTTCGGGGTGGCGTTCGAAATTCCGGTGGCCACCATACTGCTGTGCTGGACCGGGGTGACCAGTCCCAAGAGCCTGCGGGAGAAGCGCCCCTACGTCATCGTCGGGGTGTTCGTGGTCGGCATGCTGTTGACGCCGCCCGATGTCTTTTCCCAGACCCTGCTCGCGATCCCCATGTGGGGCTTGTGGGAGATAGGTCTGTTCTTCGCCCGCTTCTACGTGAAAGAAGAGAGCGAAGAGAAGCAGGAACAGACTGAAGAGGGGAGCTAAGGCTCCCTTCCTCTTTTCATGCCCCCGTTCGAGGCGTATGGTAAGGCCCCATTGAGTAGATGGTTTTCAAATACCTGATATGTCTTCCTTTTGTTCGGACCCGCTGACCCCATGATCGACATAGGTGTAAACCTGACCAGCAGCCAGTTTGCCGATGAACAGGCCGATCTGGTGGCCCGCGCCCGCGCCGCTGGGGTGGAGGCGCTGATCCTGACCGGTACCGATCTGGTCGGCAGCCGCGAAAGCGCTGACTTGGCTGCGCTGTGGCCGGGTTACTGTTTCTCCACCGCCGGGGTCCACCCCCACGACGCAAAGAGTGTCGATGAGGCGACCCTGCCCGCCCTGCGCGAGCTGGCGGCCTTGCCACAGGTGGTGGCCATCGGCGAGTGCGGTCTCGACTACAATCGCGACTTCTCGCCCCGTCCGGTGCAGGACGCGGTATTCGACGCCCAGCTGGCGCTGGCCGCCGAGCTCGGGATGCCGGTGTTTCTCCACTGCCGCGATGCCCACACCCGTTTCATCGAGATCCTGCGCCCCTGGCTGCCCAGACTGCCGGGGGCAGTGCTGCACTGCTTCACCGGCTCCGACGAGGAGCTGGATCAGTGTCTGGCGCTGGGGCTGCACATCGGGGTGACCGGCTGGCTGTGCGACGAGCGTCGTGGCCAGTTGCTGCGCGAGCAGGTGGCCCGCATTCCGGCAGGCCGGCTGATGATCGAGACCGATGCCCCCTATCTGGTGCCGCGGGATCTGAAGCCCAGACCAAAACGCAACGAACCCGCTTTTTTGCCGCACATCGCCCAGGTGGTGGCGGCCTGCCGTGGTGAAGCGCCCGAGGCCTTGCTGGCCCACACCCGGGCCACCTCCGCCGCGTTCTTCCAACTTCCTCTTCAGGAGTGATTCATGGCTACAACTCTTCCAGGCGCCTTTCCGGGTCGCCGCCTGCGCCGGGTGCGCAAACATGATTTCAGCCGTCGTCTGGTGCGCGAGAACGTACTGACCGCCAACGATCTCATCTATCCCGTGTTTGTGCTGGAGGGGGAGAACCGTCGTGAGGCCGTCACCTCCATGCCGGGGGTGGACAGGCTCTCCATCGATCTGTTGCTGAAAGAGGCTGCCGAGCTGGTTGCGCTGGGCGTGCCGGCCATCGCCCTGTTCCCGGTCACCCCGCTGGAGCAGAAGAGTCTGCTGGCGGAAGAGGCCTACAACCCGGACGGGCTGGCCCAGCGGGCGACGCGCGCCCTGAAGGCAAGCTTCCCGGAGCTGGGGGTCATCACCGACGTGGCGCTCGATCCGTTCACCACCCATGGTCAGGACGGCATCATCGATGACGAAGGCTATGTGCTGAACGACATCACCACCGAGATTCTGGTGAAGCAGGCGCTCTCCCACGCCGCTGCCGGGGTGGATATCGTGGCACCGTCCGACATGATGGACGGCCGCATCGGCGCCATCCGCGCGGCGCTGGAAGAGAACGGCTTCATCAACACCCAGATCATGGCCTACTCCGCCAAGTACGCCTCCTGCTACTACGGCCCGTTCCGCGACGCGGTGGGCTCTGCCGGCAACCTCGGCAAGAGCAACAAGGCCACCTACCAGATGGATCCGGCCAACAGCAACGAAGCCCTGCACGAGGTGGCGCTGGATATCCAGGAAGGGGCCGACAGCGTGATGGTCAAGCCGGGCATGCCTTATCTGGACGTGATCCGTCAGGTGAAGGATCAGTTCGGGGTGCCGACCTTCGCCTATCAGGTGAGCGGCGAGTACGCCATGCACATGGCGGCCATCCAGAACGGCTGGCTGAAGGAGAAGGAGAGCATCATGGAGTCCCTGCTCTGCTTCAAGCGGGCCGGGGCCGATGGCATCCTCACCTACTTCGCCAAGCGGGCTGCCCAATGGCTGCAGGAAGACGCCAGACGCTGATGCATCTTGCCTGATGTCACCGACAATGCCGGCCCCAGGGCCGGCATTGTCGTCTCTGGCATCCGGATCGCTGCTTTAATGAGCAGATCTCGGCGAAAAGTGGACAACAGGCCGCGCTCTGGCAGGCAAAGGCTTGATTAATGAGGTTTCTGCCTACATCTTAGGTAGTCCAAGCAAGCTTCTGGACGGCAGGGGCTGTAGAGAATTTAGAGGTATCGCAGGATGAACAACCCTTTGCTGACAATGGACTCGCTGCCCCCTTTCAGCCAGATCCAGCCCGATCAGGTCCAGCCTGCCGTGACGCAGGCCATCGCCGATTGCAAACAGAAGATCAGCGATGTGCTGGCCCAGCGCGACCCCCACACCTGGGACAGCCTGATCGCTCCGCTGGAAGAGGTCAATGACCGCCTGGCGCGGATCTGGTCGCCGGTCAGTCACCTGAACTCCGTACTCAACAGCGAAGCGCTGCGCGCGGCCCACGACGCCTGCCTGCCGCTGCTGTCTGAATTCCAGACCTATGTCGGCCAGCACGAGGGGCTCTATCAGGCCTATCGCGAACTGGCCGAGAGCGACGACTTCCCGCTGCTGAGCGGCGCCCAGCGCAAGGAGATCCAGAACACCCTGCGCGATTTTCGCTTGTCCGGCATCGGCCTGCCTGCCGAGGCGCAGCAGCGCTACGGCGAGATCCAGGCCCGCCTCTCCGAGCTGGCCTCCCGTTTCAGCAACAACGTGCTGGATGCAACCCAGGGCTGGCACAAGCTGGTGACCGACGAGGCCGAGCTGGCCGGTTTGCCGCAGAGTGCGCAGGCCGCCGCTCGCCAGCTGGCCGAGCTGAAGGGCAAGGAGGGTTGGCTGTTCACCCTGGACATCCCCTCCTACCTGCCGGTGATGATGTATGCCGACAACCGCGCGCTGCGCGCCGAGCTGTATGAGGCCTTCACGACCCGCGCCTCGGATCAGGGCCCCAACGCCGGCAAGTGGGACAACTCCGCCATCATGACCGAGCTGCTTGCCCTGCGTCGCGAGCTGGCTCAGCTGCTCGGCTTTGCCAACTACGCCGAGCTCTCCCTGGCCACCAAGATGGCGGACAAGCCCGAGCAGGTGGTGAACTTCCTCACCGATCTGGCGGCCAAGTCCCTGCCGCAGGGCAAGGCCGAGCTGGAAGAGATCCGCGCCTTCGCCGCCGAGCAACACGGTCAGGGCGAGCTGGCCGCCTGGGATCTCGCCTACTACGCCGAGAAGCTCAAGCAGCACAAATTCTCCATCTCCGACGAGCAGCTGCGTCCCTACTTCCCCGCCAGCAAGGTGGTGAAGGGGCTGTTCGAGGTGGTCAAGCGGGTGTTCGGCATGAAGGTGCGCGAGCGCCTCGGCATCGACACCTGGCACCCGGACGTGCGCTTCTACGACATCTTCGACGCCGAGGACGAGCTGCGCGGCAGCTTCTACCTCGACCTCTATGCCCGCGAGCACAAGCAGGGCGGCGCCTGGATGGATGTCTGCCTGGGTCGTCGCTACCGTCAGGATGGATCCTTGCAAAAGCCGGTGGCCTACCTGACCTGCAACTTCAACGGTCCGGTGGACGGCAAACCCGCCCTGTTCACCCACAACGAAGTGGTTACCCTGTTCCACGAGTTCGGTCACGGCATTCACCACATGCTGACCCGCATCGACGTGGCCGGCGTGGCCGGCATCAACGGCGTGGCCTGGGACGCGGTGGAGCTGCCGAGCCAGTTCCTAGAGAACTGGTGCTGGGAGTCCGAGGCGCTGGCCTTCATCTCCGGCCATCACGAGACCGGCGAGCCGCTGCCTGCCGATCTGCTGGAGAAGATGCTGACCGCCCGCAACTTCCAGGCGGCGATGCAGATGCTGCGCCAGCTGGAGTTCGCCCTGTTCGACTTCCGTCTGCACCAGGAGTTCGACCCGGCCAGCACGGATCAGATCCCGGCGCTGCTGGATGAGGTGCGCAGCCAGGTGGCGGTGATGACGCCCCCTGCGTTCAACCGCTTCCAGCACAGCTTCTCCCACATCTTCGCCGGCGGTTATGCGGCGGGCTACTACAGCTACAAGTGGGCCGAGGTGCTCTCTGCGGATGCCTTCTCCCGCTTCGAGGAGGAGGGGATCTTCAACCCGGCCACCGGCCAGTCCTTCCTGAAGAACATCCTGGAAAAGGGTGGCTCCAAGGAGCCGATGGAGCTGTTCCGAGCCTTCCGTGGCCGCGAGCCTCAGGTGGATGCGCTGCTCCGTCACAGCGGGATTGCCGCGTGAGTTGGCGGGCCCCGGCTGGCGTGAGCTTCAAGCAGGTACAGTTTTGCCACATAGTGGGATCACTGCGTGATTTTTGAGATAAAAAGGGACCTTTTGGTCCCTTTTCTCAAGGCTTTTTAATATCTTGCGGATAGCATGTTTGCACTGTCCCCGGCTCTTCAGTAGAGTCGGGTCCTACCTTCCAAGGAGAGAAAGAACCTTGCCATGAGGCGAGCACTCGAGTCTGTCTATCAAATCATCTCAAGTCTGTCTCATTCGAGTGGTCAGGGATATTTCGATACCTTTGTGAGTGAAATCGCAGCAGCGGTCGGGGCCGACTTCGTCCTGATTTCAGGCAGGGATCAAGCGGGGCTCTCTTTCAAGGTGCACGCCGCCCACCCCGCGTCTCTCGACACCACCAACTTCAGCTTTCCGGTCAGCGCCACCCTGGGGGAGATCACCCTGCAGGAGGGAGAGACCTGGTTCAGCGATCGGGTACAGCAGCTGTTTCCCCATGCCGCCGTGTTGCAGGCCTGGCACATCCAGGCCTATGCCGGCATCGCCCTCAAGAGTGCCCAGGGGGAGACGGTCGGCATCTGCAGCGTGCTGTTCAAGCGGCCGCTCACCAACATGGACAAGGTGATGGGCCTGTTGCGCCTGCTGGCTCCGCTGGCCGGGCGCGAACTGGCGCTGATGCTGCAACAGCCGGCACCGCCCCAGCCCGAGTATCACGACTTTCTGCACACCATGATGTCCCACGCGCCGGTGGGGATCGGCAAGCTCGATCTGAACGGCAAGATCCTCTGGACCAACCCGGCCATCGAAAAGATGCTGGGCTACAGCCAGAGCGAGCTGCTGCACCGCACCGCCGCCGAGCTCAATCACCCGGAAGACTGGCTGCGCAGCGCCGCCTGCTATGAAGAGCTCAAGCGCGGCGAGCGCACCGCCTTCACTCAGGAGAAGCGCTACCTGCACCGGGACGGTCAGGTGCTGTGGGGGCGGGTCACCGTCACCCTGGTGCGGGACGATCAGCTGCAGCCCGACTACCTGATGGTGGTGCTGGAGAACATAGATCCCCTCAAGCGCCACGCCGAACAGCTCAAGCTCTCCCACCGGGTCTACGACAACCTCTCCGAGGCGATCTTGGTGTGCGACGCCGACAGCCGCATCATCTCGGTCAACCCGGCGTTCGAGCAGATCACCGGTTACAGCGAGGAGGAGGTGTGCGGCCAGCGGCCCAGCATGCTCAAGTCCGGGCTGCACGATCAGGCCTTCTACGCCGACATGTACCACGCGCTGGAGCGGGTGGGGGTGTGGCGCGGCGAGGTGTGGAACAAGCGCAAGAACGGCAAGCTTTATCCCCAGCAACTGATGATCAGCACCCTGCGGGAAGGGGGGCGGATCAGCCAGTACATCGCCATCTTCAGCGACCTCTCCCAGACCAAGCTGGCGGAGCAGAAGATCGCCGCCCAGGCCAACTACGACAACCTCACCGGCCTGCCCAACCGCTGGCTGTTCGGCCGCTGCCTCAGCCGCTTCTGCGAGCGGGGCGAGCGCTTCGCGCTGATGGTGCTCGACCTCAACAACTTCAAGGCGGTCAACAACAGCATGGATCACCACGCCGGTGATGCCCTGCTGCGGGAGGTGTCGGATCGGCTGGTGAGCCGGGTGCGTACCGAGGACCTGGTGGCCCGCATCGGCGGCGACGAGTTCGCCTTCCTGGTGCCCGGCATCGTCAACCGTCGTCAGGCCGAGGTGTTTGCCAAGCAGGTGATCGGCGGCTTCGCCCGCCCCTTCATGCTGGCCAACCAGCACCTCTACGTGACGGCCACCATCGGTATCACCCTCTGTCCGGGCGATGGCCTGGAGAGCGACGAGTTGCTGCGCAACGCCGAGCAGGCGCTGTTTGCCGCCAAGCGGCAGGGGCGGCTGCTCGGCAGCTATTGCGCCTCCATGCGCGAAGAGGTGCGCCAGCGCCACCAGATGCAGCAGGATCTGGCGGAGGCGATCAAGCTCGAGCAGCTGACCATGGCCTACCAGCCGATCTGGGACAACCGCAGTGGCCGGGTCGCCAAGCTGGAGGCGCTGGTACGCTGGTATCACCCGCACTGGGGCCAGGTGTCGCCGGCGGACTTCATTCCGCTGGCGGAGGAGGCCGGGCTCATCCAGGGGCTGGGGGCGCTGGTGCTGTGGCAGTCGTGCCGGGATCTGGCGCGGCTGCAGCAATCCGGCTTCCCGGATCTGCAGATGTCGATCAACCGCTCCACCCTGGAGTTCCAGACTATAGATCCGGAGGCGAGCGAGTGGCTCAAGGTGATCCACCACTTCGGGCTGGACCCGGCGGACATCGTCATCGAGATCACCGAGTCCCTGCTGATGGAGACCAGCGATCAGCACAGGGTGCGGATCGATGCCCTGCGCGAGGCGGGCTGCAAGCTGGCCATCGACGACTTCGGCACCGGCTATTCGGCGCTCAACTATCTGCGCAACTTCCCGGTGGACCTGGTCAAGATCGACCGGGCCTTCGTGCGCCACATCCCGTTCAATGAACAGGACCGGCTGCTGCTGGACGGCATCATCAACATAGTGCACAACCTCGGCATGCAGGTGGTGATCGAGGGGGTGGAGACCCGCGAGCAGCTCAACTTCCTCTGCCAGAAGGGGTGCGCCTTCACGCAGGGTTATCTGCTGAGCCGGCCGCTGGCCTACGACGACCTCACCGAGTACCTGCAGCTCAACGACAAGAGCATGTTCCTGCAGACCAGCTAGCCCCTCTCCTTCGGCCGGAGCCCCTACAGCGACCTTCGGGGGCTGTGATACACTCCGCCCACTGATACCGCCACACAGTCGATACCATGCAGATCCTCCTCGAAGACCCCGCCAAGGCGCCCCAGGCCGAAGCCCTGGCCAGCCAACTCGGCCAGACCGACCTTCCCCAGTTTGCCCTGGTGTTCACCGCGGCGCGGCTGGAGCTGCGCAAGCTGGACGAGCCCAAGCTGGGTGCGGTCTACGTGGACTTCGTCGAAGGGGCGGTCGCCCATCGCCGCAAGTTCGGCGGCGGCCGTGGCCAGTCCATCGCCAAGGCGGTGGGGCTCAAGGCGGGTGCCATGCCGCGCGTGGTGGATGCCACCGCCGGGCTGGGGCGCGATGCCTTCGTGCTCGCCTCCCTCGGCTGCAAGGTGACCATGATCGAGCGCAGCCCCGTGGTGGCCGCCCTGTTGCAGGACGGGCTGGCGCGGGCCGCGCTGGATCCCGAGATCGGCCCCTGGGTGCGCGAGCGGATGCAGTTGTTGCATGGCCCTGCGGTGGAGACCTTGCTGGGGCTGGCCGAGCGGCCCGATGTCATCTACCTCGACCCCATGTTCCCCCACAAGCAGAAGTCGGCGCTGGTGAAAAAAGAGATGCGGGTGTTTCAGTCGCTGGTGGGGCCGGATCTTGACGCCGATGCCCTGCTGCCGGCGGCGCTCGCCATGGCGGACAAGCGGGTGGTGGTGAAACGGCCGGACTACGCCGGCTGGCTCAACGAGCACAAGCCGAGCATGGCCATCGAGACCAAGAGCAACCGCTTCGATGTCTACGTGATGGCTGCGCTGGCGGGATAACACCGCACGCGAGGGGTAAAAGAAGAGGGCCAACCCGGCGGGGTTGGCCCTCTTGCCATCTATTGGCCGTCGGCTGGGGTTGGCGGGGCAAAGCGGATCAGCTTCTCCTCCCCCTGCCAGCTGAGCGCCATGGTGGCCAGCTCCGCCAGGCTCAGTCGCTCGCCGCCTTGCAGCAGCAGGTACTCGACCCCTGCTCTGGCCTCGATGGTGCGGATCTTGTCCGCCCACTGGCGGCCATCCCGGTCGGTGAGGGTGACCGGCAGCTGCCAGCTGGCGGCGATCTCCAGCCAGTCGTAGAGATCGCAACTGATGGGTTGATAGGTGCTCATGTGCGGGTGCCCTCTGGTCGCCGGTTACTGGAAGTTGATGCTGGTGGCGGGCGCTACCACCGCCTGGGCTTTCTGCACCTGTTCCAGTTGCAGCGGGTCGCCGGCCAGCGCTGGATCGTCCTCGTTGCCATTGCAGACCAGCGCCAGATCGTAGCTGCCGAGATTAACAAATCCCAGCTCGTAGCCAAAGCCGCCTCCCGTCTGCGCCAGTACGGGGGCGCTGGCGTAGAAGCCGTTGTCGCTGTCCGCCATGTCGGGGTAGTTGTCGTCGCTTCTGGGCTGGTAGAAGTAGACGAAGGCCTTGTCGGTCAGCTGGCCGCCGCACAGCCCGGCCGCGACCGTGCCCTTGACGGTGGTGACCTGGGTGTTGTTCACCAGCCGCACCCCTCTGGGCTTGAGCTTGTAGTACTGTTCGTGGCCCGGCAGCACCATGGCCTGGCGCAGGTCGAACTCGGTGGTGAAGGCGCTGAGGCCGTTGGCGGCGATGGTGAAGGCATCCAGCTTGAGCTCGCTGCTGGGCACCTCCAGCGGCTTGATCACCCCATCATCCCGTTTGACGTAGGAGTAGGGGGTGCCGTCCAGAAACTGGTTGGCGACCTCCCGTCCGTCCAGCACCCGCAGCCGCATCTGGCTGTAGTCGCCGGGCACCACGCTCTGGCTGGCCAGCAGCGGGCGGCTGAGGGAGCCCTGGTAGTGCAGCAGGTCGATGTAGGTGAACAGCGGCCGGCCCGCACTGTCGAGCGGGATGGTCTCGCCGCTCGGGGTGCAGCCATCGTCCTGGGCCGAGGTGAGAAAACTGGCGGTGGTCCAGCTCTGCTCGGTACCGGCGACGGGGTGGATGCTGATGTTGGCGACGGCGATGCAGACCTTGCTGACTGCATCCACCGGGGCGTCGGAGAAGGCCAGCGAGAGCTGGGCCTGTTGCGGGCTGTTGTTGTCGCCGCCGCCTCCGCCGCCACAGGCGGTGAGCAGGGCGGTCAGGCCGATCAGGGTCAAGGGTTTCATGGCGTCCATTCCGGTTGTGAAGACAACCCTACTCTAGTCGAGCGGTGGCAATGGTGGTGGTGGCTGCTTGCGTGAAAAGGACGAGCCCGGTGCGCCAGCCCAATGAAATCAAGGGTCAGCTTTGAACGGCGCCAGTCATGGCTGCGAAAGAGATTGTCGGAGCGGCGGGGCTGGTGGTTTGGTGCACTGATTGGGCGAGGCCCAATCAGGCTTCCAGCAGCCGGGTGGGCCAGCCCATCTTCTGCTGGCGTTCCACCTCGAAGCGCAACTCGCTGGCGCGCAGGTAGTGCTCGTCCAGCCAGCCGCTCGGCAGGGTCAGGGTCAGTGCATCTTCATTGGCTTCGAGGGTGAAGCGGGGCACTGTGCCCTGGGTGCGGCGCATGCAGAGGATCAGCGCGATGCGCAGGATGCGGGCCAGCCGGATCGCCTGGCGACCGGTGACGGCACCCTGCTTCTCCAGCGGTTCCAGCTTGAATTCGTCCCGCTGGTTGAACAGCAGGGCCGACAACAGCTTCTTCTGGGCCGGGGTAAAGCCAGGCATGTCGATGTTGTCGATGATGTAGGCGGCGTGTTGCGGCGCCTTCTTGTACTCGATGCACAGACCGATCTCGTGCAGCAGGGCCGCGTAGCGCAGGATCGGGCGCCCGTAGCGTTTCGAGAGTCGCCAGGCCGGCTGCAGCTGGTTGAACGCCTCGACGGCGGTGTCGCGCACCCGTTCGGCGTGTTCCTTGTCCAGCTGGTAGCGGTTGATCAGGCTGTCGGCGGTGCGATCGCGGGCATCACAGTCGTGATTGTTGCCGAGCAGGCCGTAGATCAGCCCTTCGCGCAGGGCGCCACCCGCCAGGGTCATGCTCTCGATGTTCAGGGTTTCGAAGATGGCGATCAGGATGGCGAGACCGGAGGGGAACACGGTCAGCCGTTCGGCCGCCAGTCCTTCCAGTTGCAGCTGGTCGAGCTTGCCGCAGGCGATGGCCTGACCCATCAGCTCCTGCAGCTTGGGCAGGGTGACCCGCTCGCTCTTCCCCTGCGCCAGCATGATCTCCTGCAGCGCCTGCACCGTGCCGGAGGCGCCGACACAGGTACGCCAACCGAGCGCACGATAATCTTCCGCCACCTTCTCCAGCACCGCCTTGGCGGCGGCGATGGCCTGCTTGAAGCGGGCCTCGGAGAGCTCGCCGTCACCGAAGTGGTTGTTGAGCCAGGTGACGCAGCCCATGTGCAGGCTGTTGAGCAGTTTCGCTTCGCTGTGCTCGCCGATCACCAGTTCGGTACTGGCGCCGCCGATGTCGATCACCAGCCGGTTGCCTTCCCCGGCCGAGGTCCAGGAGACCCCCTCATAGATGGTCTTGGCCTCTTCCTCGCCCGAGATGATCTCGATGCTGTGGTTGAGCACCCGTTCCGCTTCGCTGAGGAACTCGTCGACGTTGGTGGCAAGGCGCAGGGTGGCGGTGCCCACTACCCGGATGTTGTCGGCCGGAATGTCCTGCAACTGTTCGGAGAACAGGCGCAGGCAGTCCCAGCCCCGCTCCATGGCGGCACGGCTGAGACGAAACTCTGGATCGAGCCCGGCGGCGAGGCGAACCTTGCGCTTGACCTTGGTGACGGTGCGCAGGGCACCGGCGACCTCGCGCACCACCAGCATGTGAAAGCTGTTGGAGCCGAGGTCGATGGCGGCATAGAGCGGCGAGTTGTGCAACTGGGCCAGTCCTTTCAGCTCTTGCGGGGTGGACGACGGCGGTTGTTGCTGTTGCCACCGCCCTGGCGATCGCGCATGTTGCGGTTCACCGGCTGACGGTTGCGGAACACCCGCTTCGGTGCGGTCACGTCATCCAGCAGCGCCTCGCGGTCATACTTGCTGACCGGGATCGGGTGGTGGATGTACTCCTCGATGGCCGGCAGGTTGAAGGCATAGTCTTCACAGGCCAGGCTGATGGAGTGACCGCTCTTGCCGGCACGACCGGTACGACCGATGCGGTGTACGTAGTCTTCGGCGTCGTCGGGCAGGTCATAGTTGAAGACGTGGGTCACGTCCGGGATGTGCAGACCGCGGGCGGCCACGTCGGTGGCAACCAGGATGTCGACCGTGCCCTTGGTAAAGTCTTCCAGGATCTTCATCCGCTTCTTCTGCGGCACGTCACCGGTGAGCAGGCCGACACGGTGGCCGTCATTCTCCAGCCAGGCATGAACGTCTTCACAGACGTGCTTGGTGTTGGCGAAGACGATCGCTTTCTCCGGCCACTCCTCTTCCATCAGGGAGAGCAGCAGCAACATCTTGTCTTCGTTGGAGGGGTAGAACAGCTCCTCCTTGATCCGCACGCCGGTCATCTGCTCCGGCTCGATCTGCACATGTTCCGGGTGGTTCATGTGTTCGTAGGCCAGCTCCTGCACCCGCAGGGAGAGGGTGGCGGAGAACAGCATGCTCAGACGCTCGGTGGCGGGCGGCATGCGGCGGAACAGGAAACGGATGTCCTTGATGAAGCCGAGATCGAACATGCGATCCGCTTCGTCCAGCACCACGACCTGAATATTGCTCAGATCGATGACCTTGGACTTGAAGTAGTCGATGATGCGGCCGGTGGTGCCGATCAGGATGTCGACACCCTGTTCCAGCACGGCCAGTTGCTTGTCGTACCCTTCGCCACCGTAGGCGAGGCCGAGCTTGAGGCCGGTCGAAGCGGACATGCTTTCCGCGTCGTTGTAGATCTGGACTGCCAGCTCCCGGGTCGGGGCCATGATGATGGCGCGCGGCTGGTTGATGAGGCGCGGCTTGGTCAGCGGATGGGTCAACAAATAGTTGAAGGTGGCGGCCAGGAAGGCAAGGGTTTTGCCGGTCCCTGTCTGGGCCTGACCGGCGAGGTCATGACCTTCTACCAGCAGTGGCAGAGACAGTGCCTGGATGGGGGTGCAATAGTGAAATCCCTTTGATTCCAGACCAGCCAGAACTTCGGGTTCGAGGCCCATTTGGGCGAATTTGTCGGTCGTTAAATGTGTTTTGCTCATGGCGGTAGGTTATCAGGTTAGGCTTGCAATAATAAACAGGATCATTTCAAATAGGGCAACTATTGCCTTTGTTGATACGTCAATAAAGCCTTAATTACTGACTGGAGTTGGAGATGAGTGACAAGATTGTTCAGCTGAGCGATGCCAGCTTCGAGGCAGATGTAATCAAAGCCGATGGCGCCGTTCTGGTCGACTTCTGGGCCGAATGGTGTGGTCCGTGCAAGATGATTGCCCCGATCCTGAACGAAGTCGCCCAAGAGTATGCCGGTCGCGTGACCGTGGCGAAATTGAACATCGACCATAACGCCGACACTCCGCCCAAGTATGGCATTCGTGGTATTCCGACCCTCTTGCTGTTCAAGAATGGCGAAGTGGCAGCGACCAAGGTCGGTGCCCTGTCCAAGACTCAGCTGAAAGAGTTCCTGGACGGTAACCTGTAATAATCAAAGAGGAGCGCATTGCAATAATGCGCTCCTTCTGTTTTATCACCTAGACGCTCACCCCGATTGGTGCTAATTTATCGCTCGTTTGCTAACCTTTTTGCCTGACTCTTTGCTCACACATCAGCCTGGCAAATCAAATCCGATCAGCATCAATCCAGCAGACTGTCTCCTCATTTCAATCCTTGCTTACAGACTTTCACCACTATGAATCTGACTGAATTAAAGAACACTCCTGTGTCCGAGCTGGTACAGCTTGGCGAATCCATGGGGTTGGAAAATCTGGCTCGGGCGCACAAGAAAGACATTATTTTCGCGATCCTCAAGGCGCACGCCAAGGGTGGCGAGGATATCTTTGGCGACGGTGTGCTGGAAATCCTGACCGATGGTTTCGGCTTCCTGCGTAGTGCAGACGGCTCCTACCTGGCCGGCCCGGATGACATCTATGTCTCCCCGAGCCAGATCCGCCGTTTCAACCTGCGTACCGGCGATACCATCTCCGGCAAGATCCGGCCGCCGAAAGAGGGCGAACGCTACTTCGCTCTGCTCAAGGTCAACGAGGTCAACTACGACCGTCCGGAAAACTCCCGCAACAAGATCCTGTTTGAAAACCTCACTCCGCTGCACGCCAACGAGCGTCTGCGCATGGAGCGTGGCAACGGTTCCACCGAAGACATCACCGCCCGCGTACTGGATCTGGCTTCACCGATCGGTAAAGGCCAGCGCGGCCTCATCGTCGCACCGCCCAAGGCCGGTAAGACCATGCTGCTGCAGAACATCGCCCAGAGCATCGCCTACAACCACCCTGACTGCGAACTGATCGTCCTGCTGATCGACGAGCGTCCGGAAGAAGTGACCGAGATGCAGCGCATGGTGAAGGGTGAAGTGATCGCCTCCACCTTCGACGAGCCGGCTTCCCGTCACGTCCAGGTCGCCGAGATGGTGATCGAGAAGGCCAAACGCCTGGTCGAGCACAAGAAGGACGTGGTGATCCTGCTGGACTCCATCACCCGTCTGGCCCGTGCCTACAACACAGTCATCCCGTCATCCGGCAAGGTATTGACCGGTGGTGTGGACGCCAACGCCCTGCACCGCCCGAAGCGCTTCTTCGGTGCCGCGCGCAATGTTGAAGAGGGCGGCAGCCTGACCATCATCGCCACCGCGCTGATCGATACCGGCTCCAAGATGGATGAAGTCATCTACGAAGAGTTCAAGGGTACCGGCAACATGGAACTGCACCTCTCGCGCAAGATTGCCGAGAAGCGCGTCTACCCGGCCATCGACATCACTCGCTCCGGCACCCGCAAGGAAGAGCTGCTGACCACCGGCGACGAGCTGCAGAAGATGTGGATCCTGCGCAAGATTGTGCACCCGATGGGCGAGATCGACGGCATCGAGTTCCTGATCGACAAGTTGGCCATGACCAAGACCAACGACGAGTTCTTCGACGCCATGCGGCGCCAGCAGAAGTAACCGACTCGAAAATCATCAAACCGCGGCCCAGGTCGCGGTTTTTGTTTATCTATTTTACGGTCGCCTGAGTAGTATGAAACCTCGATGTCACAAGGATAGGGACGTCATGAAGCATGTACTCCTGATATTGCTGAGCTGGTTGCTGGTGCTGCCGGTCGGGGCTGCCGAGACGCAGCCGCCCCGGACGGCACTGGTGGCCGACGAGGGGCTGCAGGGTCACCTCGACTATCTGACCGGCCGGCTGCTGCTGGGGCAGTTTGCCGCCATCGACACCCTGCTGGACTCCCTGGCGGTGGGGCAGCGGGAGTATCTGCTGTGCCAGCTGCTGGCCACCCTCAATAGCCAGCCCAGAGCCACCAGCCCACAACTGCTGGCCTGGGTGCGCGCCCAGTCGTTCAAGGCCCCCAGCTGGCTGGTGGAAAAAGAGGTGGACGGCTTTCTGGTGCAGCAACCCGCCTACGACTTTGCCGCCGCCGCACGGCAGGTGTTGAGCCGCTGGCAGCAGCAGGCCTGGCAGGACAACTATCGCCAGCAGCTGGAAGAGGGCACGTTCGAGTTCAAGCAGATCTACAACAGCCGAAATCCCGATCTGGCCCAGCAGCAGCAGGCGCTGCTGACCGTACTCGATCGGCAGCCGCTTCCGCTCCTGCAACGGGAGGCGCACACGCTGGCCGCCATGAGCATCTTCCTGCCCGACAACCGGCTGCTGCGGCTGCTGGCCGAGCGTACCGGTGACAGCGCCCTCTATCAGAAGCTGTGGCATCAACCGGTGGATCACGACAGCGTGGCCGCGCTCGCCAGCGTGGGCCGTTTTCATCAGGGCCAGGCGGCCAGCGATCTACTGATTGCCGCCAGTCGCAATGCCCGTCTCAAGCTGCCCGCTTTGCAGCAACTCAGTCAACTTTCGCCGCTGCCGGACACGGCCCAGCAGTTCCTGCTGGCGGAGCTGGGCAATCGCCAATACAGCGGTCAGGTGGCCAGCCTACTGCTGCAGATGGACGAACCCAGGCTGCTGGCTCAGCTTGCCGATCGGCTGACCCGGCAGGAAAAGCGCCATGCAAGTCCGGTGATGCTGCCCGATTCGGGTACACCCGCCGCCCGCCCAGGGTTATAATGCGGCATCGCCTGAACACAGGGTACCTGCATGAAATACAAGGATTTGCGTGATTTCATCGCGCAGCTGGAACAAAGCGGACAACTCAAGCGCATCAGCCGCGAGATAGACCCCTATCTGGAGATGACCGAGATCAGCGACCGCACCCTGCGGGCGGGCGGGCCTGCCCTGCTGTTCGAAAATCCCAAGGGTTACACCATGCCGGTGCTGACCAACCTGTTCGGTACCCCGGATCGGGTCGCCATGGGCATGGGCCAGCCCAACGTGGCCGCCCTGCGCCAGGTGGGGATCTGGCTCTCCTACCTGAAGGAGCCGGAGCCGCCCCGTGGCTTCAAGGAGCTGATGGAGAAGCTGCCGATCTTCAAGCAGGTGCTCAACATGCCGACCAAGCGGCTCTCCTCTGCCCCCTGTCAGCAGCGGGTGCTGGAGGGAGAGGCGGTCGATCTGGACCAGATCCCGATCCAGCACTGCTGGCCCGGCGATGTGGCCCCGCTGGTGACCTGGGGTCTGACCATCACCCGTGGCCCCTACAAGAAGCGGCAGAACCTCGGCATCTATCGCCAGCAGAAGATCGACAAGAACAAGCTGATCATGCGCTGGCTGGATCACCGCGGCGGTGCCATCGATTTTCGCGAGTGGCAGGAGGCCCACCCGGGTGAGCGCTTCCCGGTGGTGGTGGCGCTCGGTGCCGATCCGGCGACCATCCTCGGCGCGGTGACGCCGGTGCCGGATACCCTCTCCGAATACGCCTTTGCCGGTCTGCTGCGCGGCAGTCGCACCGAGGTGGTGAAGGCCGTCAGCTGCGATCTGGAGGTACCCGCCAGCGCCGAGATCGTGCTGGAAGGCTATCTGGAGCCGGGCGAGATGGCCCCCGAAGGGCCTTATGGCGATCACACCGGCTACTACAACGAGGTGGACGAGTTCCCGGTCTTTACCATCACCCACATGACCATGCGCAAGGATGCCATCTATCACAGCACCTACACCGGTCGTCCGCCCGATGAGCCGGCGGTGCTCGGGGTGGCGCTCAACGAGGTGTTCGTGCCGCTGTTGCAGAAGCAGTTCCCCGAGATCGTGGACTTCTACCTGCCGCCGGAGGGGTGCTCCTACCGGATGGCGGTGGTGACCATCAAGAAGCGCTACCCTGGCCACGCCAAGCGGGTGATGCTGGGGGTCTGGTCCTTCCTGCGCCAGTTCATGTACACCAAGTTCGTGATCGTCTGCGACGACGACATCAACGCCCGCGACTGGAAGGACGTGATCTGGGCCATAACTACCCGGATGGACCCGGCCCGTGACACCACCCTGATCGAGCACACCCCGATCGACTACCTGGACTTCGCCTCGCCGGTCTCGGGGCTCGGCTCCAAGATGGGGCTGGATGCCACCAACAAGTGGCCGGGGGAGACCAATCGCGAGTGGGGCCAGCCCATCGTCCAGGACGAGGCGGTCAAGCAGAAGATCGATGCCCTCTGGGACGAGCTGAACATTCTCGGCTGACGACCGGCGGCAGGCCCGACGGGCCGTGCCGCCTGGCCGGGATGCAAAAGATTGATGCCATTTGAGCTGAATTGGGTATGCTCGACTGACCTGACCACTTTGCTGGTCGCCAGTCCACAGTGAATCAAGAGCGAAAGCGGGCCGAGCGAGCCCGTCACAAGGATAAGAATGCAACGTATCAAGTGCCGCGTAGAGGAACTGCGCGAATATGTCGACACCATCTGGCACGTGGCCCTGACGCCGCTGCAAGAGGTCAGCTTCAAGCCGGGCCAGTATCTGCTGGTGGTGATGAGCGATTCGGACAAGCGTCCCTTCTCCATCGCCAACTCGCCGACCCGTCCGGGCATGCTGGAGCTGCAGATCGGCGCCACCCCGGAAAACGCCTATGCCGGCCAGGTGCTGAGCCGCATGCGCGAGCAGGGGGAGATCGAGATTGAGCTGGCGGCGGGCAAGGCCTTCCTGCGGGAAGAGTCGCCCCGGCCGCTGATCCTGATGGCGGGTGGCACCGGTTTCTCCTATGCCCGCTCCATTCTGGAATACCTGATCGATACCGGCAGCAAGCGCCCGGTGTTCTTCTACTGGGGCGTGCGCCAGGCGCACTGGCTCTACGAGCAGGAGCAGATGCAGCAGTGGGAGCGCGACTACGCCCCGCTCACCTTCATCCCGGTGGTGCAGGAGCCGGAAGCGGACTGGACCGGCAAGACCGGGCTGGTGCACAAGGCCATCATGGATGACTTCGTCAGCCTGCACGACTACGACATCTATGTCGCCGGCCGTTTCGAGATGGCGGGCGCGGCGCGGGAGGAGTTCAAGATCCTGGGTGCCGAGCCAGAGCGCATCTTTGGCGACGCCTACGAATTCATCTGAGTTCGGCATGAGGCCGGCCACCTAGCGTGACCGAGGAGGCCTCGCCGAATCAGCCTGCTGCTTGCCCTGTGGCAGGCCAGAAACAACAAACCCCAGCCTGGCTGGGGTTTGCTTTATGGGCGACCAGCGTTATTCGCCCTTGGCACCGAGCTGCTGCTCGAGCTGGGCCAGCTTGGCCTCGAGCGCGGTCAGCTTCTCGCGGGTGCGCAGCAGCACCTTGGTCTGCACGTCAAACTCTTCGCGACTGACCAGATCCAGCTTGCCCAGCTGGGACTGCAGCACCTGACGGATCTTCTTCTCCACCTCTTCACCCATGCTGCGAATGCCGGGCGGCAGGGAGTTGTGCACCTGTTTGGCGATCTCTTCCAGTTTCTTCGGGTCGATCATGTGGTTCTCCTTAAGCAATGCGCCATTCTACCGGCAATTGATCCGCTTTGCCGAGATCGAGGGTCGCTTTTTGCCAGCTGCCATAGGGGTAGTCGCTGGTCGGGTCTGGTATTCGGGATGAAGCTGTTAACCTATCGAGTCCCGTTTCTATTCCAATTCCTTGATGCTGTACACAAAAAAAGCAGATCAGATGACCGACCAGAGGCTTAATAATTGTTGCGTTGCTGTTAAGATGTACCGGTCGGGTTCTCACCCAACTCAGTCAGCATTTCATGGATAACAACTAAAAAGAGATAAGGATATGAAAAAGAAGCTAATTTACGCCGCGGTTGTCAGTGCTATGCTGGCTGGCTGTGGTGGCAGTGACGATAACAAAGGCGACACCTCCAGCTATCTCGACTATCTGTTGACCGGTTCCAACGCCGTGCGCCCCAGTGCTCTGGCAGCCCGGGCCAGCGATGGCACCCTGAAATTCTCCACCGAAACGGCAGATCTCTCCAACCCGGTCTCGGCCATGTCGACCCTGGATGGCTGGTCCACGACCCAGGCTATCCAGATCGTGCCCGTGACGTCATCCGGCATCCAGGTGCAGGCCCCGGCCGCGGCGGAGTTTGCTGCCTCGGTCGCGCCGCTCTACCTGCTGGAACTGAGCTTTGACAGCACCGCCCTGCGCCCGAACGGCGTGAAGAAGGTGCTGACCTACGGGGTGGACTTCGTGGTGGCCGCTTCGGCCGGCAAGCTGAACCTGGTGCCGCTCAAGCCGCTGAATCCCTCCTCCTACTACATGATCGTGGCCACCGACTCCCTCAAGGACAGCAGCGGCAATGCGGTCAAGGCCGGCAACGACTACGGCAACTACAAGAACAACGCCGGCAGCAATGCCCAGGAGCAGACCATCAATGGTCTGATCGCCCTGCAGGAAGGGTTGTTCAAGGCTGCCACCGGCGTCTCCACCGATCACGTCATCTTCTCCGACTGGTTCGGTACCCAGTCCGGCGCCGACGTGCTGGTAGCGGTGAAAGGCGCTGCGGCGTCCGTGCTGAAGAGCCCGACCCTGGATGCGGCCGCCCTGTGGAAGCAGGATGCCAAGGGCAACACCAGTCTGCCGGGTACCTATACCCTGAGCGTGACCGGCAGCAATGCCTTCCTGACCCAGCTGGACGCCGAGCAGTTCCTGCCGCAGGAGCAGAAAGATGCGATCGCCACCGCCTTCGGCCCAGGAGCTCCGCTCAACCCGATCGCTCAAGCGACCAAGGTCTATACCGGTACCGTCAAGCTGCCTTACTTCCTCGCCTCACCGGCCACCGCCGGTTCCTGGGACAAGGCCAAGACCCAGTCCTGGCACGGCGCCATCCCCAGCCTGTACGCCATCGCCAATGCCCTGAAAGCCTCTGACAGCGAAGTGATCGCCGGGCTGGTGGGCGCGGGCGTGGATCCGGCCCTGCTGGCGACCCTGATTGCCGATCCGACCCGTCAGGCCGAGCTGCTGGCCGAGGCGAGCAAGCTGATCGGGGTGACCCTCACCTCCGGCGGCAAGCCGCTGGATGCCGAGCAGAACATCGGCCGCTTCAACCCGCTGCCCATGCTGGAAGAGGTGCAGTCGGTGCCGATGCGGGTCTTCGCCAAGGATGCCCTCAACACCATCACCGACGTGATCATCTATCAGCACGGCGTCACCTCGGTGAAAGAGAACGCCTATGCGCTGGCGCTGGGCCAGATCTATGCCGGCATGCAGGCAGGCAAGAAAGTGGCGCTGGTGGTGATCGATCACCCGCTGCACGGTGAGCGCGGCTTCGCCTTGAGCGGCAGCATGGCGACCGTGACCACCTCCGACAACCCGACCCCGTATCTGAACCTGAGTTACCTGACCGTGGCCCGCGACAACCTGAAACAGAGCGTGGCAGATCTGCTGGGCCTGCGTCTGGCGGTCGGTCTGGCCAATGCCAAGGGTGCCATCGGCACCGCCGGTAGCCTCAAGGTGCATTTCCTGGGCCACTCGCTGGGTGCCATCTCAGGTACCAACCTGCTGGCGGTTGCCAACCAGCCCATCGGCAATGCGCAGGCGGATGCCCTGTTCAAGTTCGACACCGGCGGCCTGGCCATGCCGGGTGGCGGCATCGCGCCGCTGCTGCTGAACTCGCCGACCTTCGGCCCGACCATCAAGATGGGCGTGCTGACCAGCGGCAGTGCCGAGCTGAAAGCCGGCTTCACCGCCTATGCGCCCAACTGCAAGACCGCGGTGCCGACCTGCTTCGTCAACGAGTTCCTGCCAAGCCTGAGCACTACCCAGCAGGCGGCGGCGGCCAGCACGTTGCAGAGCTACAGCTTCGCGGCCCAGTCGGTGCTGGATTCGGCTGACCCGATCAACCTCGGCCGCGGCATCCAGAGCAGCTTCCCGCTGTTCGCCACCGAGATCGTCGGCGATGGCGCGCTGAGCCTGTCTGACCAGGTGATCCCGAACAGCATCGCCTCCGCCCCGCTGGGTGGTACCGAGCCGCTGTTCAAGGTGCTGGCACTGCAGCCGCTGACCGCCACCGGTGCGGCCAGCCACAACGCGGCCCGTTTCGTGGCCGGTGGCCACAGCTCGCTGCTGGCGCCGGACGAGAACTTCGACCCGAGCGGCGATGTGACCACCGAGATGCAGTCCCAGTTCGCCAGCTTCTTCATGAGCGGCGGCACTGCGGTCAAGGTGACCAACGGCAGCCTGCTCAAGCAGTAAGCCAGTCGGCCAATAAAGACGCCGCCCCTCGGGGCGGCGTTTTGTTTTCCAGCATCGCACTTGTCGCCGGTTCAGATTGGCCTGGTTGGTGGCCGCTTTGGCTGCCGAGCAGCTTGCTGCACCTCGATGGCCACTACCACTCAGGCGGGCTGATGGTGTCTGTCCAGCCAGCCCTGCAGCAGCCCGACCAGCAGACCGGCCAGGTGGGCCATATTGGCGGTACGGGTGCCGAGCAGATCGAAGAAGCCGAGCGCCAGCCAGAACAGCATGAAGCCCATCAGCGCCGGTGGCAGGGTGAGGCCGCAGGCCGGCTGTAACTTGCTGCGCAACCAGCAGTAGCCGAGCAGGGCATAGACCACCCCGGAGAGGCCGCCAAACAGCGGACCGCTGGCGAAGAACTCGGCCAGGTTGGGCAGGGCTGCGCCGACCAGCAGCAGGATCAGCAGCTTGCCGCTGCCGAGCCGTTGTTCGATCTGGCCCCCCAGATACCACCACCACAGCAGGTTGAACACCAGGTGCAGCACCGAGAAGTGGATGAAGGCCGGGGTGAAGTAGCGCCACGCCTGCCAGTCGGTGAACTGGGCCAGGGTCGGGTGGAACGCCAGCTCATCGAAGATCGGCAGACCGATGGCATCGAGCCCGTAGATGGCCAGACAGGCGATGATCACCACCAGGGTCAGCGGCCCGGCCTGATGCAGGAAGTCGGTGACCGGGTCCGTCATCCCCTTGCTGTAGTCGATGCGGGCATCGGCCCGGCCGGATTGCCAGGAGGCTTCCATGTAGCGGGGGTGGGTCGGTTCGGCCAGGAAGCGTTTCACCTCCATCTGGGCCTGGGCGAGGCGCTGTTCGTCCGCCAGCCAGACCGAGACGCCAAGCTCGGACTGGGTCAGCTCGCACGAGATGCCGAGGGTGGAGAGATAGTCCACCAGCGCCTGGGCCATGCGGGCATTGTCGAGCACCAGCAGCTGGATCATGCGTCGCCCGCCTGGATCGGGAACTCCCTGCGCCACGCCTCGAAGCCGCCATCCAGGCTGTAGACCTCATCGTACCCCTGTTGCAGCAGGTACTGGGCGGCGCCCTGGCTGCTGTTGCCGTGATAGCACATCACGATCACCGGGGTATCGAAGTCCACCTCGTTCATGAAACGCACCAGGGTGCCGTTGGTGAGGTGGAAGGCGCCGACCGCGTGGGCCGTCTCGAACGACTGGGGGTCGCGAATATCCACGAGGCGGGCTGCACCGGCGGCAAGCTTCTGGTGGGCATCATGGGCACTGATATGGGCAAACTGGTCCATTAACATGTCCTGCGAATAGGTGATTGAGGGTCAGTTTACCGCAAGCGGAGGCCGGCGCTAAGCCCGCAATGTGTCCGGTTATTGCCGTGATCGATCGCAATTTCCTTCAATACCGGGGGCGGGGTGCCGGCTAGGCTGGGGGCTCCTTTTGCTGCTACGAGCGTTATTCATGGAGACGAGTCTGCTGTTATCCATGGCCGGGTTTGCCCTGGCCATGTCCATCACCCCGGGGCCGGTCAATCTGGTCGCCCTCGGCAGCGGCGCCAGGCACGGCTTTGCGGCCAGCCTGCGCCACGTGGTCGGGGCCACCCTGGGCTTCATTTTGTTGCTGCTGTTGATGGGACTGGGGCTGGGCGCCACCCTGCTGCAGTGGCCGCTGGCGGCGGAGGCACTGCGCTGGGCCGGGGTGATCTTTCTCGGCTGGATGGTCTGGCAGCTGCTGGTGGACAGCGGCCGGGTGGAAGGGGTCGACGGGGTGGTGCCCTCCTTCTGGTACGGGGCACTGATGCAATGGCTCAATCCCAAGGCCTGGCTCGCCGCCAGCATGGGGATGGGGGCCTATGGCAGTGCGGGCGGGGTGGGGCAGGTGGCCCTGTTCAGCGGCCTCTACCTGGTCATCTGCCTCGGCTCCATCGCTTGCTGGGCCTATGCCGGCAGCCGATTGCAGGGGTTGCTGCTCGCGCCGCAGCGGCTGCGCTGGTTCAACCGGGCGATGGCGCTGTTGCTGCTGCTTTGCGCCGCCTATCTGGTGCGCTAGCCCAGCCGGGTCAGCTGATTGCGGTAGTGACCCGGGGTGGCGGCCACCCGCCGCTTGAACTGGCGCTGGAAGTGGGCCTGATCGGCAAAACCGCTGGCCAGCGCCACCTCCGCCAGCTGCTCTCCTCGCCGGAGCAGGGTGCGGGCATGGCGGATGCGCTGATCGAGCAGGTAGGCGTGGGGCGTCATGCCGTAATGGCGGCTGAAGCTGCGCACGAAGTGGGAGGGGGTGAGCCCGGCCACCGCGCTCAATTGCGCGAGGGTGAGGGGGCTACTGCAGTCGTCCTGCATCAGTTCGGCGGCCCGCTGCAGGTGCTGCGGCGGCCGATCGTCCCAGCTGGCCGGGGTGAGCCTGGCCAGCAGCTGGCGACTGAACTGGTGGCAGGCCACCTCGCGCGCGAGCGGCTCCGGCTCCTGCCACAGCTGCCGGTGGAGCCGGCACAGCCCCTGGTAGAGCGGGGGATCCCGGCTTGCGGTCATGTCGAAGGGGCGAAACGCGTTGCCCAGCCCCGCCTCTTCCTGCTGGTGCTGCAGCCAGCCGGTGTCGAGGTAGAACATCAGATAGGACCAGGGCTCATCCGCAATCGGGTTGCAGGCGTGCACCTCTTCCGGGTTCATCAGCACCAGGTGGCCGCGGCCGACCTCCTGCCGGCTGCGCTGGTTGAGGTAGTGGCTGTGGCCGCCGGTGATGGCGCCGATGGAGAAGTGGGGGTGACTGTGCTTGTCGTAGCAGACGCGGCGGCCATCCTGCACCGCCCGCGCCTCGATGAAAGGCAGGGCCGGATCGTGCCAGAAACTGTGGTGATCCGGCGCCGTGTCGGCCCTGCTCATGGGTCAGCCGCCGAGATAGGCCTGACGGACGGCCGGATTGGCCAACAGGGCCGCCCCCGTGTCCTGCAGTACCACGTGGCCGTTCTCCAGCACATAGCCGCGATCGGCCAGCTTGAGCGCCTGGTTGGCATTCTGCTCCACCAGGAAGATGGTCATGCCGTCGCGGCGCAGCTGCTCTATGGTGTCGAAGATCTGCTGGATGACGATGGGGGCCAGCCCCAGCGAGGGTTCATCCAGCAGCAACAGGCGCGGTTTGCTCATCAGGGCGCGGCCGATGGCCAGCATCTGCTGCTCGCCGCCGGACATGGTGCCGGCGCGCTGCTCCAGTCGCTCGTGCAGGCGGGGGAACAGGGTGAAAATCTGATCCAGCAGGCCGCGCTGCTCGGCCTTGTCGACGAAGAAGGCCCCCATCAGCAGGTTCTCCTCCACCGTCAGGCGAGCGAAGATGCGGCGCCCCTCCGGCACCACGGCGATGTCCTTGCGCATGATGCGGGCGGTGGAGAGCGAGTCTATCTGCTCTCCCTCGAACCAGATGGAGCCACTGCTCGGCTTGGGTTCGCCGCACAGGGTCATCAGCAAGGTGGTCTTGCCGGCGCCGTTGGCACCGATCAGGGTGACGATTTCCCCCTCTTTGACCTGGACGCTGACGTCGTGCAGCGCCTGAATTTTGCCGTAGTGGGTCGATACGTTGCGAAGTTCTAACATCTTTTTGTCCTTACGACTCGCCCAGATAGGCCTTGATCACTGCCGGATTGCTGCGGATCTCGTCCGGCTTGCCGTGGGCCAGCGGGGTGCCCTGGTTGACCACGAAGATGCGGTTGGAGATCTCCATCACCAGCTTCATGTCGTGTTCGATCAGCAGCACCGAGACCCCGAACTCGTCCCGCAGGTTGGAGATGAGCTCGTTCAGCTCGTCGGTCTCGTGCGGGTTGAGGCCGGCGGCCGGCTCGTCCAGCATCAGCAGCTCGGGCCGGGTCGCCATGCAGCGGGCAATCTCGAGCCGGCGCTGCTGGCCATAGGCCAGGTTGCCGGCGGCGCGGTTGGCGAGATCCTTGAGCCCCACCTTCTCCAGCCAGAAGGCGGACTGCTCCAGCCCCTCCCGCTCGGCGCGGCGAAAGGCCGGGGTCTTGAACAGCCCGGCCAGAAAGCCGGTGTTGAGGTGCCTGTGCTGGGCTACCAGCAGGTTTTCCACCGCTGTCATGTCCTTGAACAGCCGCACGTGCTGAAAGGTACGCACTATCCCCTTGCGGGCGATGAGGTGGCCGGGCAGGCCCTGGATCTCCTCGCCCTTGTAGCGGATGATGCCGCCGCTCGGGCGGTAGAAGCCGGTCAGGCAGTTGAAGACGGTGGTCTTGCCCGCCCCGTTGGGGCCTATGATGGAGATCACCTCCCCCTTGTCCACGTCCAGCTTGACGCCGTTGACGGCCAGCAACCCTCCGAAGCGCATCGACAGATCAGAGACTTCCATTAACTTCTGATTGGCACTCATTTCTTTAACTCCAGATGCGGACGGGTCATCGGCAGCAATCCCTGTGGCCGCCAGATCATCATGAACACCATCAAGAGACCGAACATCAGCATGCGGTACTCGTTGAACTCGCGCGCCAGCTCAGGCAGCACCGTCATCACGATGGCGGCCAGCACCACCCCGATCTGGGAGCCCATGCCGCCCAGTACCACGATGGCGAGCACGATGGCCGACTCGATGAAGACGAAGGACTCCGGGCTGATGAAGCCTTGGCGCGAGGCGAAGAAGCTGCCGGCGAAGCCCGCGAAGCAGGCACCAATGGTGAAGGCGGTCAGCTTGATGATGGTGGGGTTGAGCCCCAGCGACTTGCAGGCGATCTCGTCTTCCCGCAATGCCTCCCAGGCGCGGCCGAGCGGCATGCGCAGCAGGCGGTTGATGACGAACAGGGTAGCGATCACCAGCACCAGCGCCATCAGATAGAGGAAGATCACCTTGTGGTTGGCGTTGTAGGCGATGCCGAAGAACTCGTGGAAGGTTTCGAAGCCGCCATCCTTGACGGTGCGGTTGAACTCCAGACCGCCCAGGGTCGGCTTGGGAATGCCGGAGATGCCGTTCGGGCCACCGGTCAGGCTGGTCATGTTGTTGAGCAGGATGCGGATGATCTCGCCAAAGCCCAGAGTGACGATGGCCAGATAATCCCCCCGCAGCCGCAGCACCGGGAAGCCGAGCAAAAAGCCGAAGGTGGCTGCCGTCAGCCCGGCGATGGGCAGGCACTCCCAGAAGCTGAGCCCGAAGTAGGTGTTGAGCAGGGCATAGCTGTAGGCGCCGACCGCGTAAAAGCCGACGTAGCCGAGATCCAGCAGACCGGCGAGGCCGACCACCACGTTCAGACCCAGCCCCAGCATGATGTAGATGAGGGCCAGGGTGGCCAGATCGATGGCACCGCGCGAGGCCATGAAGGGCCAGCTCACCGCGAACAGCAGCACCAGCACGGCGGTGAGGTTATAGAGCTTCGGGGCCTCTTCGGGGCTTGGCAGCACCAGCTTGGTGAAGCCGACCGAGAAGCCGCTGATGGAGGCCTGGAACAGCCTGGATATCTGGCCACGCAGCATCTGGAACCAGAACACCAGGGTGGCGCCGCCCAGCAGCCAAGCCAGCGACACGTCGAGCCGGCTGGTCACCAGCAGGCGGGTGCCGTCGGTTTCGAGCTTGAAGCCGAGCAGCCAGAAGGAGAGCACCAGCAGCACCAGGCTGGCGATGCAGGCATGAATGAATTGTTTTTTCATACCTTTTCGACCTCCGGGCGACCCAGAATGCCGGTGGGCATAAACAGCAGCACGCCGATCAGCAGGGCAAAGGCCATCACATCCTTGTATTCGGTGCTGAGGTAGCCGGCGGTGAGCGCCTCGACCACGCCGAGCAGCAGGCCGCCCAGCACGGCGCCGGGAATGCTGCCGATGCCGCCCAAGACCGCCGCCGTAAAGGCCTTCAAGCCGGCCATAAAGCCGAGGTAGGGGTTGATGACGCCGTAATACATGCCGAGCAGCACGCCGGCGACGGCGGCCAGGGTGGCCCCCAGCACGAAGGTGATGGAGATGACCACGTGGGTGTCTATCCCTAACAGGTTGGCCATCTTGATGTCTTCCGAACAGGCGCGGCAGGCGCGGCCCATGCGGGAGCGACCGATGAACTGGGTCAGTGCCAGCATGGTGATGAAGGTCACCACGAAGATGATGAGCTGCATCCAGGAAAGGCTGGCCTGGAAGCCGTCGGCTTCACCCAGGGTCCAGCCGCCGGAGATCAGGGTGGGCATGGCGATGTCGCGCGAGCCCTGGGCCATCCGCATCATGTTCTGCAGGAAGATCGACATGCCGATGGCGGAGATCAGGGGGATCAGCCGGTTGCCGCCCCGCAGCGGGCGGTAGGCGACCCGCTCTATGGTCCAGCCATAGGTGCCGGTGATGACGATGCTGACCAGGAAGGCGCCCCCCAGCAGCAGGAAGGTGCTGTCGATGCCCATCATCATGAGCCCCGCCATCACCATAAAAGCGACATAGGAGCCGATCATGTAGACCTCGCCGTGGGCGAAGTTGATCATGCCGATGATGCCATAGACCATGGTGTAGCCGATGGCGATCAACGCATAGGTGCTGCCTATGGTTAACCCGTTCAGCAACTGCTGAACCAGGTAAAGGAAGTGTTCGGACATACTGCGTTCCCTGTACTTGCCCGCAAAGAAAGGAGGGGTGACTCATGTCACCCCGACCGGCAGATTATTTGACTTGAGTGGAGGTACCGTCGGCGTGCCACTGGAACACACCGAATTCAAAGCCTTTCAGGTCGCCACTCGGAGCCCAGCTCAGGGTGCCCATGACGGTATCGATCGGTGCGGCCTTGATGGCGGCAGCAACGGCAGCCGGGTCATCCTCACCCGCCTTGGCGATACCGGCAGCCAGGGTTTGCACCGCGGCATAGGTGGTCCACACGAACGGACCGGAGGAGTCCTGGCCCTTGGCCTTGAACGCGGCCACCAGCGGGGCGTTGGCCGGCACCAGGTCATATTTGTTCGGCAGGGTCACCAGCAGGCCTTCGGAGGCCGGACCACCGATGGCGGAGATGTCCTTGTTGCCGACCCCTTCCGGACCCATGAACTTGGCCTTGAGGCCCTTCTCGCCAGCCTGACGCAGGATCAGACCCAGTTCCGGGTGATAGCCACCGTAGTAGACGAAGTCGACGTTCTCTTTCTGCAGCTTGGCGATCAGGGCGGAGAAGTCCTTGTCGCCGGCGGTGATGCCTTCAAACGCCACCACCTTGACGCCGGCCTTGTCCAGCGCTGCTTTCACGCTGGAGGCGATGCCTTCGCCGTACTGTTTCTTGTCGTGGATGACGGCCACGCGCTTGGGTTTGACCTGCTCGATGATGTACTTGGCGGCGGTCGGACCCTGGTCGCTGTCCAGGCCGATGGTACGCAGCACCAGCTGATAGCCGCGCTCGGTGATCTTGGGGTTGGTGGAGGCCGGAGTGACCATCAGCACGCCTTCATCTTCATAGATGTCGGAAGCGGGCAGGGTGTTGTCGGAGCAAAGGTGGCCGACCACGAACTTGACGCCGTCGTTGATCACCTTGTTGGCGACCGCCACGGCCTGCTTGGGATCGCAGGCGTCGTCATAGATGACGGCTTCGATCTGCTTGCCCTTGATGCCACCGGCCTTGTTGATCTGCTCGACTGCCATCTTGCCGCCGGTGAACTGCATGTCGCCGTACTGGGCGACCGGGCCGGTGACCGGACCGGCGATGCCGATCTTGATGGTGTCCGCCGCGTGGACCAGTGATACCGATCCGAACAGGGCCATAGAAACCGCTGTCCTGACTGCCATTTTGCTCAACTTATTCATCGATTCGTCCCTTAATCAGTGGATTGTTTCATTTTCCGTGTGCCATTCCGAACCGTGATCCCGCCAGTCCGGCAATAGGTATGGTTCTATCATTCCTCGCTGGGCAATAACAAGCTGTTAAAGATACTAACCAGAGAGGGTGGAATAGTGTTTTTTTGAAACAAATAACCAATATTGAAATCTGATTTAGATATTGATGCTAAAGGTGTTGATTAACATCTTCTCAACAAGGTGTGCTTTCGATAAATGATAGATGAAAAAACTGACGATATTTTACCCTGACACTGCTCCCATTTTGACCAAAATCCGTTTGCGCAAATAGAAATGAGCGCCTAGATTAGCCAGCATTGACAATTCATTGGCAGTGCTCGTTAAAACCAAGCCTTTATTCGGGAAATCTGCTAATGTTCCGCCTTTGATCTTCAGGAGACAGAGATGGCCACTATCAAGGATGTCGCCTCCCGCGCAGGCGTATCCATCTCCACCGTCTCACATGTACTCAATCACACCCGTCGGGTCAGCGAAGACGCAACCCAAAAAGTGCTTGAGGCGGTGGCAGAACTCAACTACGCGCCCAACTCGGTAGCGCGCAGCCTCAAGATAAACTCGACCAAGACCATCGGCATGCTGGTGACCACCAGTGCCAACCCCTTCTTTGCGGAAGTGGTGCAGGGGGTGGAGGCGTACTGCTTCGAGCAGGGCTACAGCCTGATCCTCTGCAATACCGAGAACCAGCCGCCCCGTCAGCAGCACTACCTGCGCATGCTGATGGAGAAGCGGGTCGACGGTCTGCTGGTGTTGGGAACCGACATCGATACCCCGCTGCGCGACATGCTGCGCATCCACAAGAACGTGCCGCAAGTGGTGCTGGACTGGGGTACCGAGTGTGACTTTGCCAACGTCATCAACGACAACGCCCGCATCGGTGCGCGTCTGGCCGTGCGCCACCTGCTGGAGCAGGGTCACCGCGACATCGTCTGCATCACCGGTCAATTGGCCAAGCCGACCACCCAGCAGCGGCTGGACGGGGTGCGCGATGCCCTGGGCGAGCAGGGGCTGACCCTGAAAGACGAGCAGATCTTCGAAGGGGATTACGAGAGCCAGAGCGGATTCGATGCCATGCAGCGGATCCTGGCGCTCAAGCCGCGGCCGACCGCGGTGTTTGCCTTCGACGATCCCATGGCGATCGGCGCCATCTGCGCCGCCTGGGAAGCCGGGGTCAAGGTGCCGGACGACATCTCCATGATCGGTTATGACGACGTGGAGATGGCGCGCTTCTCCAGCCCGCCGCTGACCACCATCCGCCACCCCAAGGCCGAGCTCGGTCTGCTGGCGGTGCAGCAGCTGGTGAGCCGGATCCGCAACAAGGAGCTGGAAGTTGAGTCGATGACGGTCCAGCCGGAGCTGATCGTCCGCCGCTCGGTCAAGTCCCTGCGCTGATCGCGCCACGGCAGCGCCATCAACAAGAAAACCCCCTCGCCAGCGAGGGGGTTTTTGTTTGGCCCGCGTTTATTGCAGGGGCGGCCAGTACTCCTTATTGGCGGCGATCAGGTCGTCCAGGATGGCTTTGGCCACCGAGGCGCTCGGCACCGTCTTGGAGAGGGTGATCGCCTGCCACAGCTTCTGATAGGAGCGCTCGATCCACGCCTCCACCACCAGCTTCTCGACGGCCACCTGCTGGCCCATCATGCCCTGCTGGAACAGCGGGATGTTGCCCACCTGCAGCGGCTCGGGGCCGCTGCTGCCCACCAGGCAGGGGATCTCGACCATGGCCTCCGGGTCGAAGTTGGGGATGGCGCCCCGGTTCGGCACGATCAGCAGCATCCGCTCCTGGGTGTTGAAGGCGATGGCGGTGGCCAGATCCACTATGTAGGAGGCGTGCTCGTCGATCTCCAGCTCGCCAGCCGCGGCGTTGCCGGCCGCCACGATGGCGCGGCAGGCGCTGAACACGTGCTTCTCGCGGTGCTCCATCACCTCGTTGGCGCGGGTGTGCTCCGGATTGGAGTGGGCCACCACATAGTCCGGGTAGAGGTAGTACTTCAGATAGGTGTTGGGCAGGGTGTCCGGATCAAGGGCCCACACGTCCTTGGCCTTGGCGAAGGTGTCGTTCCAGCTGGCCTCGGCGTGGCCGGCCTGCTTGGGCACATAGCCGTGTTTGGCCACATGGGCCTTGATGGCCGGCATAAGGTCGTTACCCGCCAGATCCTCGATGCGGGTCCACCAGCCGAAGTGGTTGAGGCCGTAGTAGCGTACCCGCATCTCCTTGCGTGACGGCAGGCCGGCGATCTGGGCCATCCGTCCCTCGATGCCGATGGGCATGTCGCAGATGTTGAGGATCCTGGCGTGGGGGCGCAGGCGACGGGTCGCCTCGGCCACGATGGCGGCCGGGTTGGAGTAGTTCAGCATCCAGGCATCCGGCGAGTACTGCTCCATGTAGTCGACCAGCTCCAGCACGCCGCCGATGGAGCGCATGCCGTAGGCGATGCCGCCCGGGCCGCAGGTCTCCTGGCCGACCACGCCATGGCGCAGCGGGATCTTCTCGTCCAGCTCGCGCATGGGGTACTTGCCGACCCGGATATGGGCCATCACGAAGTCCACCCCGCTGAAGGCCGCCTTGGGGTCGGTGCCATAGCTGAAGGCGATGTCAGGGGCCTGTTCCCGCAGCAGGACACGACAGGCTTCGGCGATCACCTCCTGGCGGGCGCCATCGTTGTCGTAGAACTTGATCTCCCGCAGCGGGAAGCGGTGCTGGTTCTCCAGCAGCATGAGAACGATGCCCGGGGTAAAGGTGCTGCCACCGCCGGCAATGACGACAGAGAATTTTTTCATGATCATGACTCCGTTACGAAAGAAGAGGAGGAGGGTGTGTTCATCAGGCTCTCCATGTTTTCCCTTAGCTGGGGCACATGCAGACCGATAATGATCTGGATGCTGTCACCGTGGCGGACCACGCCGTGGGCACCCAATTGTTTGAAAGCATCATCCGGTGCCGCCAGGCTCGCATCACGCAGCGATATGCGCAGCCGGGTGGCGCAGTTGTTCAGGCTGTTGATATTTTTCGCGCCACCGAGCGCCGTCAGAATATGGCCGGCAATATCATGGCCGCGCTGTTTCTTGGCGGCCTGATAATCGGCCTTGGAATACAGTTTTATTTCGCTTTCATCCCGTCCAGGGGTTTTCAAATTGAATTTCAGAATGAGCGTGCGGAATATCAGGAACCAGATCCCGGTAAAGGTCAGCCCGATGGCAATCTGGGTAAACATCATGCCGGCGTGATTGTGGAACATGGGGATCCAGTTTTGCGGCAGGAACTGGTCGAGCAGACCGCCGCCCATGTTGCCGACGACCCCGAACAGGTACATCACGGTCGCCATGGTGGCCGCCAGCAGGGCATGGATGGCGAACAGCAGGGGCGAGATGAAGAGGAAGGTGAACTCGAGCGGCTCGGTGATCCCCACCAGCATGGCGGTCAGGGTCGCCGGGATCAGCAGGCCGGCCACCTTGGCCTTGTTCTCTCTGGCGGCGGTGGCGTAGATGGCGAGCGCAATCCCCATGGCCCCGAAGATCTTGGAGTTGCCGTGCAGGGCGAAGCCGCCCTGGGGGAACAGCTCGATCAGCGGTCGGGTGCTCTGGCTGAACTCCAGCATGTGCTGGGCCCAGTAGAGCTGGATGCCGCCTTCCACCGCGGCCGGGCCGAAGATGAAGGGGCCGTAGATGAAGTGGTGCAGGCCGGTCGGGATCAGAATCCGCTCGAGGAAGGTGTAAACCCAGACGCCGAGCGGGCCGGAGACCAGCATGAACTCCTGCAGGGAGGCGATGCCCATCTGTACTTTGGGCCAGCCCAGCAGGGTCAGCCAGGCGCAGGGGATCATCACGAAGAAGGCGACGATAGTGACGAACGAGCTGCCCTGGAAGATGCCGAGAAAGACCGGCAGCTGTCGGTCGAACAGCCGGTTGTGCAGGGCGGTGACGATGCCGGAGATGGCGATGGCACCTATGATGCTGGTGTCCAGGGTCTTGATGCCGGCCACCATGGCCAGCCCGCTCTCGCCACCGACCGCCTGGTTGAAGTCGACCCCGAAATAGTCGCCCCAGGTCATCCCCATGGCATTGATGAAGTAGTTCCAGGTCATGAAGCTGACCAGCACGGAGAGGCAGGCGCGGGCCTGAGCCTTGTTTGCCAGACCGATCGGCAGGCCGATGGCAAATATCAGCGGCATATTTCGAAATACCGTCCAGCCACCCTCTTCAATAATATGGACTATTTGAAAAAACAGTCCCTGAGGATTGGCCAGCGTCTCTCCCACGAACATGGGATTTTTCAGCATGATTGCAATGCCTACCACCATACCTGCGAATGGAAACAGTAATACAGGCGTAAACATTGCCCCGCCAAAACGTTGAATTTGACTGAGCATATAGCGTCCCTTTTTATTAGAGAATTGTCTGACTGCTGTTGTCGTATTGCTGAGTTGAACCTAACAACAAGCGATCAGGCCCTCATGAAATATGTGGTGGTTATGTGATCCGGCGCATGCACTTATTTAGACAAAGAGATCTAAATTTTGCGATATTGTTGTACGTCTTGTTTTTGTGACGTTTTTATCGGGTTATTTGAATTTAAAATTGTTTATTTTCAGAAAGTTGAAATAAAGGCGATCGAATGGAGCACCACCCCGGCGGGGTGAAGAGAGGTCTAGCAGTGATCTACAAATCGGTGGCGGATCGGTTGCGTATCCGGGTCAACGGGGCGGATTGCCGGGTGGGGGATGTCCTGCCGAGCGAGAAAACCCTGGCGAGTCAGTTCGGAGTATCGCGGATGACGGTGCGCAAGGCGGTGGACATGCTGATCGAGTGGGGGCTGGTGGAGCGGCGCCACGGCAGCGGCACCTACGTGACCAAGAAGGACGTGCAGCACGAGACCAAGGGGCTGAGCGGTTTCACCGAGCTGATGCGTGAACAGGGCCGCACCCTGACCAGCGAGGTGCTGGAGTTTCGCACCATGCCGGCCCCGCCCGCCATCGCCAGCCAGCTCAGGATCAAGGTGAACGAGCCGGTTTACTTCTCCAACCGGGTGCGCTCGGTGGACGGCCGGGCTCTGCTGGTGGAGGAGAGCTACATGCCGGTGCGGCTGTTTCGCACCCTCTCGGTGGCCCATCTGGAGGGATCCAAGTTCGCCTACATCGAGAACGAGTGCCAGCTCCCCATCGCCGGCAACTACGAGAGCTTCAGCGCCGTGCTGGCCGACCGGCGCATGGCCGAGCTGCTGCACATCGAGCAGGGGGCGCCCATCCTGCGGCTCACCTCGCTCTCATACGGTGAGAACGGCGAGTTTCTCAACTACTCCATCATGTTCCGCAATGCCAACGACTATCACGTCGACTACCACCTGCGCCGCGCCCGCGGCTAGCTTGCCCCCATCTTGCTGCGTATGCCAACCCCCTCGCCAGCGAGGGGGTTTTTGTTTGATGGCCCTGAATGGGCGCCTCAGGCCTTGAGGCCGAGCCGCTTGGCGAGGCGGTGCAGGTTGCCGCTGTCGAGCTCCAGTGCGCGGGCGGTAGCGGCCCAGTTGCCGTCATGGGCGGCCAGGGTCTGCTCGATCAGCGCAAGCTGGAAGGCGTCGGTGGCGGCGCGCAGGCCGAGGCCGCCGGGCAAGGGGGTCATTGGCGCCATGGCGGGGCTGGTGGAGGGGGGCAGGGGGGCGGCCGCCAGGTTGAAGTGATGGCTGGCGAGGGTCGGGGTCTGGCTGCCCTGTTCGGCCCGCGCCAGCACGGCGGCGCGGTGGATGGCGTGCTCGAGTTCCCGCACGTTGCCGGGCCAGTCGTGGCGCTCGAGCAGTTGCAGCGCCTGTGGCTGGATGCGCAGCCGCTCCAGCCCCAGGCTGAGCCGGCAGCGCTCACAAAAGTAACCGGCCAGCAGGGGGATGTCGCCGGGGCGCTCGCGCAGCGCCGGGGCGTGGATCGGGAACACGCTGAGCCGGTGGTAGAGGTCGGCCCGGAACTGCCCCTCGACCACCGCCTGCTTCAGATCCCGGTTGGTGGCCGCCAGGATGCGCACGTTCACCTTGAGCGGGGTGTCGTCGCCGATCCGCTGCAGATCGCCGTATTGCAGCACCCGCAGCAGCTTGGCCTGCAGGGGCAGGGAGAGCTCGCCGATCTCGTCGAGAAACAGGGTGCCCTGATCCGCCAGCTCGAACTTGCCCGCCCGGTTGTGGATGGCGCCGGTGAAGGCCCCCTTCACGTGGCCGAACAGCTCGCTTTCGGCCACCGACTCCGGCAGGGCGGCGCAGTTGAGGTAGACCAGCGGTGCCTTGGCGCGCTGGGAGCCGCGATGCACCGCCTTGGCGATCAGCTCCTTGCCGACCCCGGTCTCCCCCAGGATCAGCACGTTCAGCTCCGAGTTCGCCACCACCTCGATCTCGTGGCGCAGCCGTGCCATGGCGGGGGACTGGCCGATCATCTCCGGCTGCTCAGGGCCGGGCCGGGTGCCGGGGACGAGCGGCTCGCTGCTCTGGCGGGCGAGCCGCTCCAGCAGCATGGCGTTGCTCAGGGCGGCGGCGGCCAGGGCGCCCACCAGCCGCAGCTCCTCGTCGCTGATGGCGTCGAACTGGGTGGGGTTCATGCCGTCTATGGTCAGCGCGCCGATCAGCGCCTGATCCGAGAACAGCGGCAGACCGACACAGGCGTGCACCTTGAAGTCGTCGTGATCCGGCAGCAGGCCGTCATAGGGGTCGGGCAGGCTGCTGTCGGCAGGGAAGCGCACCACGTCGCCGGCGCGGGCGATGGCCTCCATGCGCGGGTGATCCTTGAGGGCGAAGCGGCGCCCCAGCACGTCCTGCATCAGGCCGTCGATGGCCAGCGGGATGAATTGGCCCCCCTCGTAGCGCAGCAGGGCCGAGGCATCCGAGTTCAGCAGGCTGCGCACGCTCTGGATAAGGCGGTGGAAGCGGTCCTGATGGGAGATGCCGAGTTGCAGGTCGAGGGCAATGCGCGCCAGGCTGTCGGTCGAGATCACGATGATTGTCCAAATGACAGTGTGTTTGTGATTTTGACTATAAAGAGAGACTGTCTAAATGACAATGATGGATGTGTGTACTCATTAAAAACAACAAGTTACATATTGGCACGTCCGCTGCAATAGCTGGTTCAGTCGAACATACACTATTGCATTCGAGGAACTGCCTGATGAGCATTCACGTCAAGAACAACATCCACTGGGTCGGCCAACGGGACTGGGAGGTACGCGACTTCCACGGTACCGAGTACAAGACTCACAAGGGCACCAGCTACAACAGCTATCTCATCCGCGAAGGGAAGAACGTGCTGATCGATACCGTCGATCACAAGTTCAGCCGTGAGTTCGTGCAGAACCTGGCGGCGGAGATCGATCTCGCTGCCATCGACTATGTGGTGATCAACCACGCCGAGGAGGATCACGCCGGCGCCCTGACCGAGCTGATGGCCCGCATCCCCGGCACCCCCATCTACTGCACCCACAACGCCATCGACTCCATCACCGGCCATCATCATCACCCGGAGTGGAACTTCCACCCGGTCAAGACCGGTGACAGCCTGGACATCGGCAACGGCAAGCAGCTGGTATTCATCGAGACCCCCATGCTGCACTGGCCAGACAGCATGATGACCTATATGACCGAGGACGCCGTGCTGTTCTCCAACGACGCCTTCGGCCAGCACTACTGCGACGAGCACCTGTTCAACGACGAGGTGGATCAGACCGAGCTGATGGAGCAGTGCCAGCGCTATTACGCCAACATCCTCACCCCCTTCAGCCCGCTGGTGACCGCCAAGATCAAGGAAGTGCTGGGCTTCAACCTGCCGGTGAGCATGGTGGCCACCTCCCACGGCATCGTCTGGCGCGAGGAGCCCACCCAGATCATCCTGAAATACCTGGAGTGGGCCGACCACTATCAGGAAGACCGCATCACCCTGTTCTACGACTCCATGTCCAACAACACCCGCATGATGGCCGACGCCATCGCCCAGGGCATCCACGAGGTGGACCCCGGCGTGGCGGTGAAGATTTACAACGTGGCCCGCCACGACAAGAACGAGATCCTGACCCAGGTGTTCCGCTCCAAGGGGATACTGGTGGGCTCCTCCACCATGAACAACGTCATGATGCCCAAGGTGGCGGGCATGCTCGAAGAGATCACCGGCCTGCGCTTCCGTAACAAGCGCGCCTCGGCCTTCGGCAGCTACGGCTGGACCGGCGGTGCGGTGGACCGGATCCAGACCCGGCTGATGGATGCGGGCTTTGACATCAGCATCTCCCTCAAGGCCAAGTGGCGGCCGGATGGCTCGGCGCTGGCGGAATGCCGCGAGCACGGCCGTCAGCTCGCCCGCCAGTGGGCGCTGCATCCGCTGGACGCACCCCGTCCGATCACCACAACTCAGACAGACGTGACGCCTGCCCCCCTGATGCCAGCTGTTGAGCCGATAGCCGCAGCGGCCACTGCTGAATGGGATGACGACCAGACCATGCTCTGCACCGTCTGCCAGTGGGTCTATGACCCGGCCCAGGGCGAGCCGGATCAGCTGGTGGCGCCGGGCACCCCCTGGGCTCAGGTACCTGACAGCTTCCTCTGCCCCGGCTGCGGCATCGGCAAGGAGGTATTTGAACCCTGTGGGGTGGAGGCCTGTGTATGAGCACAACAACGCAGAGTGACGCCGGCATCAGCCGCGAGATAGTGGTGATCGGCAGCGGCTTCGCCGCCCAGCAGCTGGTCAAGAGCCTGCGCAAGCTGGACGCCGAGCAGCCCATCCGCCTCATCACCGCCGACAGCGGCGACGAGTACAACAAGCCGGACTTGAGCCACGTGGTGAGCCGGGGCTGCGCCGCCGCGGCCATGACCCGCCAGAGTGGCAGCGACTTTGCCGAGCAGCAGCGCATTGCGCTGTTGCCCCACTGCCCGGTGCTCGGCATCGACCCAGCCCGGCGGTTGGTGCTGACCGAGCAGGGGGAATTCCCCTATGGTCAGCTGGTGCTGGCCACCGGCGCCAGTGCGGTACGCCCCGAGCTGCCGGGCAGCGAGCATCTGGTCACCCTCAACAGCCAGCAGGAGTATGCCGTCGCCGAGGGGGCAATCCAGCAGGCTCGCCGCATCCTGGTGCTGGGGGCCGGCCTCATCGGCTGCGAGCTGGCGATGGACATGGCGAGCGATGGCCGCGAGGTCACCCTGCTGGATCTGGCCGACAGCCCGCTCAGCGCCCTGCTGCCCGCCACCCTGACCCAGCCGCTGCAACAGGCGCTGCGCAGTCAGGGGGTCAGCCTGCAGTTCGGGACAGGTCTCGCCAGGATAGATGCCCAGCCGGGCGATGGCTGGCGGGTCACTCTGAGTGACGGGTGCGTCAGCGAGCAGGATCTGGTGATCGCCGCGATCGGCCTGCGGCCGAATCTGGCCCTGGCCCGCGGGGCCGGGCTGGCAGTGGAGCGTGGCATCCTGGTCGACGATCGGCTGCAGACCAGCGACCCCCATATCTTCGCGCTGGGGGATTGCGTGCAGTGGCAGGGTCAGCTGCTCCCCTTCCTGCAACCCATAGTGCTGGGGGCCAATGCGCTGGCGCGCACCCTGCTCGGCACGCCGACCCCGCTGGCCCTGCCGCCCATGCTGGTGAAGGTGAAGACGCCGCGCTACCCGCTGCAACTGGCGGGTCGTACCAAGGGCGAGGAACTCGCCTGGCAGTGCCGCTGGAACAGCCACGGCATGGTGGCCGAGGCGCGCGACCAAGCCGGCGAGCTGTGCGGCTTCGTGGTGGGGGGCGACCAGATGAGCGCCGCCTTCCCGCTGCTGCGTCAGCTGCCCCGTTAACCCCTTTCATTGCACCGGCCGGGTCGACCCGGCCATCTGAGGAGAACCGATATGGCCATGCAACTGATTCCGTCTCACTGGGTAGTGCGCCGCTCCACCCCCTTCTTCACCCGCCAGAATGTGCCCCAGGCCCTGCTCACCCACCACAACACCGCGGCCGGGGTGTTCGGCCAGCTCTGCGTGATGGAGGGCACCGTCACCTACCACGGCTTTGCCGACGAGCAGGCCGAGGAGCCCGAGGTTAGCCTGGTGATCCGGGCCGGGGAGTTTGCCACCAGCCCGCCCCAGTACTGGCACAGGGTCGAGCTGTCGGAGGATGCCCGCTTCAACATCCACTTCTGGGCCGAGCAGGCCGAATCCGACCAGCCGCTGTTCAACAGCCGCAAGGCATAAGGTGCAACCATGGGGAGGGGCATTGGGCGCAAATGTCCCCCTCTGCCCATGCAGATCAAAATAATCAATTCAGATGTCCGTTATCCTTGCCGCCAGTTGTGGATGAGGCAGTGAGGGAAACATGAGCGTGATCGAAGCCGTGACCATGGCCGCCGGCCTGGCCTATCTGGTGCTGCTGGCGTGGCAGGCGCGATCGGGTTGGCAGTGGCGTCTTGCCCTCGGCCTGCTGCTCATGCTCTGGCTGCTGGCGGCGGACAGCCTGCTCTGGCTCGGCATGGGGCTGGTGGCCGGCGCGCTTGCCCTCTGGCACCAGCGGCAGCCGTTGCCTGCCCTCGAGGCGCTCGACAGCCAGTGGCTGCGGGCACGCACACGCCAGCTGCTGTTGCTCTGCTGGGGTCTGGTGACGCTGCAGTACGGCCTGCATGTCTGGCAGCTGGGGCAGGGGATGAGTCCCTGGCTGGTGCGCCCTGACGTGGTGGACGGCTTCCTGCCCATTGCCGGCGGCCTCGGGCTGCGGGCCTGGCTCGGGCAGGGGCTGGTGGATCCCCACCATCCGGCGGCCACCGTCACGGTACTGGTGCTCTCGCTGTCGGCCCTGCTGCTGGGGCGGGCGTTCTGTGCCTGGTTCTGCCCGCTCGGGCTGGTGGGTGAATGGCTGCACGGTTTGCGCAGCCGATGGCTGGCGGGGGAGTGGACGCCGCCGCGCTGGCTCGATGTCGTGTTGCGCGGCCAGAAGTTTCTGGTGCTCGCGTTCCTGCTGTTTATCGTGCTGATCGCGGTGCCAAGCGCTGCCCTGCCCGGCTACTTCACCAGCCCCTACCATCAGGCGGCGGACATGAAGATGGGGGCCTTCTTCTTCAACCTGACCCTGATCTCGGGTCTGTGCCTTGGCTGGGTGCTGCTGCTCACCGCCACCTTCCGGCAAGGGTTCTGCCGCTACCTCTGTCCCTATGGTGCCTGGCTGGCCCTGCTCGGCCTGCTGACCCCACTGCGCATTCGCCGTGATCCGGTCCGTTGCCTGCGCAGTGCGGGCCACGACTGCGACAAGTGCAGCCGGGCCTGCCCGTCGCGCATCCAGGTACACCAGCTCATCGCGGTGCGCAGTCTCGAGTGCACCAGCTGCCTGAGCTGCGTGGCCGCCTGCCCCAAGCGGGCCGATGCGCTGCAGCTGGGCACGCAGGGGCACCGGCTCGCGCCTCGCCAGCTGCTGGGGCTGCTCTGCCTGTTGCTGCTGGTGCTGCCGCTGCTCGCTTACGGCCTGCTGGGGATCTGGGTCAGCCAGACGCCGCTGGCAGATCGCGCCCACCTGCTGCAACTGTTGCCGCAACTCACTCATTGAGTCACAAGGAGCCAGTTGCAGGCTGTCTGCGAAGGGCCCGTTGGGCAGCCTGAACATGCACCCGCATTTGATACCTGAGGGGTAGCAGGGTAAAGTCCCTTCCCCGACATGCGGCCCTGCTGCCGTGTCGGGCCGGCAGCCCGCCTTGAGCGCACCTTGCTTCCCTTGCGAAGCAGCCAGCGCCGGGCGCCGGCACCTAGATGAGCGCGATCTACCATGACAACCGGCGTAGCAAATGCAACGGTCCGCGGTCGCGATCAGATCCACAATCGTCTTTGGAGAAGTAAATGGGACAGAAACCATCGTTGGTGGGCGGGGCATGCATCATTGCCGGCGTCTGTGTAGGGGCCGGCATGCTGGGCTTGCCGAGTGCGGGGGCGGGCGCCTGGACCATCTGGTCGGTGCTGGCCATCACCCTGACCATGATCGTGATGACGCTCTCCGGCTGGATGCTGCTGGAGTCCTATCAGGGCTATCCGCTGCGCGTGTCGTTCGATACCGTCACCCGCGAACTGCTGGGGGAGAAGCTCAACGCCCTCAACAACCTCACCGTCTATTTCGTCGGCGGCATCCTGCTCTACGCCTACATCACCTCGGCCGGCCTCATCATCGACGGCATGACCGGCATTGGCAGCCAGTTGGGCTCAGTCCTGTTTACCCTGGGCTTCTCCGGCCTGGTGTGGCACTCCACCCGGGCGGTGGATCGCATCTCAGTAGTGTTGGTCATCGCCATGGGGCTGAGCTTCGTGTTCGGCATCTCTGGGCTGTCGCTCAACATCAAGCCGACCCTGCTGTTCGATACCCTGAGCGAGCACGCTAGTTATGCCCCCTATGCGCTGGCCATGCTGCCGGTGGCACTCACCTCGTTCGGTTATCACCACTCGGTGTCGTCCATGCGCGCCTACTACGGTGAGGAGCGCCGCGCCCGCTACGCCATCCTCGGCGGCACCGCCATCGCGCTGCTGTTCTACCTCATCTGGCTGGTGAGCGTGTTCGGCAACCTGCCGCGCAGCGAGTTCGGCCCCGTGGTGGCCCAGGGCGGCAACGTCGACGTGCTGCTCAAGGCCTTGGCCTCGGTGATCGAATCCGAGGCGGTCGCCAGCGCCCTCAACCTCTTCTCCATGGCGGCCATCCTCTCCTCCTTCATCGGGGTGGGGCTGGGGGTATTCGACTATCTGGCGGATCTATTCAAGTTCGACAACGGCCGTGGCGGCCGCGCCAAGTCGTGGGCGGCCACCTTCCTGCCGCCGTTGCTGCTCTCCCTGCTGTTCCCGTTCGGCTTCCTGATGGCCATTGGCTATGCGGGTGCCGTGGCCACCCTGTGGACCTGCATCATCCCGGCCCTGCTGGCCTGGAAGGTGCGCGCCGGCAAGGGCAAGCAAGGTGACAAACAGGAGGGCTTCCGGGCACCGGGCGGCATGCCGATGATCGCCGGCGTCTTCCTGTTCGGGGTGCTGACCGCAGCGTTTCACCTGCTCAACATGGCGGGCATGCTTCCCGTCTACACCGGCTGATACCCCGGCCTGCCCCGGCAGACTGCGACAAAAAACGGCGCCTGATGGCGCCGTTTTGCGTTCAAAATTGTGACGCAGGCAGACAGGTTGGTGCCGTTCGGACTCGCCAGTGGGATGGTGTGCACTATAGTTTGGTTCTCTTTGGAGCCAAAACAGGAGCTGGCTATGGCATGGACTATCGATGATTCGCAACCCCGCATCCTCTACAACAAGGACAAGCACGTGGCCGTGACGGCGTCGGCCATGAGCAAGTACCATGAGTGGCGCCGGGAGATAGTGCGGGGTACCGATCCCAAGAACGCTGCCGACAAGGTGGGCGACATGCACTACGAGCAGTTGAGCGGCAAGAATAAAGGGATCTACACGATCCGCCTCAGCCAGGAGCACAGGGTCGCTTTTACCATCAACAGCACCCTGCAGCAGGTGAATGTGATCAGCATAGGTGGCCATTTCCCACCGAGCTGAGTGGTCTGGTTGAGTACAAAAAGGCGCCTGATGGCGCCTTTTTTATTGGCTGGCAACCGCATCCCGAGCGGGCTGTGGTTGGCGTGGTCAGCAGTCGGTCATACGGCCCTGCTGCGGGCGAGTCAGATCGCGCCAATCTCGCTGGCGGCATGTACCAGCTGCTCCAGCTGATGATGGATCTGGCCGCGATCGAGCTGTTGCAGTGGCTGACGGCTCCAGAGTACTGGGGTCAGGCTATCCGGATCGAATGCCAGAACCGGTTTGCAGGGGTCCTGGCTGAACAGGTTCTGCGCTGCGGCTTGTGCGCTGGTAGCGGCTTCCAGGCGGGTAAACATCAGCAGGTAGTTGGCCGGATGTTCGGTCAGGTGGTAGGTTTGCTCGCCGATCTGCAGGCTGGTGACGCTCTCTTCCTGTGCTGGCATGGGGAGAGAGAGGGAAAGAAACAGCTGGTGGAGGGCGGCGTGATAGAGAGAGTTCATCGAGGGCTCCAAATTGGTGATGGTGCAATTAGAGCAGCTCACCGCTGACGACACTGTTAATGGTGGCTCTGTTTTTTTAGCTTTCCGGCCAGTTGGGTGGCGTGTCGCATTCAGTGCAAAAATCCCGACCAATCGCGATAGTCCGCCCCCATTGCCTCTCCTAGACTGAGCGCGAAACATCACGAGAAGATAAACACCATGCAGATTCAAACACATACTGGCGGCCTGCAGGCCGTCGCCCAGCACAGTGATGCTGCGGCCGGGGTTGGCAAGTTCGGCCAGCTGGATGCTCGTCAGGTTGCCACCAGTCAGGATGCCCTTCAGCTGGGCAGCCGCAGTGAACCGCAAAAAGGACAGGGGCTGCTGTCCCGTTTGGAAGCCCAGTTGGCCCGTCCGTTTGTGGCACTGAAAGAGTGGATCGGCAATCTGCTGGGGGCTCGCCCCGCGGCGCCCGCCCGCTCGGCACCGCCGGCAGACAACCTCTCCCTGGCCGACCAAAAGCGCCTGCTGCTGCAAAAGGCGTTGCCCTTTACCCTGGGTGGCCTCGATAAGGCGAGTGAGCTTAATAACATAGATGCACAGCAGCTGGGGCAGGAACATGCCCGGCTGGCGACCGGCAATGGCGCCCTGCGCTCGCTGGCAACCTCACTGAACGGGATCAAGGATGGCTCCATGCGGCAGGAGAGCCAAACCTTGGCGGCCGGGTTGCTTGAACGTCCCATCGCCGGTATCCCGCTCCAGCAGTGGGGCACGGTGGGCGGCAAGGTAACGGAGTTGATCGCCAGTGCCACCCCGGAGCAGTTACAAGAGGCGATGAGTCAACTGCACGCCGTGATGGTGGAAGTGGCCGACTTGCAGCGTGCAGTCAAGGCCGAGGTCGCCGGCGAACCGCTGCCGGCCACCACCAATGCCGGGGTTGTGGCGGCTCCACATGGGGAGGCCAAGCCTGCCGCCCGTGAAACCGTCGCCATGGCACGCCAGACCGAGGTCACCGGTTACAAGCAGGCGCTGGAGCTCATCAGCTACCAGGCCAGCTTCCTGCTGCGGGATCAGGCTTCGACCGAGGTTACCCTGAGCAGTGATGACCTCAATGCCTTGCACCAGCACATTGCCGATGGCTCCATCAATGGCTCCCATATGGCCAAGCTGCAAACCCGGGGTGATCTGCAGATCCTGCGTACATTGGCACTCTCTCTTGCGGGCGGCAGCGATGCCAATGGTGCTTCTCTGGGTAATGCACTCGACAGTCTCGCCTCGGCGCGTCCCAACCAGCGGTTGGTGCTGGGCGGCCTGATGCAGTTTGCCGGTCAGACCGATCAGGCATGGGCAGACCAGACCGCCGGCAAGCCGGAGGATCGACTCGATGCGGGGGCAAGACTGCACTTTGATACCGGCCACATGAAGGCGGAACTGGCTCGTTTTGACGACAGTGCGGCGCGACAGGTGCTGCTACAGCTGGAGGGGGATTTTGGTGATCGAGCCAAGGCCGTCTGCGACTTCGCGGTGGCGCAGGTCTCTACCTTTGCCGACAGCGAGAGCAGCCCGGAAGCCGTATTGGTCTCCCGCCTGACCCGCATGGGCAACCTGGTGGGCAGCCTGACCGACGAGCTGAAGGTGCGCCTCCAGCTGCCCGAATCAGCGCGCGGTGAGCCGACCATGATCGACTCCGTCAGCCAGCTGACCCCGCTGGAGCTGGCGGCCCTGGCCCATATCGGCGTCGAGGCCGGTTATCTCGAGTAATTGGCTCCCTACAAGGAAACTGCATGTAATAACGGACACCTCAGGGTGTCCGTTATTACATGGTGGGTAGCCCGGTTGCGGAGTTACTGCCGGTAGCGGGCGGCGGTGATGAACTGGCCGAAGGTTTCGCACCAGATGATCACGCTGTCGTAGTCGGCCGGGTTCACATCGGCAGGGAGGGGGACGATGAAGTTGTCGAAGGTCTTCACCGGCCCGATTTTCACCATCTTCTCCTTCAGACGGGCAAAGTCGGCCTCGGTCTCGACGAAGGTGGGTGACAGGTAGAGCTGGTAGTCGGGGCCGGGTGCCAGCTTGCCTATCAGGCTGATGGCATCGGGCCCGATGCTGACCTGCCCTTCGCCCCAGTGCAGCCGGTCGCTGTCTTGCAGATCCCGGCGAAAGGTGCCGTGAAAGCTGGCCTGGGCCTGCCGGGCGGCAACCAGCTCGTTGGCGGGGGCGGGTGGGGCGATCAGGATCGGCAGGGCATAGATGCCGGCCGCAAAGCCGGCTGCGCCCACCAGCAGATGGCTGGCCAGCAGCAGGGCCAGGGTTTTGCGTTGCATGACTGTCTCGGTCGTTGATTAATTGATGGCACCACCCTACCAGCAGGCCGCCGTCATGCCCAGCCCGGGATGGGGCATGACGGTGGTTGCACGGGCATCGTGTGGGCGGGTTTACTGGATGCTGACCGCCAGGGTGTGGGGCACCTGCTCGCCGCGACGGGCGGAGGCACGCATCTGATAGACCTGGATCAGGTACTTGCCGGAGGTGGGCAGGGCACCTTGCCACTGACCATCTCCATCGTTGCTGCCCAGCGCCTCGGCCTGACCGGGCTGGGCGCCGGGGGCGAAGACATTGAAGTTGGCGTTGCTGCTGCCGCCGATCTTGACCGTCATGGTCTGGCCCGCCTTGGCCACCAGGGTGTAATGGATGGTGTCATAGCCGGTGAAGCTGCCCTTGAGCTGGGCGCTGTGGGCCCCCTTGGCAAACTGCACCGGAACCGTGGTGACCTTGTCGGCAGCCTGCGCACCGGTGGCCATGGTGATGGCCAGCAGGGCGGCCTGGATTGCTCGTTTCATCATTGCACCTCGTGAAGGGGCCCTGTCACCCTGGCAGAGCCGCCCCGACAAGATATGCCCAAATCGGCGGGCTGCCTATCCGGCTCAGCGATATCGTCCCGGCCGAGTTGGCATGAACAGGTGAGATACGTGGCGACGCTGCTTCGCATGTTACAGCGCAAGGCAAGTGACGGTCGCGCGGGTTGTTAAAGCCGGGCGCAGCTGACTGACCCGGCTTGGTGTTCACTCCCTTTATCGCACGAATCAGTGCGCAGGCAGGATTAGGGGTTGAAGCTGCGGGTAATCTTCAACTGATGAATCCCACCGGAGCATTGGGAGTCATTGCCCCAGGCACTGACCGGCAGGCCGCGATCCAGCGCCAGCAGGGCCATCTCGAACATGCCCCTGCCGGGGTAATCATTCAGGTTTTTGAAGACATGGAAGCTCGTGCTGCCCTGCTCATAATTATTTTCCCATGAAATCACCACCGCATTGCCCGCGTCGGGGCCGCCACTGGCCGATTTGATATAGCCGGCATGCACATCGGTCAACATGACCCGATCAAGACACTGCACGTCTACCCGGTAAGTAGCCAAGGCACTGGTAGATAACATCAGGGTGGACAAGGCGGCCAACATAACGAACTTCTGTTTCATTATCATTCTACACATCTCCATCTGTGTTTTTTTGGTGAATGGCGGAAATTAAAATGGGGAGGTGGAAAAGGCCATGCCTATTTAATTCTGATAAGTCTGATATTGATTTTATATATTGCTTTGCAAGTGCATTGTTTGGGCCTCCTATCTTTAACTGAAAATAAGATATTGATTTTAAAAGGTTTGTTTTTGAATGTGGATGTCACCATTTTTCATCATCACGGTGATATGAAAGATGGTTGGATATATAAAACAACGCCACTTTAATGCTGCGTTGTTTATTTTTAGGTATGTCTTGGCATAAATAACAGCTTCATTGATGAGGCACAACAAGAAAAATGGACGTACAAAATATCTTTTGTGGTTATTGCTATCCATCAGCCAGCCTGCATATGAATTTGGATGATCGGTAGAGAGACAGGCTTATATTCGCGCATATTCGATGACGACTGTCGACCAAGAGAAGCCACTGGCGGGCATATCCCGTGCAGCCCTGAACAAGATGCTGTGGGCGCGATGACAATCCGATACCCTATGGCTCGGCTCTTCTTTCATCACGGGAATGGAACATGCTGATCATCTTCAGTGGTTTGCCGGGCAGTGGAAAAAGCACCATCGCGCGGGCCCTGGCCCAGCGGTTGGGCGCCGTCTACCTGCGCATTGATACCATAGAGCAGGCCATTCGTGCCGCTGAGCAGGCGGATAACGAGATGGGGCCGGCTGGTTATTTCGTTGCCTATGGGCTGGCCAGAGAGAACCTGGCACTTGGCTCGATCGTCATCACGGATTCCGTTAACCCCATCCAGCTCACCCGGGATGCTTACCACGACATCGCCCGCTCGGTCGGGGTGCCCTGTCTCGATATAGAGGTTGTCTGCTCCAACCCGAAGCTGCACCGCGAGCGGGTCGAAAACCGGACGGTGGATATCGAGGGGCTGGTATTGCCGGATTGGCAGGCGGTGATCGATCGCGACTATCAACCCTGGGACAGTGAGCGTCTGGTACTGGATAGCGCCACCCTGTCGGTAGCCCAGAGCGTGGAGCGGATCATTGTCGCGTTGGAAAAGGAATCGTAGGTTCGATTAGCGCAGCGTAATCGGACGAACGAGAGGTTTTGATTGCGGTTGTTGCCGTCAAACAGGGGGGGCCAGTCGGAGGGGGAATTCGGCTGGCCGTTATGGCGGGAGAATCCATTGACGCGAACGTCCGATTACGCCTGACGGCTAATCGAACCTACGGGCTGGCCGTAATGGCGTGAGAATCCATTGACGCGAACGTCCGATTACGCCTGGCGGCTAATCTAACCTACGAGCGTCTATAGTTGCTTCACACTCCTGATAATATTGGATAGAATGCTATAAAATTTTATTTAAGGAGTTTTTTTGTGGCACTTATTGAATTACAGAGCAGTTTTTATTTTTCCCCAAAAGCTCAGAGTGTTTTGGTTTTTGAGAATCTAATAGTAACTATCAGGAAAGTTTTAAGCACATATGTAACTTTTCAGTCACCAGCTAATATGATCCCTGTTCCTGATAATGCTCCAGCAGAGATACCGAGAGTACAAATGTTTTCTCTTGATGGAAAGGTGACAATTAATATCTCTAGATTGGCGATCACATTAACAAAAAATGTTATTGATTTAAATTCTTCAGAGGAAAAGGAAGCTTTTCATGAGTCATCAAAACGTATTGTGAGTGGGCTTCTTTATGATGGAATATCCTTCACTAGAGCAGGGTTTGTGTATCGTCATGTGTTGAGCGATATACAACCATCTAAGTTTATTCATGATAAATACATAAATAAAAGCATTCGTGAAAATGGGCTGATTGAAGCATCAATAAATCTTGTGTATAGAAAAAAAGCATCAAACTTCCCATACAATGAAATAACAAACATATCTAATTCAGTTGTTAACCAAGATAAGCAAAGTTTTTTCTTCATGCGTGATTTTAATACTGCGCATGATGAGTTTGTAAATGTCACACCTACAGTTATAGATGAGTTGATTCATATTGCAGATAATTCAATGAGCAAGGATGATATTATTTCCTAAATACTCTGCAATAGCTCATAGACTAGGTTGGTAATCAATCGATGGATAAAGATAAAGATAAAGATAAAGATAAAGACAAGGATAGAGACAATAATATCAATGATGTTCCTGTGGGAGGTGGTGGGGCATCAAGCTATGTCTTCAGTTATCCAAATTCTTATAATACCTCCTTTCTGCAGGGAGGTGTGCCTGTAAAAAACAATGATAATGTTGGTAGTAGTACAATAGCGTCGGCATCGTCGGCATCGTCGGCATCGTCGGCATCGTCGGCATCGTCGGCATCGTCGGCATCGTCGGCATCGTCGGCATCGTCGGCATCGTCGGCATCGTCGGTATCTTCGGTATCTTCGGTATCTTCGGTATCTTCGGTATCTTCGGTATCTTCGAAGGATAATAACTTAACCGATACAGTCGCACTTTCGGCAGCTATAAATGCATTGAAAGAAGATATTAAAAAAGTAGAATCAGAGGTCATTGATAAAGCTCAAAAAAGTGAAAGATCATTTAAAGACATTGTTGATCAAAAGGGAGGCGAAATACTCTCAAATGTAAAAAAAGAAACAGATAACGTCAAGTCTTCAATATTGTCATCAATCTCTCTTTTTGTCGGTTTTTTTGCCTTTTTATCTGTTAATGTTACAGTCTATTCAAAGGTTGATACTGTATACCAAGCATTTATTTTGCTCTTCTCAAGTCTGCTATGTATCCTTTTCTTTGTGTATGGTACTATTTTTGTCGTAAAGCATGAGAATATCCTTTCTGGCCTTAATAAGGCTATCATCATATGCGTTCTAGTTGTTAGCTTGATATTTTCAATATGTAATTTATTTTATTCCTCATTCATTAGGAATGAAGCGCAAAAACTTTATTCTGATAAAGTTGATTTTATTTGGCATGGGAAGGTGCCTGATGAGAGTTATTTTTCATGCTGTGAAAAATGAAAATATATTTTCTTTTCAAGGTTATGCTCCTTTGGAGACCTAATTTTTATTAGGTGTGCTATTTACTGTCGCACATTTTTTTAATTCTCTATACATTCAATCCATTAAAGATAGACGGTAATGTTATCTTTATAATAATGATTTTTTAAATTTAAAATGGCAGGTAATTTAAGTCATGCATCCATATTGTATGTAACAACTAAACCATTAAGTGATTTCAATAATAATATAAATTTGTCTAGGTCTTAATCACTCCGATGACTCGATGACTCGGGAGCAGTAGTTTAGAGACTACATAGTGTGTGGTTGTTAGTGAGAACTGCGGAACGATAGATAGAAATAGAAAGGCGCCAAAGGGCGCCTTTCTTCTCAATCCGTGACTTCGTTTTTACTGCAGCAGGGAGATATCCGCGACTTGCAAGAACAGGTTGCGCAGGTTGTTCAGCAGCGCCAGACGGTTGGCCTTGAGGGCTTCGTCGTCGGCCATCACCATCACCTCGTTGAAGAAGGTGTCGACCGGCTCGCGCAGGGCGGCCAGACGGGTGAGGGCAGCCTGATAGTCACCGGCGGCGAACAGCGGGGCCAGTTCGGCTTGCAGTTCGGCAACCTGGGTGGCCAGCGCCTTCTCGGCGGCATCGACCAGCAGTTCCGGTTTGACGGCAGTCGGCAATTCGCCTTCAACCTTGGCCAGAATGTTGCTCACGCGCTTGTTGGCGGCAGCCAGTGCCAGTGCGGCATCCAGCGTGCGGAAGTGGCTGACGGCCTTGACGCGGCGATCGAAGTCGAGCGGACGGGTCGGACGGCGGGCCAGTACGGCCAGCACCACGTCGGCACCGATGCCTTCGTCCTGATAGGCGGCGCGGAAGCGACCCAGCATAAAGTCGACCACGTCGGTGACGACGGTTTTGTTGGTCAGCTTGTCGCCGTAGACGCGTACCGCTTCTTCAACCAGTTCAACCAGATCCAGATCCAGCTGCTTCTCGGTCATGATACGCAGGGCACCGATGGCGGCGCGACGCAGGGCGAACGGGTCCTTGTCACCCTTCGGCAGCATGCCGATGCCGAAGATACCGGCCAGGGTGTCGAACTTGTCGGCCAGCGCAACGGCGCAGGCAACCAGACCGGACGGCAGGGCATCACCGGCAAAGCGCGGCATGTACTGCTCGTTGAGGGCCACGGCCACTGCTTCGTCTTCGCCATCGTGACGGGCGTAGTGCATCCCCATGACACCCTGGGTGTCGGTGAACTCGCCGACCATGTTGGTCATCAGGTCACACTTGGAGAGCAGGCCGGCACGCTTGGCCTGAGCCACGTCGGCGCCGATACGCTCGGCGATAAAGCCGGCGACGGTCTCGATGCGCTCGACCTTGGCCTTGACGGTGCCCAGCTGTTGCTGGAACAGCACGGTTTCAAGGCGCGGCAGGCGGGAGGCCAGAGTCTGCTTGAGGTCGGTCTTGAAGAAGAACTCGGCGTCTGAGAGACGGGGGCGAACCACCTTCTCGTTGCCGCTGATGATCTGGCTCGGGTCTTTGGACTCGATGTTGGTGACGAAGATGAACTTCGGCAGCAGCTTGCCGTGCTTGTCGTAGACCGGGAAGTACTTCTGGTCACCCTTCATGGTGTGCACCAGCGCTTCAGCCGGCACGGCCAGGAACTTCTCTTCAAAGTTGGCGGTCAGCACCACCGGCCACTCGACCAGTGCGGTCACTTCTTCCAGCAGGGCGTCGTCCAGATCGGCCACACCACCGAAGGCGGCAGCGGCCGCTTCGGCGTCAGCCTTGATCTTGGCCTTGCGGGCCATAAAGTCGGCAATCACCATGCCGCGCTCCTGCAGGATCTGCGGGTACTGGCTGGCGTTGTCGATGGTGAACTCGCTCTCGCCCATGAAGCGGTGACCGCGGATGGTGCGGGCAGAGTCGATACCCAGAATGTGGGCGGGAACCAGCTCGCCATCCAGCAGCAGGGTCACGGTGAAGACCGGACGCACGAACTGGATGGTCTTGTCGCCCCAGCGCATCATCTTCGGGATCGGCAGCTTGGCCAGTGCTTGGCTAACCAGCTCGCCCAGCAGATCGACGGCCGGGCGGCCTTCGACCTTGGCGGTGTGGACCAGCCACTCGCCCTTGTCGGTGACCAGACGCTCGGCCTGTTCAACGGTGATGCCGTTGCCACGGGCCCAGCCTTCGGCAGCCTTGGTTGGCTTGCCTTCGGCATCGAACGCCTGGGCCACGGCCGGGCCGCGTTTCTCGACGCTCTTGCTCGGCTGTTCGCCGGCCAGCGCGTGCACCTTCAGCGCCAGACGGCGCGGTGAGGCGAACCACTCGACGTCGCCAAAGGCCAGATCGGCCTTGGTCAGTTCGCTCTTGAGGTTGTCGGCAAAGGCTTCGGCCAGGGAGCGCAGGGCTTTGGGCGGGAGCTCAGCAGTACCGATCTCTACCAGAAATGTATGTTGTGCCATGTCCGTTCCTTAACCTTGCTTGTTCTCACTGCGCTGACACATAGGGAAGCCCAGCGCTTCGCGGGAGGCGTAGTATGCCTCTGCCACGGCCTTGGTCAGGGTGCGAATGCGCAGGATGTAGCGCTGACGCTCGGTGACCGAGATGGCCTTGCGGGCATCCAGCAGGTTGAAGGAGTGAGCGGCTTTGAGGATGCGCTCGTAGGCAGGCAGCGGCAGCGGTTTTTCCAGTGCCAGCAGGTTCTGGGCTTCCTTCTCGTACTGCTCGAAGCAGTGGAACAGGAACTCCACATCGGCGTGTTCGAAGTTGTAGGTGGATTGCTCCACTTCGTTCTGGTGGAACACGTCGCCGTAGGTGGTCTTGCCCAGCGGGCCGTCAGACCAGACCAGATCGTAGACGCTGTCCACGCCCTGAATGTACATGGCCAGACGCTCGAGACCGTAGGTGATCTCGCCGGTGACCGGCTTGCACTCGAGGCCGCCAACCTGCTGGAAGTAGGTGAACTGGGTCACTTCCATGCCGTTCAGCCACACTTCCCAGCCCAGACCCCAGGCACCCAGTGTCGGGTTTTCCCAGTTATCTTCCACGAAGCGGATGTCGTGGATCTCGGGATCCATGCCCAGCTCTTTCAGGGAGCCCAGATAGAGTTCCTGAATGTTGTCGGGGGAAGGCTTGATGATCACCTGGAACTGGTAGTAGTGCTGCAGGCGGTTCGGGTTTTCACCGTAGCGGCCGTCAGTCGGACGGCGGGACGGTTGCACGTAGGCGCAGGCGATGGGCTCGGGGCCCAGGGCGCGCAGGCAGGTCATGGGGTGAGAAGTACCGGCACCCACTTCCATATCCAGCGGCTGAATGATGGTACAGCCCTGGCGGGACCAATAGTCCTGCAGCTGCAGGATCAGGCCCTGAAAGGTTTTGACATCGAATTTTTGCATAATTTTTTTCGCGCGAAATGAAATCAGAGCAAGATTTGCTGAATGTGAACCGAAGGAGTATACCGTCTGGCATGGTCGGATAATAGGCGAAATTACAGCGGATTAATGTGATGGCGCTGCGCCGGGCCTGGGCGGGAGGGGTTGTCGGCACTCCCACGCCCGGGTTGGCATCGACCCCGGGGATTGGATGAAATGACAGGAGAGAGGAAATGGAGTTGCGTTGCGCCTGGGTGACCAAGGACCCGGAATACATCGAATACCATGACAAACAGTGGGGCAGGCCGGTCCATGACTCGCGCGAGCTGTTTGCCAAGCTCTGCCTCGACGGCCAGCAGGCGGGGCTGTCGTGGATCACCATCTTGAAACGCACCGAGAGCTACCATCGCGCCTATGCCGACTTCGATCCGGTGCGCATCGCGCAGTTCGACGAGCAGGATGTGGAGCGGCTGATGCAGGATACCGGTATCATCCGCAACCGGCTCAAGGTGCAGTCGATCATCAAAAATGCCCGCGCCTATCTGGCGCTGGAGGCCGAAGGCGTCGACTTTGTCGATTATCTGTGGGGCTTCGTGGGCGGCGCCCCCATCGTCAACCAGCGCCAGGGCAACGGCGACATTCCGGCGACCTCAGCGGAGTCGGATGCCATGTCCAGGGCGCTCAAGAAGCGTGGCTTCACCTTCGTCGGCAGCACCATCTGCTACGCCTTCATGCAGGCGGTGGGGATGGTGAACGATCATCTGGTGACCTGCCCCTGCCACACCGAGTGCCAGCAGGGGCCTGCGTGCCAATAAACCGGGCGCAAGGTAAAAGAGAAGGGAGGCTGATGCCTCCCTTTTGCATATCGGCATGTCGTTCGCCATGGGGCTGTCAGGCGATCCCGGCCTGACGCAGCGTGCCTGAGTACTGTTTGTCGACCTTGGAGATGTGGTTGAGCAGCCAGTTCTTGAGAAACACCAGCAGCTCCATGTTGAACTCCTCGTCGTCCGTGCCGTTGCGCTGCATCAGGGTGTCGAGCTCGGCCAGCAGCCGGGCGTGTTCCTGCTTGTGGCGGCGCAGCTCGGGGTAGCCCGCCTGCTCCATCACGCGCTCCTCGTCAGCGAAGTGCTGGGTGGCGAGCTTGAGCAGCTCGTCGAGCCGCTGTTTGCGCAGCTGGGACGGGCTCTTGTCGAGCACCGCCTGGTAGAGCCGGTTCATCGCCTCGAACAAGCCCAGATGCTGGCTGTCCATGCTGGGCACCTGCACCATGAAGGCCTCGTTCCAGTGCAGCAGCTCTTGATCCTGGCTGGCAGAGCCAGCCTTGCTGACGTCGAACTGATCGCTGATGAGGCCGATCTCCTCGTTGGCCTGGTTCATGTCCCGGGTGTGGCTGCGGCTCTGGCGCGCCAGCTCCAGACATTCGCGGGCAATGCTGGCGACCTCCATCACATTGCGGTTGGTCTCTTCGGTGACCTGGGCCTGCTGGCCGGTGGCGGTGGCGATGTGGCCGTTCATGTCGTTGACCCGGGTGATGGCTTCGACGATGGCGGTCAGGGTCTCGCCGGTACCCGCCGCCTGGTTGACCGCCTGTTCGCTCACGTTGCGGGTGGTGTGCATGGTGGTCACCGCGTGGCGGGTGTTGTGCTGTAGCGCCTCGATACGCTGCTGGATGTCGACGGTGGCGGCCTGAGTGCGGGTCGCCAGCTGGCGTACCTCGTCGGCCACCACCGCAAAGCCGCGACCCTGCTCACCGGCCCGGGCCGCCTCGATGGCGGCGTTGAGCGCCAGCAGGTTGGTCTGTTCCGAGATGGTGCGGATCACCTGCAGGATGTTGCCGATCTGGGTGCTCTCCTGATCCAGCTGGGTCACCTCCCCGGCGGATTGCTCGATGTGGTCGGCCACCTGCCGGATCAGAGAGATGGTCTGGCTCACCTGCCGCTGACCGTCGTGGGCCTGCTGCTGGGTGAGCAGGGTATCCTGGCTGGCCTGCTCGGTGTTGTGCTCGATGTTGTGAACGGTGGCAGTCATCTCGTTGATGGCGGTCGCCAGCATGTCGGTGTTCTGCTGGGCCTGCTGCATGCTGCTGAGGGTGCTGCCGGAGTGCGACATCAGCAGGGCCATCTTGTCATGGGTCTTGCGCGAAACCTGCTGCACGGTACCGATCAGGCTGTCGATATTGCCGAGGAAGCGGTTGAACACCTCCGCCAGATAGGCGAACTCGTCCTTGCCCTGGCTGTGCAGCCGGAAGGTGAGGTTGTGGCTGTGATTGGCCAGTTCGACCAGCTGACCCATCAGATGTTGCAGCGGGCCGACGGTCTTGAAGTAGATGAGCAGCAGCATCAACAGGATGATGGCCAGGCTGACGGCCAGCTGCAGCAGGTCCTGATGCTGCAGGGCCTCGCTCTGGCCGCGGATATCCTGCTCCCGCTGCTGGAACTGGTGCTGCTGCTGCTCCAGCACCGCTTCGACCTGGCTGGCGATATTGTCGGTGAGGGCGTCAAACCCTTCGGTCGGCTGCTTCATCAGCTGGTTGCCGGCCTCGCGCCCCTCCTTGAGATAGATGTCCACCATCCGCTTGCCGATCTCCAGCTGGCGGGCCAGCAGCGGGGTGAGCGGCGCCTTCAGCTGCGGCAGCCGCTCCAGCAACTGGCGGGCCGCCTGGGCATGCTGTTCGGCCTCGCCGATGGAGTCCATCTCGCCGGAGACGGCGGCATCGGTCAGGAACTGCTGGACCTGGGTGGTGTGATAACGCAGCTCCTGCAGGGCGATCTGCTCGTTGGCGCTGATGATGAGCTGGTTGGGCAGCTCGCCGAGGCGGGCGGTCAGGCTGCTGCGCCAGAGCCCGCCCAGCGCCATGGTGATCAGAATGATGAGGCTGGCACTCAGCAGCAGGTGCCGGATCGAGACGTTGCGAAGCAGTGCGGACATGAGAGACCTCGAACTCCTGTTGATAGTGCATTCAATAGTAGCCAAAGGGGGCGCATTTTGGTCCGCTGAACAAGGAGATAGGTCACAGTTATGAGCTTGATCCGGCTACCGGTTCAGGCGGCATCCAGCCGGCCTGCGGATACTGAGGGGTGGGCAGAGAGGAGCGTGATGTTGATAACGTCACACCTTGGCACACCTCTGGGGTAGAATGCGCCCTCTTTGGATTTGAGTCGGTTTTTTTAGAGGTTTTTCATGCATTTCAAGACACTTGTTCCCGCCGTTGCCCTGCTCGTAGCCCTGACCGGCTGTACCACCAACCCCTACACTGGCGAATCCCAGACCTCCAAGGGCGCCTGGGGCGCGCTGGCTGGCGCGGCCACTGGCGCCGCCGTGGGCGCGCTCTCCTCCAGCAAGGGTGACCGCAAGAAGGGGATCCTGACCGGCGTGGCCGCCGGTGCTGCTCTGGGTGGTGGTATCGGCTACTACATGGACGTGCAGGAAGCCAAGCTGCGCGAGAAGCTGCAAGGCACCGGTGTCAGCGTGACCCGCAACGGTGACCAGCTGATCCTCAACATGCCGAACAACGTCACCTTCGACAGCTCCAGCGCCCAGCTGAAAGCGGCCGGTGCCAACACCCTGTCCGGCGTGGCCATGGTGGTCGGTGAGTTCGACAAGACCCGCCTGAACGTGGTCGGTCACACCGACAGCACTGGTTCCCGCGAGCTGAACATGAAGCTCTCCGCCCAGCGCGCCGATGCCGTCGCCGCCCAGTTGATCGGCCAGGGTGTGAGCGGCAGCCGTATCTCCACCAGCGGCGTGGGCCCGGATCAGCCGGTAGCCACCAACAGCACCGCCGAAGGCAAGGCCCAGAACCGTCGGGTGACCATCACCCTGACCCCGACCGCCTAAGCGGTCCGGTTCGTAGCCATGAAAAAGGCCCCGCCAGCGATGGCGGGGCCTTTTGCTATTCGGCGTTGTGGGCAATGGCACCTTGTTCTTTGCGCCCTTCTCCCCTTGTGGGAGAAGGGCGGGGATGAGGGGGATAGCTGCCTCTTAGACTGCCGCCGTCAGCTGCACTTCGACCTTGTAGCCTTCGTGGGCCAGACGGGCTTGTACGCATGCTCTGACCGGCGCTGTGCCAGCCGGGATCCAGGCATCCCACTGCTCGTTGAAGGCCGCGATGTCCGCAATGTCCTTGAGATAGATGTTGGCCATCAGGATCTTGTCGACGCCGGAGCCGTTGGCTTCCAGCAGGCGCTGCAGGCTCTCCAGCACTTCACGGGTCTGCTGGTGAATATCGGCGGTCTCGGTGGCGGGTACTTCCACCACGTAGAGGGTGCCGTTGTGAATGACCACGTCAGACCAACGCTGGGTGGTGCCGATTCGGGTAATGGCTGGCATGGATTGCTCCGGTGTTGGGGCTCACTGACCCTTGCGGATCAGATAGCGGTAAGGGGCCTGCTCTGTCTCGCTGGCGACCAGGGTGTGATCCATGAAGCGGCAGAAACTGGGGATGTCGCGGGTGGTTGAGGGGTCGTCGGCACTGACCAGCAGGGTCTCCCCGTCAGCCATCAGCCGCACTTTTTTACGAACCATCATCACTGGCTCGGGGCAACGAAGCCCGATTGCGTCCAACTCGTGAGTCGCGTCGCAGAATAAAGCACTCATCAATAATCAACCTTCAACCAAATCAGCTGCCAATGATACTCACGGCGAAAAAATAATCAAATCACTCCGGCAACTGGCAGCATATGTAACCAAAGTTTTATCTGGGCCTACCCACTCCCCGCCGTATGAGTAATATAAAAATTGAACCATATTCAACAAGGAGGTGTGAATATGCAGGTCTCCTACGGCAGATTACAAGCCTACGCAGGCATGGGGTTCTTGTCTTTCGCCATGATAGTGATGGGCAGCCCGATCGGTAACACCGGCACCTGGTTCGGTTCCATGGTGATGATCGGACTGGGGCTCTGGATCGAGCTCAGCGATTACTACGACGAGGATGAGGACGAAAACGATCAATCCTGACCCCAATACTTTCACAACGACAAAGGCGGATATCTCATCCGCCTTTGTCGTTTCTGGCCGCAGCGAAAAGCGTCAGCGGGTCGAGCGCATGGCCCGCTCCAGATGCAGCGCTGTCTGCTGCGGGTTGGCTCTGGGGTCGTTGAAGAAGTTGCTCAGCACATCCATGATCGCCTGGCGCATGTTGGTCGGCGTCGCCATCCCCTCCGCCATGCTGGGCAGCAGGTTGCCCTCCCGCTCCGCCAGCAGAAAATCCTGATAGGAGCGGATGGCGCAGCGGTCGAACTTGCTCATGTCCGGCTTGGTCAGCGCCGGTATCGAACCTTTCACCCGGTTGAACTCTTGCTGGAAGCGCGGCGTCATCAGCAGCTGGGCCAGCTCGCCCTGGGCCTGCAGCTGGGCGGGATCCCGCTGCTTGAACATGGCGATGGAGTCGAGGTTGTAGCTGAACAGGTTGGCACTGCCGGGGCTCGGCAGGCACTCGATATCCTCGCCGGGCCGGTAGTTGCCGGCGCTCAGCTCGCCCTTCACCCAGTCCCCCATGATCTGCATGGCGGCGCCGCCGCTCTCCAGCAGGTTGGTGGCCTGGTGCCACTTCAGGCCGGCGTATTTCTCCGGCACATAGCCGCGCAGCTGCTGAAAGCGGGTCAGCACCCGCACCATGTCGGGGCCGGTCAGGGTGGCGCTGTCCTGCTCCACGAAGGCTTTGCGGTAGAACGCCTTGCCCCCTTCACCGAGTGCCACCGTTTCGAACAGCACCGCCAGCTGCCAGGGCTCGTTGCCGATGGCGAGCGGGGTGATCCCTTGCTGTTTGAGCCGATCGGCCACGGTCACGAACTGGGCCCAGCTGGTGGGCGGCGTCAGCTTGTTGCGCTCGAAGATCTTGCGGTTGAGCCACAGCCAGTTGACCCGGTGGATGCCGGTCGGCACCGCCATCAGGGCACCGTTCTGGCTGAGGGTCTCCCGCACCATGGGCGGCAGCTGGGGATACCAGCCGAGGTGTTCGGCCATGGGGGTGAGATCGCGCAGGAAGCCGAGCCCGGCCCACTCCCGCAACTCGAACCCCTTGAGGTGGGCCGCCTCCGGCGGATTGGCCGCCAGTGCCCGACTTTTCAGCACCGTCATGGCGCTCTTGCCGCCGCCCCCCTGCACCGCGAAGTCGTTCCACTGGTTGCCCTGCTCGGTCCACTCGGACTTGAGCACTTCCACCGCCCTGGCCTCGCCGCCGGAGGTCCACCAGTGCAGTACTTCCACCTGGGAGGCGCTTACAGGCAGGGAGAGCAGGGCGATGACAGAAAAAGACAACCACTTCATAAGGTTACTGCCTTGGTAGGGAGAGGGTGGCCTGCAGGCCGCCCTGCGGACGATTTTCCAGCACCAGATCGCCGCCGTGGGCGTGGGCTATGTTGCGGGCAATGCCCAGACCCAGACCGGTGCCGGCCAGATCCGTGCTGAGCCGGTAGTAGGGCTCGAAGATGCGTTCGAACTGATCCTCCGGCAGGCCAGGCCCCTCGTCCATGATGAACAGGATCAGCATCTCCTCATCGTCCATGATGATGATGCGCACCCGTTGGCCGTACTTGATGCCGTTGTCCACCAGGTTGCCGATGCAGCGCTTGAGGGCCAGCGGCTTGCCGCGGTAGGGCTGCTTGCAGTGGCCTTCGATGGTCAGCCGCTCGTCGTGCAGGTTCATGGCTTCCGCCATCTGCTCCAGCATGGCGTCGATGTCGAGCTGCTCGATGTTCTCGTGGATGTCGGTGTCTTTCACCGTCTGCAGCGCCCCCTTCACCATCAGCTCCAGCTCGTCCAGGTCCTTGTTGAACTTGGCGATCTGCTGCTCGTCGTCGAGCAGTTCGACCCGCAGCCGTAGCCGGGTGATGGGGGTCTTGAGGTCGTGGGAAATCGAGCTGAACAACCGCTCTCTATCGTCGATATAGCGGCGGATGCGGTGCTGCATGATGTTGAAGGCGCGGGTGGCCGCCACGATCTCGGAGGCCCCCTCCTCTTTTAGGGAGGGCTGGTCGATGTCCTTGCCGAGGTTGACCGCCGCCTTGGCCAGCCGGCGCAGCGGCCGGGTCTGCCAGCGCACCAGCAGGAAGGTGAAGAAGCAGAGGAACACCGTCATCAGGGCGATGAAGCGCACCTGGTTGCTCGGCATGACGGTGTCGTCGAGCGTCATGTAGGGGGCCGGCAGCAGGGCCGCCAGATAGAGCCACTCGCCCGGTTCTATCTCGATCTGGGTCACCAGCACAGGTGGATTGATCGGCTCCAGCGACAGGGTGTAGCGGGCCCAGGAGGAGGGCAGATCCGCCAGCAGGGTGTCGTTGTTGAAGACGTGCAGCTCTTCGGGCCGCGAGAAATCCACCTTGATCGCCATGGCGTCGGAGAGTTTGCGGGTCAGCACCCCCTGCACCTCTTTGAGCACCAGCGTCTTGCGTTCGCTGTCGGGGATGGCGCTGATGTGGATCTCTTCCTCGTTCAGCGACACGAAAAAGCGGCTGCCGCCCATGTTGCGCAACTGGTCCAGCGCGATGTGGCGGTACTGCAACGGCAGAGATTTGAAGAAGTTGACGGTGGAGGCGGCCGACAGCGCCAGGTTTCGGGTGGTACTGAGCATGCCTTCCAGTTCCCGCTTCTGGATCTGCTGCATCCAGATGCCGGTGAGGATGGTCTGGGAGAGCAGGATCGCCAGCAGCAACAGCAGCAGCATCCGCGACAGCAGGGAACGGGGCACCAGCGCCCGCCAGAACCATCTGGTATTCATGGGATCTCTCGCCTTGTGTCGATCAGCATGCCGTCGCTACCTTGCTGGCTCTCATGGGATCTCGTGCACCTCGGCGATCAGCATGTAGCCGCTGCCGCGAATGGTCTTGATGATGCGCGGGCTCTTGCCGTTGTCACCCAGCTTCTGGCGCAAGCGGCTGATCTGCACGTCGATGCCGCGCTCCATCGGCAGGCTTTCGCGACCGCGGGTGGCGTCCGAGATGGTATCCCGATCCAGCACCACGCCGGGCTGTTGCAGGAACATGCCGAGCAGCAGGGCATCGCTGCCGGAGAGATCCAGCAGGCTGCCATCCTCGTGGGTCAGCTGGTGGCTCAGGGTATCCAGGGTCCACTCGGCGAAGCGCAGCCGGCGGCTCGGCTCTTTCTCTTTCTCCGGCTGGCGGAATTCGGCGCGGCGCAGCAGCGCCTTGATGCGGGCCTGCAGCTCGCGCGGGCTGAACGGCTTGGCGATGTAGTCATCGGCACCGAGCTCGAGGCCGATCACCCGGTCCGCTTCGTCGGAGGCGGCGGTCAGCATGATGATGGGCACCTGGGAGTCGCGACGGATCTGCTGGCAGAGGGTAAAGCCGTCGTCACCCGGCATCATGATATCGAGAATGATGAGGTCCGGGTTGTGCTGGGCGAGCTGCTTGCGCATCTCGTTGCCCTCCGCTGCGGTCAATACCTCGAAGCCGGCCCTGGTCAGGTATTCGTTGAGCAGCTCGCGGATCTCTTGGTCGTCGTCGACGATCAGCAGTTGTTTGCTCGTTGACATATGTATGTGCATCCACCCATTTTTTTGTGCAGATTGAACCTGTCAGGGGCGCAAAAAGCAAGCAAGCCCCCCATCTAATGTGAGGTTATGGGCAATATCCTCCCATATCCTGCCGTGCAAATAAAAAAGGCCGACCCAAACGGGCCGGCCAATACGCAGATTCCGACGGCAGAAGTGCACCCCGTGTGGCGCACTCCACAGACTCGATGACGGGCCGGGCAGACCGACCCCAAAACCGGTGACAGGAGCCCGCTTCGCCGGGAAGCAGGAGCGGGCTCCTCTCTGTCAATCCAGCCCCGACCGGCGAACCGGCCAGGGGGATACTTACACTCGTTCGAACACGGTGGCGATGCCCTGACCCAGGCCGATGCACATGGTGGCAACCCCCAGGGTGGCGTCCTTCTCTTCCATCAGGTTGAGTAGGGTGGTGGAGATGCGGGCGCCGGAGCAGCCGAGCGGGTGACCCAGGGCGATGGCGCCGCCGTTCAGGTTCACCTTCTCATCCACCACGTCTTGCAGACCCAGATCCTTCACGCAGGGCAGGGACTGGGCGGCAAACGCCTCGTTCAGCTCGAACAGGTCGATGTCGCCGATGGTCAGGCCGGCCCGCTTGAGCGCCTTCTGGGTGGCCGGCACCGGGCCGTAACCCATGATGGCGGCATCGCAGCCAGCGACGGCCATGGCGCGTACCCGGGCACGCGGGGTGAGGCCGAGCGCCTTGGCGCGGTCCGCACTCATCACTAGCATGGCGGCGGCGCCATCGGACAGCGCCGACGAGGTGCCGGCGGTGACGGTACCGTTGACCGGGTCGAACACCGGGCGCAGCTGGCTCAGGGTTTCCACCGTGGTCTCGGGGCGGATCACCTCGTCGTAGTCGTAGAAGAAGCGGGCGCCGCTGGCGTCATGGCCTTCCAGCCCGACGATCTCCTTGGCGAAGCGCCCTTCCACGGTGGCGGCGTGAGCGCGGCGGTGGGAGCGGGCGGCAAACTCGTCCTGCTGTTGACGACTGATGCCGTGCAGCTTGCCGAGCATCTCGGCGGTCAGCCCCATCATGCCGGAGGCTTTCGCCACCGACTTGGCCATGCCGGGGTGGAAGTCTACTCCGTGGCTCATCGGCACGTGACCCATGTGCTCGACGCCACCGATGATGAAGATATCCCCATCACCTACCTGAATGGCGCGGGAGGCATCGTGCAGCGCCTGCATGCTGGAGCCGCACAGGCGGTTGACGGTGACCGCCCCCACCTGCTTGGGAATGCCGGCCAGCAGGGCGGCGTTGCGGGCGATGTTGAAGCCCTGCTCCAGGGTCTGCTGCACGCAGCCCCAGTAGATATCCTCGATCTCGTTCGGGTCGAGGTTGGGGTTGCGCAGCAGGATGGATTTCATCAGGTGCGCGGACAAGTCTTCTGCACGCACGTTGCGGAAGGCGCCGCCCTTGGACCGGCCCATCGGGGTCCGGATACAGTCGACAATGACTACGTCTTTCATGAATGGATCTCCTTTCCGCAATCAGTAGAAGGTTTTGCCCTGGGCGGCCATCTCGCGCAGCTTGTCGCTGACGCGGTAGAGCGGGCCCAAGTCGGCATACTGGTCGGCCATGGCCACGTAGCGATCCAGACCGATAGTGTCCAGATAGCGGAACACGCCGCCGCGGAAGGGAGGGAAGCCCAGGCCGTAGACCAGCGCGATGTCGGCTTCGGCTGGCGTGGCGACTATGCCCTCTTCCAGACAGAGCACCACCTCGTTGATCATCGGGATCATCATGCGGGCGATGATGGCGTCCTTGTCGAAATCCTGTTTCGGCTTGGCGATGGGGGCCAGCAGCTCGTAACTGGCGGCGTCGGCCACCTTCTTCGGCTTGCCCTTCTTGTCCTGCTCGTAGGCGTAGAAGCCCTTGCCGTTCTTTTGACCGAAGCGGTTCACTTCGTACATCACGTCGATGGCGGTACGGCCTTCCTTGCTCATACGTGCCGGGAAGCCCTGCGCCATCACGTCACCGGCATGGTGGCCGGTGTCGATGCCGACCACGTCCAGCAGGTAGGCAGGGCCCATGGGCCAGCCAAACTCTTTCTCCATCACCTTGTCGACGGCAGCGAAGTCGGCGCCATCGGCGACCAGCTTGTTGAAGCCGAAGAAGTAGGGGAACAGCACCCGGTTGACGAAGAAGCCTGGGCAGTCGTTGACCACCACCGGGGACTTGCCCATGGCGGCGGCGTAGGCCACCACGCGGTTGATGGTTTCATCGGAGGTCTGCTCGCCGCGGATGATCTCCACCAGCGGCATGCGGTGCACCGGGTTGAAGAAGTGCATGCCGCAGAAGTTCTGCGGGCGCTTCAGCCCCTTGGCCAGCAGAGAGATGGGAATGGTGGAGGTGTTGCTGGCGAGCACGGCGTCTTCGCCAATGATCCCTTCTACTTCGCCCAGTACGGCGGCTTTCACCTTGGGATTCTCGACCACGGCTTCGACTACTACGTCCACATGCTTGATGTTGTCATAGCTGAGAGTCGGGGTGATGGCGGAGAGCACCTGGCCCATCTTGATACCGTCGATGCGGCCCTTTTCGAGCTGGCCGTTGAGCAGCTTGGTGGCTTCACCCATGCCAAGTGCCAGCGCCTTCTCGTTGATGTCCTTCATCACCGCCGGGATACCCTTGCTAGCGGATTGGTAGGCGATGCCGCCCCCCATGATGCCGGCACCCAGTACGGCGGCGTGGCCAGTGGCCTTAGCTGCCTGCTTGGCAGCCTTCTTGGCCAGCGCCTTGATGTGCTGATCGTTGAGGAAGATACCGACCAGCGCCTTGGCGACATCGGTCTTGGCCAGCTTGATGAAGCCTTGCGCCTCGACGGCCAGCGCCTCGTCACGACCCATGCCGGCAGCCGCTTCGACGGTTTTCACCGCCGTCATCGGCGCCGGGTAATGTTTGCCCGCCACGGCGGCAACCATGCCGGCGGCGGTGGTGAAGCTCATCATTGCTTCCAGTTTGGAGAGGCGCAGCGGGGCCTTCTTGGCGGCGCGGCGGCCCTGCCAGTCCAGCTTGCCTTTGATCGCGTCCTTGAGCATCTGCACCGCAGCGCTCTGCAGCGCGTCGGGGGCGACCACGGCGTCGATGGCACCCACCTTGAGGGCGTCATCGGCACGGTAATCCTTGCCGGTGGTGATCCACTCCAGCGCGTTGTCGGCGCCGATCACCCGCGGCAGACGGACGGTGCCGCCAAAGCCCGGCATGATGCCGAGTTTGGTCTCGGGCAGGCCGATTTTGGCTGTGGTGTCTGCCAGACGGAAATCGGTGGAGAGAATGGTCTCGCAGCCGCCGCCCAGGGCGTGGCCCTTGATGGCACAGAGGGTGGGCACCGGCAGATCTTCGATGGCGCTGAAGATGTCGTTGGCCTTTTTCAGCCAGCCGAGCAGATCAGCCTGCGGCAGATCGAACAGTTCCAGGAATTCGGTAATGTCGGCGCCGACGATGAAGGCGTCTTTGCCGGAGGTGAGGATCAGACCTTTTAGTTCACGTTCTTGTTGTAATGCGGCGATCGCTTCGCTCAGGGAGAGCAGGGTTGCGCGATCCAGCTTGTTGACTGAACCCGGAGCATCGAACCTCAGCTCGGCAATGCCGTCTTCGAGGTAGCTGACCGTCAGGGTTTCGCCTTGGTAGATCATGAGAGTGTCTCCTTGTTCCCACATGGTGGGGGGTGGTGCTCCTTTATCCCCAGCAGGGGGCGAGGCTCACTATTGATCCAAAAGAAGACAATTTCAACACCTATTTAAAACATTTGTTTAACAGATCTCGAGTAAAAGCTCGCCTCAGATTAACAACCAAAATAAAGGCGTCTGATGACGCCTTTATTAACCTTGTGTGGCCTCAGCTGGCCAGCTCGGGCCGGTCGCGATACTGGCTCAGCACCTCGGGATCGGCGAGGGCGTGGGTGTTGTTGACGGGCCGGTTGTGCACCACTTCCCGCACCGCCAGCTCTACTATCTTGCCGGACTTGGTGCGCGGAATGGCGTCCACCTGCAGGATGCGGGCCGGCACGTGACGGGCGGTGCAGTGCAGGCGTACCTGCTGGCGGATGCGCTCACGCAGCGCTTCGTCCAGCATGAGGCCTGGCTTGAGCTTGACGAACAGCACCACCCGCTCGTCCTGTTGCCACTGCTGGCCGATGACGATGCTCTCTTCTACTTCCTCCAGCTGCTCGACATAGCGGTAGATCTCGCTGGTGCCGATGCGCACGCCGCCCGGGTTGAGGGTGGCGTCGGAGCGACCGTAGAACAGGATGCCGCCGGTCGGGGTCAGCTCGATCCAGTCGCCATGGCACCAGATGTTGTCGAACCGTTCGAAATAGGCGGCGTGGTACTTGTCGCCGCTGTCGTCCCCCCAAAAGCCGATCGGTTGGGCCGGGAAGGGTTTGGTACAGACCAGCTCGCCCTTTTCGCCCTGCACCGGCTGGCCCGTTTCGTTGAACACCTGTACCGCGAGGCCGAGGCCGCGTCCCTGGCTCTCACCGCGGTAGACGGGGCTGATGGGGTTGCCGATGACGAAGCAGGAGCAGATGTCGGTGCCACCTGAGATGGAGCTGAGCTGCACATCCTGCTTGATCTGCTGATAGACGTAGTCGAATCCCTCCGGCGACAGCACGGAACCGGTGCTGCAGATAAGCCGCAACTGCGGCAGCTGGTGGGTCTTGATCGGGGCATAACCCTGCTTGTGCAGCGCATCCAGGTATTTGGCCGAGGTGCCGAACAGGGCGACCTCTTCGTCGCGGGCGAGATCCCACAACACGTTGCCGTCCGGGTAGAAGGGGGAGCCGTCGTAGAGCACCAGGGTGGCGCCGGAGGCGAGCGCGCTCACCAGCCAGTTCCACATCATCCAGCCGCAGGTGGTGAAGTAGAAGATGCGCTCCCCCGGCTTGATGTCGCAGTGCAGCTGGTGCTCTTTCAGATGTTGCAGCAGGGTGCCGCCGATGCCGTGCACGATGCACTTGGGCTTGCCGGTGGTGCCGGACGAATAGAGGATGTAGAGCGGGTCATTGAAGGCCATGGGCTCGAATTGCAGGCTGGCATCCGGCTGACCGGCCAGGATCTGGCGCCAGTCGTGGCCCAGCTGCAGGGGATGGCCCAGCAGGGGGATGATGACTGTCTGCTGTATGCTGTCGATCTGGCTGACGACCCCCGCCACTTTGTCCTGAATGTCGATGGCCTTGCCGTTGTAGCGGTAGCCATCCACCGCAAACAGCACCCGCGGCCGGGTCTGGCCGAAGCGCTCCACCACGCTGGCTTCGCCGAAATCGGGGCTGGTGGAGGTCCAGATCGCCCCCAGGCTGGTGGTCGCCAGCATGGCCACCACGGTTTCCGGGATATTGGGCAGGTAGGCCGCCACCACATCGCCCCGGCTGATTCCCTGGCCACGCAGCCACTGGGCCAGCCTGGCGACCTGATCCGCCAGCTCGCACCAGCTCAAGGTCTGGCTGGGGCTACCTTCGATGCGGGAGATGATGGCCGGCGTGTCATCCTGGCGGCGCAACAGGTTTTCGGCGAAGTTGAGCCGGCTGTCGGGGAACCAGCGGGTGCGCTGCATCTCCTGGCGGTTCTCCGCCACTATGTTGCCGAGCTCGCCTTTGACGCCGCAGTGCTGCCACACCAGCGGCCAGAAACGGGTTGTCTTCTCCACCGACCACTGGTAGAGCTGGGCGTAGCTGTGCAGCTGCAGGCCGTGGAAGCGGTTGACCTCGGCCATGAAGTGCTGGAGGTTGGATTGCTGAATCCGCTCCTGATCCGGTTGCCACAGGCAAAGGTTGTGCATGAGTAGTCCCTGACTGCATGTATCTACCGGCAGTGTATTGAATTGTTTTTTATTTGTTAATGGTTGGTTTTTGTTTCATAACAAAAGCCTTGTAACGTATGCGTTACCTCACGAAGCGATTGCTTGACGGTTCGAGCCTTGATTCGCTTGATGTTATGCTGAAACCACATTTCTCCCGGAGCAGGACGCCATGAGCAGCTACAGCCAACTTTTTGCCCAGCACCTCGACACCTTGCAGCAGCGCACCCGCGACATACTGCAACAGCAGGGACTGAGCGGTCTGGCCATCCACTCCGGCCAGACCCACCGCATCTTCCTCGATGATCAGGATTACCCCTTCAAGGTGAACCCCCAGTTCAAGGCCTGGTTGCCGGTGCTGGACAATCCCCACTGCTGGTTGCTGGTGGACGGTGTGAACAAGCCGGTGCTGCTGTTCTACCGGCCGGTGGATTTCTGGCACAAGGTGGCGGAGCTGCCTAACGCCTTCTGGGTCGACTTCTTCGATATACGCTTCCTGACCCGCCCGGAGCAGGTTGCCGATCACCTGCCGGCCAACAAGCAGGAGTGGGCCTATCTGGGCGGCCACCTGGAGGTGGCCGAGCTGCTGGGGCTGGGCCAGCCCAATCCGGAGGCGGTGCTCAACTATCTGCATTATCATCGCGCCTACAAGACGGCCTATGAGCTGGAATGCCTGCGCGATGCCAACCGCATCGGGGTACGCGGCCACATTGCGGCCAAGGACTCCTTCATGGCGGGGGCGAGCGAGTTCGAGATCAACCTGGCCTACATGAAGGCGGTCGGGCAGGGGGCCAATGAGGCGCCCTACGGCAATATCGTTGCCATCAACCGCAATGCGGCCATCCTGCACTACACCCACCTCTCCACCCAGCGGGTGCCCGATGCGGAGCGGCACTCCTTCCTCATCGACGCCGGTGTGGATGTGCACGGCTATGCCTCCGACATCACCCGGACCTGGGCCTGGCGCCGCGGTGAATTTGCCGATCTGATTGCGGCGCTGGATGCCCAGCAGCAGGAGATCATCGAGGAGATCAAGCCGGGTCGCCGTTACAGCGAGCTGCATCTGCAGATGCACCACCGACTGGCGCGCCTGCTGCAAGCCACCGAGCTGGTGGACATGTCGGTGGACGAGATGATCCATACCGGGGTGACCAACGTCTTCTTCCCCCACGGTCTCGGCCACTTCCTCGGCCTGCAGGTACACGATGCCGGCGGCTTCATGCAGGATGAGCGCGGTACCCACCTGTCGGCCCCCGAACAGTTCCCCTACCTGCGCTGCACCCGGGTGATGGAAGTGGGCCAGGTGTTCACCATCGAGCCGGGGCTCTACTTCATCGACAGCCTGCTGGAGCCGCTGCGCCTCGGTGAACAGGGCAAACGGGTCAACTGGAACAAGGTCGAGGCGCTGCGCCCCTATGGCGGCATCCGCATCGAAGACAACGTGGTGCTGCACGCCAACGGGGTGGAAAACCTGACCAGACAAGCAGGGCTCTGATGGCGGCAGACTATTCCATACCGGCTGCACCGCTGGAGGTGAGTGAGGAGATCAAGAAGAGCCGCTTCATCACTTATATTGCCCACACGCCGACCGTAGAGGCTGCCAAAGCCTGGGTCGGCGAGATAAAACAGCAACATCCCGGGGCCCGGCATCACTGCTGGGCCTTTGTCGCCGGTGCCCCGCAGGACAGTCAGGTGTACGGTTTCAGTGATGACGGCGAGCCTTCGGGCACCGCCGGCAAGCCCATGCTGGCCCAGCTGATGGGGGCCGGTCTCGGGGAGATCGCTGCCGTGGTGGTGCGCTATTACGGTGGGGTACTGCTGGGCACCGGCGGCCTGGTCAAGGCCTATGGCGGTGGCGTGGGCGCCGCCCTCAAGCAGCTCGAAACCCGTATCAAGCGCCAGCAGACGGCCTCCCTCATCCAGTGCGACTATACCGACATGGGAGCGGTGGAAGCGCTGATCCAGGCGCATCAGGGTCAGTTGCTGGCGGCCGACTACGGCGCCAGCGTCACCCTGCAGGTGGCGTGGGAAGCCGCTGTTTGGAGCAGAATTGCACAGGAATTGACCGACCGAACCCAGGGTCGGGTATCCCTTCGTCCCTTAGATGGCTAGAATCCATCGCTCTTTTAGTCTGAAGAGGGAGCCGGAATGCAGATTCTGAGCATCATTCGTATCGTGGGCCTGCTGGTCGCGCTGTTCAGTTCGACCATGTTGCTGCCCGCGCTGGTCGCCTTTGGCTATCGTGATGGCGGTGGTGCCGAGTTCGTCAACTCCTTCTTCATCGCCCTGCTGCTCGGCGCCGCGCTCTGGTTTCCCAACCGCCATCAGAAGAAAGATCTCAGATCCAAGGAAGGCTTCCTCATCGTCGTGCTGTTCTGGGTGGTGCTGGGCAGCGTGGGGGCCTTGCCATTCCTGCTGGGAGAGGTACCCGGCATGACGGTGTCGGAGGCCTTCTTCGAGTCGTTTTCCGGCCTGACCACCACGGGGGCGACCGTGCTCACCGGGCTGGACAACCTGCCCAAGGCGTTTCTGTTCTATCGCCAGCTGCTGCAGTGGCTGGGGGGGATGGGGATCATAGTGCTGGCGGTGGCCATACTGCCACTGCTCGGCATCGGGGGCATGCAGCTCTATCGCGCCGAAATTCCGGGGCCGGTCAAGGACAACAAGGTCACCCCGCGCATCGCCGAGACGGCCAAGGCGCTCTGGTTCATCTATCTGCTGCTCACCTCCCTCTGTGCCCTGGCGTACTGGATGGCGGGCATGACCCTGTTCGATGCCATCTGCCACTCCTTCTCCACCCTGTCGGTGGGCGGCTTCTCGACCCACGACGCCAGCATCGGCTTTTTCAACAGCCCGGCCATCAACCTGATTACTGTGGTGTTTCTGCTGCTGGCGAGTGTCAACTTTGCCCTGCACTTCATGGTGTTCGCCCACAAGCCGGTGCGGCTGAGCAACTATCTGCGCGACTCCGAGCTGAAGGTGTTTCTGAGTATCCAGTGCGTGCTGGTGCTGATCTGCTTCGTTTCCCTCTTGTTTCACGGCCATTACGCCACCTGGCAGGAGGCGCTCAACCACGGTCTGTTTCAGGCGGTGTCGCTGGGCACGACCACCGGCTACAGCACGACCAGCTATGCGGAGTGGCCCTCCTTTCTACCCATGCTGCTGATGTTCTCGGCCTTCATCGGCTGTTGTGCCGGCAGTACCGGGGGCGGCATCAAGGTGATGCGCTTCATGATCCTGTTCCTGCAGGGGATGCGCGAGCTGAAGCGGCTGGTGCACCCGCGCGCCATTTATACCCTCAAGCTGGGTCGTCGTGCCGTGCCTGAGCGGATCGTGGAAGCTGTATGGGGCTACTTCGCCACCTACATCATCCTGTTCTTCATTTTTATGTTGTTGCTGCTGATGACCGGCTTGAACGAGGTGACCGCTTTCTCCGCCGTGGCGGCTGCGTTCACCAACGTGGGGCCGGGGCTGGGCGAGGTGTCGGCCAACTTCGGCAAGATCTCGGCAACGGCACAATGGATACTGGTCGTCGCCATGCTGTTTGGCCGATTGGAAATCTTCACTCTTCTGGTACTGTTTACCCCTGCATTCTGGCGTAGTTGAGGTTGGTATGGACAAGATTCTGGTGCTTTATTCTTCCCGTGACGGGCAAACACGAAAGATCGTCGATGCCATGCTGGCAGAGACCGAGGGGTGTGAGGTGGTGATGCAGGATCTGCATACCCTGCCGAAGTGCAATCTCAGCAAGTTCAAGAAGGTGCTGATCGGTGCCTCCGTTCGTTATGGCAACTTCCACCCCAGTCTGTTCAGCTTTATCCACGCTCATCACGAACAGCTGGAAGTGGCCAACGCCGCCTTCTTCTGCGTCAACCTGACGGCCCGCAAGCCGGAAAAGCAGACTCCGCAAACCAACGCCTATATGAAGAAGTTTCTGCGCCTCTCTCCCTGGAAGCCGAAAACCCTGGGAGTGTTTGCCGGTGCGCTGCAGTACTCCCGCTACAACTGGTGGCAGACCCGCATCATCCAGCTGATCATGAAGATCACCGGTGGCAGCACGGATACCAGCAAGGACCTCGAGTTTACCGATTGGGAAAAAGTGCGCGGCTTTGCCCGGGATTTCTGGTCAAATAGATAGCAATCCATCGTCCTGAATGGCCTGAGCGCCGCGGTTGCGGGGTTTTTTGTTGGATAAATAGGCGTTTGAACTGCTGAAAGCCAAAAAATGCCAATTTTTGCAAAATTCCCCTTGTCATCGCGGCGCGGCTCCCTATAATGCGCCCCTACCAGCACGGCGGAACACGCCAACCTGATGAGCCAGCTTCCTTGCGAAGTGGGCGCCGAAAGAAAAGCGAAA
>NZ_JBGLRI010000015.1:0-77732 GCF_041403025.1 Aeromonas sp. S5(2024) | reverse complement strand
AGACAATTTAGCAAAAAGCTAACCAGACAGCGGAGCGGTAGTTCAGTCGGTTAGAATACCGGCCTGTCACGCCGGGGGTCGCGGGTTCGAGTCCCGTCCGCTCCGCCACTACTTAAGAAGCCCAGTCGAAAGACTGGGCTTTTTTCTTTTCCGACACCGCACTCATTGCCCCGGATTGCCTCTTTTTTCCTCACGGGACTCAGTAAAACACGCAGAGCCAGACGGTAGTCATGTTGGGATGGGTCCATTCCACCCTGTGTTTCTGACGGGCAGGAATATTGATGTGGTCGCCCGGGCCCAGTTGTACCAGCTGCTGTTGCTGGGTCTGCGGGTCGATGAACAACAGGCTGGCTTCCCCCTGTACCACCAGGATCCACTCATGTTCATCCTGATCGTACCATTCACCCGGGGCGGTTTGATGGCCGTGGGAGAGGATGCGTTCGATCCGCAGGTGGTTGGTGCTGACCAGATCCTGAAAGAGTTCGGTAGGCAGTGGCGAGGGAATATCGTTCAGCAGATTGCGCGTGTGCATGGGTATCTCCCGTCTGGCAGTGCAAGTGGTTCTCTGCAGTATAGGAGCGAGCCTGATGGGTAAAGGTGAGATCCGTGACAGGCAGGCAAGCAAATCCGTGTCCGAACGAGAACGATTACGACCATTTTGATGAAAAAGTCAGGGAATTCGCTGCAATTCCGACAAATTCTTGCTATTTTGCGCGCCACGAAAGCAAACGATTTCCTTCACACTTTCAGGACAAGTTATGGCAAAGCAAGATATGGCCGCCCAATCAGGGAACGGCGGCTTTTTGGACTCTTATTTTTCCATTTCTGCGCGCGGCAGCAGCGTGCGCCAGGAGTTGCTGGCCGGGTTGACCACCTTCCTGGCCATGGTTTACAGCATCATAGTGGTGCCAAACATGCTGGGCGCCGCCGGTTTTGAACAGGGGCCGGTGTTTGTGGCCACCTGCTTGATCGCCGCCTTCGGCTCTTTGCTGATGGGTCTGTGGGCCAAGCTGCCGATGGCCATCGGTTGCGCCATCTCCCTCACCGCCTTTACCGCCTTCAGCCTGGTGCTGGGGCAGGGGCTGAGCATCCCGGTGGCGCTGGGCGCCATCTTCCTGATGGGTGTTCTGTTCACCCTGATCAGCGTCACTGGCGTGCGCCAGTGGATCCTGGACAACCTCCCCTCCGGCATCGCCCACGGCACTGGCATCGGCATCGGTCTGTTCCTGCTGCTGATCGCCACCAACGGCGTCGGCATGGTGATCAAGAACGAAGGCGCCGGTCTGCCGGTGCAGCTGGGTGAGGTCACCGCCTTCCCGGTCATCATGACGGTGATGGGTCTGGCCGCCATCTTCGGTCTGGAGCGTCGCAAGGTGCCGGGCGGCATCCTGATGGTGATCATCGCCATCTCCATTCTCGGCCTTGTGTTCGACCCGAAAGTGACCTGGCAGGGCTTCTTCGCCATGCCGAGCCTGACTGGCGAGAAAGGCTCCTTGGTGGGCAGCATGGATCTGCTGGGCGCCCTCAACCCGGTGGTGATCCCGACCGTCTTGGCACTGGTGATGACCGCGGTGTTTGATGCTACCGGCACCATCCGTGCCGTGGCCGGTCAGGCGGGCCTCATCAACGAGCGTGGCCACATCATCAGCGGCGGCAAGGCGCTGACTGCCGACTCCGTCAGCAGCATGGTGGCGGGCGCCGTCGGTGGTGCTCCGGCTGCCGTCTACATCGAATCTGCCGCCGGCACCGCCGCCGGTGGCAAGACCGGTCTGACCGCCGCTCTGGTTGGCGTGCTGTTCCTGCTGATGATCTTCCTCTCGCCGCTGAGCTATCTGGTTCCGGCCTATGCCACCGCACCGGCGCTGATGTACGTCGGCCTGTTGATGCTGGGCAACGTCACCAAGCTGGATTTCAACGACTCGGTCGATGCGCTCTCCGGCATGCTGTGCGCCGTCTTTATCGTGCTCACCTGCAACATCGTGACCGGCATCATGCTGGGCTTCGTGGCGCTGGTCGTCGGTCGTCTGTTTGCCGCCGAGTGCAAGAAGCTCAATATCGGTACCGTGATCATTGCCGTGGCACTGGTGATCTTCTATGCCGGTGGTTGGGCCATCTAAGGCTCCCGGTTGACGTGAAGGGCTCCTGCGGGGGCCCTTTTTGTTGGCTGTGAGACGGCTAACAGTTTTCCTCATATTGGCTCCGCACTGTTTCAGATTGAAACGCCGACCTGCCTTCTACTGTTTCAAATCCGAACCAAACTCCCGGTTATTTTTATCCTGTTTTCTGTCGTTAGACTGGCTCCATCAACCATCTGCCTACCCGTGTGGTGGCAAGCCAAGGAGTGAGCCATGAAGAAACTGATCAATGCCGTCGATGCCGTGGTCCGTGAACAACTGATGGGGATGGCAGCCGCCCACCCCGAGCTCAAGGTCCGTATCGAACCACACTACATCACCCGTGCCGACTCCCCCGTGATGGGCAAGGTGGCGCTGGTCTCCGGCGGTGGCAGCGGCCACGAGCCGATGCACGGCGGTCTGGTGGGCAAGGGGATGCTGGATGGTGCCTGCCCCGGCGAGATCTTTACCTCCCCGACCCCGGATCAGATGTATGAGTGCGGCCAGGCGGTCGACGGCGGTGTCGGCGTGCTGTTTCTGGTGAAGAACTACACCGGCGACGTGCTCAACTTCGAAACCGCAGTCGAGCTGCTGCACGGTGACGGGGTCAAGGTGGGTTTTGCCCTGATCGATGACGATGTGGCGGTCAAAGACAGCCTCTATACCGCCGGCCGTCGTGGTGTCGCCACGACCGTGCTGTGCGAGAAGCTGGTCGGTGCCGCCGCCGAGGCGGGTTACGATCTGGCGCGCTGCGAGGCGCTGGCCCGCCGCATCAACAACCAGAGTCGCACCATAGGCGTCGCTACCCACGCCTGTACCGTACCGGCCGCCGGCAAGCCCTCCTTCACCCTGGCGGACAACGAGATGGAGTTCGGCGTCGGCATCCATGGCGAGCCGGGCATAGCGCGCCGTCCCTTCACCAATCTCGACACCCTGGTGGGTGACATGTTCAATGAACTGGCGGACAACACTCCCTATGGCCGTACCCTGCGCCACTGGGACAGAGCCTCCGGCAGCTGGCAGGAGGAGCACACCTTCATCGAGCCGTTCAACAAGGGCGATCGGGTCATCGCACTGGTCAACAGCCTGGGCGGCACCCCGATCTCCGAGCTCTACGGCGTCTATGGTCGACTCGCCACCCTGTGCGAAGAGGCGGGCATCCATCTGGTGCGCAACCTGATTGGCCCCTACTGCACCTCCCTCGACATGACCGGCATCTCCATCACCCTGCTCAAGGTGGATGACGAGCTGATGACCCTGTGGGATGCCCCCGTTCACACCCCCGCCTTGCGCCGTGGCTGCTAAGGAGCCCTCATTCCCATGCTAAGCAAACATCAGATCGTCAACTGGCTGCTCGACTGCGAACACATCTTCACCGAGCAGCGTGACTACCTCACGGCGCTGGATACCGATATCGGCGACGGCGACCACGGCCTCAACATGCAGCGCGGCTTTACCAAGGTGGCCGAGAAGCTGCCGGCAGTGGCGGACAAGGACATCGGTCAGGTACTGAAAACCACCGGCATGACCCTGCTCTCCTCGGTCGGCGGTGCCAGCGGCCCGCTCTACGGCACCTTCTTCATCCGGGCCGCGGCCAGCAGCGATGCCTGCCAGAGCCTGACCCTCGGCCAGCTCGGCAAGATGCTGGGCGACGGGGTGGAGGGGATCGTCTCGCGCGGCCGCGCCGAGCCGGGTGACAAGACCATGTGCGACGCCTGGTGGCCGGCCCTGGCCGCCCTGCAGCAGGCGGAGCTGCAAGGCTTGCCACTGCCCGAGGCGCTGGACAAGGCGGTGGCTGCCGCTGCCGCCGGTACCGAGGCCACCATCCAGATGCAGGCCCGCAAGGGGCGCGCCAGCTATCTTGGCGAGCGCAGCATTGGCCATCAGGATGCCGGGGCCACCTCGACCCTGCTGCTGCTGACCGCCCTGCGTGACAGAGCGAGGTTGTGACATGATCGGAATCGTAGTGGTCTCTCACAGCGCCATGCTGGCAGCCGGCTTGAAAGCGCTGGCCGACCAGCTGGGCAGCCCGGCGAAACTGTTGCTGGCGGCCGGGGTCGATGACCCCGACCACCCCATCGGCACCGACGCCATCGCGGTGATGAGTGCGATTGAAGAAGCGGACGACGGCAGCGGCGTGCTGGTACTGATGGATCTGGGCAGCGCCCTGCTCAGCGCCGAGACCGCCCTCGAGCTGTTGCCCCCGCAGCTGAGTGCCCGGGTGCGGCTCTGCCCAGCCCCGCTGGTCGAAGGCACCCTGGCCGCCGTGGTGGCGGCCGGATCCGGTCTGACGCTGGACGAGGTGGCCGCCGAGGCGCTCGGTGCGCTGGGCCCGAAACAGGCGATGCTGCCGGGCAAGGCGGAGCCGCAGGATGTCGAGACCGCTCCTGCCCCCGACGACGGCTGGCTGCGCTGCGAGGTGGTGGTGGACAATCCCCACGGCCTGCACGTGCGCCCCGCCGCCCGCCTAGTGGCGGCGCTCAAGCCTTTTGTTGCCGAACTCAGGCTGCAAAAGGAGGAGAAAGAGGCCAACCCCCGCAGCCTGACCCGTCTCACCATGCTCAACGTGCGCCAGGGTGACCAGCTCACCCTGCTGGCGCGCGGGGAGGATGCCGAGGCCGCCTTGGCCTGCTTCCAGCAGCTGGCTGCGGAGCGCTTCGGCGACTGACGCCACTGTTTCAAGGCGCTGCACCCGCTCGCTGAGCCGGTGCAGCCCCATTCAAGACGAAGGAGTCCCCGGCACTGCCGCCCCTTCGCCCCTGTTAGTTTCAAAAGATGTCTTATGAACTAGAGAGAGGGATAAAATATGGACCGCATCATCATCAGCCCCAGCAAATACGTGCAAGGCAACGGGGCTCTCGCCAACATCGGCAACTACGTGAAGGCGCTCGGCGCCAAGCCGCTGATCCTGGCCGACGCCTTCGTCACCAAGCTGGTTGGCGATACCGTGGCCACCAGCTTCCACGGAGCAGGCATCCAGCCCGAGTTCGACTGCTTCAACGGCGAGTGCTCCCGCCCCGAAATAGACCGTCTGCTGGCGCGCTGCAAGCAGACCCCGTTTGACGTCATCATCGGCATCGGCGGCGGCAAGACGCTGGATACCGCCAAGTCGGTCGCCTTCTACCAGCAGGTGCCGGTGGTCATAGTGCCGACCATCGCCTCCACCGATGCCCCCACCAGCGCGCTGGCAGTCATCTACACCCCAGAGGGGCAGTTCAGCGAATACCTGATGATCCCGACCAACCCCAACATGGTCATCATGGACACCGGCGTGGTCGCCCGTGCCCCGGTGCGGTTGTTGGTCTCCGGCATGGGGGATGCGCTCTCTACCTACTTCGAGGCGCGCGCCAACAAGGTGTCCGGTTGCCAGACCATGGCCGGTGGCGCCTCCACCCTGGCCGCCCAGGCCATCGCCGAGCTCTGCTACAAGACCCTGCTGGCCGACGGTTACAAGGCCAAGCTGGCGGTGGAGCAGGGGCTCTGCACCAAGGCGGTGGAGAACATCATCGAGGCCAACACCTATCTGAGCGGTATCGGCTTCGAGAGCAGCGGGCTGGCCGCCGCCCACGCCGTTCACAACGGCCTGACCCAGCTGGCCGAGTGTCATCACCTCTATCACGGGGAGAAAGTGGCGTTCGGTACCCTGGTGCAGCTGGTGCTGGAGAACGCGCCGATGGCGGAGATCGAAACCGTGTTGGGTTTCTGTCGCTCGATCGGCCTGCCCACCAACCTGCATATGATGGGGGTCAAGGAGCTGGACATGGCGCGCCTGATGGAGGTGGCCAAAGCCTCCACCGCCGAGGGCGAGACCATCCACAATATGCCGTTCAAGGTCACTGCCGAGGATGTGCTCGCGGCCATCGTCACCGCCCACCAGCTGGGGCTGTAACTACCTGCTGGCAAGCTTGCCATATAAAAAGGCCTCGCATCTGCGGGGCCTTTTTGTTTTCAGCGAGCCTGTTGGCGGCAGCTCGGATCGCCGTCAGCCGTGGTAGTCGGCGGGATCGATCTCGAGCAGTTTCAGCCGTCGCCAGAGGGTGGTGCGGCCGATCCCCAGTTGCTGGGCCATCTGGCTGACCTGCCCCTTGCAGGCGTGGGCGCAGCGCAGGATGGCTTGCCGCTCCAGCTCTGCCAGGGTGAGCAGCGGTTGTCCCACCACCTCGTCCGCCACCAGTTGATGGCCGTGACGAATGGCGGCCGGCAGCGCCTCGGGCGGGATCTGCGATTGGCTGGAGTGAAGCAGCGCATGCTCGATGGCGCTGCGCAGCTCCCCCAGGTTGCCGGGCCAGGGGTAGGCGAGCAGGCAGTCGAGGGCCGCCGGGCTGAACTGGCGCCCCGGCTCGCGCCCCTGCGCCCCGAGCTGCTGGCTGATGAGGCCGGGCAGATCGGCCGTGCGCTCGCGCAGGCTCGGCAGCCACAGCTCGCACGCCTGCAGCGCATAGAGCAGCTGCCGCCCGAAGTGTCCCTCCTGCACCTTCTGCTCCAGCGCGGCGCTGCTGGTGGCGATGATCCGTACCTTGAGCGGCAGGATGCGGGCCGAGTCGAAGCGCTGGAGGCGGCCGGTCTTGAGCAGTTGCAGCAGCGCCGCCTGCATGGGGGCAGAGAGGCACTCCACCTGCTCCAGCACCAGGGTGCCACCGTGGGCCAGTTCGAACTTGCCGGCCCGCTCCTGTCCCGCTTCGTCGGATCCCATCAGCTCCAGCGCCATCCGCTCGCTTGGCAGCGCCTGGCAGTTGAGGGTGACGAGCGGGCCGGCGGCCTGCTCGCTGCCGAAGTGGATCGCCTCCGCCAACTGGGCCTTGCCCACCTCCTCCTCGCCACGCAGCAGGATGGGGCCCGGGCTTTGGGCCGCCTGCCTGGCGTAGCGCAGCAGCTTGCGCATGGCGCTCGATTCGCCCACCAGCGCCGACAGCTCGGGCACCGTCTGGCGCAGCTGATGGATGGCCCGCAGCCGATCGACCGGGTGCAGCAGCACGATAAAGCTGACGCCGTCCGGCCCGGGCAGCGGCTTGAGGCTCACCAGCGCACTGATGAACTCCGCCTCCTGCCCGCCCACCCGCTCCAGGGTTACCTCCACGTGGCTCAGGGTGGTCTGCCCCTTGATGGCGAGCTGCAACCGCTGGGGTAGCAGCAGGTGCTGCTCCAGCGACTGGCCGAGGCAGAGATCCGGGTCGAGCCGCAGCCGCCTGGCCGCCAGGGCGTTGAGGTAGCGCAGCCTACCCTGCGGGTCCCAGGCCAGCACGCCGTCATCCATGCCGTCGAGCAGGGCGTAGAGCTCGCTCAGGTGGTGCTGGGACTCCTGCATCAGGGTCTCCATCTGCAGCAGGTGGGCCAGCTCGCGCCCGGCGCTGACGGTGAGCGCCAGATCGCCGGCGCTCGCCTCCTCCACCTTGCAGGTCAGCGCCATGATGGCGACCTGACGGCCGTTGCTGTTGTAGACCGGGCTGGCGCAGCAGTGCCAGGGGTGCAGGGTCTGGTTGAAGTGCTGGGCGCCGCTGATGCAGAGCGGCATCCCCTCCAGCGCCGCCAGGTTGATGGCATTGGTGCCGATGCGCCCCTCGCTGAAGAAGGCGCCGGGGCCAAACCCCAGCGCAGCCAGCTCGCGCAGGGTGTCGGGGTGGCCGGTCTGGGCCAGCAGGCAGCCGCTCTCGTCGGTGAGCAGCAGGGCGCAGGGGCGTCCCTCCATGAATTCGTAGAGATCCTCGAGCGCCATCTCGCCGGTGGTGAGCAGGTCGCGCTTGCGCTGGCGCAGGCTCTGCAAGGTCTGCCCCTTGGCGCTGTGGGGCGGATGCCAGAGGGTGGCGCTGGTCTGGTGGGCGCAGCGCAGCCAGGAGGCTTGCAGATAGTCAGGCCAGGCCCGGGCTGGTGGCATGGAGGCGGACAGGATGGTCACGACAAGATCCGGCAAAGAGACGAACGCCCATTTAACCACCCTTGCCGGCCCGATTCAGTGACCTGCCTCAGAGGGATGGTAAACCATCCGCGGCGGGAGCGGGGTCGGTAAACTGCAGCTCAAGCCAGCGACAGAAGGCGCGGCACTCCGGCATGCTCTCGCTCTCCTGATGCACCAGCAGATGCCACTGCGGCCCCTTGACCCTGTGGGTGGAGAGCGACAACAGCAGCCCCTGCTGGCGAGCGGGATGGGAGAGCTGCTCGCTCACCAGGGCGATGCCGAGCCCCTGGCAGGCAGCGTCCAGCAAGAGGCCGGGATCGGAGAAGTTGAGCCCCCGGGTCTGCAGCTGCAGATCCTCTCCGCCCTTGAGGGTCCAGTGGTGCCAGTCCAGCTCCCGCTCCCCGTGCAGGGTGGTGCGCTCTGTTGCCGGTTGGGCCAGCACGGCGGGGGCGGCCACCGGCAGCAGGTGGTCTGCCAGCAGCAGCTGGTGGCGGCACTCGGCCTGGGGAGCCAGCTCCCAGCGCAGGGCGAGATCGATGGTCTGCTCGGCCATGTCGGGCTCTTCATCGCTGGTGAACAGCCAGAGATCGACCTCGGGATGGGCGCGATGAAAGGCCCCCAGCCGCGGCAGCAACCAGTGGCGGGCGAGGGCAGAGCTGGTGTTGAGCACCAGCTGGTTGGGTTTGCGGTACTGCTCCAGCCGCTGGATCCCCATCGCCAGCTGCAGCAGCACGCTCTGGGTGGTTTCCAGCAGATCCTGCCCCGCATCGGTGAGGGTGACCGAGCGCCCCTGCCGGTGAAACAGCGGCTGGCCGAGCAGCTCCTCCAGCGAGCGGATCTGCTGGCTGATGGCGGACTGGGTCAGGTGCAGCTCCTGCGCCGCCTGATGAAAACTGCCGAGCCGGGCCGCCGCCTCAAAGCCCCGCAGCACGTTGAGCGGGGGCCACTGCTTGAACACCATTGATTAGCTCCACTTATCACTTTTACAGAAAATCGATCGTTTGTTCGTCATCCATGCAGCAGATAGTCTATTACTCAGCGTGATTCGATTAACAGCGCTTGTTTTTGATCCCCCTTTTGTTGGGCCAGGACGCTCAGGTTCGAGCCCGTTTTCACTGGAGTCATCTCATGTCATCCCGTCGCCATGTTCTGAAACAGCTGGCCGCCCTCGGCGCCTTGGTCGGGCTGGGTACGCTGCCAAAGGCCAAGGCCGCCGCAACCGTCGCCAGCCCGGCAGACGCCCGCTTCTACATGCCGGAAGAGTCGACGTTTCAGACCCGGGTCTGGGTGGCGTTTGCCGCCAGCGAGGCCATCTGGGGCAGCGACTATCCGGCGGTGCAGGCCACCATAGGCCGGCTGGTGCAGGCCATGGTGCCTTATACCCAGGTGAACGTGCTCTGCCGCGAAACCGAACAGGCGCTGGCCCGCCAGCTCTGCGGCGAGCAGAACACCCGCTTTGTCGTCGCCGAGCTGGACGACATCTGGCTGCGGGATACCGGCGGCGTCTTCGTTCAGAACGAGGAGGGGGAGCTGGGGCTGGTGGATTTCAACTTCAACGGCTGGGGTGACAAGCAGGAGCACGAACAGGATGCGGGCGTCGCCGAGCTGGTCAGCCAGCAGGCCAAGGTCCGTTATCTGCGGAGCAAGCTGACCGGCGAGGGGGGCGGCATCGAGGTGGATGGCAACGGCACCGCCATCCTGACCGAGAGCTGCTGGCTCAACAGCAACCGTAATCCGGGGGTGAGTAAGGCGCAACTGGAGGCGGAGCTGAAGGCCAATCTGGGGCTGCGCAAAATCATCTGGCTGCCGGGGATCAAGGGCAAGGACATCACAGATGCCCACGTCGATTTCTACGCCCGTTTCGTGCGCCCCGGGGTGGTGGTGGTCAATCTGGACAACGACCCGCAGTCCCACGACTACGAGGTGACCCGCCGGCATCTGGCCATCCTCAAGCAGGCCACCGATGCCGATGGCAACAAGCTGGAGCTGCATGTGCTGCCGCCCCCGCTCGATGGGCGGGACAACCGCTTTAGTCGCAGCCGCGACTTTGCCGCCGGTTATATCAACTATCTGCCGATCAATGGCGCGGTGATCACCCCCGAGTTTGGCGACAAGGCCGCCGATAGCTACTGCCACGAGCTGCTGACCCGCCTCTACCCCGGCCGCGACATCGTGCAGATCAATATCGATCCGGTCGCCGCCGGTGGCGGCGGCATTCACTGCATCACCCTCCACCAGCCAGCTTGAGCCTTTTTTGCCAATGAGCTGACAGGGGCGCATCGGCGCCCCTGTCATTACCCCTCAAGCAGCCCTCAGATCCCTGTCATGCCGATCTCATCCAACTGCACATGGGCGGGTTGACGCAGGGTGTAGAGCACGGCCTCGGCCAGATCCCCAACCTGCAGCCAACCGGGTTTGCGCTCATCAGGACAGGCCGGTGGCGGCACCTGGACCAGGCCGGGGCAGAGGGTGTGAACCCGAATACCCTGATGCTGGACTTCTTCCCGCAGCGCCTTGGCAAAGCCCAAGACGGCAAATTTGGCGGCGCAGTAGACGCTGGCCCTCGCATAGCCGTGCTTGGCGGCCTGGGAGGCGATGTTGATGATGGTGCCGTGGTGGCTCGCCAGCATATCCGGCAGGCAAGCCTGGGTCAGCAGGAAGCTGCCCTTGGCACAGGTATCCATCACCCTGTCCCACTCGGATTCCGGCAGATCCTGCACCAGATAATCGCTGCCAACCCCGCTGTTGTTGACGAGCAGATCGATGGGGCCGAGCAGTGCGCTGGCGCGAGCATGCTGGGTACGTACCTGGGCACCGTCGCAGACATCCAGCACCAAAGGGAGGACTCTTACCCCGTATCGCGCAGAGAGGCGGGCTGCCTCTTGTTCCAGCAGGTCGTGGCGACGGGAGGCCAGCACCAGTTCCACCCCTTCCCGCGCCAGCGCCTCGGCGATGGCCAGTCCAATCCCGCTTGCGCCGCCACTGATCAGGGCGCGGGTTGCTCTCAATTCGTTCATCTGTTGTTCCTCCTGAATGGTGGCACCATTGTGGTGGGCGGCAGCGAGAGGGAACAGGGGGGGAAAAGGGCTAGCTCGAACCTTGGTTCGAGTTTGGCTCAAAACGTTCGAACTTTGGTTCTATGCCGGAATCGGGCATCCCCCTTGGTTCTTGCCTCTAAAACAACAACGCCGCCCTCTCGGGCGGCGTTTGGCCTTATGGCAATGCCTTGTCATGAGGTGGGGTGGCCACCTTGTCGCCGGCCGGGTGGTCATCCTCCTTGATCCAGGCATCCAGCAGGGTGTAGCCCACCGCCAGCACCACGGGGCCGATAAAGAGGCCGATGATCCCCATCGCCAGCAAGCCGCCGATAACCCCCACCAGAATCAGGATGAGCGGCAGGTCGGCACCGCGCTTGATCAGGAAGGGGCGCAGGAAGTTGTCCATGGTGCCCGCCAGCAGCGACCAGACCAGCAGGAAGGTGCCCCAGGTGGTGTCGCCGCTCCAGTAGAGGTAGCCGACACAGGCCAGCAGCACCGGGAAGGGGCCGATCTGGGCGACGATCAGCAGGAACATCACCACCACCAGGATCATGGTGTAGGGGATGCCGGCAATCAGCAGACCCAATCCCGCCACCGAGGATTGCACCAGCGCGGTCACCACGACCCCCATGGCCACGGCGCGGATCGCCTGTGAAGCGAGCACGGTGGCGTTGTCGCCGCGCTCGCCGGCCAGCCGGTGGGCGAAGCGGCGAATGCCGGTCGCCACCACTTCACCGGAGTGGTAGAGCAGGCCGCAGATGCCGACGGTCAGCAGGAAGTGGACGAACAGCAGCCCCAGGTTGCCCGCCTGGGAGGCGAGCCAGCGGGCGGTCTGGCCAAAATAGGGGGCCAGCTTGGCAAACAGCACCTGACCACCGCTCGCCAGGATCTGCTGCCAGAAGTCGTAGAGCTTGCCGCCAACCAGTGGCACCTGCTGCAGCCAGAGCAGCTCGGGGGGCGGGGAGTGGCTGATAGTGGTGCCGAGCTCAATCAGCATGGGCGCTTTCTCCGCCACGTTGGCCAGCGCCATGAAGAGCGGGATGACGAACATCAGCAGCAGTACCAGGGTCATGCTGAGGGCCGCCAGGGCGCGCTTGCCCCACAACAGGCGCTGCACCATCAGCATCAGCGGCCAGGTGGCGATGGTGATCATGGTGGCCCACACCAGAGCGGGCAGGAAGGGGCGCAGCACCATGAAGCAGGATACGATGAGGAGGCTGAGAAACAGCACTCCCAGGGTTATCTTGGCCAAATCCACTTTTTTCATATTCATAGCAATCCCTTGTCAGGGCCTGGGCCCTTGGGTAGCGGGTCATTATTCACGAGTGAGAGTATCCACCAGAGGCCGGCGCTCAACCAGAGCCCCAGGCAACAATAAAGCAGCCACTGGCCGAGCAGGATAAGCCAGGAGCTGGTCAGCCAGAGCGGCAGTGCCCACCAGAGCGCCCCCAGCGGCAGGCCGCCGAGCAGCGCCAGCAGCGGGGGGCGCCAGCCGGTCTGCACCGTGCGCGGCAGCGGCAACAACATGCCGAGGGTTAGCCCCAGGCTGAAGGTGGTCAGGCCCGCCAGCGCCGAGGATTGGCTCCACCCGGCGGCCAGCGTGCAGGCGAGGGTGAGCCCGGCCCAGCTCCACGACTTCGCCGCCAGGTTGGCGAGGCGGGGATGCAGGGCCAGCAGCAGGGCGCCAAGCAGCAGGCCAGCCGCCACATCCGACAGGAAGTGAACCCCGAGCCAGACCCGGGCCAGCCCGGTCAGGGTGGCCAGCAGCAAGGCCAGGGCGGTGCTGCGCCAGGGGTTGGCGGGCCAGCACCCTCTGAGCAGCAGGCCCCAGAACAGCAGCGCCGAGGCGGCGTGGCCGCTCGGCATGCCGAAGCCCTGGGCGCTGCCTTGTGCCAGCGTGGGATCGAGGTGGAAGGGTCTGGGCCAGCTAATCCCCTCCTTGGCCAGCTGCACCAGCAGGGTGAGGGTCAGCATGGCCAGCAGCAGTTGGCGCACCCGGGGCCAGCCGAGCCAAGGTAGCAGCAAGGGTAGCAGGGCAAGCTGAAAGGCGGCTGAACCGAACAGGTTGCTGACCTGGAGCCAGCGCACCTGGGCACCGAGCCAGGTCTGCAGCTGGTGGATCAGCGGCACTTCCATTTGGTGCAGTGCATTGCCCTCGCCACGAAAATCGGGCAGCCACAGCACTGGGCTGTCGGGAATGGCGGCCAGTTGGGGGGCCAGCCAGTCGAGCTGCGCCGGAAAGCGGCGCTGATCATCCGGCAACCGGGCCGGAGCGATCAGCCTGGCATTGAGGATCTCGCCGCCCAGATTGGGGGCCCGCAGCAGGGAGACAAAGCCAGAACCGGTCTGCGCGCGAATGGGTTCCAGGGTTTGACAGGCGAACAGCAGGGCGCGCTGCCATGACCCCAGCTCGGCGATGACCCGGCCCCGCAGGCCGGTCTCTTCGTACAGCTCCCGCAGCGCCGCCTGCTGCGGTGTCTCGCCCGCGTCTATGTAGCCACCGGTCAGGCTGTAGCGGGACGAGACCCTGTCCTGTACCAGCAACAGCTGTTGTTGATGTTTGACGACGCAGACGGCTGCGCTTGGCGCGGCCAGAGCGGGCAATCCCGCCAACAGAAGACAGAACAGCAAAAAACAGTAGCGCGACATGACCGCCTGACGAGTGAGGGAGAATGGGCACAAGCGTCACAGAAATCAGATAGTTGGGCAATGGTTTCCGGTCTGGCTTCGCGACTTGGGGCGGCCTGACGAGGGGCCGGCTGGCTGCGCAAGGATTGCCGTGGGGAGAGGCAGTCCCTAGTATTGGCAGCTATGTTATTTTCATGCAGCAAACCTTGGGACCTTCCATGAAACAGTTTGGCTTTTTTCTGGGTATCGCCATCGGCGTCATCCTGATCCTGTTCGGCAGCATCGTCATCTTCCAGGCCCTGCCTGCCGCGCTGGACGTGCTGGAGATGCCGAGCCGCATCCCCTTCGTACGCGAGGTTTACACCTGGCTGATGACCAGCGCCAGCGGCCTGACCGGCCAGCTGGAGCAGAACTTCCTGGAAGCGTTCCAGACCGTGCTCAAGCTGATCCTGCTCATCACCTTCATGTGGGTCTGTGTCAAGCTGGTCAACATGGGGGTCTTGATCATCCGTGCCGGGGTGGACCTCATCCGCACCGCCATCGAGCACAGCGAAAGTGCCCAGACCAAGAAGTCCGATCACGACCACCACTTCCAGTGAGCGGATCGCACCATGAAACAGGCCACCCTCGGGTGGCCTGTTTGCATCTTGGGTTTATTCGATCGTGGGCAGGTGATCCGCCGGCGGTGACTGCACCACATCCTGATAGCGGGCAATGAGCCGCTTGAAGGCCTCCCCCTGTCTGACCTTGTCGAGCGCCTGCTGCAGGCGGGCGACCTGCTGTTTGTCCGCCGCCGGGTTGAAGGCGAAGCAGTTGTCCTGATCCGCCAGGGTGGCGACGGTGACGAAGGTATCGGATGAAAAGCCGAGCTGCCTTGCCTGGTGGAACAGCATGACTTCGTTGCCGGCCACCAGATCGGTGCGGGCCATGATGAGCTGGCGCACCACCTGATCCATGCGCTCCACCGACATCAGGTTGGCGGGGCTGATACCCCGGTTGAGCAGCAGCTGCTCCCCCACGTCCGCCTGCATGACCCCGATCTGCAGTTTGGTCAGATCGGCCTTGCCGGTCACCTTGGGGGCATCCCGCTTGCGCCCTACCAGCGAGACCCGCGAGTGGCTGATGGGGCAGACCCAGAGAAAGTGGGGATCCCGCGCCTGGGTGTGGGCTGTGGTGAACAGCACCGCATCCGGCTGCTGGGTCAGCAGGTACCAGGCCTTGGCCCAGGGCATGAAGTGGATGGGCTGCTCCGGCTCGCCCATCTCCTGCCACATCAGCCGCAGCAACTCTACTGCCAGGCCGGTGCTGTTGCCCTGCTCATCTTGGCCGTTGAACGGCATGTTCTGCTCGGAGTAATAGGTGAACGCCGAGGCGGGCAGGGCTGTACCAAGACAGCAGCAGATGATCAGTCTGAGCAGACGCGACATGGCAGCACTCCTTGCAACAAATCGTCCTTCCAGTTTAGGGGGCTATGTCGAGAAGTTCATGATTTCACGCGCCCGGTAGCGTGGATGGCAAGAGGTTGTGGTGGGGAGCGAGGGGGGAGGAAAACAGCCAGGCCATCTTGCGATGGCCTGGTGAGGGGCTTACTTGAGCAGGGCTTCCATCTCGGCTTCGGCAGCGGCGCGCGCGGCCTCGGCCTTGGCGGCCGCATCCGTTGCGGTGGCAGTGGCGCTGCTGGCCGCCTGCTTGGCCGGTTCGGTCACGGCCTTGGTGGCCTGCTGCTGCACGGTGGTAGTGGCGCTGCTGGCCGCCTGTTTGGCCGGTTCGGTCACGGCCTTGGTGGCCTGCTGCTGCACGGTGGTAGTGGCGCTGCTGACCGCCTGCTTGGCCGGCTCGGTCACGGCCTTGGTGGCCTGTTGCTGCACGGTGGCAGTGGCGCTGCTGACCGCTTGCTTGACTGGTTCGGTCACGGCCTTGGTGGCTTGCTGCTGCACGGTGGCAGTGGCGCTGCTGGCTGCCTGCTTGGCGGGCTCGGTGACGGCCTTGGTGGCCTGCTGTTGCACGGTAGCAGTGGTGCTGCTGACCGCCTGCTTGGCAGGCTCGGCCACGGCCTTGCTGGTCTGCTGCTGCACGGTGGCTGTGGTGTTGCTGGCCGCCTGCTTGGCCGGTTCGGTGACGGCCTTGGTGGCCTGCTGCTGCACGGTGGCAGTGGCGCTGCTGGCTGCCTTGCCGGCTTGTTGCTGGGCCGAGGTAGCGGCGCCGTTCACGACCTGCTTGGTGGTGTCAGCCATGGTCTTGCTGGCGCCCTGCTGCAGGGAACCCAACACGCTGCCAAATACCGAGCTGGTGGTGGCGGCGCCGGTCAGGCTCTTGGTCGCCGAGCCGGTCAGACTGTTGGTGGCGCCGGCGAGCGCGCTGGTCGCTGGATTGCCCTGCGTCTGCCAGTTCTGCATCTCGGTTGGCCAGCTCGGGGCACCGGCCGCCAGGTTTTCGCCAAATACCTGGGGCGTACCGTCCCCCTTGAGCAGCATGACGGACATCTGGTTGGTCTGTGAGTTCCACACCATGCCGGCCTGCTTGGCGACGTCCGGCACGGGGGCGTAGCGGGAGACCACGTAGAACAGTGGCCCTTCCTGCTGCAGCTCGTTGGCGGTCTTGAGCAACTGCATGGTGCTGTCGTAATTGGGGCCGAGGATGCTGGTCATACGGTCCTTGATCAGCGGCTGCTCAAACAGATTGGCTTCATTGGGGTCGAAGCCGACCAGGGGTTTGAGCAGGGCCCACATCAGCTGGCTGGTGGGGCTCATCATCAACAGGGGGGCAACGCAGGCGGACAACATCAGGCTCAGGCAGGCCGCCTGGAGCAACGGCATGATACGCATTGGGATAATATCCAAATAACGATTTGATTAATAAGGTTATATTTGTCGAGAACCGACAAATCCACCGGGGTTTTCCTGCACCTGTTTTGACGGGCATGAGCAGGCGCTGGCAGGCTATCATATTGGCTTGGGAATGCCAGCGAGGGCGCTGCTTATTAATCAAGTTTGTGTCGTTTCCGGTCGCCTGAACCTTCTATCGAGCAAGGAGAAACATCATGTATCTGGGCAAGAGGGTAGGTGGCTGGCTGTGGCTGGCACTGCTGGGCGGTGCGACCGGCACTGGCGTGGCGGCAGAGCCGAAGCGGGCTGAAGTGGGAGCCGAACTGGTGTTGCCGCTGGGCTCGCTGCCGGAGCGAGTCTGCTGGTATCAGGATCAGAAATATTCGCTGGGGGCCAGGATCCAGCAGGGCGACAGCCGGCTGGAGTGCGCCCCGCAAAACGAGCTGGAGAGCAACGGGCCACTGGCCTGGCGCGAACCGCAAAGGGCGTCGCATGAGGTCGGAAAGGCGACGAAGAGCGGCACCATCAGCGTCGGTCAGTGAGGCTTTTCTTGATCCAGCTAAAGACATGGACGTGACCTCTATCGCATAATGCGGCTCTTTTCCTCTCTTGGCTGGAACCTAAGAAATGGCTCGTCGCTCTTCCAATGCACAACGTCGTCGCAGTAGCTGGTGGTACAAACGCCTGTTGGCAAGGGAGCGGGAAGAGCGCGAAGCGCGTTCCGTCCGGGATTGATACAGCAGTGAAAACAGAGCCTTGGGCTCTGTTTTTTATTCATCACCGCAGATGATCACAGTGACACTCTGCCTATGCACAGCATGGTTGCCGTAACGGGTGGTACAAACACCTGTTGGCAAGGGAGCGGGAAGAGCGCGAGGGCGCTGCGTCCGGGACTGATGAAGCAGTGAAAACGGAGCCCTGGGCTCCGTTTTTTATTTATCAAATACCGTCATGACGAGAACGGGGGCCAGCAGGCCCCCGTTTTGCTTTTGCAGATGTTGGCTGCCTGCTATTTAGCGCTGCAGGGCGGCCAGCGCCAGCTCGACCCGCTTGGCATACTCGGGGTCGGCCTGCTCGAAGTGCTTGAGCTGGGCCTGGACGATGGCGTCATCCTCCACGTTGACGAGGGAACGCGCCAGGTTGGCAGCGAGGCGCGAGCGCTGCCCCTCGTCCATGATCCGGAACAGGTTGCCCGGCTGGCTGTAGTAATCGCTGTCGTAGTCGCGAAAATCGTAGTGCAGGGCGGCTCCTTCCAGGCTCAGCGCCGGCTCGTGCTGCTCGCTCGGCTGCTGGGTGCCGAAGCGGTTCGGCTGGTAGTTGGGGCTGGCGCCGCCGTTGCTGTCGGCCCGCATGGCGCCGTCGCGGTGGGCACCGTGGTGGAACGGGCAGCGCGGGGCATTGACCGGCAGCAGACCGTGGTTGACGCCGAGGCGATAGCGCTGGGTGTCACCGTAGGAGAACAGCCGGCCCTGCAGCATGCGATCCGGCGAGAAGCCGATGCCGGGCACCACGTTAGCCGGGGTGAAGGCGGCCTGCTCCACGTGGGCGAAGTAGTTGTCCGGGTTCTGGTTGAGCTCCAGTACGCCGACCGGGATCAGCGGGTAGTCGCTGTGCGGCCACACCTTGGTGAGGTCGAACGGGTGGATCTGGTAGGTCTGGGCTTCGGCCTCCGGCATCACCTGCACATAGACCTTCCAGCGCGGGAAGTCGCCCCGCTCGATGGCGTTGAACAGATCGGCCTGACTGGTCTCCCGATCCTGGCCGACGGCGGTGGCAGCCTCTTCATCGGTGTAGAAGCTGTGACCCTGCTCGGTCTTGAAGTGGAACTTGACCCAGAAGCGCTCGTTGGCGTCGTTGATGAAGCTGAAGGTGTGGCTGCCGTAGCCGTTCATCTCGCGCAGGCTCTTGGGGATGCCGCGATCGCTGAACAGTATGGTGACCTGATGCAGGGACTCGGGATGGCGGGACCAGAAGTCCCAGGCGGCGGTGGCACTGCGCAGGTTGGTGCGCGGATCCCGCTTCTGGGTGTGGATGAAGTCGGGGAACTTCAGCGGATCGCGAATGAAGAACACCGGGGTGTTGTTGCCCACCAGGTCCCAGTTGCCCTGCTCGGTGTAGAACTTGAGGGCGAAGCCGCGCACGTCGCGCTCGGCGTCGGCGGCGCCCTTCTCACCGGCCACGGTGGAGAAGCGCAGGAACACCGGGGTCTGCTTGCCGACGGCATTGAACAGGTCGGCCTTGCTGAAGGCACTGATGTCATGGGTCACGGTAAAGGTGCCGTAGGCGCCCGAGCCTTTAGCGTGAACCACCCGCTCCGGGATCCGTTCCCGATCGAAGTGAGCCAACTTTTCCATCAACCAGATGTCTTGCATCAGCACCGGGCCGCGGGGGCCGGCGGTGAGGCTGTTGTTGTTATCGACAACGGGGGCGCCATTGGCACTGTGCAGGGTCTTGTTGTTCATGGTGCTTCTCCTTGTTGGTGAGCCTTGAGTCTATAACAAGGAAAAACCAGGGAACCAATGGGCCCTCCCTCGCCCTTTGATAGGCATCACAAATGGGTGGGGCTGGGGGGATGACCGGACCCTTCTGATGCTGCATGATGAGGTTTTCGAGAAGGAGCCTCAGATGCAGATCACCATTCGTCACGCCGAACCGGCCGATGCCCCCGCCTTGCGGGATCTCTATGCCATGCCCAACGCTCAGGCGGGCACCCTGCAACTGCCCTATCCGACCCTGGGCGTCTGGCAGAAGCGGCTGGAGAGCGGCAGCGTGGTGGCGCTGGTGGCCGAAGTCGACGGCCTGCTGGTGGGCCAGCTCTCGCTGCATATGGAGCCCAACCCCAGGCGCAAGCACGTGGCCTGTATCGGCATGGGGGTGCGGGATGACTGGGCCGGCAAGGGAGTGGGCTCCGCCCTGCTGGGGGCCGCGCTGGAGATGGCCGACAACTGGCTCAACCTGCAACGCGTCGAGCTCACCGTCTACACCGACAATCAGGGGGCGCTGGCGCTCTATCGCAAGTTCGGTTTCGTCGAGGAGGGACTGGCCCGTGGCTACGCCTTTCGCCAGGGTGAGTATGTGGATGCCCTCTACATGGCGAGGATCCGGCCATGATCGACTACCGCCGCCGGCTCATCCCGGTGCTGCGGGCGCTGGAGCAGGATCCGGATCTCTCCATCGAGGCGCTGGCGGAGCGGGCCTGCCTCTCCCTCTATCACTTTCACCGGGTGTTCACCGCCGTGGCGGGCGAGGCGCCGGGGGAGATGTGCCGGCGCTTGCGCATGCAGCGGGCGGCCTGGCAGCTCTGCTACACCGATGCCAGCATCACCGCCATCGCGCTGGGGGCAGGGCTAGGCAGCTCCCAGGCGTTTGCCAAGGCCTTTCGTCGCTACTATGGCTGCACACCGGGCGCGTTTCGCAGTAACAAGAGCAAGAACGGACACCTGGAGAGCAAGGATGGACACGCATGGGATGGCCCGTCCCCTTATGCTGAAGGCTACTCATCAGCAAGGAGCAACACCATGAAAACAATCGAGATGGATGCCCGCACTCTGGCCTATATCCGGGTCACCGGTCCCTATGGCGAGGGTTATGATGCCGTCTGCGGCCGCTTGCACCAGTGGGCCGCTGCGCGCGGGCTGGAGGGTGGGGAGTGGATCTTCATCTACCACGACAACCCGGAGGTGACGCCGCCGGCCCAGTGCCGCACCGACATCGGCATCACTGTGCCGCCCCAGACCCGGGGCGAGGGTGAGGTGGAGACCCAGCTCATCCCGGCTGGCCGTTATGCCCAGTCCCGTTACCTCATCACCGACCGCAACCAGTACGGACCGCGCTGGCAGGAGCATGTGGGTGACATAGTGGCGGCCGGGCTGGAGTTTGGCAGCGGCCCCTGCTTCGAGCTCTACCACAGCGTGAGCAACGATCCCCTGCGCGACGACGTGAGCTTCTGCTCCAGCGTGCGCTAGGCGTGCTGCCATAAAACGAGGCGCCCTGGGCGCCTCGTTTTGTTTGGGGTGACTGGCGTTCCGGCATACCCGCTGTATCAGGGCTGGCTCGGCACCTTGTCCCGCCGCGACTTCCACCACCAGCGCAGGCGGATATGTGAGATCAGGCATGTGGGCCAGCATCAGACGACAGGCCGAAGATGGCCTACTCGGCTAGGGCTGGCTCGGCACCTTGTCCCGCCGGGATTTCCACCACCAGCGCAGGCGGATCTGGGAAATCAGCATGCCTGCCAGCATCAGGGCGCAGCCTACCATGGCGCGCTCGTCGAGGGTTTCTCCCAGCAACAGCACGCCACCGATGGCGGCGAACACCGTCTCCAGGCTGAGGATGATGGCGGCATGGGCCGGATGGGCGCCGCGCTGACCCACTACCTGCAGGGTGTAACCCACCCCGACCGACACCAGGCCGGCATAGAGCAGGGCCTGCCAGCCGGCCACCGCGCCGCTCAGACTGGGTGTCTCGATGACCAGCGCTGTGCCCAGGCTGAGCAGGCCGCACACCACGAACTGAACGCCGGCGAGGCGAATGGGGGCGACCCGGCTCGAGTAGTGATCCAGCACCAGCAGGTGTACGGCCCAGAACAGGGCGCCCACCACCTGCAGCAGGTCGCCGTAGCCGATGGTGAAATCCTCGGTGACGCTGAGGTAGTAGAGCCCCGCCATGGCGATGAGGGCGCCAACCCAGGTGTTGGCCCCCGTCTTGTGGCGCAGGGCGAGCCCGATCACCGGCACCAGTATGATGTAGAGACCTGTGATGAAACCCGCCTTGGCTGCCGTGGTGTAGAGCAGCCCCACCTGTTGCAGCGAGGCGGCGCTGAACAGCACGGTACCGGCGATGAGGCCGCCGGTCAGCAGCAGACGCCGATCACCGGGCTGGGCCCTGGGTTGCCGGGACTTGAGCCACCACAGTAGCGGCAGCAGAGAGGCGGCCCCCAGCAGAAAGCGCAGGCCGTTGAAGGTGTAAGGCCCCATGTGGTCCATCCCGAGTCGCTGGGCCACGAAGCCCAGCCCCCAGATGGCGGCGGCCATCAATAACATCATGTTTGAACGCATAGATTCATCCCTGAAAGACGGACGGGCAGGGCCGTGCCGCAAAGCGCCAGCCTCCAAGATAACCGTGCGCGGGGGGATTTGTCTTTAGCTGTCGATGAGGTTGGCAGTGTGAGCGGTTATCCCACGGCCTTGCCGCAGCTCGTGCGGCTCAACCGTTGGCGATGCCGGCCAGCAGTGGGATGAGAGCGAGCAGCAGCAGGTTGCCGCGCAGGATCCAGATCACCCAGAACTGCTGCTGGATGGAGACCATGGGGGCGCGCCCCTGGCGCAGGGAGCGGCGCCAGCGGTAGAAGAGACGGCTGGGATAGCCAAAGCTGATGGCCATCACGCAGAACAGCAGCAGCTTGGTGCGGTAGCCCGGATTGGCGAGCAGCACGGACGGCTCGTCGGGGTGGGCGAGCACCTGCAACACCCCGGTGATGAAGATGAGCAGCAGGGCCAGCGCCGCCAGGCCGTCGGCCAGCAGCAGCTTGCGCACCTGCTCGATGGACATGCCGCGACGGAACAGAAAATATTCGGAGGTGATCGCTCCGGTCAGGGTGATCACGGCGCAGTAGTGCAGCGCCATCAACAGATCCGGGTTCAGCATCCTTGTCGATTACCTCTCGTTGAGCAGATGGTCAGCTTCCCTTTGGACGCCATCTCGCGCTGCTGATATTCTGACACTACGCGTTGTCTGGCAATAGCAGGAGTCAGGATTGGATAAACGAGCGGTCTCCAAAAAAACCTGGTCCCTGGTTGCCCGGATGCGTCTGGGCCTGCTTCTGCTGTTCATCCCGGTATTGATGCTGGGGGGTATCTACTACCTGCACATGGAGCGCAGCCTGCAAAACGAACTGCAGCAGCGCCTGCTCGCCACCAATCATCAGCTGCGCCACGTCTTCATCGAGCCCTATCTGCACGAGATGGAGCGCCAGTTCACCCTCATTTACGACCAGGTGCAGGTGGCGGACATCAGCGGCCCCCGTCTGCACAACACCGAGACCTATCTGAAGGAGTGGCAGCTCTACAAGGGGGTCATGGCCGATCTGGTCTACATCTACATCGGCACTGCCGAACGCCAGATGCTGATCTACCCCGCCTGGCAGGCAGATGCCAACTTCGATCCCAGGGTTCGCCCCTGGTATCAGCTGGCCAGCCAGCACGTGGGCAAGATGGTCTGGACCGAGCCCTATTACGACTACACCAACGGCAATCTGGTGATCGCCCTGGCGCGGGCTCTGACCGACCGGGATGGCAAGGTGCGCGGGGTCTTTGCGATGGATGCCATCCTGGCCCCCTTTTCCGCCCAGCTGAATCGCCAGCTGGGGGACGGCTACCAGATGGTCGTCAACCAGTCCGGCAAGGTGCTGGCACATCCTGACACCGCTCAACTGCTCAAACCCATGGCCCATCCCGAGTGGCTCTCCCGCTTCAGTCAGGAGGACGGCATCTTTCTGGACAAGGCATCCAGCCAGTTCGTGGCCTACAGCAAGCTGCCCGAGCGCAACTGGGTGCTGATCAGCGTGCAGCCGGCGGCCAGCGTGATGGCGGTGGTGGAGCGGGTCTCCCTCAACGTGCAGCTGATGGTGGCGCTGGCCTGCGTGCTCTACGTGATGCTGGCGCTGGTCTGGTCCCGCTATTTTCGCCGCATGCTCGACGAGATCTCCAGCATGATCCGGGCGAGCCGGATGCAGCCCGATGACGTGCCGCAGGGGGGGATGCGCGAGCTCAGACACGTCTATGCCGAGCTGGCGGAGGTGAGCAAGGATTATCACGAGGCTCGCCAGCAGGCCAACCTCGACAAGCTGACCGGTCTCTACAACCGCCGTTTCTTCGACGAACGACTCAATCGTCTGCTGTTCGAGCATCAGCCGTTCTGCTTGGCCATGGTGGACCTGGACGATTTCAAGCGGGTCAACGACACCTTCGGCCATCAGACCGGGGACGTGGTGCTCAAGCGGGTGTCCAAGCTGGGCATGCGACTGCTGGGGGATCACGGCTGGGTCTGCCGCTACGGTGGCGAGGAGCTGGTGGTGCTGCTGGTCAACCCGGATATCCACTTCTGCCAGATGCTGCTGGAGCAGTTCCGCAAGGGGGTGGAGTCACTGGACTGGCGCGAGCCCGAGCTCAGGATCACTTTCAGCGGCGGGCTGGTGGCCAGTCAGGCGGGGATGGATGGCAAGACGCTGCTGGAGATCGCCGATGCCGAGGTGTACCGGGCCAAACGCGACGGCAAGAACCGCATCTATCTGGGCAGGCCGGAGGCGAAGAGGCAGGAGAATGCACCCCCTGCCGACGATGCACTGCTGAGCAAGGAAGAGGCCTGAGGGCCTCTTCTTCATTTAGGAGGCCAGCTGCCAGTCGAGGGTGGGCCAGGCCTGCTCGATGGCGATCTGGCGCAGACCGGGAGCCGGGTTCACCGCGTGGGGGTGGGCCACCGCCTGCAGCAGCGGCAAGTCGTTGTGGGAGTCGCTGTAGCCGTGGCTCTCCTGCCAGGGGTTGGCGCTGGCGGCAAACAGCTGGTTGATGCGGGCCACCTTGCCCTCGCGAAAGCTGAGGGTGCCGCGGGTCTGGCCGGTCAGCATGCCAGCCTCCTCGTCGAGCAGGATGGCCACGCAGTGATCCATCCCCAGCATCTGCGCCATGGGGGCCACCAGATGCTCGCCGGAGGCGGAGATGAGCACCAGCTCGTCGCCACGCTGGCGGTGCCACTCGATACGTGCCAACCCCTCCGGGTAGATACGATCACGCAGCACCTGCTCGGCAAAGCGGGTGCAGAGCGAGTCGAGCCATTGGCGCGTCTTGCCCGCCAGCGGTTGCAGGGTGAAGGCCATGTACTGGTGCATATCCATCTTGCCCTGATGGTAGAGGGACATCATCGCCTGCTCCTCGGCGATCATGCTGGCCGGAGCCAGCTCCTCGGCCACCATGTACGCCAGCCAGAGGCTGGCGGAATCCCCGGCAATCAGGGTCTCGTCCAGATCAAACAGTGCCAGTGCCATGGGCGCTCCTCGCAGTAAAAATGGAAATGAAATGCGGTGTCATGCTACCTCACAGAGCTGATCCCGGGCCACCACCAGGGTCACGGCGCTGCCCACCGGCAGCAGCTCGCCGGCACAGCGGTTGAGGCAGTCCACCGTCAGCAGGCCCGCCGCACAGCTCACCTGATAGCGGATCACGTTGCCGAGAAGTTGCTGCCCGCTGATGAGCCCCGGCAGGTGAGGTTCATCGCTGCGGGCACCGGCCGGCAGCAGGGAGAGCGACTCCGGCCGTAGCGCCAGCTTGCCGGGAGCCCCACCACCCAGCAGGGTGCCGGCCTGCTCGGGAGACAGCAGGTTGTAGTTGCCGATAAAGCTCGCCACAAACTCGCTGGCGGGGCGGGTGTAGATCTCCTCCGGCGTGCCGCTCTGGACGATGGATCCCTTGTTCATCAGGAAGATCCGGTCCGACATGGTCAGTGCCTCCTCCTGATCGTGGGTCACGAAGATGGTGGTGAGTTCAAGGCGCTGCTGGATCTCGCGGATCTGCTGGCGCAGGCTGCGGCGGATGCGGGCATCCAGGGCCGAGAGCGGCTCGTCCAGCAGCAGGATCCTTGGCTGCACCACCAGAGCGCGGGCCAGCGCCACCCGCTGGCGCTGGCCGCCGGAGAGTTCGGCCGGATAGCGGCGCTCGAAACCGGTCAGCTCCACCAGCGCCAGCGCCTCCTGCACGCTGGCGGCGAGATCCCGTCCCGGCTGGGGCTTCATCTTGAGGCCGAAGGCGACGTTGTCCCGCACCGTCATGTTGGGGAACAACGCATAGCTCTGGAACACCATGCCGATGCCCCGCTTCTGGGGCTCCTGCCAGGTGATGTCTTCACCGGCCACCCGCACCTGACCACCATCCACCGGGGTGAGCCCGGCCAGCGCCCGCAGCAGGGTGGACTTGCCGCAGCCGGAGGGGCCGAGCAGGGTCACCAGCTCCCCCTTGCGGATGCCGAATTCAATCCCCTCGAACACTCTGGTGTCGCCGTAGGATTTGTGCAGTTGATTCACTTCTAGATGGAACATGTTGATTCACCGATGAAATCTGTTCGCCGCCCAGGTGAGCAGCAGGGTCAGCAGGAAGTAGCTCATCACCAACGCGCTGGTGAAGTGGCCCGAGGTGGCGCGCATGTTGTAGAGGTAGACCTGCAGGGTCTCGTAACGGGTGCCCACCAGCATGTTGGCAAACACGAACTCGCCGAGCAGGAAGGAAAGGGAGAGAAACAGCGCCGCCAGCAATCCCTTGCGCAGGCAGGGGATCACCACCAGCAGGAAGGCGCGGGCGCTGCTCGCCCCCAGCAGATGGGCGGCATCCATCAGATCTTTCAGTGGCACCCCCTGCAGGCTGTTGGCCAGCGCCCGGTACATGAAGGGGAGCACCACGGTGAACCAGGTGCCGATCAGGATCCACGGCGTGCCGATGATGGGCAGGACGCCATCGGCGTAGATCTGCAGCAGCCCGACCGAGGAGACCACTGGCGGCACCGCGAAGGGGAGCAGGATCAGCAGGTTCATCCAGGGATCCAGCCTGGGGAAGTAGTAGGCCACCACCAACACGGTCGGTACCAGCACCAGGGTGCCCAGCAACAGGGTGGCGAAGCAGACCAGGAGGCTGCGGCCAAACGCCGCCAGAAAGCGCGGGTCGCCCCACAGTTTGAGATACCAGTCGAGAGTGAAGCCGTCCGGCAGCAGGGTCGCCCCCCAGCGGGTGGAGATGGAGTAGAGAAAGGTGGCCAGCAGCGGCAGCAGCAGGGTGGCGACCAGCGCCCCCAGCACCCAGCGCGGCCAGCTCGGTTGCAGATCACGCATGGGATTGCCCCTTGTTCACATAGCTCTTTTTCAGCAGCCACTGGTTGGCGGCCGTCACCACCCCCAGCAGCACCATCAGGATCACCGCCAGCGCCGCCGCCATGTTGGGCTCGAGGAAGATGTCGCCGGAGACCAGACTCGCCACCCGGATGGTCACCAGGTTGAAGTTGCCGGTGGTGAGGGCATAGGCGGAGGCATAGGCCCCCACCGCATTGGCAAACAGGATGATCAGGGTGCCGAGGAGGGCAGGGGTGAGCACCGGCAACGCCACGTGCCACACATACTGGCCCTTGCTCGCGCCGAGCAGTGCGGCGGCCTGCGGCCACTCATCCTGCAGCGCATCGAACGCCGGGTAGAGCAGCAGCAGGGCGAGCGGGATCTGGAAGTAGGTGTAGATGAGGATGAGGCCGCTGCCCGAGTAGAGGTTGAAACCGTCGATGAGGCCCCAGGATTTCAGCAGCAGGGTGACCGCGCCATTGATGCCGAGAATGATGATGAAGGCGAACGCCAGCGGTACGCCGCTGAAGTTGCCGGTCATGGTGACGAAGGCCAGCAGTACCCGTTTGACCCGCTCGCCGCTGTGGCGCAGTGCGGCTGCCCCGAGGGTGCCGATGGCAAGTCCCGCCAGACTGGCGATACCGGCGATGCGCAAGGAGTTGCCGAACGATTGCAGGTAGAAGGGGGAGCTCAGGATCTCCCGATAGTAGTCGAGGCCCCAGCCATCCGGGGTCTGAAAACTGCCCACCAGCACCCACACCATGGGGGCGAGCTGGAACAGGATCATCAAGAGGACAAACGGCAGCAGCACCAGCGCCGGCAGCCAGTGGCGGCGCACCTTGTGCTTGGTTGCCATGGGTTGATCCGCCAGGATCTCGGTGGTGGCGGGCATCATCAGTGCACCTCCGGCAGGTTGCCGGCCTTGAGCAGCGGCGGGCCGCTCGGCTTGTCGTGAGTCACCCCCAGCAGATCGGCCATCAGGGCGCAGAGCTGAGTCTGCTGCATGGCGGGGCCGGCCGGCCACTGGGCCACAAACGCATCGCCAAACAGCCAGAGCGGTACTCGGCGCTCCTCGGCCAGGGTGCCGCCGTGGCTCAAGTCGTTGTTCATGCCGTGATCCGAGGTGATCACCACCTGATACCCCTCCGCCAGCCACTGGGGCAGCAGGTCGGCCAGCAGGCTGTCCATCCGGCGCGCCTGATTGCGGTACTGGCGGGAGTCGAGACCAAACTGGTGGCCGGCGTCATCCACCCCCATCGGGTGGATCAGCAGAAAATCGGGATCGTACTGGCTGCGCAGCCACTCGCCATCCATCAGCAGATGGCTGTCGGGGTAGCCGTCATCCCAGTAGAAGCAACCGTGCTGGATGGGCAGCCGCTCGTCATGGGTAAAGCGATCGCGGGCCGCTTGCCAGGGGCTCTGGTTGTAGAGCTCGCTCACCCAGTGGTAGGCCGCCGCTGCGGTGCGTTTGCCGCCCGCCCGGGCCAGATGGAAGATGGACTCCTGCCGGCTGAGACGGCTCACCCCGTTGTGGGTGATGCCGCTCTCCACTGGCGTCGCTCCGGTCAGGATGCACTCGTAGAGGGGCCGGGAGAGGGAGGGCAGGGCGCAGCTCAGGGTTGCCTGCAACCCCTGGCCCGCCTCCACCATGCCCGCGAGGTAGCCCATGCAATGGGCTACCTCGGCAGAGAGGCCATCCACAAGTACTACTATCACCTTGTGTTGCACTGGCCGCTCCTTATTGCATGTTGATCATGACGGTTTCCTGCCACTGGCGCGGCAGGGCCTTGGAGCTCTGCTCCCAGGCGGCGTGATCCTGTACCGGCTTGGCGTTGGCGTACTGCTCGGCCGGCAGCAGCTTGGCCTTGACGTCGTCCGGCAGGGGCACGCTGCTGCGAATGGGGCGGGCATAGCCGCGGGCCAGGTTGATCTGGCCGGCGTCGGAGAGGATGTATTCCCGCGCCAGCTTGGCGGCGTTGGGGTTTTTGGCCCACTTGTTGATGATGGTGGTGTAGCCGGCGATGACGGAGCCGTCGCTCGGGATCACCACCTCAAACTTCTTGGGGTCGATCTGGTCGCGGTAGTTGAGGGCGTTGAAGTCCCACAGCACCCCCACTTCCACCTCGCCCTTCTCGATGTTGGCGATGGTCGGGTCGTTCAGCGACAGGCGACCCTGCTGGGCCAGCTTGCCGAACAACTCCAGGGCTGGTTTGAGATTCTTCTCGCTGCCACCGGTGGCATAGGCTGCCGCCAGCACGCCGTTGTTGGCCTGGGAGGCGACACCCACGTCACCCAGGGTCACCTTGTAGTCGCCGCCCAGCAGGGACTGCCAGCTGGTGGGGGCGGCCTTGACCAGATCCTTGTTGATCAGGAAGGCGATGGTGCCGGTATAGGCCAGCATCCAGTGACCGTCTGCATCCTTGGCCCAGTTGGGAATGTCGGCCCAGGTGGAGGGTTTGTAGGGCTGGGTGACCCCCTGCTTGACCGCCACCGGGCCGAAGGCGCCGCCCACGTCGCCGATGTCGGCGGTGGCATTGGCCTTCTCGGCGGCGAACTTGGCGATCTCCTGCGCCGAGCTCATGTCGGTATCCTGATGCTTGATGCCGTAGATGCTGCCGAGCTGCTGCCAGGTATCCTTCCAGTTGGCCCAGCTGTCGGGCATGCCGATGCTGCTGAGCTGGCCTTCACCGCGAGCGGCTTTCTCGAGATCCGCGATGTTCTCGGCGGCAAACAGTGGTTGGCTGATGGCCACCAGGGCCAGTGCACTTGCGATCACGCTTTTCATCATCCCATCCCTCTGGACTAGGTCAGTTAAGGTTCGAGAGGGATGCTAGAGGGGAAATATGACGGTGGCGGGGCGCTTTGATGGCAGTTTGATGACAATCGCCCTGTCATGGCGCTGTCATCCACAGCGGTTACAACTCTGAACCCAAGTGAAGCTGGACTACTCCAGCAAGGGCTGAACCAACAAGGGCTAAGCCAGCCGCCGCAGTCAGGATGAGCGACAGGGATATGAGCGTGATTGAATCGAGATTGAGCGAGCGGGTCGCGGCCGATGGCCGCGCCTCCAAGTGTGAACAGATTTGCCAGACCCTGCGCCGCTATATCGGCAGCGGCCAGCTGGCGGCGGGGCAACAGTTGCCCGCCGAACGGGCGCTGAGCGAGCGCTTCGCCACTACCCGCATCACCATCAAGGAGGCGCTCTCCAGCCTCGAAGCAGACGGCCTTATCTACCGGGCCGAGCGGCGCGGCTGGTTCGTGGCGCCGCCAAGACTCACCTACGATCCCGCCATCCACACCCACTTTCACCAGTGGATCGGCGAGCAGCAGCGCACCGCCGAAACCCGGGTGCTGGCCCACGGCAGCGAGCTGGCCAGCAGTGAGCTGTGCCGCTGGATGGGGCTGGATCCTTTTACCCCGCTGTATGAGATCCGCCGCCTGCGTCTCATCGATGGCCGCCCGGTGCTCCACGTCAGCCACCATCTGCTGGCCAGCCGCTTTCCCGATATCGCCAGCGCGCCGCTGGCGAGCTCTCTCACCGAGCTCTATCTGCAGCGCTATGGCATAGGCCAGGGTGGGGCCAGCCTCGAGATCATCCCCTCGGCGGCGCGCGGCGCCATCGCCCGTGCCCTCAATCTGGCGGAGGGGAGCGCCGTGCTGCGGCTGGTGCGGGTCAATTATGACGAGCGGGGAGGGCTGGTGGATTGTGACATCGAGCACTGGCGACCGGATGCCATTCGCATTCACCTCGATACACGAGCATTGCAGCCGCTCGCAGGCAAGCTGCAGCAAATCCGGTTCGCCGACTAGGGGATATCCAGAGCACTGGCGGGTACAGTGGCCATCCGCATCTGTCTGGATACGCGAGCATTGCAGCCGCCTGCATTCGACAGGCCGGCGCAGATCCGGCTCGCGGGTCAGGGATGATCCAGCGAACCTCGGCGGGCCATGCCTGTGTGGAAAGGGAGGCGGATCCCGCAGGATCCGCCGGGATCAGTTGTCGATATTGGGGATCAGATCGTCGAAGCTCTGGTAGCCGCAGTCGGCCAGCTGCAGCGACATGGTGTAGGTCTTGCTGCCCTCTCGCTGGCCGATGGCGGGGCGGTTGAGCTTGAGCTCCTGGTGCCAGTACTCCTTCATCCGCTCGATCAGCGCCATCGCCTCGCTCTCGTCCAGATGGAGCTGGCACAGCGCCATGTAGTTGTTGGACTTGTGCATGTTCTCCACCAGATAGTCCCCCAGCACGGACATGGCCTGGCGCGCCTGCTGGCGGGCGAAGCGGCTGTGCTGCTCGAAGCTGATCCGCTCGCTGATGAGGAAGTGGTAGCTGTTGTCGATGCCGAGCTGCAGGATGCCGAGCTTCTCCAGCTTGCGCAGATAGAGGTAGCAGGAGGCATCGGTCAGGCCGTACTCCCGCTTGAGATCGATTAACGTCTTGTCGCGCCAGAAGATGTTGGCGAGAAAGGCGTAGAGGCCGGGCTCCTTGTGGAATGCCTCGTCCTGCTCCTGGGTGAAGACGGCGCGGCGGCTCTGAGCGTCCTGGGTACGGTCCAGCAGCTCCTCGAACGACAGCCCCACCAGGTGGCAGATCTCCAGCAAGGTATCGAACGGCAGGGAGGGCTTGTTCATCATCCGTTTGACGGTGGCGATGGAGACGCCCATGGCTTCTGCCAGGGTCTGATAGCGGATCCCCTTGTCGGTCAGGGTCTTCTTCAGGGTGTCGAGAATATTGTTGGCCAGGGTCTGGCTGTAGGTCATGCAACTATTCCTTTATCTGCATCTTTATGTTGTGTCAGAAACTGAGTTCTTTTGTCGTTATGGGCTCAGATACTGACACTTAAAAAAACCAGAGGAAACAAACCCGGCGTAATCGATGGAAATGGCCAGACCAGTCTGAGTGGAAGGTTGCAGATAGTGATACTCTGCGGTGCATATCCTTCAACCATTCAACATTTTGCTGGTGGCGCATAAAACATCGCGCATAATTCAACACGAATCGGATTCAAGACCTTCCTGGTTGAGAAATCGATTGTTTGCTTCCAATTTAAGGGTTTTTTAAACCGCAAGGTTTTTATTCTTTCCTGGCATTGAGCGGAACTCGCAAGAGGGCCGCTTTTTTCTTTTCTCCGAATTTGCGCCCGCCGTCAAGCGGCGGGGCACCGGCAGTTCGCCGTCGCTGCTTGCGCCCCCTCTTATGTTGCCGCCCGCTTTATTCCCCCTTGCAGGGAAACAGCTTGGGGATCTCCCGGATCAGCCAGCTCTTGGCCTTGCCCATGGTGTCGCGCCGCCAGGCCAGCACGACCTGGATCTGGTGGCGATATTCGGGGCTGATCACCTTGAGCCGTCCGGCCCTGATGTCCTCTTCAATCCAGCTCAGCGGCATGGTGCCGACCCCGATCCCCGCCAGCAGGGCGTCGCGCTTCTCGCCCATGGTGCTGACGGTGAGGCGCGGCTGCTTGTCGAGCAGGCGATAGGTGAGCACCGGCTTGCGCAGCGCCGTGTCGGCCACCGCGATGGCCCGGTAGCGGCGCAGGGTATCGTCCGCCAGGGGCTCGGGCTCCTGATGCAGGGGATGATCCGGGTGGGCGACGTAGAGCATCACCTCCTCCTGCAGCGGCTGGTGCTTGATGCCGGTCATCATGATGTCGGGATTGAGGGAGGAGATGAGCAGGTCGGCGCGGCCGTCCTCCAGACACTCCCAGCTGCCCGCCAGCACCTCGGCCCGCAGCCTGAGCCGGGTATCGGTCAGCTCGGCCAGCCGCTCCACCAGCGGGTAGAGGGCCTGCAGCGGCACCAGGGCATCGACGGCGATGGTGATGTCGGTCTCCCAGCCGCGGGCCAGCGCCCGGGTCTCGCCCACCAGGTGCTCGGCCGCCTCCAGCAGAACCCGACCCCGCTCCAGCAGCATGCGGCCTGCCGGGGTGAACTTGGTGCGGTGGCCGCTGCGGTCGAACAGCATGGCGTCCAGCTCGTCTTCCAGCTTCTGCACCGTGTAGCTCAGCGCCGAGGGCACCTTGCCCAGTTCGTCGGCCGCCGCCGCGAAGCTGCCGCGGCGGTCGATGGCATCCAGCACCCGGATGGCTTCCAGGGTCAGCGCCCGTTCCTTGTTCAGTTCCTTGGCCATAAATTGCCTTCAATTTTTTTGAACATGTTTGCCAGTTTATCTCGCTAACAAGTTAGGCCAAGTGTCTTTAATATTCAATCAACGCTTAGGCAGGAACGCCAAGCAGCCAAATAAACGGGTAGTTCCAGACTGTGACTCCATCAATCAGGGAGTCTGACTTCGGTGAAAGAACAACACACTATTTGAATGACCTCTTGCATGGATGCATTGATTCTGGCCACAGCGGCCTTGGCAATGACATAAAACCAAGAGAGTGAATGAACATGAAAAACGTAATCAAGATGCTGGCCGTTGCAGGCCTGATGACCGCAGGTTTTGCTCAGGCTTCCGTCCCGGCTGACCTCAACGCCGCCCCGGGCGTGCTGTTTGTGAACTGGCACGCCACCGCCGCGGTGGAAGGCAAGGGCAACCCCATGCTGGAAGTTCGTGACGAGTCTGGCGACCTGGTTGCCTCCGTCCATGCCAACCTGATGGGCAGCCAGCAGGTACAGATCCCGAGCCGCACCCAGGGCAACCTGACCGTGAGCCTGGGTGATCAGAGCAGCGACTACCGCATTCCGTTCGGCATCGGTAGCGGCAAGCAGCGTTAATCAACCGTATCGGTACGTGAGGAGCACACCATGATGAAATTGAGAGCCGCAGAAGCGCGCGGCAAGGCCAACTTCGGCTGGCTGGATGCGCGCCACAGCTTTTCCTTCGGGCACTACTACGACCCGGACTGGATGGGGCATTCAGTGCTGCGGGTCATCAATCAGGATCTGGTGGCGCCGGGTGGCGGTTTCGCGACCCACCCTCACGCCAACATGGAAATCCTGACCTGCGTGCTGCAAGGCACCATAGAGCACAAGGACAGTCTCGGCCATGCCGAGCAGATCCCGGCGGGGGATTTCCAGCTGATGAGCGCGGGGTCCGGCATCCGGCACAGCGAGTACAACCCCTCGCAGACCGAGCCGCTCTCCCTGCTGCAAATCTGGATCGAGCCGAACGAACACGGCACGACACCCGGCTATCAGCAGAAGAAGATTGAAGCCAATCCGGGCATGACGCTGGTGGCGTCACCGGACGGCGAAGCAGGATCCTTCAGGATCCGCCAGCAGGCCCGCGTCTGGCGGCTGCAGCTTGAACCGGGTGAGAGCCTCACCTGGGAGCTGGCCGGCCGACACGGCTACCTGCAGATGATTTCAGGGGAGCTTGCCGCCAACGGTCTGGCTGCCCGACCCGGCGACGGGGTTCTCAGTCGTGATGAGCCCAAATGGGATCTGGTGGCCGCGAGTGCCAGCCAAGCCCTGTTATTTGACCTACCCTGAAGCAGTCAGCGGTGATGTGACGCAAAACGAGGATATTGAAATGGACAAGATGAAAGATTTGGCACTGCTGGTGGGTCGCGTTCTGCTGGCTCTGATGTTTGTGATTGCGGGCTGGGGCAAGATCGGCGGTTACGCCGGTACCCAGGGGTATATGGAAGCCATGGGCGTGCCCGGTTTCATCCTGCCGCTGGTGATCCTGCTGGAGCTGGGCGGTGGCCTCGCCATCATGCTGGGCCTGTTTACCCGCAGCCTCTCCGTGCTGATGGCCGGTTTCACCCTGATGGCCGCCTTTATTTTCCACTATCAGCCTGCCGACCAGATGCAGATGCTGATGTTCATGAAGAACGTCTCCGTGGCCGGTGGTTTCCTGGCCCTGGCGGCGGCCGGTGCAGGGGCCTTCAGTCTGGATGCCCGCTTCGGCAAGAACTGGTAATACCCGGATAGCGAGAGTTTTCCAACGCCTTTTGGCCGGTGCAATTGCACCGGCTTTTTTATGCCCGTCACATTTGCCTGCGGCAGATGACGGCGACGTGATCGGCGACAACAAGCGCCTTTTGCATCTTCCCCCCCGATCCTCGACAATCCCGATACCTGTGAAGTGACGGGGATCCTTGAGGTTTTCCCGCGCTGACCCTTCTTTTGCTCTGGCGGGAATTGCCCATGTTTACCCTCTACCACTCCAATCAGCTGGATCTGCTCAAAGAGCTGCTGGTGAGCCGCATCCGGCAGGCGCCTCTCTCTCACCCCTTCGAGCGTGAGCAAATTCTGGTGCAGAGCCCGGGCATGGCCCAGTGGCTCAAGCTGGAGCTGGCCAAGGCCTTCGGCATTGCCGCCAATATCGACTTTCCGCTGCCCGCCAGCTTTATCTGGGAGATGTTCACCCAGGTGCTGGCGGACGTGCCGCGCCAGAGCCCCTACAACAAGGGCGCCATGAGCTGGCAGCTAATGACCATTCTGCCCGCCCTGCTCGATCGCCCGGCCTTTGCGCCGCTGGCCGCCTATCTGGGCGGGGAGGATGCGGATCCTGCCAAGGATCCCGAGCAGGTGCGGCTGTGGCAGCTCTGCCAGAAGGTGGCGGATCTCTTTGACCAGTATCTGGTCTACCGGCCGGACTGGATCGCCCGCTGGGAGCAGGGGGAAGGGTTGAGCCAGGAGCTGGCCGGGGTGAGCGGTCAGGATTGGCAGCCGGAGCTGTGGCGCGAGCTGGTGGCCCGCACCCTGGCACTCTCTCCAAGTGGCTACCACCGCGCCAACCTCTACGAGGAGTTCATCCACGAGCTGGAGCGTACCGCCGCTCTGCCGGGCAAACTGCCACCGAGGGTCTTTGTGTTCGGCATTTCGGCACTGCCGCCGCGCTATGTGGAGGCGCTGCTGGCCCTCGGCAGTCGGCCGGAGGTGGAGGTGCACCTTTTTGTCACCAACCCCTGCCGCTACTACTGGGGGGATCTGCTCGATCGCAAGACCCTGGCTCGGTTGGAGAACAAGCTCAAGCCCGGCACCGATATCGAGACCCTGCAGGGCCCCGCCAACCCGCTGCTCGCCTCCATGGGCAAGCTGGGGCGCGACTACCTGCACCAGCTGATGGAGCTGGACGTGCCGCAAATCGAGGCCTTCGTCGATATCGACGAGCTGGATGGCAAGGGCAATATCAGGCTGCTGCACGCCATCCAGAAGGATGTGCTGGAGCTGGCCGAACGGGGCGCCGGCCAGTTTGATCTCGACGCCAGCCACCACAAGAGCCCACTCGATCCGGCGGATGGATCCCTGCAGATCCACGCCTGCCACGGCCCGATGCGCGAGCTCGAGGTGCTGCACGACCGGCTGCTGGCGCTGTTCGAGCAGGACACCTCCCTCACCCCGAAAGACGTGGTGGTGATGATGCCGGACGTGAACAGCTACGGCCCCTACATTCAGGCGGTGTTTGGCGCACGCGGCCAGATCCCCTTCGCGGTATCGGATCGGGCGGCCAGTCAGGAGAGCCCGCTGCTGCAGAGCTTCCTCGCCCTGCTCAGGCTGCCCAACGCCCGCTTTGGGGCGGGGGAGCTGCTCGCCATTCTCGAGGTGCCCGCCGTGCTGCGCCGCTTCGAGCTGGATGACGAGGAGTTCAACCAGCTGCGGGTCTGGGTGCAGGAGACCGGCATCCGCTGGGGGCTGGATGACGGCTACCCCGAGCGCTTCGATCTGCCGCGCCTCTCTGGCAACAGCTGGCTGTTCGGCCTGCGCCGCATGCTGCTCGGCTTTGCCATGGGCGATGGCGAACCGGTGGCCGGCATTTTGCCTTACGCCGATATCGAGGGTCAGCAGGGGCTGGCGCTCGGCAAGCTCGCCTGGTTCGTCGATTCGCTGGCCGAATTTTTGCCCCGCCTGCAACAGGCACAACCGCTGGGGGAGTGGGTCGCCTGCCTCAACGCGCTGCTGGAGCGCTTCTATCTGGCCGACGAGGATGAAGAGCGCCAGCTGCAACTGATCCGCAGCCAGCTGGCCGACTGGCTTGCCCAGCTCGGCGAGGCCCGCTTCGAGCAGCCCATCAGTGCCGACCTGTTGCAGGATTATCTCGGCAGCGTGCTGGGGGAGTCCCGTTCCAGCCAGCGCTTCCTCGCCGGTCAGGTCAACTTCTGCACCCTGATGCCGATGCGTTCCATCCCCTTCAAGCAGGTCTGCCTGCTCGGCATGAACGACGGCGTCTACCCGCGCACCCTGCCACCCATGGGGTTCGATCTGATGGCGGTGGCGGGCCGGCGGGGGGATCGCTCCCGTCGCGATGACGATCGCTACCTGTTCCTCGAGGCGCTGCTCAGCGCCCAGCAGGGGCTCTACATCAGTTATCAGGGTTTCAGCGCCCAGGACAACAGCGACAAGGTGCCCTCTGTGTTGCTGGCCGAACTCATCGACTATGTGCGGCAGGGCTTCGTGCTGGCGGGGGATGAGTACCTCGATGACGAGCGCTCCGGCAAACGGCTGCTGGCGCACCTGATCACCCAGCATCCGCTCACCCCCTACAGCCACGCCTACTTCTATCCGGCGGCGGGCTCCGGCCTCTTTACCTATGCCGCCGACTGGCTGCCGGCCCTCAATCCGCAGCGCGGCGCGGCCAACTTCCAGAGTGGCGAGCTGCCCTTACCTCCCGAATGGGGCAAGGAGCAGGGGCTGGAGCTGGCGGAGCTGCTGCGCTTCTATCGCCAGCCAGCCCGCTACTTCCTCAACCGCCGCCTCAAGGTGTGGTTTGAACTGAATGAAGCCAACATCGAGGAGAGCGAACCGTTCGAGCTGGACGGCCTGCAACATTATCAGCTGAAAGACCTGCTGCTCGATGCTCACTTGGCACATGGGGACAGTGCCATGAGCCGCGAGCGGCTGCAGCTCACCGGCCTGCTGCCGCAAGGGTGGTTCGGCAGCCTGCTGCTGGAGGATCTGGACGAACAGATGGGCAAGCTGGCGGATCGGCTGCGGCCCTGGGTGGCGGCCAATGAGACAGAAAAACAGGCGGTGGAGGTCGATATCGCGCTGGCTCAGGGTCAGCTGCAAGGGTGGATCGACACCCAGAAGGGACGCTTGCTGGTGGTGAAGCCCGGCAGCTTCAACGGCAAGGATCTGTTGCTGGGCTGGATCCAGCACCTCTGCCTCGCCCTGAGCGACGCCTCCGGCGACACCCTGCTGTTCGACGCCAAGCAGAGTCTGCGGCTGGCCAGGCTCCCTGCTGACGAGGCGCGGCCCAAGCTGGCGGCGCTGGTGGCGCTCTGGATGCAGGGGATGAAGCGGCCGCTGCCCTTCTTCCCGAGCACCGCCTGGGACTGGCTCAAGGCGATCGAGAAGGATCCGGAGAAACCGGAGGCGGCCGACAAGGCGGCCCTCACCCGCTTCAACGGCGGCTATATGGCCAAGGGGGAGGGGGAAGACGCCTATGTCGCCCGCTGTTTCCCGGAACTCGACGAGGCCGTGCTGGCCCAGTTGCAGGCGCTGGCCCGTGAACACCTGACCCCGCTGCTCAAGAGCCTGGAGGAGTTGCAATAATGGCCAACCCGCTCAATACCCTGCGTTTTCCCCTTTATGGCGAGCGGCTGATCGAGGCCTCTGCCGGCACCGGCAAGACCTACACCATCGCCGGTCTCTACCTGCGTCTGCTGCTGGGCCATGGCCCGCTTATCGAAGAGGGGGAAGACGCCGGTCAACCCAGCGCCCACGAACGGCCGCTCTCGGTGACCGAGATCCTGGTGGTGACCTTTACCGAGGCGGCTACCGCCGAGCTGCGCGGCCGGATCCGCGCACGCATCCACGAGGCACGGCTCGCCTTTATGCGTGGTGAGAGCAAGGACGCCCTGCTGAGCCAGCTGCTGGCCGAAGTGGAGGATCACGAACTGGCGGCCCGCCGCCTGCTGGCCGCCGAGCGGCAGATGGACGAGGCGGCGGTCTTCACCATCCACGGCTTCTGCCAGCGGATGCTGAAACAGAACGCCTTCGAGTCGGGTGCCCTCTTTGAAACCGAATTTCTCACCGACGACAGCCAGCTCAGGCTGCAGGCGGTGAGCGACTACTGGCGATCCGAGTTCTATCCGGTGGACAAGCCCCTCGCCAGCGCGGTGCGCGCACTCTGGCCGAGCCCCGCCGCCTTGCTGCGGGAGATGGGCAGCTGGCTCGACAACAGCGAGCTGGAGATGCGCCCGCCGGCGGGGGACGAGACCCTCGCCGCCCGCCATCAGGCGGCCATGGCCCGCATTGAGGCGGTGAAGTGTGAATGGCTGGCGCAAGGGGACGAGATCCGCCGCCAGACGGATGGGCAAGTAAGCCGCTACACCGGCAAGAACTACGAAGGCTGGCTCGCCAAGATAGCCGACTGGGCGCAGGACGAGCACAGCGGCTACGCCATTCCCAAGGAGCTGGAGCGCTTCGGCCAGACGGTGCTGGAGGAGAACCTCAAGAAGGGGGGCGCGGTGCCGACCCTGCCGCTGTTCAGCCAGATCGACGAACTGCTGGCGAGCCGTCCCGGCATTCGGGATCTGATCCTGCAACGGGCGGCGGTGGTGGTGCGCAGCCGGATGCAGGCCAGCAAGCGCCAGGCCCATCAGCTCTCGTTCGATGACTTGCTCAAAGACCTCGATGGGGCGCTCGGCTCCGGCCTTGGCGAGCGGCTGTGCGAGCGCATTCGCGCCACCTACCGGGTGGCGATGATCGACGAATTTCAGGATACCGACCCCCAGCAGTACCGCATCTTCCACCGCCTCTACGGCGGCCACACAGACACGGCGCTCTTGATGATCGGTGACCCCAAGCAGGCCATCTACGGCTTTCGCGGCGCCGACATCTTTACCTACATTCAGGCGCGGCGAAATGTGAGCGCCCACTACACCCTCGGGCGCAACTGGCGCTCCAGCCGCGCGCTGGTGGCGGCGGTCAACGGCCTGTTCGAGCGGGCGAAAGATCCCTTTATCTACGAGGCGGATATCCCCTTCCTGCCGGTGGAGGCGCAGGGCAAGAGCAAGGCGCTGCTGCTGGATGGCGAAGCCGCTCCCGTGCTCCACTGCTGGCAGCTCACCGGCCAGCCCACCTTCAACAAGGGGGATTACCAGAGCAAGATGGCCCGCGCCACGGCGGTGGAGATCCACCGCCTGCTGACCCTGGCCCGCGCGGGCAAGGCGCTGATTGGTGACAAGGCGGTGAAGGCCGGGGATATCGCAGTGCTGGTGCGCACCGGCGCCGAGGGCAAGCTGGTGCAGCAGGAGCTGGCGCGGCTCGCCATCGCCTCCGTCTACTTGTCGAACCGCGAGAGTGTGCTGGCGCAGGTGGAGGCGCGGGAGATTTTGCTCATTCTGCACGCCTGCCAGAACCCGGGGGAGGAGCGTAGCCTCAGGGCGGCGCTCGCCACCGGGCTGTTTGATCTGGATGCCAAGGCGCTCGACGAGCTCGCCAGTGACGAGCGGGCGTGGGAGAGCGCGGTGCAGGAGTTTATGGAGTACCGCAAGATCTGGCATAAGCGCGGCGTGCTGGCCATGCTGCGGGCTCTGCTGCACCGGCGCAATCTCGCCTCTTCGCTTTTGGCGAGCCCGAACGGCGAGCGGCGGCTGACCAATTTCCTCCACCTCGGCGAGCTGCTGCAACAGGTGAGCTGTGAGCTGGATGGCGAATATGCCCTGCTGCGCTGGCTGGGGGAGGCGGCGAGCCGCCCCGACGGCCAGGATGCGGAACAGGTACTGCGCCTCGAATCCGAGCGCAAGCTGGTGCAGATCGTCACCATCCACAAATCGAAGGGACTGGAGTACCCGCTGGTGTTCCTGCCCTTCATCTGCAGCCACCGCGCTGCCGATACCCCGCTGTTCCACGAAGCGGACGGGGCGGGCAATCGCACCGTGCTCGATCTCACCGGCGCCGAGGCGTCCCTGGCCGAGGCCGACCGCGAGCGGCTTGCCGAAGATCTGCGGCTGCTCTACGTGGCGCTGACCCGGGGCGTCTACGCCACCTGGCTGGGACTGGCGCCGGTGCGCTCCGGCAATGGCAAGTCGGAGAAGACCGACCTGCACCAGACCGCCATCGGCTACCTGCTGCAAAAGGGCGAGGAGGGGGATGCCGCCACCCTGGCGACCGCTCTGATCGAGCTGGCGCAGGCGCTGCCCGGGGTGGCCGTCGGTGAGCCCTCGCTCACCCGCCCGGCCCCCATGGCGGCGGAAGAGGAGCAACTGGGCGAGCCGCAGGTGCGCCACTTTACCGGCACCCTTGAGCGGGACTGGTGGATCAGCTCCTACTCCGGGCTGGCGGCGCAGGGTCACGGCCACAGCAAGGGGGTGCTGGCCAATCCCGGCTTCGATGATGAGGTGGTCACCGAGGCGGCCGCATTGGCTTCCGAGCAACCGGAGGAGGCGCCCCAGCCCTCCATCTTCACCTTCCCGAAAGGGGCGCGCCCCGGCACCCTGCTGCACAGCCTGTTCGAGACCATCGACTTTCAGAGCGCCGGCGGCGAGCCGCTGGCAGAGCACATCGCCACCCTGCTGGCGCAGGACGGCTTCGACGAAAGCTGGGCGCCCGTGCTGCAACAGCAGGTGGAGGCGGTGCTCGATACCCCGCTGGAAACGGGCTTTGGCGAGCCGGTGCGGCTGCGGGATCTGGCCCCCGAGCGCAAGCAGGTGGAGCTGGAGTTCTTCCTGCCCATGGGGCGAGTGACGGCGCCGGCGCTGACCGCGCTCTGCCAGCAGCACGACCCGCTGTCGCAGGGCAACAAGCCGCTCAGCTTTGCCACCGTGCAGGGGATGCTCAAGGGCTTTATCGACCTGGTGTTCGAGTGGCAGGGGCGCTGGTATCTGCTCGACTACAAATCGAATCACCTCGGCATGAGTCCGGCCGATTACAGCCGTCTGGCGCTGGAGCAGGCGATGGCCGAGCACCGCTACGACCTGCAATACCAGCTCTACTCGCTGGCCCTGCACCGGCTGCTGGCTCTGCGCCTGCCGGGCTACGACTTCGAGCAGCACTTTGGCGGGGTCTTCTATCTGTTCCTGCGCGGCATGCCGCAGGGGGGAATTTTCCATACCCGCCCCAGTCGTGAACTGGTGCTGGGGCTGGATCGGCTGTTTGGCGAGGGGGCGGCGTCCGCCCTCGCCGGGGTATCGGATAACGGGGTAGAAGCATGAACGGCACCATGATGATTGAACGGCTCAAGGCCCTGGCGCTGGCCGGCCGCATTCGCCAGCTGGATCTGCAATTTGCCAGGCTGGTGGCCGATCTGGGCGGCAGCCCCGAGCTGGTGTTGGGGGCGGCGCTCGCCTGCTTCGAGCTGGGGCGTGGCCATGTCTGTCTGCCGCTGGAGATGCTGACAGCTGGATCTTTGCGCCCGTTCGGGCTGGATCCGGATCAGAGCCGGGATCTGCTGTGGGATCTGGCGGATCCTGCCCGCTGGCCAGCCCTGTTTGCAGAGAGTCCGCTGGTTGGCACCGAGCAGGATGACGGGCTCGCTCCGCGCTGGCCGCTGCGGCTGTGGCACGGGCGGCTCTACCTCACCCGCTACCACGACTTTGAGCTGGGGGTGGCCCGCCATCTGCGCGCCTTGAGCGAGCGAGCCGAATGGCCGGAGATCGCCCCGGCCCTGTCGCGGCTGTTTGCCCGCGACTACGGGCTGGTGTTCGCGGCGCTGCTCAAAGCCCGCCTCGCCCCCGACTTCTCGGCCCGCCACTTTACCCTGAAGTATCTCGATCTGGTGTTCCCGAGCGAGGTGGATTGGCCCGCCATCGAGGCACTGCTGGCCAGTGCCCAGGCAGCGAGCGACTTGAGCAAGCTGGATAAGCTGGTGCCCGAGGCGCTCTGCTGCAACGGCCAGAAGCTGGCGGCGGCCACCGCGGCGGCGCGTCCCTTTGCGGTGATCTCCGGTGGCCCCGGCACCGGCAAGACCACGACTGTGGCCAAACTGCTCGCCATTCTGGTGGAGACCGGCCTGCAAGCGGGCAAGGCCCCGGCGATCCGGCTGGTGGCCCCCACCGGCAAGGCGGCGGCGCGCCTGACCGAGAGTATCGGCTCCGCCCTGCAGGCCCTCGATCTGCCCCCCGAGTGGGTCGAAGCGATCCCCACCGAGGCGGGCACCCTGCACCGGCTGCTCGGGGTCATTCCGGGGCGCAGCCAGTTCCGCCACCACGCGGGCAACCCGCTGCACCTCGACTTGCTGGTGGTGGATGAGGCCTCCATGGTTGACCTGCCCATGATGGCGCGCCTGCTCGATGCGCTGCCCAGCCACGCCCGCCTGATCCTGCTCGGCGACAAGGATCAGCTCGCCTCGGTGGAGGCGGGGGCCGTGCTCGGCGATATCTGTAGCTTTATCGAACAGGGCATCAGCCCGGCGCAGGCGAATTGGCTCTCCCGCCAGACCGGCTACCGCTTGCAGGGCACGCCCGCAGGGGCGACCGTGCGCGACAGCCTCTGTTTGCTGGCCAAGAGCTGGCGCTTCGATCAGCACTCCGGCATCGGCCAGCTGGCGCGCGCCTGCAACAGTGGCGATGCCATGGCGGTGGAGGCTGTCTGGGGCGCAGGATTCGCCGATATCAGCCTGCACCCCTGGGCTGGGGAGGCCTACGATGCCCTGATTGCTCAGGGGGTGGCCGGTTACGGCAGCTATCTGAAGGCAGCCCGCGCGGGGGAAGCGCCCGTCGCCGTGTTCAAGGCATTCAACAGCTTCCAGATCCTCTGCGCTCTGCGTGATGGCCCGTTCGGGGTGCTGGGGCTAAACGAGCGGCTCGAACTGGCCCTGTCACGGGCTGGCCTGATTGCCCGCGATGGCGACTGGTATGCCGGTCGCCCTGTGATGGTGGTGCGCAACGACCACGGCGTCGGCCTCTACAACGGCGATATGGGGCTCTGCCTGCCCGATGAAAGCGGGCGGCTCAAGGTCTGGTTTGAGCAGCCGGATGGCACCCTGCGGGCGCTGTTGCCCAGCCGGCTGCCGCCCCACGAGACTGTCTACGCCATGACCATCCACAAATCCCAGGGATCGGAGTTTGCCCATACCGTGCTGGTGCTGCCCGACAGCCCCAGCCCGCTGTTGACCCGCGAACTGGTCTATACCGGCATCACTCGCGCCAAGGCCCGGCTCGATCTCTACGGCGATCGCGCCCTGCTGGCACAGGCCGTGCGGAAAAAGACCGAGCGTTATTCCGGATTGGCGGAGAGATTGGAATAAACAGTTAATTTTTTAAAAAATAATTATTTACATTTTTGGGGATAGAATATGAAATTGATAAAAAATGTTGAGATAGGGTATTTTAGATCTATATACAAGGAGTCTATAGATTGTGATTCTGATTTAAATATAGTTTTTGGCCGTAATGACTCAGGTAAGAGCAATGTACTGCGAGCTCTTAACTTATTTTTCAATGGGCAAACTAATCCCAATAAGGTTTTCGATTTCGCAATGGATTTGTGTCAAGCCAGGCGTGTTGAAGCTAGTAGTAAGAGAGATGCACGTAAATTTGTATATATTAAATTGACATTCAACTCTCCCTCCGGATGGACTAAATCATTAGGTAGTACATTTTATGTCAAAAAAATATGGTCATTACAAAAGCAAACTGAGCCTGGGATTGAAACATCAATAAAAGATCAAGGTAAAAAACAGTATTTAACAAGATTTCTTAATAAAATAAAGTTCCATTATGTACCAGCGATAAAAGACCGGCGGATATTTGAGGAGTTACTCAGAAATGTATACCGAGTAGTTGCTGATAATGGAGAATTAACTAAATCATTATTACCGTTCTCTGATGCTGTAAAAACAGCGACAGACTCATTAAGTTTAAGTGTGAAAAATGCATTAAATATTTCTAGTATTATATCTCCGCCGACAGATTTGACTGATTTATTTAAATCTCTAGACTTTGAAATCGCAGATGATACTGGAGATAAGTATTCTCTTACCTTGCAGAGAGGAGATGGAGTTCAAGTTAGGCATATACCTGAAACACTATCATTTTTATCAAAAAACCTAAGTGAGGACTACCATATTTGGGGGTTTGAGGAACCTGAAAATTCGTTAGAACTGATTAATGTTATTCAGGAATCAAAATCATTCATCAGATATTCACAAGAACCAAATATCCAAGTTTTTTTGACAAGTCATAGTCCCGCCTTTTTTAATCTTGATCATTCTAACGTGTCTCGATTTTTTACTAAGAGAGAACTTTATGAAGAAACAAAAAGAGAAGTAACAAAAATTGTTAAAATTACATCAGATTATACACCACATGAGTTGATGGGCGAGTTACCTCATTTATCTGTATTCAGTGCGTATCTGGCCAAGGCAGAAAAGACTGTTAAAGACTATCAGGAGAGCATCGCTTATTTAGAACGGGAAATAAAATCTTCGAGAATCCCAGTGTTATTTGTGGAAGGAAAGAGTGATGAGATTGTTTTTAAGAAAGCTTGGGATATAAAATATGGACATACGGAGATCAAAATAGTTTCTTGTGGTGGCACTGATAATATGAATGCTTTATCAAAGCCAGGGGGAGTATTATCCTCTATCTCTAAGTCAGATTATGTTTTCGCTTTAGTTGACAATGATGCTGCTGGGCGAGAAATTTACAAAAATAAAAAATTAAAACCCGAAGGTGGTCATTGGATTAAGGAAACTCGTAATGGAGTCTATTGGTGTAGACTTTCAGTGCATGACGAGTTTAGAGATGCTATGAGGTATTTTGATATTCCTGAACGAGCCTGGCCTCTAACTTTAGAGAACTCATATAACATAGAAACTATCACTCAAGCGATAGCAGCAGGAGCATATAATATAAATGATGAGCCTTGCACAGAGGTATATGACCAACAAAATAAATTATTAAATGTTTATATCACTGCAAGAACTCAGAGTCATAAATACTTACCATATTTAAGCTCCGCAAATAAAGATAAAAAAATATCATTTGCAAATTGGATTGCAGAGCAGGCTGACTATGAGCCTAACATATTGAAAAATATATATGTTGTTTTGGACTCTTTATATAATCAACTGCTGCTTCTTTCTAATGAAGAAAAAGAAGGTTCGTCATTACTTGAACTCTAAGTGTCTTATGCATTTCTGATAAAACAATCTAATCATTGAGTCAGTTGATATTGAGAGCCTAGAAGTGAAACATGTCCTAATGGCTCTCTCTTCCCTCCAGCTTTTCTCTCATAAGGGTAAATATACCGTCTGATTACGCTTCGCTAATCGAACCTACCTGGCTGGCGATTATATCCCCGATGCGGTTTTATCCCCTCTCCCGTTGGGAGAGGGCAGGGTGAGGGAAGCATTCAGGTATTAGATGGTCAGCTCCAGCCGGTTGCCTTCCGGGTCGAGGAAGGTGCTTTCGTAATAGCCGTCGCCGGTCCAGCGGGGGCCGTCCAGGTGTTTCACCTCGGCGCCCTTGAGCAGCTTGAGGCGGGCGGTCATCTTGTCCACCTCCTCCACGCTGCCGAGGGAGAAGGCGATATGGGCCAGCCCCTGCAACGGGTGTGGCAGATGCAGATCTGCCGGAAACAGGATGGGGGTGTGCATCAGCTCCAGGCTGGCGCCCCCTTCGAAGCGCACGAAGTAGGAGCTGAACTGCTTGCTCGGATTGTGATAGCGCTCATTGGCCTGCCCGCCAAACAGGGTGCAGTAGAATGCCTTGAGTGCCTCCAGATCCTGCGCCCAGATGGCGACGTGATGGATATGCATGGCTTTTCTCCTGTGACTCGATGCCCTTAATGCTATGCTGGGGCCTGTTCCTTCGACATGGCTGAGCCCGTCCTGATGATGTCTGAAACTGCCAACACCGATCTTGTCGATGTCTCCCCCGACTGCCGCGAGCAGATCTGCTGTGACAGCCTGCTGCCGGCCCTCGCACAGGAGCAGGTGTGGCTGGCGGGCTATTCCCGTCTCAAGACCCGTTACCGCATCGCGCGCCGCTTTGCCGATGTGCACTGTTTTCTGCTGACCCTGGGCGGCGAGGGGGAGGTGCAGGTGGGCGATCGCCGCGAGCGGTTGCAGGTCGGTGAGTGGGCGCTGATCCCGGCCGGGGAGCCGCTCTGCTACCAGCTTGGTGAGCAGCCTAGTGAGCAGGTGAACGAGCCGTTGGATCAGCCGTTGAGTGAGACGGACGAGTGGGAGCTGGTGTGGCTGCTGCTGCACAAGGATTCCCCCTGGGATGCCTTCGCCAGCCACCCCCGGCTCGGTTGTACCTCCCAGCAGGCCACCGTGCTGCGCACGCTCGAGAACCTCTATGCGGAGCAGGAGCGCCATCAGGACCCGCTGCTCAGCGCCCTGCTGGTAGAGCAGCTCGGCTTTTACCTGCGCCGTCTGTTGCAAAAGGGGGAGGGGCAGCGGCGTGGCGAGCGGCTGGCGCTGCGCCTCGAATTGCTGCTCAAAGAGGCGCTGACCGAGCCGTGGGACATAGCGCGCATGGCCGGTGTCCTGCACCTTTCCGAACGCCAGCTCTACCGGCTCTGCCAGCAGCACTTCACGCTGGCGCCCATGGCGCTGCTGCAACGGCTGCGGCTGCAGCGGGCTGCGCTCTTGCTGGCCAGCCGGGCCGACCCGGTGAAGCTGCTGGCCGAGCAGTGCGGCTTCAAGAACGAATACCACTTCTCCACCGCCTTCAAACGCCAGCACGGGCTGGCGCCCAGCCACTATCGCAGCCTGCATCATCCCGCCTTTAAAACCGGACAAGGGTGAAATATTGAGCCACACTGGTTGCTACTGTTATTCAGACGAACCCGATGGCGGCCGATAACCGGAACAAGCGGTGGCGGTTTTCATCGATCAACGGATAGCGGGCTGTGCAGCCGTCTGCCGCTGTCATTTCTCAACATCAGGCTGGAATGCCCCGCACTCTGCGGGGCGGCAAGACAAGGATGGTCTCCATGCTGCAGGACAGCGACACGATCAGGATCTCGGACGTCAGCGAAGCCGTGATACACGGCATTCTGGCGGTGGTGAGCGACGGGATCTGGGACTGGAATGCCAATACCGGCTTCGTCTATCGCAACCCGGGCTGGTATCAGATGCTGGGCTACGAAGCCCACTCCCTGGGCAACAACGTCTTCACCTGGGAGAGCGTGATCCACCCCGACGACATGGATCGGGTGATGGCCAGCTTCGATGCCTACCTGAGCGGCGCCGCCCCCGACTACCGGGTCGAATATCGCTGCCGCAGTCGCGGCGGCGATTATATCTGGATCGAGGATTGCGGCCGCATCATCGCCCGCAACCCGGATGGGTCGGTGGCCCGGATGATCGGCGCCCATCGCAACATCCACGCCCAGAAGCTGCTGCTGGAGCAGCTGGAGCGGCGCAACCACACCCTGGAGCAGCAGATTGCCGAGCGCACCGCCGAGCTGGTGAGTCTGAACGAGGTGTTGCAGCAGAAGGCGGAGGAGAACCGCCAACTGGCGGAGACCGACGCCCTGACCGGTGCCGCCAGCCGCTACCGGCTGGAGCGGGCCATCCGCCAGGAGTGCGAGCGGGCAAAGCGCTTTCACCAGCCCTTCTCCGTCATCGCCATGGACGTGGATGACTTCAAGCAGATCAACGACAACCACGGCCACCACGCTGGGGATCAGACCTTGGTCAACATAGTGGCGCTGGTGCGCAGCCACATCCGTGAAATCGACCTGATTGCCCGCTGGGGCGGCGACGAGTTCATGGTGGTGCTGCCCAATACCGGCCGGCTCGATGGCCGGCTGGTGGCCGACAAGCTGCGGGAGCTGCTGGTGCAGTCGCGGGTCTGCCAGCACTTCGACATCACCATGAGCTTCGGGCTGGCCGAGTACCAGCCGGACGAGCACATGAGCCAGTTGATGGTGCGGGTGGATCGGGCCCTCTACCAGGCCAAGCTGACGGGCAAGAACCAGATCTGCGAGTAGTCCGCCCATAGCCGGCGTCAGCGGTCCGGCTAAGCCGCCGCCATGTCGGATTATTCTGGTTATCCCCCCCGAATGCGTCTTGACCGATCGATCGCCTTGACTCCGATCGAGGGCGCTGGTCTGATGCGCGCTCTTTAATCCCCCGCGAGACATGAAACGATGAAAAAGAGCATCCTGGTTGCCCTGACTGCACTGCCGCTGATGGCCAACGCCGGTCTGATGGATTCCCTGACCGACACAGTGACCAGCAGCGTGACCAGCACTGCCAAAGAGATGGCCGGCTCCGCCATGGACAGCGCCTCCAATGAAGCGATCAAGAAGGCGCTGGACATCAAGGAAGGCGGCTCCAACAAGCAGGCCATCAAGGACAAGCTGGGCGCACCGGCCAGCACCAAGACCGAAGCCGGTCTGGAAGTGTGGACCTATGACCTGGGCGCCCTGAACAAGGTTTCTCCCATGCTGGCAGAGACCTCCAAGACCCTGTTCAAGGATGCCGAAGCCGCTCAGAAGAACGTGCTCATCAAGTTCGAAGGCGAGACCGTCAAGACCCTGAACCTGGTCGACAAGACCAAGGCTTGAGTCTGCACGACGTGCATGAAAAAAGGGGCCCGCGGGCCCCTTTTTGCTGCTTGTCGAATTACTGATGCGCTTCGGCGAACTGCTTCATCGCTTCGGCGTGCTTGGTCATGCCGTCGGCACGCAGGCTCAGGTTTTTCACGAATTCAGCCTTCTTGGCCGGGTCTTCGATCTTGTCGTAACGCTGCTGCAGGTGAGTCTGGATCTGCTCCGGCGTCATGTTCTGCATGCGGGCCATCTTGTCGTGGCGACCGCCATGGTGCTTGCCGCCCATCATGCCGCTGCCATCCATCGGGCAGTCGGTCATCATGCCGGGCTGGGCGGTGGTGACGGCTTCGCTGGCGGCATAGGCGCCGAGCGGCAGGCCAAGGATCAGGGTGGCGGTCAGCAGGGTCTTGGTCAGTTTTTTCATGGTCTATCTCCTTGCGGATTGAGTTCGGGGTCGGCTTGCTCGCCTTGACCCTAAGTAAACACCAGACTGGTGTCTGAACTTTGCCAGTTGAAGCCTATTTTGTAGCAGAGTGTGACACGGTGACGCTGTACAGGGCTTGACCGGGCGCATGCCGGACGGGAAATAAAAATACCCCGTCAGCGTCGCCCGCTGGCGGGGTATTTTTAGGCTGGGGCCGGCTTAGCGCTGGCGACCGCTGCCGACGCTGTAGGGCATGCGATAGCTGCTGCTCTCACCGTCCAGGCTGAGGGTCAGGTCACCCTGGGCCCGCATCGGCAGACGCACCTGCTGCATCCCCTGCAACTCGGCAGGCACCCGCTTGAGCACGTCGCCGGTGGCGTTGCGGATCACCAGGGTGGGGTGTGCCTCATTGCTGCTGACGGCGTCGTGCCAGTTGACGAACAGCAGACCGGGAGCGGCACTGACGTCGGCGGGCAGGGCGGCCTGGGCCAGGCCGGTGTGGGCCAGGCCGGCCAGCATTAACAGAGTCAGGCTCTTGTTGATCATGATATTGCTCTCCTTGGTATGACTCGCCGCAAGATGGCGGCAGAAAAGTCAGGGTGCGCAGCCGCCGCCTGGCGGCCGCACATCATGACGAAGGGGATTCGGTCGCTCCCTTGGCGTCGCCGCGGCCGGGGGCCCTGTCGGCGGGGGATGTCTGCTTATGGTTCGGGGGGCTCGCCGGTTGGGGTGAGCTGCCGCTCGCCTGTCTGGCAAGGGCTTCGCTGGCGGCAAAGGCCAGCAGCAAGGGGGTGGTGAGGGCCAGCATGGCCTGTCTACTCCTGCAACCGATGGGATGGCCACAGTAAACAGCCGGCTTGTGTCTCAACTTTGCCGAACGGGCGCTTTTTTGTAGCAGAGTGTGGCATCTTGCTGATCTGGCACACTTTGACACAAACCGCCCGGCAGATTTTCGTATACTCGTGCCAGCTCTAACAGGAGAGGCCTCATGAACCAAAGCAGCACCCACATTCTGGTGGTCGACGATCACAGCGAGATCCGCGATCTGCTGAAGCGTTTTCTGGAACAGCACGGCCTGCGGGTCAGTTGTGCCCGGGATGGCAAGGAGATGAAGCGGCTGCTGGAGGAGCGGGAGTTCGATCTGCTGGTGCTGGATCTGATGATGCCGGGAGAAGACGGCCTGACCCTTTGCCGTGAGCTGCGGGCCAAGTCCAGCCTGCCCATCATCATGCTCACCGCCATGGGGGAGGAGACCGACCGCATCATAGGGCTGGAGATGGGGGCCGACGACTACCTCGCCAAGCCGTTCAATCCGCGCGAGCTGCTGGCCCGCATCAAGGCGGTGATGCGCCGCACCCAGGTCGAGCCGCAGCCTGCGGCCGAGACGCTGACCCGGGATCTGCGCTTCGATCGCTGGTTGCTCGACATCAACCGGCGCGAGCTGGTGGATGAGGAAGGGGTGGGCCTGAGCCTCTCCACCGCCGAATTCGACCTGCTGCGGGTCTTTCTGGAGCGCCCGCAGCGGGTGCTGAGCCGGGATCAACTGCTGGATCTGGCCCGTGGCCGCGAGGCGGTGGCGTTTGACCGAGCCATCGACACCCTGGTGAGCCGGCTGCGGCGCAAGCTGGAGCGGGATCCCAAGAACCCGGAGCTGATCAAGACCATCTGGGGTGGCGGTTACCTGTTCGCCGCCGATGTGACCCAGGTATAAGGCCGTGGGGATCCTCAAGCGTGGCTGGTCGAAACTGTGGCCCAAGGGGCTGACCGGCCAGATCATCCTGGTGGCGCTGGCCGGGCTGGTGTTGATCCAGCTGCTCAGCATCCAGATCTACCGTACGGATCGGGAGGAGGCGCTCGGCTACATCAACAGCCGCAACGCCATGCAGCGCATCGTCTCCGTGGTGCGGCTGCTGGCCCTCTCGCCCCCCTCTCTCTATGACGAGATCATCAAGGCGAGCCGCAGCGAGACCCTGCTGCTGCGCATCGCCGACGAGCCGCTGCAACCGGACAACCGCAGCCCCCGTTTCGAGCAGCTGGTGCGCTCCCGGCTGGGCTACCCCTCGACCCTGATGGTGGAGATCAGCGCCGAGCTCAAACAGGATGCCCAGCGCAGCCGCGCCTGGCAGCACCACAGCCGGATGATGAAGGATCGCAAGGGGATGCCGCCACCGCAGGACATGCGGCTGTACGGCTCCATCCAGCTGCCACGCGGCGGCTGGCTGCAGTTCAGCTCGCTGGTGGACAAGGAGTCGGCCAGCTGGTCCTGGCAGACCACCCTCAACCTGATGCTGGTGGCGAGCCTGGTGATCGGCCTGATGATCTGGCTGTTCCGCCGCGCCACCCTGCCGCTCAAGCAGCTGGCCGCGAATGCGGATCGGCTCGGCCGTGGCGAGGACATAGAGCCGCTGCGGGAAGAGGGGCCGACCGAGGTGCGCGAATCCATCCAGGCGTTCAACCGCATGCACACCCGGCTCGATCGCTTCGTGCAGGACCGCACCCGGATGCTGGCGGCCATTTCCCACGATCTGCGTACCCCCATCACCAGCCTGCGGCTGCGCACCGAGTTTCTGGACGAGGGGGAGGACAAGGAGCGGATCCAGCAGACCCTGCAGCAGATGGAGCAGATGCTGGCGGCGACCCTCAGCTTCGCCCGGGAGGAGGGGCAGCAGGAGGCGACCCGGGAGCTGGATTTGGTCAGCCTGCTGGAGAGCCTGTGCGACGATTATGCCGACACCGGCCAGCCGGTTACCTGCCTGGCCGAGGGCAAGCAGGTCTACGCCTGTCGCGCCAATACCCTGCGCCGGGTGCTGCAAAACCTCATCGGCAACGCCATCAAGTACGCCGGCAGTGCCGAGGTGTCGCTGGAGCGCACCGACAGCGAGCTGGTCATCCGGGTCTGCGATCAGGGGCCCGGCATCGATCCGGCCAGGCTGGAGGACGTGTTCAAGCCGTTCGTGCGACTCGACGAGGCCCGCAACACCGAATCCGGCAGCGTGGGGCTGGGGCTCTCCATCGCCCGCACCCTGGTGCACCAGCACGGCGGCGAGCTGACCCTGCACAACCGGGAGCAGGGCGGGCTGGAAGCGCGTATCAGCCTGCCGCTGTAAGAGCGGCGGGAGCAGGGCGGGGAGGATGGCGACGAGCCGCCTCCCCGTTTTTTATCTTGTACTTATCTGACTGAAATCACGCCTATTTCATACTCGCTCATGCTTGTTCTTCTATGCTGAAGGTGGCGATAATCGATGGCCGCACAGACGGCCAAACAGCAAGGTTGGTGCAGGGATGGCGGGCGATTCTGGTTTTCGGTGGCGAGTCTGGTGCGGGGTGTGGTTGTTGCTCTTGGCACAGGCGTGGCCCGTGTTGGCAAATACGCCGCCCAAGCCGCTCATCGTGACCAACTCCAAGGCCTGGCAGCCCTTCTCCTACCTCAATGAAGAGGGGGAGCCCGATGGCCTGCTGATCGATCTGTGGCGCGAATATGGTCGGGTTACCGGCCGCCCGATCCAGTTCAAGCTGGTAGACTGGCAGGCCTCGCTGGACCTGGTTCGCAATGGCCAGGCGGATGTCCATGGCGGCCTGCTCTGGTCGCCGGAGCGCAATCTGGTCTACGACTACGGTCAGGCCCTCTCCCATGTCGATTCCCAGCTCTTCTTCGCCAACTCCCTGCGCGGCTCGGACGTGAACTACTACCTGCTGCACGAGAGTGTGGGGGTGGTGACGGGGGGCTACGAGGAGTACTACGCCCGCAAGCACTTCCCCACCACGCGCCTGCGTACCTTCGATGACAACGATGCCATGCTGCGCGCGGCCTTCAGCGGTGAGCTGGATGCCTTCATCGCCGATCTGCAGGTGGCCAACTTTTACATCTATACCTCGGCGGATCCCACCCGCTTCATCCCGGTGCGCCACCTCTACAGCGACGAGATCCGCTTCGCCGTCGCCAAGGGCAATCAGGCGCTGCAGCAGGAGCTGGAGCAGGGCTTCTCCCGCATCGGCGAGGCGGATCGGGAGCGGATCGTCCGCAAGTGGATGCACATCGAGACCGTCTACCCGGTCCACCTCTGGCCCTGGCTGCTGGCGAGCGGCGGCCTGGTGCTGATGGCCTACATCATCCAGTTGCGGCGGGCGGTGGCGAGCCGCACCGCCGAGCTTATTCAGGCCAATGCCAGACTGGAGCGCCTTGCCGGCACCGACTCCATGACCGGCATCCTCAACCGGCGCGCCTTTTTGCCGCTGTTGGAGCAGCGGCTGGCCAGCGGTCAGGCCTCGGCCTTGCTGCTGTTCGATCTCGATCGCTTCAAGGGGATCAACGATCACTTCGGTCACGGGGTGGGGGACGAGGTGCTGTCGGCCATGGTGGCGCAGGTACAGCGGGTGCTGCCCGCCAGCGCCCTGTTTGCCCGCATCGGCGGGGAGGAGTTTTGCATCAGCCTGCTGGTGGCGGACATGGCGACGCTGCAGCAGTGGGCCGCCCGGATCGGGCGGGAGGTCAATAGCCACAAGTTGCCAACCAGCGCCGGAGCGCTCGGCATCTCCATCAGCACGGGGGCGGTGTGGGTGCCGGCAGGGGGCGGGGCGGAAGGTCGACGGGTGTTGTTGCAGGCGGATCTGCTGATGTATGGCGCCAAATCGCAGGGGCGCAACACCTGGCAGGCGGCAAGCTACGTGAAAGAGGCGGCTGGCGAGGGGGGAAAATAAAAAACCGCCGCCCAGGGTGGGCGGCGGCGTGTCATCAGAAGTTGTAGGTCATGCCCAGGGTGTAGCGACGACCATCCAGCACGGTACCGAAGCTGGTGTAATCCACCGTCTTGTCGAACAGGTTGTAGACACCGGCGGTGACATCCAGGTGTTCGTTGGCCTTGTAGACCAGACCGGTGTCGAAGAAGGTGTAGGAGGGGGTGCCCTCGGCCATCTTGACCCGGCTCAGGTAATCGGAGGTCTTGCTGCGGAAGTTGACCCGTGACCAGAGGCTGACGGTCTCGGTGGTCTGCCAGTCGACCGTGGTGTTGAACATGTGGCGCGGCATCTGGTTCAGCGGCTTGCCTTCCATCGCCCCACTCTTCTGCTCGGACTGGGTGAAGGTGTAGCTGGAGGCCAGCGACCAGGCGTCATTGATGGTCCAGTTGGCCGTGCCTTCCACCCCGCGCATGTTCGCCTTGTCGACGTTGATGCGGTCGCTGATGAAGTCATAGGTGTGACCGTTCAGGGTGCAGGAGGGGTTGCTCTTGCTTTCGCAGCGGCGGATCTCGGAGATCTTGTCCTCGAAGTCGGTATTGAACAGGGTCAGCCCTGTGTTCAAGCCTTGTTGACCATCCCACAGCAGGGCGATCTCCTGGCTCACGCTGGTTTCCGGTTTCAGTTCCGGGCTGCCGACCAGCATGCCGTCCTGGGTGCCACCGCCGGTGGCCTGGCCCCAGTTGGCGGCCGACATGCGCAGATCCGGTGAACGATAACCGGTGGAGACACCCCCTTTCAGCGTCCAGGACTCGGCCAGGTGCCAGACCCCGTACAGACGCGGGCTCCAGTGGGTGCCGTAGTTCTGGTCCTGATCCATCCGCACGCCGCCGGTCAGGGCGAAGGTGTCGGTCAGCGACCACTCATCTTCCACGAACATGGCCCAGCTCCAGCGGGTCAGCTGATTGGCGCGGTTGGCCACATTGAGCTGGTTGCCCTGATCCTGCAGATCCTCGTAGCGGTACTGGCCACCCACGCTCAGATAGTGAGCCCCCAGTTCAAACTGGGTGTGGGTATCGGCGATGGTGTTGATGAGTTTCATCTGACGGCCGGGGTTGGTGTTCTCTTCCCGCTGCAGGTAGCTGGTGGAGGAGCCAAAGTCATAGCGGCCGTCGTGGGTGATGGCGAAGTTGGTGCGCTCGTAGGTGCTCAGGCTGGGTTTTGACTTGGCCGAGAGAGACTCACCCGGTGTGCGGTTACGATCCTGCAGGCCGCGACTGGCCTCGAAATCGAAGCGGTTGTGCTCGTCCGGGGTCAGGCTGAAGACGGCCGTACCGCTGCGCATCTCCTGCTCGGCGAAACCGTTCTGGAACTGATCTTCGCCACGGTGGGAGAGCTGGCCGTTCACCCGCATCCCCAGCAGCCCATCCACCAGAGCGCCGGCGGTATAGGCGTTGGTCTGGAAGATGTCGCCGGACTCCTTGTTCTCCTGGAAGGTCGAGTCGGCATGCAGCGAGCCCTGCCAGGCGGTCATGCTGGCGGTCTTGCGGGTGATGACGTTGATGACGCCGCCCATGGCGTCAGAGCCGTAGCGGGAGGACATGGGGCCACGCACCACTTCGATCCGCTCGATCGCCTGCAGCGGCGGCAGCCAGCCCTGCTCGATGCCGGGGCCGTCGCTGTTGGGACGGGTGCCACGGCTGTCGACCCGTTTGCCGTCGACCAGCATCAGCGTGTACTTGGAGCCCATGCCACGAATGCTGATATCGCTGCTGCTGCCACCGCCGGTGATCACCACCCCGGGCACATCCTTCAGGGCGTCGGTCACGTCGCGATAGGCGCGTTTCTCCAATTGCTCGCGGGTCACCACCGAGATGGAGGCTGCGGTATCCTCGATCTTCTGCTGGAAGCCGGAGGCGGTCACGACCATGACCTCCTGCTCGGCGGCATAGGCATGTGATGCGAGGGTGGCGAGAATGAGCGTGGTCAGCTTGTTGCGGTGCATTGTTATCATGTTGGCCTGAACTCTTTTAGTAAGAAGATGCATTCATCCTTTGGGTGAATCGATGGGGCGGTCTCATCGCATCCAGCGTGAAACCAGGACCAGAAAAGGTTCAATTGGATAATCACCAAGTCGGTCGGCAGGCATTGTAGTGATCGCTGAATGATGTGTAAATGATAATTAATCTCATTAATATTGTGCGGTTATCCTCTCACCAGCAGATACGGGATGAGGAGCATGTGTGGGGTGGTGACGGGAAGCGGGGCGGGACAGTGAGAAGGTTGAGAGGGTCGGCAGAGGGGGAATGGTAAATGGCAGATAACAAAAAACCCGCCGAAGCGGGTTTTTTCAATTCTTGCAGCGGATCGTACCAGCCGGCATGAGCAGGCTGACCGGATCCCCGGCTTGAATTACAGAGCTACTACGTTAGCAGCAGCCGGGCCTTTCTGGCCTTGCTCGATGGTGAACTCAACGCGCTGACCTTCGTCCAGGGTCTTGAAGCCCGGGGTCTGGATGGCGGAGAAGTGAACGAACACGTCTTTGCTGCCGTCGGTCGGGGAGATGAAGCCAAAACCTTTCTCGGCGTTGAAGAACTTGACGGTACCAGTCATTTTGTTGGACATGATAATTTCCTTAAATAGTGTTTAAAGTGCCAAATGGCAATCTATGATTTTTCGTCAGCAATACGTATGGGGAGCACTAAAGAAGGAGAATTATTTGATAAGAAGAATCATGGATAATTCTTATACTAATCGCTGCTTTACTAAAATGACTGCCTAACATAACCAGGTCTGAACTACCGAACCATCGCAAAAGATTAAAACATGCCCATTTTCTTAAAGCAAATTTTATCTCGCTGCGAGTGGTCGGATATCGACGCAGCCACTCCCGGTGTGGGTGTCTGCAGCGCAGGATCCTGCGGCGTTGCAGGTCGCTGGACACGTCATGGCAGAGAGGCTGTTCTCCGCCATGGTGTGAGTTGGCTGGTTGAGGTAGGGGGCGCTTGAGCGGGAGGATTGGCCGTCAGCGTTTGCTGCGAAACTTGTTGCTGACGGAGTCCACCCAGCTGAATGTCTCTGGCAAAACCTGCTTGCTGGCTCGTTCCTTGGCCTTTTCCCGTGCCAGTTTGGCGGCCACTTTGGCGGCGGCAGCACGGTCTGCGACTATCTTGAGTCTGCCTTCCTCGCGGATGCGGTTGCGCTCGGCATTGCTCAGTTGATGATCTGCATTGGCCTGTGCTTTTTGGAGCAGCAGGGTGATCTCGGCCTTTTCGGCGTCGGTGAGGTCCTTCATTTCCAACTTTTTCACGGCGTGCTCCTGATGGCGGGAATAGTCCACCCTACCACAGCTGCCGGCCGTTTATTGCACAATCGACGCCGTTTTCGAATACCGCTCCACCGGATGGTCGTTGCCGAAGGGAATGGCCCGTCGCCTTCCCCTCGCACGGCTCATCGCCGTTAACCATGCCCGCTCGGTTCAACATGGATCAGCACGACGGCGTGGGGCAGGTGCCGCATGATTCCCTGTTCTATCCGATCGCAGATGGCGTGGGAGTGCTCAATGCTCATCTCTTTTGGCAAGGTCAGGTGGAAGTCGATGTGACGACGGCGCCCGGCCTGACGGCTGCGCAGATCGTGAAAGCCGCCATGCTCCGGGCAGCACTCCTCGATCACTTGGGTGGTGATGGCCAGCTCTTCCTCGTTCATGCTGTGGTCCAGCAGGGGTTGGAAGGCCTGCTTCAGCATGGCGATCGCCTCCTTGAGGATGAACAGGGCGACACAGATGGCAACAATGGGGTCAAGCAGATAGAGGTTGTAGCCCAGTCTGGCGGCGATCCAGATACCGAGCAGGCCGACGGCGACCCCGAGCGAGGTCAGTACGTCCGCCTTCAGGTGCAGTGCATCGGCGGCCAGGGCCACGGACTCTTCCTCCTTGGCCACCCGGTAGAGGTAGGCGGAGACGCCGCTGTTGACCAGCGCCGAAAACAGCATGACCAGCACACCGAGACCCACCCCCTCGATCGGGGTAGGTGTAATCAATTTACCGACGGCCTCGAATATTATCCAGCCGGCTGCCAGCAGGATCAGCAGCGCTTCGATCACGCCGGAGACGTTTTCAATTTTGTCATGACCGTAGGGGTGACGTTGGTCGGGGGGAATATCCGATTTGCGTACGGCCACCAGCGCGATCAATGCCGCCACCAGATCCATGGCCGAGTGAATGGCCTCGGAAATAATACTGACGGATCCGCTCAGTATGCCGGCAAATATCTTCATGATAATCAAGGTGATATTGGAGCAAACTGAGACCAAGGCCGCTCTGGTTTTTCTTGTCATGGGGCGTCCTTATTCTCGCTGGAATATTTTCACAAATAGGGCTGGATAATATCAGCTTGTCTTGTGTGGCGCTGCTTTGGGTTGTAACTTTTTGTTTCTGGCGAGAGTGAGAATGCTTATCTAAATTATCTCTCACTATTTAAAGAGAATTCATTTTGGTATTCAGTAGTTTATTTCACACCACCATGAAATAAATCTGTTTGGCGTTATTTTATAAGGAATATATCGCTTCTGCGGCCGTTCATTCCCCAGCCGGATCGGGTAAGCGGAAGCGGGTAAACACCTGCTGCCACTGGGTGATGGGATGAGGGTGGATTCTTGCGCAAGATTAGGGGTATGCTGGACTGAGTGCGATCGCAGGATCGTCACTGAAAGCGTACTGTAGTCTACGATTCGGATGGCATGCTGGAACCTGGGTTCCAACTGTCTGGGTAACATTTTTGGAGTTTGATGATGAGTAACAAAGAACATCACAACGGCAAAGATGCCAAGAAAAAACCGCAGATGTCACTGAAAGAGAAGCGCGAAGCCAAACGTCAGAAAGCAGATCTGAAAAATGGCGGCGCGATGAAGTAACGCTCCCCATGCTGTAGTTCCTTTGGAGCCAGTAACAAAAAGCCAGCCTTTTCGGGCTGGCTTTTATGTTTTCAGGAGGCTCAGGGCGTGGCCCCGTAGCGGGCAAATATGCGCTGATAACGGCCATCGGCCCGCATGGCATCGAGCCGGCGATCGAACCAGCGCTGCTGCGCCGCCTGGCGAAAGGCAAAATGGTAGTGAGTCGGAGCAAACAGATCGTATTGCCGGACCCGGCCAGGAGCATAGAGCTCGGCCCCATATTTGCTGTTGGCCAGCTGTGCCAGATAGTAATAGAAAACCCGCTGCTCCAGGATCACCGCATCCACCCGCCCCAGCATCAACCTGTGCACCTGCCCCTGCTGTTTGGCGACCTCTTCGTAACGGGGATTCTGGTCAGCCATGCTGGCAAAGGCACCTCCCAGCACCTGACGGGCACGCTGGAAGGCGCTCACCCTCAGCGTCTTCATGTCGTCCAGAGTGCTGATGTGGGTTTTGCCAAGGGTGAACACCCGATTGTGGAAGGCGATCACCGGCTGCGACAGGAAGACGTCGTGCAACATGCCGGGTTTGACGTTGATGATGGCATCGAGCTTGCCGGACTCCAGCATGCGGAAGGTACGCTCCAGCGGCAGATATTCGAATTGAGGCTCATAGCCGCTGTCCCGAAAGGCCTCTCTCATCAGGTCGAGCTCGATCCCGCGACCCTCTTCTTCGATCACATAGGGCGGGATGGCGAAGCTGACCCCCACTCGCAATGGCTCGCCTGCCAGCAGCAAGGATGGCAGCAACAGGGTGGCGCAAGCCGCCACGCACAACAAGATTCGATACCAAGACCCCATGCGTTCTCTCTGGCAACTGGATTGCCCCGATCATAATCCCAAGGCGAATGATATGGGGACGTATGGCTGGCAAGACCGGCCAGGAGGCTGGATTGCGCGCCACGTCTGCGTCAATAACAGGCAAAAAAAGGCCCTGCATGAACAGGGCCTCCGGGATCTGACGTTGCTTAGAAGGGAATGTCGTCGTCGAAGTCCATCGGCGGCTCATTGTACACCGGCGGTGCAGACTGTGGCTGCTGGGCCGGACGAGCGTAGCCGCCCTGCTGCTGCATGTTCTGCTGCGGAGCCTGGGCAGGACGCGCCTGGTTCATCGGCTGCTGGGACTGCATGCCCTGCTGCTGACCCCAGTTGCCCTGAGACTGGCCACCCATGCCCTGGCCGGCGCCGCCTTGCGGACGGCCACCCAGCATCTGCATCACGCCGCTGAAGCCATCGACCAGCACTTCGGTGGTGTAACGCTCCTGGCCGCTTTGATCCTGCCACTTGCGGGTCTGCAGCTTGCCTTCAACATAGACTTGGGAGCCTTTCTTCAGGTACTCGCCAGCTACTTCGGCCAGCTTGCCCATGAAGACAACGCGGTGCCACTCGGTGCGCTCTTTCTGCTCACCGGTCTGCTTGTCGCGCCAGGTGTCGGAGGTGGCCAGGGTGATATTGGTCACGGCACCGCCGCTCGGCATGTAGCGCACTTCCGGGTCTTGCCCCAGGTTACCGATCAGAATGACTTTATTGATGCCTCGACTGGCCATAATCTCTCTTCCACCCTTTATATACCGGCCGGGCCATATGCCCGGGCCAATTCAACATATCGTTTGTTTTCTGTGAGATAGGCGATGCTGCAGGGCGGCCCCGCCACTCATGTGATGACTGTGTCCGGTTCAGCGCGCCAGTTGGCCGCCTCCCCGTTTTCAGATTTTGCCCGCAATAGTAACAGTTGGGGAGAAAGAGCGCACATCTTCCTGACGCTCCATCCCATGTCCGCCGGACGAAGGATTAACTTACACGAGGCCGACCTTGGCCAGCAAGTGAACAGCAACGGGGAGTCATATCATCGAACGGTCGAGACGAGAAGGGGGGCCAGAGGCCGGTGTGACAGCCCCTGTCCGGCCAGGGGCCAGTATTTCACCCAAATGGGGGGGGGCGGCTAGTTATTTGTATTGCTTGGAAAATTGGTGAGTTTCAAAGGAGGCACATCGGCGTCTAATACTTTTTTAATGCTGCAGCCTGCGGGGGGCTTGGTACTCTCTGCTGCCGAAAAACACCATGGCCGGAATGTTCAAGGACCAGCGCTTCATGATCACCCCATATCCCATCGTATTGGTAACCGAAGACAATGCGCAGGCGACCAGCTTTCAGAGCTACCTGGCCGAACAGCTGGCTCTGCCCATCCTGCTGGTGAGTGCACTGGAAGCCCTGCCTCAAGCGAATGAACTCGAGCCGCATCCGTTGTTTCTGGTGGATCTGGATTACCTCAAGTCGAGCCAGCAAACGGGGTGGCCACGGGAGATCTCCAGCCGCTTCGGGGAAGCCAATACCGTGCTGCTCAATGCCCCCACCAGTACGGATCGGGAGTTGCTGCTGATGTGGCCCCATACCAGCGGCCTCTTCTTCTGTCAGGATCCGCTGGATCGGTTGGTGCTCGGCATTCGCAAGGTGCTGGAGGGGGAGTACTGGATCCCGCGCCATCTGCTGTGCGATCTGGTCAACTACTACCGCAAGGGCGGGGAACACCACCTGCGCAATCAGACGCTGCTGACCGTGCGCGAGCAGGAGATCATCCGCTACCTGATGACGGGGGCCTCCAATACCGAGATCGCCGACAGCCTGTTCGTGAGCGAGCACACCATCAAGTCCCACCTCTACAATGTCTTCAAGAAATTGAACGTGAAGAACCGCCTGCAGGCGGTGAGCTGGGCCAAGGAGTATCTCTGAAATCGATGGGGATGATGGATAAAACCTGTCTATTCATCCAGTAGTCTCTATGCCATACTGACTCGCTCAGGTTTCCGTATCGAGCGTGCAACAAGATGGAAAAGATCGTGGTCCGGGGTGCTCGCACCCACAACCTCAAGAACATCAATCTGACTCTGCCCCGCGACAAGCTGATCGTGGTCACCGGCCTCTCCGGTTCGGGCAAATCCTCTCTGGCGTTCGATACCCTCTATGCCGAGGGGCAGCGCCGCTATGTGGAGTCCCTCTCCGCCTATGCCCGCCAGTTCCTCTCTCTGATGGAGAAGCCGGACGTCGACCATATCGAGGGGCTCTCGCCCGCTATTTCCATCGAGCAGAAGTCCACTTCCCATAACCCGCGCTCGACCGTCGGCACCATCACCGAGATCTACGACTACCTGCGTCTGCTGTTCGCCCGGGTCGGTGAGCCGCGCTGCCCGACCCACGCCATTCCGCTCGCCGCCCAGACCATCAGCCAGATGGTGGATCAGGTGCTGGCTCAGCCGGAGGGGAGCAAGCTGATGCTGCTGGCCCCGGTGGTGCGCGATCGCAAGGGTGAGCACACCAAGCTGCTGGAGAATCTGGCGGCTCAGGGCTACATCCGTGCCCGCATCGACGGCGAGGTGTGCGATCTCTCCGATCCGCCCGCGCTGGAGCTGCACAAGAAGCACACCATCGAGGTGGTGGTGGACCGCTTCAAGGTGCGCGATGACCTGGCGCTGCGTCTGGCCGAGTCGTTCGAAACGGCGCTGACCCTCTCCGGTGGCATCGTACTGGTGGTACCGATGGATGGCGAGGAGGGGGTTGCCCCCATGACTTTCTCGGCCAACTTTGCCTGCCCGGAGTGCGGCTACTCCATGTCGGAGCTGGAGCCGCGCATCTTCTCCTTCAACAATCCGGCCGGTGCCTGTCCGACTTGTGATGGTCTGGGTGTACAGCAATATTTCGACCCGGCCAAGGTGATCGGCGATCCGGCCATCAGTCTGGCCAATGGCGCCATCCGTGGCTGGGACAAGCGCAGTTTCTACTACTTCCAGATGCTCAAATCCCTCTCCGAGCACTACAAGTTCGATCTGGAGACGCCGTGGGAGGATCTGCCACTCAAGACCCAGGAGGTGATCCTGCGCGGCTCCGGTCGCACCGAGATTGAGTTCCGCTACATGAACGATCGCGGCGACGTGGTGGTGCGCAAGCACCCGTTCGAGGGGATCCTGCACAACATGGAGCGGCGCTACCGGGAGACCGAATCCAACTCGGTGCGCGAAGAGCTCTCCAAATACATCGCCAACAAATCCTGTACCAGCTGCGGGGGCAGCCGACTGCGGGAAGAGGCGCGCCACGTCTTCGTCGACAACCGCAACCTGCCGGCCATCGCCGAGCAGTCTATCGGCGATGCACTGGCCTTCTTCGAGGGGCTGAACCTGAGCGGCCAGCGCGCCCAGATCGCCGAGAAGATCTTGAAAGAGATCGTCGAGCGGCTCGGTTTCCTGGTGAACGTGGGCCTCAACTATCTGAGCCTGTCCCGCAGTGCCGAGACCCTCTCCGGCGGCGAAGCGCAGCGGATCCGGCTGGCCAGCCAGATCGGTGCCGGTCTGGTGGGGGTGATGTATGTGCTGGACGAACCCTCCATCGGCCTGCACCAGCGTGACAACGAGCGGTTGCTCAAGACCCTCACTCATTTGCGCGATCTCGGCAACACAGTGATCGTGGTGGAGCACGACGAGGACGCCATCCGCCTTGCCGACCATGTGCTCGACATCGGCCCGGGGGCCGGGGTGCACGGCGGTGCCATCGTCGCCCAGGGTACGCCGGAAGAGATCATCAATAATCCGGAGTCGCTCACCGGTGACTACCTCTCCGGTCGCAAGCAGATCGCCATTCCCGCCGAGCGTACTCCGCTCACCGGCAAGTGGCTGAAACTCAAGGGGGCGAGCGGCAACAACCTGCGCAACGTCAACCTGGATCTGCCGATCGGGGTGATGACCTGCGTCACCGGCGTCTCCGGCTCCGGCAAGTCGACCCTGATCAACGACACCCTGTTCCGCATCGCTCATCGCGAGCTCAACAAGGCCACCGAATCCACCCCGGCGCCCTATCGCAGCGTGGAAGGGCTGGAGCACCTGGACAAGGTGGTGGACATCGATCAGAGCCCTATCGGTCGTACCCCGCGCTCCAACCCGGCCACCTACACCGGCCTGTTTACGCCGATCCGCGAGCTGCTCTCCGGCACCCAGGAGGCGCGCTCGCGCGGCTACCAGCCGGGCCGCTTCTCCTTCAACGTGAAAGGGGGACGCTGCGAGGCGTGCCAGGGAGATGGGGTCATCAAGGTGGAGATGCACTTCCTGCCGGATGTCTACGTGCCGTGCGACGTCTGCAAGGGCAAGCGCTACAACCGCGAGACGCTGGAGGTGAAGTACAAGGGCAAGAACATCCACGAAATCCTCGAGATGACGGTGGAAGATGCCCGCGAGTTCTTCGACCCGGTGCCTGCAGTGGCGCGCAAGCTGCAGACCCTGATGGATGTGGGTCTCTCCTATATCCGCCTCGGCCAGTCGGCCACCACCCTGTCGGGTGGTGAGGCGCAGCGGGTCAAGCTGGCGCGCGAGCTCTCCAAGCGGGATACCGGTCAAACCCTCTACATTCTGGATGAGCCCACCACCGGGCTGCACTTCCACGACATCCAGCAGCTGCTCAAGGTGCTGCACCAGTTGCGGGATCGTGGCAACACCATCGTCATCATCGAGCACAACCTGGACGTCATCAAAACTGCCGACTGGATAGTCGATCTGGGGCCGGAGGGGGGCGCCGGCGGCGGTCGCATCCTGGTGACGGGGACGCCGGAGCAAATGAGCCGTTGCGAGGATTCCCATACGGCCCGCTTCCTGGCGCCACTGCTGGCACGATAATCCGTTCAATAATGTGACAAGGGGCCCTGGGCCCCTTGTTTTTATTGTGGTAATTCAGTGACCTCCAGACGGGCCGATACTCCATACTTGGGGCAAGACCCTTCCCGTTTCGCATTGCCATTCAAAGGATATTGGCGCCCATGGCTCAACCGTCCCGCTCCATCGATCATTTGCTGGCCTACTCCATGTTCCCCGTCTGGGCAGGCGCCATCCTGATGCTGCTCATCGTGATCGCGCTGGCCCAGGTGCCGGCGGCGCAACGGGTCGAGGAGCGGCGGATGCAGGATCATCTGCAGCGGGTGGTCAGGGCCGTACAGGGCGACATCAATGCCATCAATGCTTTCACCCGGGATTGGGGGATCTGGGACGAGAGCTACCACTTCCTGGCCAGGCCCAATCAGGGCTATATCCACTCCAATCTGCTGGTCGACACCCCGATGCGGGACTTTGAGCTCAACGTGCTGAGTTATATGGATTTGCAGGGCTCTGAAATCTGGACTCGCACCCTGTTGCCGGAGGCGCCTGATACGGACACCACCCTGCTTCCCTTCTTTCTGGATGACCTCAAGCTGCAACTGCTGCGTGAATCGCGACAGGGGGGGATCCACAGTCTGAGCGGGGTGAGAGGATCGTTATGGGGGCCGCTCATCTTCTCGCTGCAGCCGGTGACCAATACCCTCGGCGATGCCAAACCCAATGGCTATCTGCTGGCGACCCGTTGGCTGGATGAACGCTATCTGGACGATCTGGCGGCGCGGACCGCGCTCGCCTTGACCATTGCCCAGCCCAGAACTGGCGAGCACCAGGGCTCTTTCAAGCCGTTCAAGCCATACATGAGCTACCGGCTGGTGGATCTGGGGTTGCAGCGTGTCAGGGGAGAGGGGCTGCTGCTGGACAACGACGGCACGCCCGTCTTGACCCTGATTGTGGAAGAGGAGCGTGACGTGCTGCGGGGGGCGATGGAGGGGGCGATCTGGACCTTCATCGGCATGCTGCTGATAAGCTTCGCCTGCATTCTGATGGCGCTGGCCCGCTTGCGCGCCATTGTGCTGGGGCCGATCGGCGAGCTGGTGGGGGCGCTGCACAAGTTTGCCGAAAAGCAGGACGTAAGCGTGTTGCCGATCATCGACAGCAGTCAGGAGATGGCGCTGCTCAGTCGCAAGTTCCGGGAGATGGCGGCCAGGATCAGCTTGCACCACAGCGCCTTGCAGGCCCATTCATCCCGGATGGAGACGGCCGCCTATACGGATCCGCTGACCCACGCCTTCAACCGGCGCTACCTCGATGAATGGTTGCTCAATCGCGATGCGCTGGCGGCAGGCAGGGTGTTGCTGATCCTGGATCTGGATCACTTCAAGCAGGTCAACGATCGCTTCGGCCACGACATCGGCGATCTGCTGTTATGTCAGCTGGCGGAGTTGCTGCGGGGGGCCCTCGCTGAGGAGGAGCCGCTGATCCGGCTGGGTGGCGAGGAGTTTTTGCTGTTGCTGGTTGGTGATGAGCCGACACAGGTTGCCCAGCGGGTCGAGCGTCTGCGCCGCAAGATTGCCGACTGCCGCTTCGGGCGCGAAGAGTTGCCGCTCTGGATGACGGCTTCACTGGGATTCTGCGATTACCCCCTGCATCGGGAGCTGGAGGATTCGTTCTGGAATCTGAGCTTCAAACTGGCGGACATGGCGCTGTACCGGGCCAAGCAGGAGGGCAGGAATCGCTGGCGCGGATATAGCGGGGAGCTGGGGCCGGCGCAGTGGGATTTGAACCCGGAGCAGATTGTGGCGGGGGAGTGGCTGCGGTGTCAGGCGTCTCACACCAGCCAGTTGGCTTAGTGGGTCAGAATTAATAGCGCCATGCCGAGAACGAATCCCAATAAAATAAACAGGAAGGATCCGATACCCCAGATGGCTGCCAGTATGGCTACTATTTTGTCCCTTCTGGTTTGTGGTTTCATAAAGAATTTCTTACAGCCCGGCTACATGGCTCGCAAAAATACTCTGGTTGAGCGAGTGAAACAACCGTTTTTAGCCGTTTAAAGCTCCGATAAGATGCATTTGAATTATTCTTTAGTGTGACTGGTTTGGTTTTGAATTGACGTATCAATATGTTTTTATTGTTTATTCTTCAAATTACCAGCCATATCTCGGAGGTCTTAAGCTGCCGTACACATCTATCTATTTCTTGGTAACGTTTGAGCTAAATCAATAACTCTGCATTCACATCCCTTTATAGTTTTCAGGCTTACAACATATAAAACGAAAACTAAAAGGAAAACGTGATGAAAAAGATCCTTCCTCTGATGATCGCGGCCGCGCTCGCTTCTCCCGTCGCCATGGCCCACCAGGCTGGTGATATTCTGGTGCGCGGTGGCCTGGCTTTTGTTTCTCCGCAAAGTAGCGGTAACGATTTCGAGATCAATGACAACGCTCAACTTGGGTTAACGTTGACCTACATGGCGACTGATAACTTCGGGGTTGAGTTACTGGCAGCAACACCGTTCTCTCATTCAGTGAAAATGGGAGATACGGAAGTCGCCAAGGTCAAGCACCTGCCGCCAACCCTGATGGCGCAGTACTACTTTGGTGATGCCCAGAGTAAGGTGCGTCCGTATGTTGGTGTCGGTGTCAACTACACCACCTTCTTCGATGAGCAGGGTCGTGGCCCTCTGAGCAACGCTGATGTGAGCTTGGATAATTCCTGGGGCATGGCCGGTCAGGTCGGCCTGGACATGGCGATCAATGATCGCTGGTTCGTTAACGGTTCTGCCTGGATCATGGATATCGATACCGATGTCCATGTAAACGGCGGTGATGGCATCAAGACCAAGATTGACCCAATGGTCTTTATGGTTGGTGTCGGCTATCGCTTTTGATAGGACACAGGGTTGGCCCCCCCACGGGCCGTTACAGCTAGCATGTCTCTTTGGCCCGGCACAGTCCGGGCCCTTTTACGCGCAAAGCGTCCCCCGTCAACTGTGATCCAACCCCATATAGATCAATAAAATACCTTCGGTCTCCCCTCTATAATTCGCCCCTTGTGCCGATAGTGTCTATGTTCACGTTACCTTTCCCCCACGAGTGAGGATGTCTCCATGGGTTTATCTATTGTGCAGCGGATCATCGCCGGATTTGTGTTGATGCTGCTGCTGTTGATCCTGCTGGGTGTGATCAGCACCCTGAAGATCAGGGGCATCAACGACGGCTTGTCACAGGTCTCCGACCGGGCGACCCCGTTGGTGATTGCGGTGGCCGGCCTGAAAGGCGCTCTGCAGGACAGCAACCGCTGGGTGCTGGTCTACCGGACCAACGAGGATGCAAGCCAGCTGCCGCAGCTGGCCAGCCAGTTCAAGGAGCAGCAGGCGCGTTTCAGTCAGCTGAGCCAGGAGATGGACAAGTTTAGCGGGGTGGCTGAGGCCGGCTCTCGTTTTCAGCAGGTCGATACCGCCACCAAGCAGTTCTACGGCCTGGCTGAACAGGTGCTCTCCCAGCACAGCCAGTGGGTCAATGCCCAGGATCAGCGCCACAAGCTGGAGATTGCCTTTATCCGGCTGGAAGACACCTACCAGTGGGCTGCCGATCTGCTGCTGCAGCAGACCGCCAGCAAACGCTCCATGCGCAACAAGGCTGAGCTGATCACTTCGGGTATCGCGCGCGATCTGAAGAACATTCGCCGGGCTGATGCCAAGACCGATCTCAACGAGCTGGAGAAGGTACTGAGCAAGGACATCGAGATGGCCCGCAAGCGGCTCGATCGGGTGCTGGTGCCGGATGACGTGAAGCAGCGTTTCGTCTCCAACCTCGACCGGATGCAGGAGCTGGCACTCGGCCAGCAGGGGCTGCTGGCGACCATGCGCAATGCCCAGCAGCTGGCCGCCTCGCTGCAAACCCTCAATCAGCAACTCGATGCCAGCCTGATCAACAGCCTGGGCCTGCTCGACGAGATGGGACAGTCGGCCGGCTCGATTGCCAGCCAGAGCCGCACCACGGCGGATGATGCGGTCAGCAGCGCCAGTTTCTGGATCCTGGTGGTGGCCGCCATCTCGGCCGCCGCCGCCCTCATCATCGGCTATACCACGGCGCGCAGCATTCAGCGTCCGCTGCAGATGATCAACAAGGAGCTGGACTACATGGCGGCCGGGGACATGACCCGCCGCATCAACTATCGCAGTAGCTGCGAGTTCGGCGCGCTCTCCCGCTCCATCGATACCCTGGCCGGCAAAACTGGTGAACTGCTCTCCCAGATCAATGCCGGCTCCCGCCATCTGGTGGAGGAGGCGAGCCGCGCCGCCGAGATAAGCGAAAGGGCCGTGTCCCGGGTACAGGATCAGAAGAGTCAGACCGATCAGGTGGCTGCCGCCATCACCGAGCTGGAGGTGAGTGCCACCGAGGTGGCCCGTTCCACCGATGGCACCAAACGGGAAGTGGATCTGGCTGATGATGAAGCCCGCAGCGGTCGCCAGAAAGTGGCGACCACCCGTCGCATCACGGAGCAGCTGGCAGGTGCCATGGAGGAGGCCGTTGGCATCACCTACAAACTGGGTGAGTTCAGCAACAACATCGGCAGCATCCTCGATGTGATCCGCAGCATCGCCGAGCAGACCAACCTGCTGGCGCTGAACGCCGCCATCGAGGCGGCACGGGCCGGCGATGCCGGCCGTGGCTTCGCCGTGGTGGCTGACGAGGTGCGGGCACTGGCTAACCGGACCCAGACCTCGACCGAAGAGATCCAGGCGATGATCGAGAACCTGCAGAGCTCGAGCAAGCTGGTGGTGGAGGTGATGGGGCGCAGTCAGGAGCAGACCCACAACTGTGTCGAGCAGACTCGGGAGATGGATGCAGCCCTGCAATCCATCGCCGACCGGATGAGCGCCATCAAGGCGATGGCGGATCAGGTGGCGCACGCCGCCCAGGAGCAGATCTCGGTCAGCCAGGGGGTGGCCCGCCATATCTCCGGCATCGCCGAGGTGGCCTACGAGACCGAACGGGAAGCGCGGGAGTCGGCCGGCAGCAGTGAAGTGCTGGCGGATCTGGTCGCCAAGCAGCAGCAATTGATCGCACATTTCAAGGTTTAGGAGGGCTTATGTCTAACAAGTGGATCGGGGCCCTGAGTCTCCTGTTGTGTGGTCAGCTGATGGCCAGCGAGCTGGTGATCGAGAGCTGGCGGATTGATGACAAGGCCTTGTGGGAGCAGAAGATCATTCCTGCCTTCGAGGCCTCCCACCCGGGCATCCAGGTGAAGTTCAACGGGGTGCAGAACGTCGACTACATGCCGACCCTGTGGGCCAGCCTGAAAGAGGGCAAGGCGGGGGATCTCATCACCTGCCGGCCGTTTGATGACTCGCTCGCCCTGTTCAAGGCGGGTCACCTGGCGGAGCTGACCGAGATGTCGGGGATGGAGAACTTCCCAAGTTTTGCCCAGTCACCCTGGCAGACCGACTCCGGCGCCCAGACCTTCTGCGTGCCGATGGCCTCGGTGATTCACGGCTTCTTCTACAACAAGAAGATTTTCAGTGAGCTGGGGCTGAGCGTGCCGCAAACCCGGGATGCCTTCTTCGCTGTACTGGACAAGGTGAAGGCCGATGGCCGCTATGTGCCGCTCGCCATGAGCGGCTCGGAAAGCTGGGTATCCTCCGAGCTCGGCTTCCAGAACATAGGCCCCAACTACTGGAAGGGGGAGGATGGTCGACTGGCGTTGATCGGGGGGCAAGAGCGCTTTGACAACCCGCCCTACGTCAAGGTGTTCGAGGAGCTGGCGCGCTGGCGTCCCTACCTCGGCGAAGGCGGCGAGAGTCGCGACTATGCTGCGACCAACGAGCTGTTTACCTCGGGCAAGGCTGCCTTCTATGTGGCGGGTTCCTGGGAGATCGCCCCCTTCACCGGTAAGGTGGACTTTGGCGTGATGCGCCCGCCCGTGGCAAAACAGGGCGATGGCTGCTTCTTTACCGATCACACCGACATCGGGATGGGCATGAACCCGGCCAGCAAGAACAAGGAGGCGGCCATGGCCTTCTTGCAGTGGCTGACCACACCGCAGTTCGCCGAGCTCTATACCAACTCGCTGCCCGGCTTCTTCTCCCTCTCCAACCACTTCTTCGAAGTCACCAATCCGGCGGCGAAGGAGATGATGGAGTGGCGGGATCAGTGCGACTCCACCATCCGGGTGGCCACCCAGATCCTCTCCCGTGGTACGCCCAAGCTGGGGGACGAGCTGGCTGAAGTGAGTCAGGCCGTGCTGCTTGGCAAGATGGAGCCCAAGGCGGCAGCCGATCGGCTGGAGCAGGGCCTGAAGGGCTGGTATCCGCCTCATCAGGGCAACAAGGTGAAGGGAGCCGATTGCCAGTGTGACGTCCCGGCCGCCGCGCCCGCAGTCTCGGCCGCCGCTGCGACCACCGAGCCTCCTGCCGCTGCATCCACCGCGACGCCGGCGGTGACAGAGGCACCAGCCGCCCCGGCGTCCTCGGCAACGCCTGCCGCAGCGGCATCTGCGGCGGCCGCGCCGTTGCCGGCTCCGTCGGCCGAGGTGGAGCAGGCGCTCTCCAACGAGCTGGAAACACCGCAGCAATAGCTGCCGGCAGATAAACAACGGGAGGCATCAGCCTCCCGTTTTCTTTGCTTGTCAGTCAGCGACGTCACTGCACCGGGTGGGGCCAGCGACAGAGGCTGCCGATGCGGGCCACCGGGGCGAACCCGAGCGAGCGATAGACACGCTGGGCGTGATAGTGCTCGTCGGCCACTATGATGAGCCGGTCGACCCGTGTCAGCCCGTGCCTGGCAACCTGGCTCAGCAGCTGACGGCACAACCCCTGATTGCGCCATGCCTGCCTTGTGCGCACCAGCTGGAAGCGGCCCAGAGTATCGGTGAAGAAGAGGCCGCAACTGGCGACCAGCTGTTCCTGTTGCCAGATCCCCCACCACTGACCCAGTCCGTCCCCGATCATCGCCTCGTACAACTGGCGGCGTGACTGCAGATAAGGCAGGTAGCTCTGCTCCGAGTGGCCGGGATCCCGCTCCTCCAGTTCAAAGGCCAGCCACTGGTCCCAGTCGGCCGGGGTAAAGGGGCGCGCAGCCACCGTCGCGGCTGGTGGTTGCCAGTCGGTGGCCTCCAGTGCCAGCACCACGCACTCCATGTACTGGTATCCCGCCGCCACGAAGCCGGCGACCCGGCTGTTCTGGCCGGCCGCGAGAGGCCACTGGAAGGTGCGGTGTCTGACTCGGGGATCCTGCCCGATCAGCTTGTCGAAACTGGCCTCGAGCCAGCCTTTGTCGTGATCGCTGGGGGGAAAGGGAAGCAGCAGATAGTTGCCGAAGTAGTAATCGGGAGCATCGGGAGTGCGCACGGCCCAGAACTGCTCATGGTCGACCACGTTGCCTTGATAGCGATCGAACAGCAAGTCGGTGGCAAAGCCGGGGTGGGTGTCCATGATGATGCTCCTGCGAATGGTTCAATTGGTTATCGGCAGGAAGGGGAAGAGGTTGAAAAGGGGCCGGAGAAACCTCCGGCCAAACAATCACACGCAGATTCAGAACGTCCAGGACGATCTGCGTTCATCATAACGCGACTCGCCGGATTTTGGGATGGGGTGCCAATCGTTACTTTGGCTTTATTGCCAAATAAAAATCGGCGGCCTTCCTCTCGCTGTAAAACAGTGTTGACTTTGTGCCATTTTCTCATAAAGATAGAAAGACGTTTAGACGTCCAAACATCCGTTTTGACGTAGAGAAATGGATTGCAGGGCAGGGAGAGAGCAGATGGGATTTCACAGCGCACGTCAGGTTGAGGCACTCAACCAGAGTCTGGCAGATTTGAGTGGCGACATATCGGTCAGTTTCGAGTTTTTTCCGCCCAACAGCGAAGGGATGGAAAATACCCTGTGGCAATCCATCGAGCGCCTGAAAGTGCTGGAACCCAAGTTTGTGTCGGTGACCTATGGCGCCAACTCGGGCACCCGGGATCGCACGCACAAGGTGATCAAGGACATCAAGGAGCGGACCGGTCTGATCGCCGCCCCGCACCTGACCTGTATCGACGCCAGCCGCGATGAGCTGCGCACCATTGCCCGCGATTACTGGAACAGCGGTATCCGCCATATCGTGGCGCTGCGCGGTGACCTGCCCCAGGGGCTGGAGAAGCCGGAGATGTATGCCACCGATCTGGTGGCCCTGCTCAAGGCCGAAGCGGACTTCGATATTTCGGTGGCCGCCTACCCGGAAGGGCACCCGGAAGCGCGCAGCGCGCAGTCGGATCTGCTCAACCTTAAGCGCAAGATCGATGCTGGTGCCAACCGCGCCATTACCCAGTTCTTCTTTGACGTCGAGACCTACCTGCGCTTTCGGGATCGCTGCGCCGCCATCGGTATCGATGCCGAAATCGTGCCGGGGATCCTGCCGGTTTCCAACTACCAGACCCTGGCCAAGTTTGCCGGCTTCACCAACGTGAAGATCCCGCGCTGGATGCATCAGCGTTTCGAGGGGCTGGATGATGATCAGATGACCCGCAACATGGTGGGGGCCAGCATCGCCATCGATCAGGTGCGGGTGCTGAGTCAGGAAGGGGTGAAGGATTTCCACTTCTATACCCTGAACCGCTCCGAGCTGACCTACGCCATCTGCCATACCCTGGGGGTGAGGCCGAAAGGCCAGCCGTAACAGAATGCGGGCACAAAAAAAGCCAATGAGTCGCTCATTGGCTTTTTTGTTATGGCGACCAATCAGGGCCTGGTGGGGGCGATCTCTTTGGGTTCGAGATCGATCACCGCATTGCCGGCTGCGCCGGGGTACTGGTGATAGCTCTGGTCCTGCTCCAGGGTGTAGAAGGTATCCAGATAGTCATCGTTGTTGGTCATCCAGGAGTCGGGCAGCGCCTTGACGATGCGACCGCCGAGATCGAGGAAGGGCAGTGCCTCGGGCACGCCGCCAGCCGTGAAGGCCAGCTTGAGGGCATCGATGAACAGGCCGCTCAGCTCCTTGTAGTTGACGTTGTCGTCCTGCTCCATCATGACGATGTCGACGGCACCCCAGCGATAGCGATCCCAGTAGACCAGGATCTGGTTGGGGGTGTAGTCGGTGTTGTCATAGTCGAGATAGGGCATGTCGACGATGTCGACCACGGGCTCATCCCGGCTGGGATTGACCCCTGCGACCACCGCATACACCTCGGCCGCACCCAGCAGCCAGGGCTCCTGATCATCCTTCAACCGAATTTTCTTCAGGATGCTGGTTTTGAGCGGGGCCGTGCTGGCAGCCGCACGGGGAGCCACCTGCATATCGGCGGCAGCCAGCGCCTTGCGGATCACCTTGAGGCCGGCGTTCTTGGCCTTGACGGGATCAGCCTCCACGACCAGGACCGGACGGGCCGGTGCCTTGTCCACATCCAGATAGACGGGGTTGCCGGCGCTGTCGAAGGCTTCGATGGCGCTCCAGCTCTTCTCATCGCCGCTCGGTACATAGGCGACCAGCGGTTCGACACCCTGCTGCAGCGCGGCGGCCTGTTCCGGATTGGCCAGTCGCAGCTGCATCAGCTCCTTGACCTCGCCATCCAGCCCTTGCCGGCTGATAGCTGCCTGGTTGGCATCCCGGGCCTGGCGTTTCAGGCGCGGGCTGGCCTTTTGCAACAGGTTGGGCAGCGGGCTCTGGTACTCCTGATTGCTCAGCAGCGGCAGCAGGTTCTTCTGCTGCAGCGCGAGCTGGCGGGCCAGCTCCCGATCGGTGTCGGCAGCGTGGGCGGTGGTGGCGCCCAGCAGTGCCAGTAACAAAATGACAGCCTGATTCCTCATTATTATTCTCCAGTTTATGAGTCTGACATGAGGCACGCATCGGGGAAGAAGAAGTGCCTCGACACCACTTAATGGCAATTAGTTTCAGCTGTGAACCAATTTTTCTGAATTATGTGCGGTGTCTCACGGGGAGCTCCCCAGATGGTCAGGTCAGTTTCTCCGCTGGTTGACTTGATACAGGATGATGCCGACGAGCAGTCCCCAGCAGGCGGCACCGATGCCGAGCAGGCTGATGCCGGAGGCGGTGATGATGAAGGTCAGCAGGGCGGCCTCACGGGCATCGTCGTGCTGCAATGCGGTGTGCAGGCTGCTGCCGATGGTGCCGAGCAGCGCCAGCCCGGCGACACAGGTCACTAGTGTCGCCGGGAAGGCCGTGAACAGCGCAGCGACCGTGGCCCCGAAACAGCCGGTCAGTAGGTAGAAGCCGCCGGCCCACACCGCCGCGGGCCAGCGCCGGTTGGCGTCCGGATCCACCTCTTTCCCCATGCAGATGGCCGCAGTGATGGCCGCCAGGTTGAAGGCATAGCCGCCGAAGGGCGCCAGCAGCAGACCGGTGAGGCCGGTCCAGGTGATGAGGGATGAGGTGGCGGGCTGATAGCCGTGGGCCCGCAAAATGGTAATGCCCGGCATGTTCTGGGAGGTCATGGTGACGATGAACAGTGGCAAGGCAATGCCGAACAGGGCGCCAAGGGAAAACTCTGGCCAAGTCATGACCGGGCCGGCCAGTTGCCAGTGGATGGTGTCAAGCTGCAGCTGGCCTCTCAGCAGGCAGATGAGGATGCCGGTCGCCAGTACCAGCACCATGGTATAGCGTGGCCAGAGATGGCGGCCGAGCAGGAATGCCAGCAGCAGGCTGCCGAGCAGCAAGGGATCGGCTGGCGCAACCTTGAACAGATCCAGCCCGAACTTAAGCAATACCCCGGCCAGCATGGCCGCCGCCAGCTGGGCCGGGATATGACGCATCAGCCGATCGAACCAGCCGCTGATGCCGCACAGGGTGATCAGCAGAGAAGAGATAACGAAGGCGCCGATGGCTTCGGCCAGGGTGAAGTTACCTAGGCTGGTGATGAGCAGGGCGGCACCCGGAGTCGACCAGGCGGTCAAGACGGGGATGCGGTAATAGAGGGAGAGGCCGATGCAGCTGATACCCATGCCGATACCCAGCGTCCATAGCCAGGACGCGAGCTGGGCAGCATCGGCTCCCGCTGCCGTGGCTGCCTGAATGATCAGGATGACCGAGCTGGTATAGCCGACCATCACGGCGATGAAGCCGGCGACCAGATGAGGAAGGGCAAAGGGCATGGTGACGTCCTTGTGGGATTGTGACGGTTTGTGCGTTATTGCGTACAATATTGCTTCAGACTATATCGTTGTGCGCTATAGCGCACAAGGGCGATTCAAGCACGCACAACAAAGAGGCAGTCATGCAAGAGATGAATCAGCATCTGGCCCAACGTCTGAAGGGCTTGCGCCGCGAACTGGGCTGGAGCCTGGATGTAGCGGCGCGGGAGACGGGAGTGAGCAAGGCCATGCTGGGCCAGATTGAACGGGGGGAGTCGAGCCCGACGGTGGCCACCCTGTGGAAGATTGCCACCGGCTTTCGGGTCTCTTTCTCCAGCTTCATCGAGCCAACCCCGGCAGAGCAGGGGGAAGTGCTCTATCGCACCGCAGATGCGATTCGCCAGCAGCCGGCGGGAGAGGGCATGCAGGTCGCCCCTCTCTTCCCTTATGAGGGGCGCTTTGGATTCGAACTGTTTGAGCTGACTTTGTTGCCTGGTTATCAGCGAGAATCAGAACCCCATGAACCCGGGGTGACCGAACATGTCATCGTCATCAGTGGCCTGATGGAAGTGCTGGTGGAAGGGGAGTGGCGCTCATTGACGCAGGGGGAGGCGGTGCGTTTCGCGGCCGACCGCCCCCATGGCTATCGCAATCTGGGTGTGGCCCCTGCCATCTTCCACAATCTGATCCACTATCCGGCCAGCAGGTCTTGATCCACTCGGGTCAGCCTGGGCGCCCATCAGCCCGGGGGCTGGTCAATATGGGAGCATAAACCCAGACAAACAGGCCATATGCCAGGCTCCAGGCCAGGCCGCTCAGGTTCCAGCCGTGCAGGGTATAGGCCGGCCAAAGCAGCGGGATCAGCACCCGGATCAGGGCCGCCATGATCACCAGCGCGAATGCGCATTGGATCCTGCGCCCCACCTGCAAGGCCCGGCCACTGTGACCGAGGGAGACCCGGGCTATCATCCCCAGGATCATGGTCCCCATGCAGCCGGCACTGAGCAGGTGGCTGGCCAGCGACAGGCTGATGGGCAGGCCGGCAGCCAGAGCACCAAGGGCGAGCAGACCGAGAGGAATAAACAGGTAGGCGAGGTGCAGCGACCACAAGAGGGGTTGGCCAAGAGTGGAAGGCAGTCGCCAGCGCAATTGGCGCCACAAGTGCAAAACAGCCGCCACTATATATAGAGGAAGCAGGTAGAGGCTGGTGACCCATGCGGTGGGCAGCAGCAGCCAGCTCACCAGGGTGAGCCACAGCGTGGCAAGGGCAGCCCGCTCCAGCCAGAGAATAGGGACGGCTTTTTCCATCCCGGTGGCTCTGGCGGTAAAGAAGGGGATGACTCGTCCTCCCATCACGGCAATCAGAGTCGTGAACAGCAGCACTGTCGTGATCAGCAGATGCTCTATGACGATCCACTCCTCATGCCACAACCAGCTGGCGGCGTTGAGCAGCGTCAGCACGACAAGCAGAGGCACAAAGAAGAGGTTGCGCCACTGTTTAGTCAGCACTATGGGTTTGGCCAGATACCAGGCGCAAAGAGGCAGCCAGAGCAGATCTGCCGTCATCAACAGGGTATTGTGCTCGCCCAGCCAGGGCAGCAAGGCCCTTGGCAATGCCCACAGCACGACGACCAAAACCAGGGGCCAGCTTCTAACCCCGGGGTGAGCGGTCCAGTTTTGCACTGCCGTCAGCAGAAATCCTGCGACGATCGCGGCCCCGAACCCAAACAGCATCTCATGGGCATGCCACCAGATGGGATTGCCAATCCCCGGCAGGACGAGCCAGCCATTGAGCTGCCCCAGCCAGCCCAGCATTGCCAAAGCCGAGAACAAGGCGCCAAGCAGGAAGAAAGGCCGAAACCCGAGGCGGAACAGAGGAACGATTTTCTCCTCTTTGCGGCTATCCAGGATCTGGTGCATGAATGAAACCTAAATTGAACATTTGAAAAGTCAATTATAAAGTGGCTTTTCAAATGTTCAATTTAAATCCAATGAAAGCCCGAAATGGTGGTGATGCGAGCGAAATAGAACCGCTTTGCTGCATATCTGAGCGAACGAGTTTTTTTGGTGAAAAAGCCCTTGTCATCGCGGCGCGGCTCCCTATAATGCGCCCCTACCAGCACGGCGGAACACGCCAACCTGATGAGCCAGCTTCCTAGTGAAGTGGGCGCCGAAAGAAAAGCGAAAACAATCGCTTGACTTTCGAGGTGAGAAGCGTAATATGCGCCTCCTCAACGCGACAAGCGTGACGCTCTTTAACAATTTGAATCA
>NZ_JBGLRI010000014.1:0-118339 GCF_041403025.1 Aeromonas sp. S5(2024) | reverse complement strand
TCGAAAGTCAAGCGATTGTTTTCGCTTTTCTTTCGGCGCCCACTTCGCAAGGAAGCTGGCTCATCAGGTTGGCGTGTTCCGCCGTGCTGGTAGGGGCGCATTATAGGGAGCAGCGCCGCGATGACAAGGCTTTTTTTGAAGAAAGTCACGGAAACTTCAAATTATCCAATTAGAAACAGCTTACTCAGTGTATATATACAATGTTATCCACAAACCGATGATTTCAGACCGGTTTTATCATCATTTAGGTGGATCTTCCCCTCTCAAGGGATGCCATACTGGAACGGATAATATGTCCCAAGTGGTCCATGGTAGCGCCCGGCTGGAAAGCTGGTTACCATGGAGGTGAATAGAGTGTTGCACCTTTTTTGCTTTCATTTACAAAAGGTCTTTAAAGATGAATTTATCCAAGTTTCCCGTTTATGTGCAGGCAGCCATCCTTGCTCTGGTGTTGGCGCTGGTTGGTTATCTGGTTGCCCAGGCCCTGCAGTTTTCTTTGAAAGCCGAAGTGATTTTTGCTGTGGGCTTGGCCATCGGCGGTTTCGTGGTACCGCTGTTCCTGAACCGTGCACCGGCGGGTGTGGTTGAACTGGCCTCCAGTCAGGAGACCTGCACCTTATATGTAGGCAATCTGCCATACCGTGCCAATGAGATAGCCGTGCGCGAATTGTTTGCCGAGCAGGGCCAGGTGATCTCGGTCCGTCTGATGAAGGACAAGGCCACCGGCAAGCGCAGAGGATTCGGTTTCGTGGAGATGCCCGCTGCCGATGCCGCCAAGGCGATCGCCGCACTCAACGACAAGGAGTATCAACAGCGTACCCTTAAAGTACGTGAAGCCAATGACAAGCGGGACAAAGATGAGCGAGAAGGCAGTGAAGTGGATGCCTGACCGCTGGCCAGCAATCCGTTAGAACCTGACCTCTTCGAGTGATGACAGCCCCCAAGCTTGCAAGGGGGCTGTCAGTTTCTGGGTCTGGGCATCCAGCCGGGTGCAATAGGCCTTACCCCCGACATCTTCCAGCCGTGTCGGTGTCGTTACCAAACCGGCCAGCAGATGAGCCACCCGCTTGGCGACCGCACTGCCGGAATCCACCAGCTGGCACGCAGGCATCAACTGCCGTATTTCTTCATCCAGCAAGGGGAAATGGGTACAGCCCAGCACCAGGGTATCCGGATGCTCTTCCCCTTCCAGCCAGTCTGCCAGTACTTCCCGCAACAACGCCATATTGACCGGCAGACCCGCCAGCTTGTGCTCGGCCTCGACAACCAGCTCGGTCGCTCCCTTGAGCAGCACCCGCTTGCCCGGCGCAAACTGGGCGATGAGCTCGTGGGTATATTCACGGCTGACGGTCCCCGGGGTTGCCAGCAAGCCGATGCAACCATTACGGGTAAGCGCGACTGCGGGCTTGATGGCGGGTACCACGCCGACGACCGGTACTGTCATGGCAGCACGCAGGGACGGCAGCGCTATGGTGCTAGCCGTGTTGCAGGCAATCACCACCAGATCGATGGCATGCTCGACCACCATGTGGCTGACCAACCTGGTGCAGACTTCGGTGAGGGCGGCCTCGCTCAGCTCACCATAGGGGAAGTTGGCGTTGTCGAAACAATAGATATAGTTGTGTGCCGGCAATGTACGGCGGATCTCGCGGTAGATGGTCAACCCACCCATACCGGAGTCGAACACGAGAATATTGGCCACTTGAGCTCCCCTTTGCTGCAAGTCGGCGATCATACTCCCGCCGACCGCCAATAGAAAAGGCCCCACCAATGGCGGGGCCTCGCTTTTTATCTTCTCTTATATAAGCAGCGCAGCCGCTCAGAGACGGTAATCCGCCGTCAGCTTGAACTCGGTACCTGCCGACGCATAGCCATAGGCCGGGGCGTAATCACGATCAAACAGGTTGTCGATGCGGCCACCCAGCGTGAACTGAGGCGTCACCCCATAGCTCGCCCCCAGGTTGATCAGGGTGTAGGAACCCAGCTCAACCCGCTCTGCCGGGAAACTGCTGAAGTTCTTGTCATCCCGTTTGCCGACATAGAGCAGTTCGGTGGAGAGATCGACCGGGCCCAGTTGTACCTGAGTCAGCCAGCTGGCCTTCTGCTTGGCACGACGCAGCAGTTGCTGATCCCCGTCGTTCTTGTCTTCGGCCCGGGTGTAGTCAAAGCTCAGATCGTGCCGCAGTGGTCCGGTTTCCAGACCGAGCGCCACTTCCACACCGCGGATCTCGGCGTCGGTGTTGTCCGGTCGGCAGGTAGAGGACGCGCTTTGGCAGGCAATCAGATTCTGGATCTGGTTGCGGTAGAGGTTCAGCGACCAATCCCAACCGGTGTAGCGACCGTTGAAGCCCAGCTCCAGGTTCTTGCTCTCTTCCGGCTTCAGCGCTGGGTTCTCATAACCCGGATAGTAGAGATCGAGGAAGGTCGGTGCCTTGAAGGCAGTGCCGTAACTCAGGCGCACATTATGGTTGTCATCGAGATCCAGCCCGCTGGCAGCGGACCAGGTGTTGTGGCGGCCATATTGCTTGTTGTCATCGGTACGACCAGAGAGCTCCCACAGCAGAGCCTGCCAGCGGTAGCTGCCCACCACGAACAGACCCGTGTTGTCGCGATCCGGGGCATTGAATGCCTGACCATAGCTGCGTGTATCGGATTTCAGTTGCTCCTGCTGCCAGTCGGCACCACCGGTCAGGTTGAGCCCCTCGACACCACTCCAGCTGTTGATCCAGGAGAAGCGGGTCAGCCCGGTGTGGATGGGCTCCGCACTGGACTCCCCTTTGCTCTCCAGCCAGCTCTTCAGCTTGTTCTCGCCGTAGCTGGCCTCCAGCCGGCTGCTCAGCGCGCCACTCTGATACTTGAGACCGCCATCGTACTGGAACGCCTGCACCCGGCTCTGATCGGCCGACTGATACGCATCATCCATTTCGGTCTGGTTGTCATAGCCCTGGGCGTTGAAGTCGGCACTCCATGCGTCGTTGAAAGCATGATTCAGTCCGAACTGGCCGTTCAAGCTGTCAAAGCCATCCCGATCCGGCTGCTGGGCATTGGCCACCACGTCGAACCCATCGGTGCGCTCGTAACCGATCATCATATTCATGTCGGTCTGCTGGCCCAGAGCCTGCACGGTACGCAGCTGGCCCTGGCCGTAGCCATTGCTGCCCACACCGCCCTTCAGGTGGGTCTCGCTGCCATTCTTGGCGGATGTCTTGGTGATGAGGTTGATGACGCCGCCGATGGCGTCCGAGCCATACACGGCCGCCCGTGGGCCACGGATGTACTCGATGCGTTCGATATTGCCGAGCGGGATCTGGCTGAGATCCGGCGTGCCGGCCACCATGGCCGCGATGGGGCGCCCATTCATCAGCACCAGTGAATGGTTGGAGTTGGTACCACGGATGAACAGGCTGCTCATGTGGCCTCGACCACCCAGAGTGGTGATCTGCACACCGGGCAGCGTCTTCAGCAACGCTGGCAGGCTCTGCACCTGGCGGGACTCGATCTCGGCGCGATCGATCACCACAACGGGAGCCAGTACCGAGCTGATGGGTTGCTCCACCCGATTGGCGGTGATGACCAGGGTAGGATTGACGGGGATGGTGGTCTGGGCAAAGGCCGCCGTTGGCAACAGGGCAGCCGCCAATAATTTCTTGGACATGAGAGATCCTTAAGTTCGCGTAAGCATCTACTTCGTGGCCGGTTTCTCTCGGCCCGAAATACGAACTTTGGCAGGTCTTCGGGCTGGGGGGCTGATGGCCTACGGCGACGGCTTCCCACCTGTGGCAGTGCCCTGATGTCGCTTCGTTCCCCCTTACCGCTGCGCGCCAGCTCCGGATTTTCACCGGATTCCCTATTAAGCATGATGCGCCAAAGCGCAGGGATTATAGGCAGAGCAGAGGTGGATGTATAGCCATCCAGATTTCTATTTCTTGCCACCCAGCGCAGCCAACCGCTGCTTCGCCCCCTCCATCACCGCCTGCACACCGGGATGGGAGAGGTGACGACCGGCCGACACCAGATAGTAGGAGAGCGTCACCTCGGTCAGGGTTGCAATCCGTTCGACACCGTAGAGTCGCGCGATCTCGTCGGCCATGGCCAGCGGCGCCGGAAAGATCCCCATCCCCGCCTTGCCGAACGACTTCATCAGGGTCGAATCGTCGAATTGGCCGACCAGATGGGGATGGATGCCCTGCTGCCGATACCAGGCCAGCAGGCTGTCATGGGTCGCCGACTTCTCACCCGGGATCAGCAGCGGCTGCCCTTCGAGGGCAGCAGGAAAGCCCTGCCGCGCCCTGGCGGCCAGCTCGGGGCTGGCAAACAGCGCCAGCGGGCTGCGCCCCAGTTCATGGTTGTAGCCGCGCACCCCGCTGTCGGGGGGGAGCGGGCGATCGATCAGCACCATGTCCAGCTTGTGGCTGGCCAGCTCGCTGAACAGCTGTTCCGCCCGCTCTTCATGGCACACCAGCCGCAGCGGGGTGGCCAGCGCCATGGCGGGCGCCAGCAGCTCGAACGCCAGGGTGCGGGGCACGGAGTCGGCGATCCCCACCTGCATGGTCAGCTCCTGGCTGGCATGGCGCAGGGTATGCTCGAGATCGGCACCGAGCGAGAAGATGGCGCCAGCCTGTTCGAGCGCCTGACGACCGGCGGCGGTCAGGGCAAGCCGCCGCCCCACCCGATTGAACAACGCCACCCCGAGCGAGAGCTCCAGCTCGGCCACCTGACCGCTGACGGTCTGCGGCGTGAGGTGCAACTGCTCGGCGGCCCGCGTCACACTCCCGCTGCGCGCCACGTGCCAGAAGTAATAGAGCTGTTTATAGTTGAGCATCGGGCCCCTTATCAGTTTTTACCGAACAATCATCAATCAAAATCTGATTTTATCGAAACATCTTGCACTCTAGCATGCAACCACCCTGTGAATTGCCTCCTGCGAACTCCCATGCTGGATGTTGTTGTACTCTTTTTCCTGTTTGGCCTGCTGGCCGGTCTGGTGCGCTCCGAGCTCAAGCTGCCGCCCGCGCTCTACGATACTCTCTCCCTCTTCCTGTTGCTGGCCATCGGCCTCAAGGGCGGCGTCGGCCTGGCGCAGCAATCACTGCAACCGTTATTACCGCAACTGGCACTGGTGATCCTGCTCGGCATGCTGCAGACCCTGGCCGGGTTTGCCGTGCTGCGCCTCAAGATGAACCGGGTCGATGCCGCCGCCACCGCCGCCCACTACGGCTCGGTCAGCGTGGCGACCTTTGCGGTCGGGGTGAACTGGCTCACCGAGCGCGGCATCAGCTTCGAATCCCAGCTCTCCATCTTCCTGGCGGTGATGGAGATCCCCGCCATCCTGGTCGGCATCGTGCTGGCCCAGGGAGTGAGCCGGCAGACCCGCTGGCGCCGGCTGGCCCATGAGACCTTCCTCGGCAAGGGGGTCACCCTGCTGCTGGGCGGCATGGCCATCGGCTATCTGGCCGGTCCCGACGGGATCGCCCCGCTCAAACCCCTGTTCGTCGACCTGTTCAAGGGGGCGCTGGCGCTGTTCCTGCTGGAGATGGGCCTCATCGTCGCCCGCCAGTGCCAAGACCTGCGCCGCCACGGCCTGTTCCTGCTCGGCTTCGCCCTGCTGATGCCGCTCGCCTCGGCTGGCCTGGGCCTGATGATCGGCCAGCTGATGGGGCTCTCCCTTGGTGGCCTGACCCTGCTGGCCACCCTGGCGGCCAGCGCCTCCTATATCGCCGTGCCGGCCACCATGCGCATCGCCGTGCCCCAGGCCAATCCGGGCCTGTCGCTCAGCGCCGTACTGGGGGTCACCTTCCCGTTCAACATCATGCTGGGGATCCCGCTCTACTACAGCTGGGCCCGCCACTTCACGGAGTAGCCACATGCAGACCGAGATCCGCACCCTGCTCACCGTCATCACGGAAGCGAACCTGGAACCCACCCTGCTGCGCACCCTCACCCGCGAGGGGCTGCGCGGCTACACAATCACCGATGCCAGAGGCCGCGGCGACCACGGTGAGCGCAACGCCAGCTGGAGCGAGAGCGGCAACATCCGGCTGGAGGCGATCTGCAGCCGCGAACAGGCGGAACGCCTGCTCGCCCACCTGCAGAGTCGCTACTACCCCGACTATGCCATGGTCGCCTTTTTGCAACCGGTCGAAATCGTGCGACCCGAAAAATTCTGAGCCGGCTTGCCGGCTCTTTTTGCCAACCAGAGACAAACGTTTGACTGCAAGGAGTCATAGCCATGAATACCCCTCCCCTGATCGGCCTGGTAATGGGATCCGACTCCGACTGGCCCGTGATGCAGGCCGCCGCCCGCATCCTCAAGGAGCATGGCGTCCCCTATGAGGCGCGCGTGGTTTCGGCCCACCGCACCCCGGATCTGCTGTTCGAATATGCCGCCAGCGCCCGTGAACGTGGCCTGCGCGCCATCATCGCCGGGGCTGGCGGCGCCGCCCATCTGCCAGGCATGGTGGCCGCCAAGACCACCATTCCGGTGCTGGGTGTGCCCATTCCGACCCGCCAGCTAAAGGGGATGGACTCCCTGCTCTCCATCGTGCAGATGCCCAAGGGGGTGCCGGTCGCCACCTTCGCCATCGGCGAGGCGGGCGCCGCCAACGCCGGCCTGTTCGCGGTCTCCCTGCTCTCCGTCGCGCAAGACGGCGATGCCCCCCGCTATCAGCAGCAGCTCGACGGCTTTCGCGCCAACGAGCGTGACCGGGTGCTGGCCCTCACGCTGGAGGACCCGGCATGATACTGCCACCCGCCACCCTCGGCATGTTGGGGGGCGGCCAGCTCGGCCGCTACTTCGTGATGGCTGCCCACCGCCTCGGCTACAAGGTGGTGGTACTGGATCCCGATCCCGCCAGCATCGCCGGCGCGGCTTCCGATCACCATATTGTTGCCGCCTATGACGACCCTACCGCCCTGCACGATCTGGCCAGCCGCTGCGCCGCCGTCACCTGCGAGTTCGAGAACGTGCCGGCCACCGCCCTGGCGCTGCTGGAGCAGTACCAGCCGGTACGCCCGGCCGCCGGTGCCGTGCGCATCTGTCAGGATCGCCGTGAAGAAAAGGCCTTCTTGAGCAGAGCCGGCATCCCGGTCGCCCCCAACCAGACCCTGCAGCCGGGCCAGCCGCTGCCAGCGCTGCCCGCCTCCCTCTTCCCCGCCATCCTCAAGACCGCCCGTGAGGGGTACGACGGCAAAGGTCAGTGGACCATTCAGGCCGCCGACCAGCTGCCGGCAGCGCTGGCCGTCAGCGGCGTACCCTGTGTGCTGGAACAGCGGCTGGCGCTGGAGGGTGAGTTTTCCCTGACCCTGGCCCGCAGCCCGAACGGTGCCATCGGTGCCCTGCCGCTGGTACAGAACTGGCACAGCGGCGGCATTCTGGACCAGACTCGCTCCCCGGCCAACGTTCCGGCGCTGGAGGCCGACGCCAGACGCATTGCCGAGCAGCTGATCGCCGCCCTCGACTACGTCGGCGTGCTGACGGTGGAGTTCTTCCTGGTGGCAGGGAAACTGCTGGTCAACGAGCTGGCGCCACGCCCCCACAACTCGGGCCACCCCAGCCTCGACAACGCCGAGTGCAGCCAGTTCGAGCTGCAGGTGCGCGCCCTGTGCGATCTGCCGCTGCCGGCGCGGATCGCCGTGCGCCCCGCCATGCTGCTCAACCTGCTGGGGGATCTCTGGCAGGCCGGCACACCAGACTGGGCCGCCCTGCTGGCACTGTCCGGCGTGCATCTGCACCTGTACGGCAAGGGGGAACCCCGCCCCGGCCGTAAGATGGGTCATGTCACCATCACCGCCGCCGACTGGCCGACGGTGGAAGAGACCTGCCACCGGGTGCGCCAGCTGTTGGGGCTACCGCCACGCTGAGCGCTTAGCCGCGCACAAAAAAAGACCCGGGCCAGGCCCGGGTCTTTTCATTGTTTGCTGCGACGGGTGGGTGATCAGGCCCGCTCCACCGATACCGGGGCCGGCAGGCGGATGGTGAGGGAGAGCACCAGCGCCACCACCAGCAACACCAGGATCAGGTTGAAGGTCGCCATAAAGCCGCCGAACAGGGAGGCCACGATGGAGCCGATGATGCTGCCCAGACCAAAGCCCAGATAGATGACGCCGTAGTTCTTGGTCAGGTTGTTGAGACCGAAGAAGTCGCTCACCAGCGAGGGGTAGACGGTGATGGTGCCACCGAAGCTGAACGCCACGCAGGCCACCGCCACGAAGAACAGGTTGGCGTTGAGCGGCACGAACAGCAGCAGTGCCATCCCCGCCAAGGTGATCAGCTGGGCGATAGTGATGACCCGGATGCGGGACATCTTGTCGGAGAGGATGCCCAGCACCAGCCGGCCGCCCAGGTTGGCCATGGCGATGATGGCGACGGCGTTGGCGGCGACCACGGCCGGCAGGCCCACCATGTTCTCGCCGATGTCCTTGGCCACGCCGATGACGTAGAGACCGCTCATGCAGGCAGTGAGGAACATCAGCGCCAGCATCCAGTACTGCGGCTTGCGCATCGCCTCGGCCAGGGTGAAGTCGCGGCTCTCGCTCTGCTGCACGGCGGCCGCCTGCTTGGGCGCATCCTTCATCAGCATGCCGCCCACCAGCACCATGGACATGGCGATCAGTCCCCACAGCTGGAAGGTGGTCTCAAGGCCGTTGCTGGAGAGCAGCAGCAGGTTGATGTACTTGAAACCCAGGCTGCCGAGGCCGTAGGCACCGATGGAGCAGGCGGAGATCAGCCCCTTGCGCTCCGGGAACCACTTCACGCAGTTGGAGAGGGTCATCAGGTAGCCGGTACCGTCGGCAAAACCGACCAGGATGCCGGCACAGAGGTAGAGCATCGCCAGGTTGCTGGCGTGGGCGGTGAGGAAGAAGCCGATGCCGAGCAGCACGCCAGCCCCCAGCGTGACGTTGCGCACCCCGAACCGCTCCTGCAGCTTGCCTGCCAGGGAGGAGGCCACCGCCAGGGAGAGGCTGAGCAGGCCGAAGGCAAAGGCGACCTGGCTGACCGGCTCGTCCAGCTTGTCGGAGAGCTGGGCGTTGAACAGGCTCCAGGTGTAAACGGATCCCAGCGCGAACTGGGTGATGATGGTCCCCAACAGGGTGAGGTAGCGGGTGCGATTCATCTCTTTGGTCATGATGCGTCTCGGTCAATGGCCTTAAGGAAACTGGGGCCACTATAGGCAAGACGCCACTCCCGCCGACCGATTAAGGCATGAAATGCAGATCGGCGGGAATGAATGACAATCAGAGCCGCATCAGCTGACGGAACGCCTTGATGTTGCTGCGGCTGACCGGCACCTCGAACGGCAGGTCATGGAGCCGGATGAGATAGGTGCTGTTGAACCAGGGCACTATCTCGCGGATCTTGTTGATGTTGACGCAGTAGGAGCGGTGGCAACGGAAGAACCCCTCGGCGGGCAGCCGGCTGACGAACTCGCTGAGGGTCATGGTCATCACGTAGCGATCATCGCGGGTGTAGACATAGGTGAGCTTCTCGTCGGCTTCCGCGTAGTAGATCTGTTCGCAGGGGGTGACGATGATGCGCTCCCCCTTCACCAGATTGACGGTGCGATTGTGCGGCGTGCCCGGCTCGCTCCCCTGCCCCGCCTGCGACTTGCCCGCCAGCTCCAGCTTTTGCAGCAGGCTGATGAGGCGCGGCTCGTTGTAGGGTTTGAGGATGTAGTCGAACGCCTCCAGCTCGAACGCCTCCACCGCAAACTCCTTGTAGGCTGTGACGAATACGATGTGGGGCGGATGGCTCGACTTGTGCAGGTTCTTGGCCAGCAGCAGGCCGTCGATGGAGGGGATCTGGATGTCGAGGAAGACCACATCCACCTCGTGATCCTGCAGGTATTTGAACGCCTCCAACCCATCCTCGAAGCTCGCCACTATCTCGATGGTGCTGTGCTGCCCCACCAGGTAGGCCAGCTCTTCCCGGGCCAGATACTCGTCTTCCACTATGATGGCTTTCAGCATGGCAACGCCTCGCGAGTCAGACACTTAACTTCCTCAATGATGGCCTTCAGCATGGCATCGACTCCTGATCCGGCAGATAGAAACTCACTTCGGTACCCGGCTCCAGCCGCTTGAGGTGCAGGCCATCGCCATAGAGCAGCTTGACCCGCTGATGCACGTTCATCAGGCCGATGCTGCGGCTCTCCACCCGACCGGCAGCCACCCCGTCGATCACCTCCTGACTGATGCCGTAACCGGTGTCCCGCACCGCCACCCGGATGCCGCCCGCCAGCTGCTTCACCTCGATGGTGACTCGACCCGGCGCGCTGCGGGGCTGGATGCCGTGCAGGATGGCGTTTTCCACCAGCGGCTGCAACAGCAGGCTCGGCACCTGGATGTGCACGTCGTCCACCTCGAATACCACCTCCAGCTTGTCGCCGAAGCGGGCCTGCTCGATGGCCACGTAGTCGCGCACCTGCTGCAGCTCCTCCTGGATGTCGATGAGGGTATCCCCCTTGTTGAGGTTGTAGCGCAGGTAGTCCGCCAGATTGGCGATCAGCTGGCGCGCCTGCTGGGGGCGAATGCGGATCAGCGACGAGATGGCATTGAGAGCGTTGAACAGGAAGTGCGGGTTGATCTTGCTCTGCAGCGCGGTGAACTCCGCCTTGCGGGTCATCTCCTTGAGCTGCTCGATGCGAGACACCTCCATCTGGGTGGAGATGAGCTGGGAGAGGCCCACCGCCATCTCCTTGAGGGAGCTGGTGATACTGTGGGTGCGGCGGTAGTAGATCTTGAGGGTACCGCTCACCGAGCCGTTTTCCCGCAGCGGAATAATGATGACCGAGTGGAAATCGGAGAGGTGATACTGGCGCAGATCGTTGTTGATGATGATCTGGTCCAGCAGCACCGCCCGCTGGGTCATGTCGCTGATGGCGTGGTGCTCGTCCAGCTCGTAGTAATCCTTGCCCACCCCCACATAGGCCAGCACGTCGCGGGTATCGGTGATGGCCACCGCATCGGCGCTGATCTCGCTGCGAATGATGGCGCACACCTGGCTCAGGGAGTGGCGATCGATGTTCTGGAAGAAGGGCAGCGTCTTGTTGGCGATGTCGAGCGCCAGCTTGGCCTGCTTGGCGGCAATCAGCTCCTTCTCGTCATCCAGATCCTGCACCAGCTTGATGATGAGGCCGATGCAGAGCGCCCCGGCGATCATCGGATAGGCGATGTGGCTGACGATTTCCACCCCCACCGCATGGGGCTCGGTCAGCAGCCAGATGAGCAGCATGGTGAGCCCTTCACACAACATCCCCGCCAGAATGCCGTACAGCCAGAGCCGCGACTTGCGACAGCGCAGGTGCAGCCAGGTGGCGAGCAGGCCGGCGATGATGCTGGCGATGAGGCACGGGATCGAGGTGTGGCCATCCATGTCGATGAGATAGCGGTGCAGACCGGAGATGACCCCGGCCGGAATGCCGACCCAGGGGCCGAACAGGATGCCGCCGGAGATGATGGCGATGATCCGCACGTTGATGAAGGCCCCCTCCACCGGAATGCCAGTGTAGGTGCTGAACACCGCAAACAGGCAGAAGATGGCTGCCACCAGCACCAACTCGGCCGGGGTGTGATCCCGCTTCTGGAACAGCCGCTGGAACGGCCGGGTACGGGTCAGGAAGAACAGGGTCATCAACATCAGCGCCGCCCGTTCGAACACCGCCAACAACATCATCTGATTTTCGAGCAAAGCAGGGATTCCATATCTATGACTAAAGGGAGGACAAGGCGCGGGATCATACCCCGTATCCCGTGTCAGCTCATTCCGAATAGTGGGTTCCAGATTAAGCTTTGCCGCTGACGGGTCGATAGATGAGTGACCCCCGGCAGCGGGGTAACCTCGATATCCAGGAGATAATCATATGTCTCAGAAAGGAGTTCTGGTGGCACTACTGGCTGGTTGCTGCGCAATGGCGGCTCAGGCCGGCACGCATACCTATCAGCTCAATTGGCCTGCCACCGCCAGCAAGAGCACCGGGATGGAAATCTCGCTCACCCACCCAGGCCAGCAACCGGTCAATTCCGTTTCCACATCCAGCCCGGTCCAGGCCGAGGCCATCAACGTCAGCAATCCGGATTTCAACACCACCTACCAATTGCAGGCTCGCACCCTGTATGCCAGTTTGCCCGAACAGGCCGGCACCGACTTCAAGCTGGCGCTCAACGGCCAGCCACTGCCGCGACACCATGCCCTGCCCCTGACCCAGGCTACCCGCTACTTCCTCAGCTATCTGGCTCCGGCCGCCAGACCGGACCAGACTGGCGAAGCAGCCTATGAGCTGCTGGTCTACTGGCACGGTTGACCATCCATGAAGGCATGCCCGGCATGCCTTCATTTTCATTCCGGCTCGGCCTGCATTTGCACCATGGCCTGCCTGACGATCCCGTAGGCATGCTGCAACTGCCGCAATGCCATCGGCAATCCCTGCGGCGCGATCCCGCCTGATTCTATCTCACCGCACACCGCAACCAGCGTCATCGCCCCCATGATCCTGGCCCCGCCCTTCAGACGGTGCACATAGTCGAGAAAACGGGCCAGTTCACCGCCCTCTGCGGCTTGCTGCAGGCCCAGCAGGTCATCGTCGCTGGCCCGCACAAACTCATGCAACAAGGGCAGCATCAGCGCAGGCTGATTGCCGGTCAAGGGTCCGAGACACTGCTTGATCTCCTGCACGCAGCGCTCGATTTCCCGCCGCTCCTCATGCTGCATGTGGCGACACAGGCAGCGCTCCAGCTCTTCCAGCCCTACCGGCTTGAACAGACAGTCGTCCATGCCGGCAGTCAGCCCCTCGCTCACCTGCTCCTGGCGGGCATCCGCCGTCAACCCCAGGATGAGGCAACGATGCGTACCCCGGCTCAGCTCCAGAGCCCGATACTGGCGGGTCAGTTCAAAGCCGCTCATGCCAGGCATGTTGAAGTCGGTGATCATCACGTCAAAGGGTGTGTTGGCAGACAGTGCCAGCGCCTCGCGCCCCGACTCGGCCGCCGTGGCATCATGCCCGAGGTATGCCAGTTGCTGGCTGACCAGCAGCCGGTTGGTGGGGTGATCGTCCACTATCATGACCCGCAGTCGCCGGTGATGCCCTGTCATCGTGCCCAATGCCACGGGCGTGACTGATTCGACCGCGCTCGCCAGCGGCAATTTCATCTCGATGCTGATGCACGTGCCGTGGCCGGGCTCGCTCTCCAGCAGCAGCGAGCCTCCCATCGACTCGCACAGCGAGCGAGAGATCATCAGTCCGAGACCGGTACCGGAGCGCTGGATGTGCTCGGGCTGCCTGGCCTGACCAAAAGGCTGAAACAGCCTGGCTTGCTCCGCAGGCGCAATCCCTATGCCCGTATCCCGGATCACCAGTTGCAAGGTACACCAGCCGTCGCTGGTTTTTGATTGCAACTCGACCCGCACCGATCCCTGCTCGGTGTACTTGATGGCATTGCTGATGAGATTGGAGAGGATCTGCTTGTAGCAGATGCCATCAATCTGTACCCAGCGGGGCTCGCCGGCGGCGAGTTCCAGTTGCAGGTTCTTTTGTCTGGCCAGCGCAGTGAATACGGTGACCACCGAGGCCGTCAGCGCCGTGATTTCATGGGGCTCCGGCCTCAGTTCAAGCCGGCCGGACTCGATCTTGGATATATCAAGAATATCGCCAATCAGGCTCAGCAGATCCCTGGCCGAACCATGGGCGATGGAGAGTGAGGTCTTGTCCTCTTCATGTAGTCGATCGCGGCGCAGGGTCAGTTCCAGCAAACCAATGATGGCATTCATGGGCGTGCGGATCTCGTGGCTCATGGTGGCCAGAAAGGTCGACTTGGCACGATTGGCTTCCTGGGCATCCTGGCTGGCCAGAGCCAGCTCTTCGAGCAGACGCAGCCGCTCGCTCACGTCGATCCAGCCACCGATTCCGCCCTGAACATTTCCCTCCAGGTCATAGTAGGGCTGAACCCAGTGATAAACGGCCACGGACCCCGTCGCCATGGAGAGGCGATGATCCCCCTGCCTGGCACAGCGTACCGTACGCGCGGTGCTCAAATCCTCGAACAGGGGAGCCAGAAAAGGCCAGCGTTGCACATCCTCCGCCATGGTCGAGCCCAGCAGGCGGCTCTTCTCCTCGCCAAAGAAGCTGGCATAAGTGCTGTTGCAGAGCACCAATCGATCCTCTCGATCTCTGGCGTAGATGGGATGGGGTGTGCCGTCCACCAGATCTTCGATGAACTTGAGCTGGGCACTCAAAGCCATCTCGGCTGCCCGGCGCTGGCGCACCTGTTTGTGTAAAGAGAGGCCCCATAGGCCGATCCAGATGGTCAGCAGCATGATCAAGGCAATGATGCCGCCAAATTCCCGCACCAGCTCCTGCCAGGTGATGGCCTCCTGCTGGGTACTGACGCGCCAGCGGTTGGAGAGTCCCTCCAGCTCATCCGGCGGAATGATGGCAATCACCCGATCCAGAATGTCGCGCAACATATGCTGCTTGGGCGAAACAGCAAACGCCGCCCCGATCGGGATGGAGTCGAACAACTCGCCCGTGATGAGCAGACTGTCCGGAAACTTGCTGTTGATGTAGTACTTGGCGACCCGCAACGGCAACACGGTCACGTCGCAGGTCTCGCTCGCCACGCAGCGCAGCGCATCTTCGATCCGTTCGAACTTTCTGGTGGTCAGCTTGCCATACTCGTCCTCTATCGCCTGCTCGGAGATGAAGTCCTTGATAATGGCGACCGTACCGGTCTTGAGCAGCGTCTCCGGTGCCGTCGCCTCATGGCGGACCCCCACCACATAGGCCAGCGGGTCGAGCACAAAGGCACGGCTGAACAGGTAACGACTGCGACGCTCTTCCGATGGGCTCAACACCGCGATGTCCACCTGCCCACCCTCCAGCAACTGCAACATTTGCCCTGGCGTCTTGACTGGCACCACCTCTATTTCCACCCCCAGCTTCGCTCGCAACACCTGCAGCAAATCGGCCACCACCCCGTGCAAGGTGTCATTGATGTCGAGAAAACTCAGCGGCGGCACCCCGCTGTTGACGGCCATCCGGATTTTTTTCTGCTGACCCAGCCAGGCCCACTGCTCGCTGGTCAGCTCGACCTTGCTGGCCCCGATAGAGAGGCCGCCGCCATTCCAGCGTTTGGCAATTTCCTCCCGCTTGCCTTCCAGAATTTCATCCAGCGCAATATTGATGATTTTTTTAAGCCGCTGATTTTTCCTTTCCAGCGAAAAAGAAAAACCATGGGTGTCTATATAAAGAGGCTTCAGTAATTGAATGCTGTCTTGATAAAATTTATTGACGATGAAGTTCCCGGAAATCATGTCCAGCATGACGGCATCGACTTGGCCATATGCAACCGCAGAAAGTGCGCTATAACGGGAGGAATACATTTTTATCTGAACCTTGGGCAGATAGCGCATCACATCGAGCGCCGGCAGATAATACTCCGGGACGGCCACCGTTCTTATATCACGCTCCTTTACGTGTATATTTTTATATATGGCCGGGTCATCCGGCATATATTTATCGGTCAACAATAATTGCTGCTCTTCTTCATAGGCATTGGAGGTACTCAGCAGATCGACCTCTCCCCGCTTGAGCGCAGCAATGGCCGCGGCGCGAGACGGCAGATTCTTTACGACGATCTCGACACGCAACAGATGACTCAGCATGCCGACAATGTCGGCGGTGACGCCTTCGTAAGCATTGGCACGCAGGGTGATGTCCATCGGAGGATTGTCGGGCATGGGTACCCCGAGCACCAACCGGCCACGATTTCTCAACCACAGCCAATCTTCCGCATGCAGCGGCAGGGTCTGCTTCTCAAGGTACTCGCTGTCATTGCGCGCATAGACATGCAGATAGGGCGCCGCCAGCTCATGAGCCGAAGCCCATGAAGCACAGCAACAGACCAGCAGAGCTGCAAACCAATGCCTCATGGTCACAGCAACTCTTGACGCTTGGCCAGGCTGATCAGATCAACCATGGTGGTGACATTGAGCTTTTGCATCAGCCGACTCTTGTAGGTGCTGACCGTCTTCTCGCTGAGCAGCATGCTCTCTGCAATCTGCTTGTTGGTGTGCCCCTGGCATATCTGCAACAAGACGCTCATCTCTCTATCCGAGAGTGCCGACAAGAGATCTTTCCGATCGACTTCATGGGCATTCTTGGCGCCAGCAATCACATCGCGAGGGAAATAAAGCTGACCTTTCCCTATCTTTACCAGCACAGTTTTCAGCAAGGAAAGATCATCCAGCTTGGATATGAAACCGTTGGCACCGGCTTGCAGGCAACGCACCATAATATGATGCGTGGCTTGTGCCGACAATATGACCACCTTGATATCAGCATCCATCTCTTTCAGTCTTTTGATCACCTCAATGCCGTCCAGCCTGGGAATCCCGATATCCAGAACGACCATATCAGGCTGATATTTCCGCGCCATCGAAACTGCATCAACACCATTATCAACTTCGGCAACAATATGATGATCGTCCTGCTTCAGCAGGATATTTACAGCCATTCTGATGGCGGGGTGATCATCTACTACCAATATTTTTGCCATATACTTTCCTGTCATTACTCCATTTGATTCAACGTATATTAACTACAAAGTCAGCACGTGTACCATATGGCGCTTGAATATTAATGATATGTTACGCAGTTCAAGTAACGACGCCTCTCTTCGCTCCTCATTCATTTTTATCTGATATTTTTGTTTATGCTCATCAAATACTTACAGAGCAATATATTCTTTTGAATCTCTATTTTTTCTTGTGCTCATTCCAACACGGCAACCCCTCCCATCCTCCCCCGTCAGAGGGACACGCCATCTAGATAAGAAAAGCACCAAAACTCTTAAAAATCAAAATCATAAGAAAAACAAAAAACCCTGATCAGAGAATGGACAAGTCTTATTTTAAGTTGCAGACAACAACCATCTTTTAGGACTTTTCCTACACAGCATTCAATCGATCCGGGCAGGTCCGTCCAGTATCTTTGCCGGCGAAAAGATGAGCTGATTGGCGAAACATTATCCTTCGGCGATCGGCAAGATTGCCTGGACAAACCCGTCCGGCAAGGTGGAAAGGGAATGCACCCTGGGTGCGTGAAATCAAACGGGTGGCAATTGCCCCCATCAGGAAATGTGTAGGAAATATCAAGATGAAAAAGACTCTGATTGCGCTGACTGTTGCAGGACTGGGCTTCGCTGCCACCGCTCAGGCCGCTGTAGAAGCAAAATCCGTTGCCACCTGGAAGGCAACCGCCAAAAAGGACACCGAGTCGGCGCTGGTTGTCACGCCGCTCGACAGCCTCTCTTTCCAATACGCGGAAGGGATCAAGGGTTTCAACACCGTGAACGGCCTGTTCGACGTTGCCATCAAGGGGGATGCCAGCGCCACCGACTTCACGCTGAAGGCCAAGAAGCTGAGCGGCACCCTGAACCACCTGAGCGGCGGCTCCACCGTCGACGTCGGCGTGCTGTGGCAAGGTGCTCCCGTCAGCACCACCGCCTATACCACACTGATCGATACCGCAGCCGGCATCACGGGCGGCAACCTCTCTCCGCTGGCCAGCAGCTTCAAGGATGACACCCAGCGCAGCACCGCCCAGGGCTCGTTCACCTTCAACATCGAGAGCGCGACCGTCAATGGCACAGAAGCGTCTTTCGAGACCCTGCCGGATGGCCTGTGGAGTGGGGAAGTCAACGTCGAGTTCGTTGCCAACTGGTCCTAATTACCTCGACGCATAGTATTCGGGGCCCTGCGGGGCCCTTTGCAATCACAGGAGTTCCCATGAACCTGAAAATGCTGATGGCATGGATGCTGTTTATTCCCGGGGTCAGCCAGGCCATCAACGTTGGTTCCGTCACCACCTTCATCGATGCAGGCAGCCAGGATGTTGCCAAGGAGATCGAGAATGGCAGTGCTCAAGCCAGACTGGTCACCATCTCCATCAGCCGCATCTCTTCGCCCGAAGAGGGTGGCCAGGAGATCCCGATGGAAGTGGCCGGCGAGCTGGTGCTCTCGCCCAGCCGACTGATGCTGCCCGCCCATGCCAAGAACAACGTGCGTTTCTTTTACAAGGGACCGCTGGATGGCAAGGAGCGCTACTACCGCATCCGCTGGCTGGACACCGCCCTGTCGATGGACGACCAGAGCAACAATCGCCGCCAGGCGGTTGCCACCACCTCTGCCCAGATAGGCACCATTCTGGTGGTCACGCCACGCCAGCAGCACTTCGCCTACAACCTGCAAAACGGAATGTTGAGCAATCAGGGGAATGCCTCTTACCGCACCGTAGCCTACGGCCCCTGTCTGGACCGCAAGGCACAGGCGCAGTGCAAAGAGACCTACTACGACCTGCCCGGCAAGCAGCGCCGCTTCAAGAAAGTCGATATGCAGGATCCGCAAAGTCATCTTGGCCTCTGGCTGGGTCAGGAATTCGTCGTCGTCAAATAACCCGTTTGTGCTGGTACTGCCTTCACCACCCGGTCGAGTGGCGGTGTTGTTTTGCCGAAATCAGAAACCATGGTGCGTGATATGTTGAAGAAAACCTGCTTGTTGCCGCTCTCATTGCTGATGGTGGTCTCCGCCTCGGCCAACAGCGCGGCGCCACTCAAGATCGCCAACGTCATCATTCCGGCCAGTTTTGCCCAGGCTCTGGCAGAAGGGCTGGCTGTTCCCGTTCGTCTGCAGTACACGGATGAAGAAAACCGGCTCGACACCCTGACCGATAACCCGATCGGCAATGCCACCCTGCTGCTGCAGGATGGCAAGCTGCATCTGCTGCACATCGATTTTGGTGCTGGCCAGCAGCAAGGTCTGCTCAACGACCAGCTGACCGCCATGCTCGCCAGTGAAGAGAAGCGCGCGTTTTCTGCCGAGGGCAGCTTGCAGATAGATGCCAACGCCAGCATGCAGCTTGACCTGGTGGCCATGTTGCTGACGATTCGGGTTTCACGCGATGCATTCGGCCAGGCCAGGCAACCGGACAACCGGGTGACCTTGACCCCGACCGTTGACGCCCTGACCGGGGTGCATCGTTACAATCTGGGCTACTCCTTCAACAGCAATCGGCAAAACGGTCACAGCGACTCCAACTTTCTGCAACTGGACAGTACCGTCGGGATGGGTGCCCATCACATGGCGCTGGACGCATCCCTCTACAACCTCGGGGAACCTGAGCAGAGCGGTGACATCTATCGTGCCATGTACGAACGGGATCTTGACGATCGCCGCATCGCGGCCGGCATGGTCTCGACCTGGGATCTGCAGACGCTGGGGGTGGTGACCGGTCTGAGTACTGGCCGCATTTATGGGGCATCGTATGGCAACCAGGCCCAGTCACGTAAACAGAAGGCCGACGCGTCCACCACCCCGGTACAAGTCTTCATGCCTGCCAATGGCGAGGTCAGGGTGTACCGTGAGGATCGCCTGATCAGCCTGCAAAACCTGGCCATCGGCAACCAGAATATCGACACCTCGGCGTTCCCCAGTGGCGTCTACAACGTCACGGTCGAAGTCTATGTCGATGGACGGCTGACCAGCACCACGACCCAGCGCGTCACCAAGTTGGGCGGCAGCCTGGGCTTTACTCAGGAGTGGGGATGGCAATGGTGGGGAGGCATGATGGAAGGCGCCCAGAACAACGGTGATTCACCGCTGCTGGGAGTATCGCTGGCACGTTCGCTCGATACCCTGGAGCTGACCACCACAACTTATGCCTTCAAGGATGCTGCGGTAGGCGAAGCCCGTGCAAACTGGCAGGCAACCGATCGTATCAGTGCCCAGTTGCAAACCATGCTGGCCTCCGACCAATCGTGGCGCTTCGCATCCAGCCTCGCCCTGCAGGCCCATGACAATGCCTCCCTGTGGCTCAGCCAGGAGAAACTCGAAACCGGCAGCGCCCTGACGGTAAGCAACGCCGAACTCTACTCTGCCGGCATCACGCTCAATCTGGGTGGCTGGGTCAGCGGTCTCGGCCAGCTCACTTTCAACACCCTGCACGACCGCCAGATGAGCAGCGATCGCAGCTATGCCGATTACTACCAGCACCTTTATGCCGGCAAATACGGCAACCTGTCGCTGCGCGCCAGCCTGCAGAGCGACAGCGGCACGCTCAACGGATTCAACAACAAGAGCATCACGCTGGATTACTCGATCCCGTTCGACAACCTGTTCAGCTTTGGCATGAGCAGCAACGAGCAGGGCCAGACCACGGCCAACCTCAACTACCAGAAACGCATGGACGGCGTCATCAATCTGGCCTCGTTCAATGCCTCGCGCATGATGCACGGCAGTGATGAACACAATATGGCGCTCTCCGGCACTCTCGGGTTCGAGAACAGGGTCATCGGCGGCACCATGACGCTGGGCCGCGGCCATGGTGGCGACATGAATGGCAACCTGATTGCACGCGGTGCCCTGGTCACGACGGAGGACGCACTGGTCGCCTCTAGCCGCAACTCCTCGGGGTCCGGCTTGATCATCAATACCGGGATCGATCGCGAAGGACAGATGCTCGCCAAGGTCAACGGACAGGATTACCCCCTACATGGCGAGCAGACCTTCCTCGCCCTCCCCCCTTACGGGGAGTACGAGATAGAGCTGCTCAACAGCAAGCGGGGCAAGGACAGCTACGACATCAATACCGGCAAGCAGCGCTATACCCTGTTTCCCGGCAACGTGGCCACCCTGGATGCGAGCAGCACCATCAAGGAGATGGTGACTGTCTTCGGCATACTCAGGGCGGAAGATGGCTCCTTGCTGGCCAATGCCCGCATCGACAACCATATCGGCACCACGGTGACCAACGAGGAGGGTGAATTCTCGCTGGATGTGGATAAAGCCAATCCCATGCTGACTTTCCGCCAGGGGAATGACTTCTGTGAAGCCGAGCTCGATCTTGAACAACACAGCGGCGCCGCCTGGGTAGGCATCATTACCTGCCAGGGACTGCCCACCTATGCCATGGTGAGAGAGTACTGATGATGAATCCCGCATATAAATGGCTGTTGGCGATGGTAATTGCCACCAGCTGGGCCTCGCAGGCCAGTGCCGCAGTAATAAAATATAATTTGGTCGATGCTGATCTGCGCCATTTTCTGTTTATTGAAAACCAGGAAGACCACAATCTATTTATTACACCAACCGATTATCTTGACCCTCGCCTGACGGGTGGCAATGCATGGACAACTGACTCCAGGCAGGTCAGTTTGGCATATGCAGACAATGGTCATAACTACACAGTGACCAACTACAACATCGATATGTGGGAAAACGGCCCAGTTAAATATCCGTATATCAATCAGCGTTGCATAAAAAGCTGGGCTGGGTGTGATCCACAGACAGCAGAAGCGATGAATAAACCCGCCTCAGTAAATGAAACTGGATTTTTCGGATTGATGAAGGCTGCCACCGGATATGCCCATGCAAAATTGAGCTCCGCTTTCTTTGACTATCTTCGCACCATGCCTGCCGGGGGCATTTTGAACCGAGAGATGAATCTTTGCATGACCACCAGAATCTATGATGCCGCGGCCGGAGAACGCTGTATCAATCAGGATAGTGGGACCTGGTACGTCAAGCGGACCCAGCATAAAAAAGCGGGACACCTACGTTTCATACAAACCAATGCGATCAGTGAAGTGATCGTCGACAGCAATGGGGCTCCCTATGTGCTACCCGGTTCACAAGGTTGTGAGAATTATCGGCTGGGTACACGAGATGGAGTGCTGTGCCGCTTTCTGGACTACGACTTCAATCAGGATGGCAGCCAGTCATTTTCAGACCCGTATATTTATACCAACATCAAAAATGCGGCACTCAACAGCGCCATTGTTGGCGGTGATGTACAGATGAGTGCCAATCTGACCAACTGGGCTCTTAAAGGTGCGGATTACAATGTCAGCTATCTTAGAGGGCAATCGTCCATTTATCTTTTTCTATCAAGCAACTTTTTCAAACAAGTGGTCAGGTTGGGATTACAAGAACAGCTCACCAGAAATTTGATTAACTTTAATATGCGAAATATCAAAGCGCCGGAAAGTGGATTCTATGAATTCAGCGGTACCACCGAGATCATTATAAAACCACGGGACTTCAGTGTTTCCATTCTATCCTCGGAGGGGGTGAGCAATCCCTACCGAGAAGGCAATGTGGGCAAGGATATATTGAGTTTCTCTTACAATATTTCGGATAGTGGGCCCATCAGTGCAGACATGCTTGAGATTACCGTTTCACAAGATATCGGGGCTCCGTATCAAGGTCTCTGCACTTTTTACCCCGCAGGACAGGCTGTTCCCGAACAGGCAGTACCTATACCGACTAGATTGGTATTTGATTCGACCAACCATGGAACAGCCTCCCGACATGCGGTCCGCTGTGATCAGACGCCGCTGGATATTCGCACCTTGGGGATTCAGGACAGCCAACCTCCGCAGGAATGGAATGACCCCGTCAGCGGCAAAGGTATTACCCGATTCTACAAGCTGGCGCTGGAATTCGATCTGACCGATCCCATGGTGCAACGCACCATTGGCAACGACCTGTGGGAAGGGGAAGTACAACAAAGCGGTACCATTACCATCAAAGGGACCTGGCGCTGACCATGAAGAGCGACATGCATCGCATTTTCTGGCTCTTGCTGGCCGGCACGCTGAGCTCACAGGCCATGGCCATCGACATCGGCGCCATGACGATTGCCATGGCACCGAACGAAGAGTTCATCGCCCGGACCGTCACCAACAACAGTGGCTCGCCCAAGGTCTACGAAGTGCAGATGGAAAAAATCAGTAATCCCACGGCCACGGGGACAAGCGTTCCGACGGTGCCCGGCGAGCTGCTGTTCGCCCCCAAGCGCTTTACGCTGCACGCCAAGCGCATGCAGAACGTCAAGCTCTACTACAAGGGGCCGGCGGATGGTCAGGAGCGTTACTATCGCATCACTTTCACCGAGTCACCGGCAGCCCAGCTTGATGAAAGTGGCCAGGCCAGGCGCCGTGGTGCGTTGGAGATGAAACTCGCGCTGCAATCGACCCTGGTGGTACGCCCGCGCCAGGTGCGTTTTCAATACCAGCTGGATCCGGCAAGGAGCAGCATCACCAATACCGGCAACACCTACTTCGAATTCATGGTGAAACGGGGATGTCTGCAGGCGGACAGCGAGGCCGGCAGCAAATACCTGCTGCCCGGCGAAACCTACCAGAACCCAAGGATCGGCCAGGCAGGCAACCAGAAACTGATCGTCTACCAATCCCGGTTCATCCGGGTCGGCAAGGATTGCTGGCCTGACTAGCCGCTCGCAAACGGGCGACCGGGATTGGGCAGAGCCCTGGCCATCAGGATGACAATGTGGCCAGTCGGGCGGCGAAGCCCATGAAAAACAGGCCGATGAGGCCGTTGCCGAGCCGGGCGAGGCGTACCTTGCGCGCAAAGAAGCGGGCCATCAGGGTGCCGCCGAAGATCAGCAGGGTCAGATAGACGAAGCTCATGGCCTCCAGCATGCTCGCCAGCACCAGGTAGGAGACCCAGGTATGGGCGTAGTTGAAGTCGACAAACTGCACGAAGAAGGAGACGTAGAACAGGATCGCCTTGGGGTTGGTGAGGCTTAAAGTAAGCGCCTTGGAGAAGTAGCGCTCGCCGTGCTCAACCACGGGCGCCTGCCCTTCCCGCCTGGCGATGAAGTTGGCATGCAGGATCTTCACCCCGAGATAGAGCAGATAGAGGGCCCCCAAGTAGCGCACCAGGGTAAACAGCAAGGGGGTGGTGCGAATGAGGGAGGCGATGCCCAGATAGGCGCAGAAGATCAGGATGGCGTCGCCGACGAAGACCCCGAGGGCCGCCTGGTAGCCCGGGCCGATGCCGCGGCTCGCCCCGGTACGCAGTACATAAATCGAGTTGGGCCCCGGCGCTATGATGATGAAGAAGAGCCCCACCAGATAGGTCCAGACATTGATGACTCCCAGGCTTTCGAACATGTTCCCTCCATGGCGGGTATGCGACGACGAGGTTTCTATACTAATCCGCCGCCCGCCGAGCACAAGTGCCGATCCGTGATCGTTCACCCCATTCTCTCACTGCTCGCTTTCGGCCCCACTTTGTAGTGTCCAGACGCGTCGGGATCAGGCATGTTAAGCCATCCCCAGACTCACAGAACCCGCCCTCATGGAAAAGAGCCTCAGTACCGATCAGCCACTCGCCGCCGCTACCGCGCACGATGCCTTGAATCGCACCACCTATCCGGTGATCGCCGCCATCAGCTTCTCGCACCTGTTGAACGACATGATGCAGTCGGTGCTGCTGGCCATCTATCCGCTGCTCAAGCTCGGCCTCAACTTGTCGTTCGCCCAGATCGGCCTCATCACCCTCACCTACCAGTTCACGGGTTCCTTGTTGCAGCCGCTGATCGGCCTCTACACCGACCGCCGGCCCATGCCCTATTCATTGCCGTTCGGCATGGGCTTTACGATGATCGGCTTGCTGTCGTTGTCGCAGGCGGCCAGCTTTGGCGCCGTGCTGCTGTCGGCCATGCTGATCGGCATCGGCTCATCGGTGTTCCACCCGGAATCTTCCCGGGTCGCCCGCATGGCAGCCGGCAGTCAGCCTGGGCTGGCGCAATCGCTGTTCCAAATCGGCGGCAACCTGGGGTCGGCCATAGGCCCGCTGCTCGCCGCGCTGATCATAGTGCCGCAGGGCCAGGGCAGCGCGGCCTGGTTCTCGCTGTTCGCCCTGGTCGGCGTCATCGTGCTCAGCCTGGTCGGACGCTGGTCCAGCCATCACGCCGCCAACTTCCATAAACGGATGAAGGCGCACCTCGGCCATGGTCTGAGCCGCCGCCAGATCGGCTGGTCGCTGGCCATCCTCGGCCTGCTGATGTTCTCCAAATTCTTCTACATGGCCAGCCTGAGCAGCTATTACACCTTCTACCTGATGGACAAGTTCAGCCTGTCGCTGGACAGCGCCCAGCTCTATCTGTTCGCCTTCCTGTTTGCCGTCGCGGCGGGTACCGTGCTCGGCGGGCCGATCGGTGACCGCATCGGTCGCAAGCGGGTGATCTGGATCTCCATCCTCGGCGTCGCCCCCTTCACCCTGCTGCTGCCCCATGTCGACCTGTTCTGGACCTCGGTGCTCTCGGTCATCATCGGCCTGATCCTGGCCTCGGCCTTCTCCGCCATCCTGGTCTACGCCCAGGAGCTGGTCCCCGGCAAGGTCGGCGCCATCTCCGGCCTCTTCTTCGGTTTCGCCTTCGGCATGGGGGGCATAGGGGCGGCCCTGCTGGGCCAGCTGGCCGATGCCACCAGCATCGAAACTGTGTACCAGATCTGCGCCTACCTGCCACTCATCGGCCTGCTGACTGCGTTCTTGCCGACTCTTAGAAAGGGATAACGGGCTACCCCGTGAGGGATAACACCCATAAAAAACGCGGCCTGAGCGGCCGCGTCTGAAGTAGATGAGAGCAAGGGTTGGTCAGCAGCACTGGCCAGCCACCCAGCCGGAAGACCAGGCCCACTGGAAGTTGTAGCCACCGAGCCAGCCGGTCACGTCCACCACCTCGCCGATGAAGTAGAGACCGGCCACCTTGCGCGCCTCCATGGTCTTGGAGGAGAGTTCGTTGGTATCCACCCCCCCCAGGGTCACTTCGGCGGTGCGATAACCCTCGGTGCCGTTGGGCAGGATCTGCCAATCCCCCAGCAGGGTGGCCACGGCCTCCAGCTCCCGCTCGTTGTATTGGCGCATCGGCTTGCTGATCAGCTGACCCAGCTCCACCAGCTTGTCGACGAAGCGCTTGGGCAGCTCGCGCCCCAGCACGGTTTTCAGCTCCTGCGCCGGATGGGCCTGGGCCCACGCCCTGAGGGTGGCGGCGATGTCGAGCTCCGGCAGCAGGTTGATGTGGATCTTATCCCCCGCCAGCCAGAAGGAGGAGATCTGCAGGATGGCCGGGCCGGAGAGGCCGCGATGGGTGAACAGCATGGCCTCCTTGAAACAGGTGCCATCCTCGGCGGTGACCGCCACCGGCAGGCTGACCCCGGCCAGATCGGCGAAGGCCTCTTTCTCGGCCTGATGCAGGGTAAAGGGCACCAGCCCGGCGCGAGTCGGCAGCACCTTGAGGCCGAACTGCTCCGCCAGCTTGAAGCCGTACGGGGTGGCACCGAGTTTCGGCATGGAGAGGCCGCCGGTGGCCACCACCAGCGAGTGGCAGCTAATCTCCCCCTGACTGGTGGTCAGCACGAAACCCTCTTCGCACTTGCTGACGGTGAGGATCTCGGTCTGGAACTGCAGGGCCACGCCGGCCCAGTCGCACTCGGTCAGCAGGATGTCGACGATCTCCTTGGCGCTCTCATCACAGAACAGCTGGCCTAGGGTCTTCTCGTGATAGCTCAGGCCGTGCCGGTCCACCAGATCGATGAAATCCTGCTGGGTGTAGCGCGCCAGCGCCGACTTGCAGAAGTGGGGGTTGGCCGACAGGAAGGCGTGGGGGCCGGCCTGATGGTTGGTGAAGTTGCAGCGGCCGCCGCCACTGATGAGGATCTTGCGGCCCGGCTTCTTGGCGTTGTCGAGCACCAGCACGGAGCGGCCCCGATAACCGGCCTGGGCCGCACACATCAATCCGGCCGCCCCGGCGCCGATCACCACCACATCAAACTGCTTCATCATCACTCACTCATCCAAAGAAAAACGGCCCTTTTATACGAAGACCGTCATTGTATCCGGCAGCAACCAGCGCCGTGGTTTCATGGCTGCCGCAATAGCAAACGGCCCCTGTTGAGAGGGGCCGTCATTGTACTGGCTGAACACTAAGTGTCCACGACTATCAGGCGTTGCCATCCATGATGCTGGCAGGGGCGCCCTTGGCCAGCTCGGCCAGCTCCTTGTCGATGAAGTAGAGGCCCTTGCCGTCTTCACCCACCAGCGACAGACGGTCGACGATGCTCTTGAACAGCTTCTCCTCTTCGTGCTGCTCGGCCACGTACCACTGCAGGAAGTTGAAGGTGGAGTAGTCCTGGGTGGTGAACGCCACGTGGGCCAGGCCGTTGATGCACTTGGTGATGTGGTATTCGTGCTCGAGGGTAGTGCGGAAGATGTCACCCAGCGACTTGAACTCGTGGGGAGGAGCATCGATGGCACCCAGCAGCGGCATGGCACCGGTCTCGCTCACGTAGGTGAACAGGCGCTCCATGTGCTGACGCTCCTCGACGGCGTGCTGGCGCAGGAAGTTGGCCGCCCCCTCGAAGCCCTTGTCCTCGCACCAGGCGCTCATCTGCAGGTAGAGGTTGGAGGAATAGAATTCAAGATTAATCTGCTCGTTCAACTTCTCGATCATGGCTTTGGCCAACATGATGATTCTCCACTGTGATTTGGTCACGATTGTCGCCACAGTTTCGTTATGAAGCAACCAGATACCGCTGCCCGAGCTCTCAGTTGTGACAGCTTTTCGCCTCATCCTATCCCCCATACGGTTATAGAGAAGCAAAGAAACATGGTGTAGGTGGATTCAGCCATTATGATGGCGCCAGTGGTCGGGGAAAGGATTCAATGAGATTCATAATGGCACTGGCGCTGCTCTGGATGACCCAGCTGCAGGCCACTCCCTCCTTGCTGAAAGAGGCTGAACTGCAGGCGGCGCGCGATCCCGTCGGCTATCTGCAACGCCTCGACGCCAACCCGCAGCAGGACATGGAGCAGTTTTACGCCAGAGCCCTGGCCCAGGCCGCGCTGGGGCGCTATCCGCAAGCCCTGCTCGACAACGCCCGTGCCCGCGGGCTGGCCAGTGCCCAGCAGGAGACCCTGCGTCTGCTCGACTTCCGCTTGCAGCAGATCGCCCTCACCCTGGATACCGAAGCGCCGGATCAGGCGCTCACCCTGCTGGAGCAGCTCAAACCCGCCGTCGCCGGTCATCCGCAGCAGACCTCGGAGTGGCACGCCCTGAACGGGCTCGCGCTCTATCGCACCCAGCAGCTCAGTGCGGCGATCGCCGAGCTCAAGACCGCCTTTCGCCTCAAGCAGACAATACCTGACTCCACCCTCGCCAGCCTGCAGTGCGCCCGCCTGCTGATGACCCTCGGCAACCTCTATGCCGACCTCAATCTGGCGCGGGAGGCCGAAAGCTATTACCTGGAGGCGCTACAGCGCATGGTGCAGCTGGACGAACCCAACAGCCAGACCATCATCCGGGCCAACATGGCGCGGCTCTATATCGATACCGATCGCCCCGCCCAGGCCAGACGGCTGCTGGACAATCTGCTGGCCAACCCGGCGCTGGCGCCGGACTACCGTGCCATCATCCTCGGCTATCAGGCCATGGCGCTCAATGCCGAGCGCGACTGGGCCGGCGCCCTGCGCGCCCTGGACGAGGCGCAGGCGCTCTATCAGCAACTGGGCTACCCGGAAGCCGGGGTGCGCCTGCTGGAGACCCGGGCCAGGGCACTGCAGGGCAGCGGCGAGAAGCAGCTGGCGCTGCAACTGCTGATCAGCCAGGGGCCTGCCGGTGCCAGCAGCAAGGCCTTGCAGGCCAGTTTGCTGGCGGATCAGGGACGCTATCCCGAGGCCTACCAGGTGCTCAATGAATACGTGAACGACTACAAGCAGCACTTCAACCAGACCCTGAGCCAGCATGCAGCCGCCTTCCAGGCAGAGATGGATCTGGCCCGCAGCGAGGCCAGCAACCGGGTGCTGCAGCAGGAGAACGAGAACAAGCGCCAGCAACTGCTGCATCAGCAGAGTGCCCGCCACTACCAGCTGGCGCTGGTCGGCCTGCTGGCCAGTGCCCTGCTGCTGCTGGGCGTCACCACCCACCGGCTGCACCGCAGCTCGCGCCACCTCTACAAGCTGGCCACCTTCGATCAGCTGACCGAGCTGCCCAATCGCCGCGCACTGCTGGAACGGCTGGCCACCCAGTGGCAGCAAGAGGGCCCGCTCACCCTGCTGATCATCGACATCGATCACTTCAAGCAGATCAACGACCGTCACGGCCATCAGGCGGGAGACAGGGCCATTCAGCGGCTGGCGAGGGAGCTGAGATCCTGGGCACCCGACCTGCAACTGGTCGGGCGCTGGGGCGGCGAGGAGTTTCTGGTGGCGGTGCCGCTGCCGGCGGCGGATTGCTGGTATCTGGCGGAGCAGCTACGCCAGCGCATCGGCCAGATCGACAAACCCCGCATGACCATCAGCATCGGGGTAGCAGGCCGCTCGGCCGCCGACGACGGGCTGGGCCAGCTCATCCATCGGGCCGACATGGCCATGTATCAGGCCAAGCGCCAGGGCCGCAACCAGACCATTCTGGCCGCAGAGCCGAGCAACCCGGAGCAGCCGGAGGCCCTGGCCAGCAGCGTGGCCTGACTTCAGCCCCACTGGCTCAGGGCAGCAGCTCGGTCAGCGAGGCCAGATCCACCGGCGCGCCGTAGTCGACACCCGGCAGCTCGAAGCCGTTGAGCTGCATGAAGTCCTGGCGCAGCCCGGCAAAATCCCCCAGCGCGTGGAAGTTGTCCGGCGTCACCTTGGACCAGAGCGCCGAGACGGCGGCCTGAATGGCCGGATCCAGTTCGTGGTCATCCATCCGGATCAGCCGGTTGCCGTCGGCCACCACCCCTTGCGGGCCGTACATCTTGGTGGCGAACAGCCGCTGCATCTGCTCGATGCAGCCCTCGTGCACCCCGCGCTCCTTCATCACCCCCATCAGCAGGCCCAGATAGACCGGCAGCACCGGAATATAGGCGCTCGCCTTGGTCACCAGCGCCTTGCAGACCGACACCCAGGCGTGGCCGCCAAGCTCCGCCAGCTGCAGGTTGATGGTCTCGGCGGTGGCGTGCAGATGCTCCTTGGCATACCCGATGGTGCCGTCCCGATAGAGGGGGTAGGTGGATTCGGGGCCGATATAGGAGTAGGCCACCGTCTGCGCGCCGGGCGCGAGGCAATCCGCCTGCTGCAGCGCCTGCAGCCAGAGCTGCCAATCCTCGCCGCCCATCACGCTGACGGTATCGCGGATCTCCTCCGGGGTGGCCGGCGCCAGCGACTGCTGCACCAGGGTGTCGTGTTCCAGATCCAGCCCCCAGCCGCTGAATGGCTGACCGGTGGTCTTGAGCACGGAGCGCACTTGCGTGCCGTCAGGCAACACCCGGATGCCGCTCGCCAGCGAGTAGATCACCAGATCCACCTGCCCCAACTGCTGGCGGATGGTGTCGATGGCCTGCTGACGCATCCCGGTGGAGAAGGCATCCCCGATCAGATTGATGGCGATACGGCCGGCCTGCTCCGCCTCCTTGCGAAACCAGATGTTGTTGTACCAGCCGGCGCTGCCCGGCCCCTTGTCGGAGGGGCCCCGCTCGAACGACACGCCCACGGTGTCGGCCCCGGCCCCGAAAGTCAGGGCGATGCGCGACGCCAGCCCGAAGCCGGACGAGGCGCCCAGCACCAGCACCCGTTTCGGCCCGTTGAACGGGCCCGCCGCCCGGATCCGTTCGATCTGCTGCAGCACGGCGGCACGGCAGCCGATGGGATGACAGTTGCGGGCGACGCAGCCCTGGATCTGTGGGTGAATGATCATCAAGGAGTCTCCAAGGAATCAATACGATACGCAAAATGACAGTGCAGACCGACCCGCATCCAACCGGGATCCGGTGTTCAATGGCCAGCGACGGTCTGCCAATGGAACTGGCTACAGCATAACCAAGCGAGACGGGATTACCTTGATGTCGGGCGGAATATCGGCGAGAAGGCGGCAGAAAAACAAAAGGGAGCGCGAGGCTCCCCAAAGCGGTATTCAGATGCTTTTTGTTGTTTTGTGTTCATTGCGAAGCACGGGCACATCCTATGCCTGTCACCGGCCGCGAGCAAGCCGGTGGGTGTGACCTGCTTCAAACTCCTGTTCGATTTATAGCCAGTTTATTGGCTGTCGTCAGCGACAAGCTCCATAAGAAACTCGTTTAAATCCCAAAACTGTGCCGGGGACACCATTTTAGTTTCAGCAGACATTGGTATAGTGGACTCAGGATCAGTGAGGAGAACTCCCATGAATGGAACCTATTACAAACACATACTGGCCGCGATCGACCTGTCGGAAGACAATCGCAAGGTGATCGAGAAGGCGGTCGACCGGGCCTGCTCCAACGGCGCCAAGCTGTCGGTGATCCATGTCGATGTGGACCTCAAGGATCTCTACACCGAGATGATCGATATCGACATCGACAACGTGCAGGATCAGGTGATCGCCGAAGCGAAAGAGAAGCTGGAAGCCTTCCTGGCCTCGGTGGACTACCCCATCGAGAAGAAGCTGGTGATCTGCGGGGATTTGAGCGAGCGGGTCAACCAGGCGGTCAGGGATTACCAGATCGATCTGCTGGTGTGCGGCCACCGCCAGAGCTTCTGGAGCCTGCTCACCTCGAGCGCGCGCCAGCTGATGAATACCGTGCCCTGCGATCTGCTGGTCGTCCCCTTGCAGAAGTGATCAAACAGGCGTAGTTTGATTTGCCATGAATATGACCTCATTCAATCACAACTACTGGTGGTGCTGCTCTTAAACAGGCGGCACTGCTTTTCTATGTAAAATTTCCCAAAGAAAACACCGTGACCGCCGAGAGGCGGTCATTGTTTTCATCCCTTTGTCGCCTCCCGGCTCACCCAACTGGAGAGAGTGACATGCACAACCCCGTTATCCTGACCGGCGACCGTCCCACCGGCAAACTGCACATCGGCCACTACGTCGGCTCGCTGCGCCAACGTGTCGCCGCCCAGCACCATTACCGCCAGTTCGTGATGATCGCCGACCTGCAGGCGCTGACCGACAACGGCCACAACCCGGCCAAGGTGACCGACCACGTGCTGGAGGTGATGGCCGACTACCTGGCCGCCGGCCTCGACCCGGCCAAGACCACCTTTTGCCTGCAGAGTGCCCTGCCCGCCCTCGCCGAGCTCACCACCTATTACCTCAACCTGGTCAGCGTCGCCCGGCTGGAGCGCAACCCCACCGTCAAGGCGGAGATCCAGCAGAAAGGGTTCGAACGCAGCCTGCCGGCCGGCTTCCTGATCTACCCGGTCAGCCAGGCTGCCGACATCACCGCCTTTCGTGCCACCCATGTGCCGGTGGGCGAGGATCAACTGCCGATGCTGGAGCAGGCCAACGAGATAGTGCGCCGCTTCAATACCCTGGTGGGCAAAGAGGTGCTGACCGAGTGCCAGCCCATCCTGAGCGACACCGGCCGCCTGCCCGGCATCGACGGCAAGGCCAAGATGTCCAAGTCCCTCGGCAACACCATAGAGCTCGGCATGTCGGCGGAGGAGATCAAGCAGGCGGTGTTCGCCATGTATACCGACCCCAACCACCTCAAGGTGAGCGATCCGGGCCAGGTGGAGGGCAATACGGTGTTTGCCTATCTGGATGCCTTCCACCCCGACAAGGCACTGGTGGCCGAGATGAAGGCCCACTATCAGCGCGGCGGGCTGGGAGACATGCGCTGCAAGCAGGTGCTGAACGACTGCCTGCAGACCCTGCTCGCCCCGATGCGGGAGCGGCGCGAGGCGGCCATCGCCGACAAGCGCCAGCTGCTGCGCCTGTTGCAGCAGGGCACCGAGCAGGCGCGCGCCCTGACCGACGAGGTGCTGGCCGAGGTGAAGGGGGCGATGGGGCTCGACTACTTCGCCGGATTGAACTGATCCGCCCCGCGCTGCGCCGGGCTGCCGAGCGCATCCGCGCCGTAGCGCTCGAACGCCAGCCGGTGCAACAGCCCCTTGAACCAGCCGATCGCCTCGTCATGGGCGGTGAGCGGGTGGCCCGCCATCAAATAGACGATGGGGATGTCGGGGTCCAGCTGGTGCAGCCGCAGCGGGTAGTAGCGGCAGAAGTGGCGCCCGATCATCTCGGGCACCACCACCAGATAGCGGCCGGTGGCCATCAGCGGCGGCACCGCCATAAAGCTCGGTAATCGGACACCCAGTTCACGCTCCACCCCGAAGCGGGCCAGCCAGAGATCCACCATGGCCTGGCTGTGGCCCCAGCTGGAGGTGTGGATGTGGGGCCGGCTGACCAGATCGTCCGGCCCCAGCACGTCAGGCAGCTCGCTGCCAAGGGGCGACAGACAGACCAGCGGGTTGTTGAACCAGGGTTCGCGCCACAACCGGGGCGATAGGTGATTGGCATCGGCGAAGCCGATCACCAGATCCAGCTCCCCCTTCTCCAGCTCCCGCTCGTAGTCGCTGTCGGCCAGCTCGCACACCTCCAGCCGGCAGTGAGGAGCATGCCGGTGCAGCCGCTCCACCAGCGCCGGCACCAAACCGTGTTCCACCGAACCCGGAGTGGCGATGCGAAAGATCCGCCGCGCACTGGCGGGGTCGAACCCCTTGGCCTGCCGCAACCCCTGCTCCAGCATGGCCAGCGCCTGACGTACCGGGCCGGCCAGCGCCTTGGCGCGCTCGGTCGGCATCATCTCGCGCCGGCTCATCACGAACAGGGGGTCGTCCAGCGCCGTTCGCAGCCGCCCCAGCGCATGACTGACAGTGGACTGGGAAAGGTGCAGCCGCTCGGCGGCACGGGTGACGTTGCGCTCCTGCATCAGCATGTCGAACACGGTGAGCAGGTTGAGGTCGAGGCGGGAAAGAGGCAGTTCCATCGATATTGGCCATGGTTGAATGACGACAATTCATTTTTGGCATAGTAGCAGATTGCATAGAATGCGCAGGCGAATTACATCGGAGATTAAAATGCGTAGCTATCTGTTGTTGCTGGCGATTGGCCTGTTGTGGGGCTCCCAGTTCATTTTCATGCATCAGGCCGTGACCGAATTGCCCCCCATCATGGTGGCAGCGGGTCGCGCCTTGTGTGGCAGCCTGACCCTGGGTCTGCTCTGCCTGTTCATGCGTCTCAAGAGCGAGCACACCCCGTGGCGTACCTATATGCTGATCGCCCTGCTCGATGCCACCCTGCCCTTCATCATGGTGGCCTGGGGTCAACAGTATGTGGATAGCGCCATCGCCGCCGTGGTAATGGGTTGTATCCCGTTTGTCACCATCCTGATGGCACCCTTGTTGGTTTCCGGTGAAAAAATCACCAAGGGCGGTCTCGTCTCCGTGGTCATCGGCTTCGTCGGCGTACTGGTGCTGTTTTGGCCGAAACTGGCCAGCGGCATGAATGCCGGCCTGCTCGGCGCCATGGCCATCCTGTTCGGTGCCAGCTGCTTCGCCATCGGCCTGCTGATGATCAAGCGCTTCGCCAAGGACCACCCGGTGGTCGTGGCACGCAACATCCTGATCTCTTCGGCCATCCAGCTGCTGCTGGCCGCGCCGTTCGTCACCGATCTGAGCGCGCTCACCATGCCGAGCCAGCATGCCATCGGCGCCGTCGCGGTGCTCGGGGTGTTCTGTACCGGTCTGGTCTACTTCCTCTACATGGCGCTGATCCAGAAGGCGGGCCCGACCTTCGCCTCCTTCAGCAACTACCTGGTGCCGCTGTTCGGCGTCATGCTGGGTGCCCTGTTCCTCGGCGAACAGATCCAGTCCACCACAGGCGTGGCACTGGCCCTGATCCTGGGTTCGGTCGCCCTCAACCAGTGGGCCCAGCAGCGCCGCGTCCAGCGGGAGGCTGCCCTATGTCAGGCATCCTGACCACACTCTGCGGCGGCCTGGTAGTGATCGCCGGCTGGCAGTATCGCCAGCGGCTGATGGGTCTGCTCGGACTGCTGATGGTGCTGCTGCCCTGGTTCTTCGACAGCAAGCTGCAAGCCATGCTGAGCTATGCGCTGAGTGCCTGACATCCGTCTCTGAATGTGTGACGAGAGTGTATCTCTCCTGTTTTTGGGACCGTTTTTCAAAAAAACCTCCGATTTGTCCCTTCTACCGGCGCTCTGCGCCGGTTTTTTTATGCCTGCCGCCCGTCACACCCGATAGCGATAACTCAGCCGCTCGTTCTTGCGCGGGCCGGTGATCTGCCAGCCGAGCAGAAAGCCGTCCCCGGTCGGCGTCAGCTCGGCGCTGTAGTGATCCTGGCCGCACAGGTGGGGCTCGGCGGTGAGCCAGCGACCATCCGCCTGAGGCAGCAGCTCGAACAGCACCACCGGCTGCTCGTAGCGCAGATGGGAAAGCCGGATCCCCCGCTCGCCACGCTGCCACCAGAAGCGGTTGTGCATGGTCAGCACCCGGCCATGGGGCGTGGTGTAGCGGCCCTGCTCGGCAAACAGCCAACCCCCCTGATGATCGGTCACCGTCACCTCCCCCTCGCCGCTGCCGCACCAGTCGGTGGCGGAGCCTTCCCCGTTGCTCGCGGTAAAGGCAAATGCTCCGATCTGTGGCAACTGGCGCCATAAACGCTGGATCAAGGCTTCCATCTCGGCCATCATAGCCCCCTTCAAAATTGACAACTGACGACAAATCAACCACATGAACTACTTGATAGGGGTTACCCTGCTCTGGTCATTCTCCTTCAGCCTGATCGGGGTCTACCTCGCCGGTCAGGTGGATGCCTACTTCTCGGTACTGACCCGCATCGTGCTCGCCAGCCTGGTGTTTCTGCCCTTTCTCAGACGGCGCTGGTTGCGCCCCGACCTGGTGGCCAAGCTGATGGCCCTCGGCGCCACCCAGCTCGGCATCATGTATCTGTTCTATTACCACTCCTTCCTGCTGCTGACGGTGCCGGAAGTGCTGGTGTTCACCATCTTCACCCCCATCTACGTCACCCTGATCCATGACCTGCTGGAGCGGCGCTTCAAGCCCACCTATCTGTGGGGAGCCTTGCTGGCAGTGCTGGGGGCGGCCGTCATCCGCTTCGACGGGCTGACCGAAAGCTACGTGCTGGGCTTCCTGGTGGTGCAGGGTGCCAACATTTGCTTCGCCATCGGCCAGGTTGGCTACAAGGTATTGCTGGCACGGGAGAAGGAGCAGCCCCCACAGCTCGCCGTGTTCGGCTGCTTCTATCTGGGCGCCCTGGTTGTGGCCCTGCCCGCCTGGCTGCTGCTGGGCACGCCACAATACCCCACCAGTACCCTGCAGTGGGGCATTCTGTTGTGGCTGGGGATTGGCGCTTCCGGGCTTGGTTACTTCCTGTGGAACAAGGGGGCGACCCAGGTCAGCAGCGGTGTGCTGGCCATCATGAACAACGCCCTGATCCCGGCGGGTCTGCTGGTCAATCTGCTGCTGTGGGGCAAGGATACCGACCTGCTCAGGCTCACCCTGGGCGGCCTGCTGATGCTGGCCTCCCTCTGGGTATGCCAGCGTCATGGGGTAAGTGAGCGCTGACTAAAAATCAGCCAACGACGGTGTTGTGCTCCCGTCTGGCCTGACCGTGGCAGGTAGCCAGCCGGGCCAGCAGGTGATCGATCTGCTCGCCGGCCTGGCTCTGCACCAGGCCGATGCTGACGGTCACCGGTCGCTGCGGCAGCAGGCTGGCATCGGCGATCTCGAGGCGCAGCCGCTCGGCAATCTCGAGGCCGCTCAACCGATCGGTCTGGGAGAGCATCAGGATGAAGCCGTCTTCGTCCCAGCGGGCGAAGGGGTCTTCCCGCCGCAGTTCGTGACGCACGATACGGGCCAGCTTGGCCAGCATGGCATCGCAGGCCACCTCGCCGAACAGCTGCTGGATCTTGGCCCTGTGGTCGACGCTGAATTGCAGCAGGCTGAAGCTGCCGCTCTCGCTGGCCAGCCGCTCATCGAGCAACAGCTCGAAGTGGCTACGGCTCTCCAGCCCGGTGAGGGGATCGGTACCGTGCCGCTCCTCCACCAGCAGTGTCTGTGAGTCGAGCAGACGCACCACCCCCAGCACCTGGCCGTGAACATCGCGCCGGGCCCGCTCCTCCAACCGAACATAGTGGCCGTCGTGATGCAGGATGCGGTATTCGAGCCGGATCTGGGCCACCCGCCCGCTCTGGCAGGCGGTCAGCGCCTCCTGCAGGCTTCCCACGTCATCGGGGTGCACCCGCTCCAGCCAGCCGAGATCGTCCAGACCGGCTTCGTTCAATCCCAGCAGCCGCAGACAGGAGAGATCCCGCTGCACGCCCTGCTGCGGGCTCCAGCTCCAGAGCCCTGCCTCCAGCAAGGCGATGGCATCCGCCATCAGCGCCAGATCAAACCGGGTAATTGCCTCCCTGTGGGGAGCCTTGAGCATGTCCATCGAGCGCCTCGACACCGAATCTGAAGACCTTCTCAATAAGTAACATTGGCTCTCGCGCCGAGCAACAGGGTCAGCTCGCTTTTCCTTGATAGCCGTTCATCAGGGCCTGCCAGTTCTCCGGTACGAAATGGAAACTGGTATGCAACTGGGACTCCTTGTTGAAGGAGCGCAGCAACCGTTCCAGGTTAGCCTGCTGCCAGTTGCCGGGAGAGCGGATGGCCCCCTTGTCGAAGTCGATCACCCACACCTTGCCCTCCTTGTCGAGCAGCAGGTTGTGGCTGTTGAGATCGGCGTGATAGACACCTGCGTCGTGCAACCGGCGCACCGTCTGACCCACCTTGTGCCACACCTCGCCGGCGATCGGCCCCTGCTTGAGCAGGGCCACCAGATCCTTGGCGCCACGGATGCGCTCGATCAGGATGTCGGCCCGATAGAAGGGGCCCTGCTTGGCCATCCGGGCGGCAAACGGGCGCGGCACCGGCAATCCCTGGGCGCTCAACTTGGCCAGCAGCGTGTATTCGGCCATGGCACGGCTCGATTCAACCCCTTCGAACCAGAAGCGATCCCGCACCACCTTGCCCACCATGCCACCGCGATAGTAGTGACGCAGCACCAGATGGCGGGATTCATCCTTGACGAACCAGGTCACTCCGCGGCCGATGGAAGACCCTACCACCTGGCGATGTGTCTGCCACCAGGCCGGATCAAACAGCTCGGGAGAAGGGTCGCGAAACGCCCCTTCGGCGTACCAGCAGATCTGGTTGTGTTCGGTCTGAATTTGCATTTTTGGCGATTCCGGTCGGTCAGTCATGGCTACACAAGGCAAGGGCAGGCAACGGCAACACGGGCTTTATCAGGGGCACCGGCTGCCGGTCGTGCGCAATTTTACAATCCACGGGGGAGTTTGCATAATGCCATCCATCCATTTTGCCACCATTGCGCCACATCATGCCGCTGTTCCAAACGCCGCCCTCCTCCATCTGCATCCTGCGGCTCTCCGCCATCGGCGACTGCTGCCACGCGCTGGCGCTGGTGCGCGTCATCCAGCGGGCCTGGCCGACGACCCGTATCACCTGGATCACCGGCAAGATTGAAGCGACGCTTTTTGCCGATCTGCCCGGGGTCGAAGTGATCGCCTTCGACAAAAGCAAGGGCTGGCGCGGCTACCGCGAGCTCTGGCAGACCCTCAAGGGACGCCAATTCGATGCCCTGCTGCACCTGCAGGCGGCCATGCGGGCCAGCATCGCCACCCTCGGCATCAAGACCAAGGTCAAACTGGGGTTTGATCGGGAGCGGGCCAGCGACGGCCAGTGGCTGTTCACCAACCACAGGGTGCCATCCCCCGCCTCGCCCCACGTGCTGGACGGCTTTCTCGCCTTTGCCAAAGAGCTCGGGATAAAGGATCTGACCCCGGACTGGCAACTGCCCATCAGCACCGAACACCAGGCCTGGGCGAAAGAGAAGATTGACGGCAAGCCGACCCTGCTCATCTGCGCCGCCGCCAGCAAGGCATTCAAGAACTGGACTGCCGCCGGCTATGCCGCGCTGGCGGATCACGCCACAGACAAGGGTTTTCAGGTCTATCTGTGTGGCGGGCCGGCCAAACTGGAGCGGGATCTGGCCGCCGACATTCAGCAACTGAGCCACAGCAAGCCGGTGGATCTGGTGGGGCAGACCAACCTCAAGCAGTTGCTGGCGCTGATCAAGGAAGCCAGCCTGGTGCTGGCCCCCGATACCGGCCCCACCCACATGGCGACCCTGGTGGGTACGCCGGTGCTCGGCCTCTATGCCCACCACAACCCGGACCGGACCGGCCCCTATCTGTGCCGTGACTACGCGGTCAGCGTCTATCAGGAGCTGGTCGAGCAGGAGACCGGCAAACCGCTGGCCGAGCTCGGCTGGCGCACCCGCCTCAAGGATCCGGACGCCATGAGCAAGATCACCCGCGAGCGGGTCATCGCCGCCTTCGACCGCCTCTGCGCCGATCGTCAGCTGCCCGCCGGACAGCAACTCGGAATTTCCGAGCAGTGAAGCAGGGATAATCTGCTGGCCCACCCGCACGGCGGCAGGCAGAATGGCGGCTGATGTGGGTGACGCTCCCGCAGCAAGCTACGAATACTTTGATCGGCTGGAATATGATTCCGGCCGTTTTTTTATCCGCCACCTTCTGTTAAAATTCGCCGCCTTTACATCCCTCTTAATTCAAGAATTTTCCGCGTTTCGGATTTGGCTGTCTCCCTTTCGGGCACAAGACGGCGGCCTCTGCTACAACCAAAACACGGTCTCGCTTAAAGGTACAGACATGGCGCAACAAGGCACTCTCTATATCATCTCCTCCCCGAGCGGAGCGGGTAAATCCAGCCTGCTCAACGCCTTGCTGACCCAGCACAACAGCGCAGGCAAGATGCAGCTGTCGGTTTCCCACACCACCCGCGCCACCCGTCCCGGTGAAGAGCACGGGGTGCACTACCACTTCGTCAAGGTGGAAGAGTTCAAGGCGCTGATCGAGCGCGGCGATTTTCTGGAGTGGGCCGAGGTGTTCGGCAACTACTACGGCACCTCCCGCGCCGCCATCGAAGCCTGCCTGGCGCAGGGGATCGACGTGTTCCTCGATATCGACTGGCAGGGCGCCCGCCAGATCCGCGCACAGATGCCGACCAAGTCCATCTTCATCCTTCCGCCCAGCCGCGAAGAGCTGGAGCGCCGCCTGATCGGTCGCGGCCAGGACAGTGCCGAGGTGATCAAGGGCCGGATGGAGAAAGCCATTGCCGAAATGGTGCACTATGACGAGTATGACTATGTCATCATCAACGAAGACTTTGAGCAGGCACTGTTCCAGCTGAGGGCCGTCATCGAGTGCCAACGGCTGGAATTGCGCCAGCAGCAGCAGGCCCAACAAAACTTGCTGCAACAGCTACTGGCAGAATAGGCCAAAAACAAGTAAACTTTTGCGTCATTTTTAAACACCGCTTTTTTAAACCGAGAAAGCCCAAACACTGGAGTCCTGCATGGCACGCGTTACTGTAGAAGATGCTGTAAAACAGGTAGGTAACCGTTTTGACCTGGTGCTGGTCGCCGCCCGCCGCGCCCGCCAAATCGCGGTTCAAGGCAAAGATCCCCTGGTTGACGAAGAGAACGACAAGCCGACCGTGATCGCCCTGCGCGAGATCGAACTGGGTCTGGTGAACAACCAGGTGATGGACACCCAGGACCGTTACGAGCAGCAAGAGCAGGAAGCCGCCGAGCTGGCTGCCGTTGCTGCCATCGCCGAAGGCCGCGGTTAAGTCAGTTATTTCTTATAGTCGGCGCCCGCCCGGGTGCCGACTGTTCTCCCCCATTTACAACCGCTCGAAAACCTCGCAAACTCAGGACTATACCCTCTATATCCACGGATTGCCGTTTCACCGCTGCGGGGACTGTCTTGTATTTATTTGAAAATCTTAAAGAAATAGCCAGTTCCTACCTGCCACCCGAGCAGGTGGAGAAGCTCAGGCAAGCCTATGTGGTGGCCCGTGATGCTCACCAGGGACAGATGCGTTCCAGCGGCGAGCCCTATATCACCCACCCGGTTGCCGTTGCCCGCATTCTTGGCGACATGCGCCTCGATCATGAAACCCTGATGGCCGCCGTGCTGCACGACGTCATCGAAGACACCCCTGTCACCAAGGCCGATCTGGCCGAACTGTTTGGCGATGCCGTCGCCGAGCTGGTAGCGGGCGTCTCCAAGCTCGACAAGCTGAAGTTTCGCGATCGCAAGGAGGCCCAGGCCGAGAACTTCCGCAAGATGGTGATGGCCATGACCCAGGATATCCGGGTCATTCTGATAAAGCTGGCCGACCGCACCCACAACATGCGCACCCTGGGCTCCCTGCGACCGGACAAGCGCCGCCGCATCGCCCGGGAAACCCTCGAGATCTTCGCCCCCATCGCCAACCGCCTCGGTATTCACACCATGAAGAACGAGCTGGAAGAGCTGGGCTTCGAGGCGCTCTACCCCATGCGCTCCCGCGTGTTGCGCGAATCGGTGCGCCGCGCCCGCGGCAATCGCCGCGAAATCATCGACTCCATCCAGAGCGAGATTGAGGGCCGGCTGCGGGAGGCAGGCATCGAATCCCAGGTCAGCGGCCGCGAGAAGAACCTGTTCTCCATCTACAACAAGATGGAGAAAAAAGAGCTGCAATTTCATGAGGTAATGGATATCTACGCCTTTCGTGTGAGGGTGAAGGACATAGATACCTGTTACCGGGTGCTGGGCCAGATGCACAGTCTCTACAAGCCCCGCCCCGGCCGTTTCAAGGATTACATCGCCATCCCCAAGACCAACGGCTACCAGTCGCTGCACACCTCCCTGGTGGGGCCGCACGGGGTACCGGTGGAGGTGCAGATCCGTACCGAGTTCATGGATCAGATGGCCGACAAGGGCGTCGCCGCCCACTGGGCCTACAAACAGGATGGCGACAGTTCGGGTACTACCGCCCAGATCCGCGCCCAGCGCTGGATGCAGAGCCTGCTCGAGCTGCAGCAGAGCGCCGGCAGCTCCTTTGAATTCATCGAGGGGGTCAAAACCGACCTCTTCCCCGACGAGATCTACGTGTTCACGCCGGAAGGACGCATCATGGAGCTGCCCGCCGGGGCCACCCCGGTGGACTTCGCCTACACGGTGCACACCGACATCGGCCACGCCTGCGTCGGTTCGCGGGTCGATCGCCACCCCTATCCGCTGAGCAGCCCGCTGCACTCCGGCCAGACAGTGGAGATCATCACGGCGCCGGGGGCTCGCCCCAACGCGGCCTGGCTCAACTTCGTGGTGACCACCAAGGCCCGCTCCAAGATCCGCCAGTTCCTCAAGAACCTGCGCACCGAAGAGTCGGTGGTGCTGGGTCGCCGCCTGCTCAACCATGCGCTGGGCGCCAAGAACATCGAAGACATCCCGGAGCCACGCATCAAGCAGGTGCTGGCCGACACCAAGCACGAAAACCTGCAGGGCCTGCTGGCCGACGTGGGCCTTGGCAACGCCATGAGCGTGATGGTGGCGCGCCGCATGCTGGGGGATGAACTGCCGCCGGAAGAACAGCCCAAGTCCAGCAGCAAGAAGATGCCGATCAAGGGTGCCGACGGCATGCTGGTCACCTTCGCCAACTGCTGCCGCCCGATCCCTGGGGACGCCATCATCGCCCACATCAGCCCTGGCAAGGGCCTGGTGATCCACCAGGAAGCCTGCCGCAACATCAAGGGCTACAGCAAGGAGCCGGACAAGTACCTGCCGGTGCAGTGGGAAGTGGACAAGGAGCAGGAACAGGAGTTCCGCACCGGTATCAGCATCGAGATCGTCAACCACCAGGGCGCCTTGGCGGAGCTGGCCAACGTGATTGCCGCTACCGGCGCCAACATTCACGCCATCAGCACCGAGGAGAAGGATGGCCGGGTCTATCTGGTCACCCTGCTCATCACCACCAAGAGCCGGATCCACCTTGCCAACATCATGCGCAAGATCCGGGTGATGCCGAACGTGCTCAAGGTGAGCCGACAGAAAAACTGACCACAGGCGGCGCAAGCCGCCTGCTGCTTTTCAAGAGACAAGCTTGGCCCAGCGCTGCAGGCACACCCGTTCAACTTGGCGAGTGGACAAACCCGGCTTCGGCAGAGCCGACATGACCGCGAAACGCGTCAAACGAATTTACGACAGGCTGGCCCGGCGCCAGCCCGATTTGATCCTGTGCATGCAAGCGATGCGTGCACACACCTCACGACATAGAAACCGATATGACTCCTGAACGCTTCAAGCGCATCACCGACATGCTGGCCCAGCGCCAGCTCGATCTGACCGTCTGCATGGAAGAGGTCCACAAGCCGCACAACCTGGCCGCCATCGTGCGTACCGCCGATGCCATTGGTATCCATCGGGTGCACGCGGTCTGGCCCAAAACCTGGATCCACAAGCGCAAGGGTACCGCTCGCGGCAGCCAGAACTGGGTGGACGTGAAGCTGCACCCTGACATCGGCAGTGCAGTGGCCGAGCTGAAAGCCTCCGGCATGCAGATCCTGGCTACCCACCTCTCCGACAGCTCGGTGGATTTTCGCGCCATCGACTACACCAAACCCACCGCCATCCTGGTGGGTCAGGAGAAGCACGGCATCGGCGAAGAGGCGCTGGCCCTGGCCGATCACCATATCGTCATCCCCATGGTGGGCATGGTGCAGTCTCTCAACGTCTCGGTAGCCGCCGCCGCCATCCTCTATGAGGCCCAACGCCAGCGCGAACTGGCCGGCTGCTACCAGCGCGGCTGCCCGCTCGACCTGGAGGAGCAGAACAACATACTGTTCGAGGGTGGCTACCCCATCTATGCCCAGCTCTGCAAAGAGAAAGAGATGCCCTACCCCCAGCTCGGCCCGGCCGGCGAAATCTTGGCGGACGAGCAGTGGTGGCAGCAGATGCAGCTGACGCGCAAAGGATGGGCCGCGCAACAGGAAGAAGATGAATGACAGGATCAGTGATGGAAAATCCGTTCGGTAGCTGGCTGGAATCCCAGGTCATACGGGATCATCTGACCAACCCCAATATCGAGGCCGGGGAGTACAGCTATTACTCCGGCTACTACCACGGCAAGCCGTTCGAGGATCATTGCGTACGCTACCTGCTCGGCGATGGTTCGACGCGGGAGTCCTGGGACAGTGGCCAGTGGGGTAAGGAAGTTGACCGCCTGATCATCGGCAAGTTCTGCTCCATCGCCTCCGGCGCCACCTTCATGCTGGCGGGCAACCAGGGTCACCGGATGGACTGGGTTTCCACCTTCCCCTTCGATGCTGCCCGCTTCGGTGACGGCGTGCAGGACGGTTTTCTGCGCAAGGGAGACACCCGGATCGGCAACGACGTCTGGATCGGCTCGGAAGCGATGATCATGCCCGGCATCACCATCGGTGATGGTGCCGTCATCGCCACTCGTGCCGTGGTGACCAAGAATGTGGCCCCTTACACCATAGTCGGCGGCAACCCGGCTCAGCCTATCCGACGTCGCTTCGGCGAGGAGCAGATTGCCATGCTGCAGGAGATGCAGTGGTGGGACTGGCCGCTGCAGCACCTGCAGGCGGCTATGCCGCTACTCTGTTCGGGCGATATTCAAGCCCTTTACCGACACTGGCAGCAGGAGTGCACATCATGAACCTGTTATCGCCCGCCCTGCTGGCCCTGACCCTGTTTTCTGCCGGAGCCCTCGCCGTGAACAATCCCTATCAGCTGACGCCGGAAGCCGACGTCGCCACCCTTCATCAGCAGACCCTGCCCGACTTCTGGCGCCAGCACGCCGTCGAGAGCGCCTTCAAAGGCAAGGACGGGGTCACCATCCGCTATGCCGCACTGCGCCAGGCCAAGGTCGATCGCGCCATCCTCATCGTCAACGGCCGGGTCGAAAGCTACCTCAAGTATCAGGAGCTGGCCTGGGATCTGTGGCGTCAGGGCTACAGCCTCTACCTCATCGACCACCGCGGCCAGGGCTTGTCCGATCGGCTGCTGGCCGACCAGGAGAAGGGATATGTCGACCAGTTCGACGATTATGTGCTCGATCTCAAGCAGTTTCATGACGAGGTGATCGCCCAGGACCAGCCCGCCAAGCTGTTCCTGCTGGCCCACTCCATGGGCGGCGCCATCTCGGCCCGCTATCTGGAGCGCTGGCCCGATGACATCGAGGCGGCCGTGCTCTCCTCCCCCATGATGGGCATCAATCTCGGCGGCCTGCCCAAGTGGCTGGCCAAGGGGCTGGCGGCCACCATCGGCACGGTCGGCGGCTGGCTGGGCGAGCCTCCCTATGGCCCGGGTCAGGGCCCGTACGAGAGCCACGACTTTGCCGACAACGGTCTGAGCCACAGCGAAGCCCGCTATCAGGCCTTCCGCGAGCTCTATGAGCAGCGCCCGCAGATCAAGCTGGGAGGCGCCACCGCCCACTGGATCTATCAGGGACTGACAGGGGCGGACGCCGCGGTGGCCGAGGCTGGCGCCATCAAGACGCCGCTGCTGCTGCTGCAGGCCGGTGACGACGGCGTGGTGGACAACGCCGCGCAGGACGCCTTCTGCGCGCTCGCTCGCTGTGAGGGAGGCAAGCCGCTGCGCATAGAAGGGGCCTGGCACGAGCTGTTCATGGAGGCAGATCCCCAGCGCCAGGCCGCGCTCAACGCGACTCTGGCCTTCTTCGCACGCTACTAGCGGCTGGTTATTTTTTGTATCCCTAAATAAATGGGGTCGCGGGAGCGGTTGCTGTACACTGCTCCCGCTTTCATTCGTAACCCCGAGGTGATGATGTATAAGGTCGTTGTATCCGATCTCGATGGCACCCTGCTCAACGGGCAGCACCAGATCTCCCCCCGCACCCGCGATACCCTGCACCGTCTGGTGGATCAGGGGATCAAGTTCGTGGTGGCCACCGGCCGTCACCATGTGGATGTACGCAGCATCCGCGACACGCTCGGGCTCGACATCTATCTCATCACTTCCAATGGCGCCGTGGTGCACGACAAGCAGGATCAGCTGATCTTCAACCAGGCCCTGCCGGACAGCGTGGCGGCCGAGCTGATCGCGCTGGAGCGCGACCCCTCCATCCACATCAACCTCTACTACGGCGACGAGTGGCTGGTGGAAGAGGAGATGCCCTGGCTGCTGCAGTTCCATCATGAATCCGGCTTCAGCTATCGCCTGACCGATCTCGCCAGCCACCCGCTGGACAAGGTCAACAAGGTGTTTTACATCGGTGAGCACGAGAAGCTGCTGCAGATCGAGGCAGAGCTGAACCAGCGTTATGGTGATCGGCTCAACGTCACCTTCTCCCTGCCGGACTGCCTCGAGGTGATGCACGCCGGGGTACACAAGGGCAATGCCGTGCGCGCCGTGCTGGAGCAGCACGGGCTGGAGATGTCCCAGGCGGTGGCCTTTGGCGACGGCATGAACGACTTCGAGATGCTGAGCATGGTCGGCCGCGGCGTGGTGATGGGCAATGCCCACGACCGGCTCAAGCTGGCGCTGGCCAATCACGAACAGACCCTGAGCTCCGACGAGGATGGCGTTGCCGTCTATCTGGAGCAGTTGTTCGCCCTGCAGGGCGTCAACATCGCCTGATGCTTCTGAACCTCATGGATACACGCCTCGGCCGTATCCATAAGGTTCGCATCCGCTAAATTCCCTTCTTGTTGCCTGATGCCTCACCAGATGAGGCTTTTCAGGTTCAGCTTGTCGAACATGCTGCCCTTGTTCTGCCATGCGAAGCTCTGGTTGGCCCCACCGAAACAGTCAGCCAGCCGCAGCGGGGTGCCCGGCTTGTGACGACGGCCGGCCACATCCAGACAGCGGTCAGCCTTGCTGTTGAACAGCCGATCTTCCTGCCACTGCCATTGCCGGCTCTCATCCTGGCACTCGGCCATGGTCAGCTCGCTCACCCCTTTAGCCACCAGGCAACGCTGGTCAAGCTGCAAGGCACCGGCATCCCAGCTGAACTGCTGGCGAGCGGTCTGGTCGCAAGGCTGGGTGATCAGCTGATTGTGGTCATTGAGGGCCACGCAGAATCCGGCATCGGTTACCAGCGCAGAGGTGGCGGTACTCTGCATGGGGGCAGCCCCCATCAGGATCTCGTCGGGTTTGGGTTTGTATGAGCAGCCGCTGAGGGCCACGACAACCAGCGCCAGTGTACTGACGCGAAAAGAATTTGGGTGCATATGACATGTTGGCCTGAATTGTGTTCAATAACGCCCACTTGCCGTGGGTCTGCGTCCCAGCATACCCGAAGCGACAGCGAGAAAGTGCCAACAGAAATGTAAACAGACGTGACAGAAACCTGCGGCAGCAGGCTGGCAGACGACAGAAAGCAAAAAACCCCGCCTGAGCGGGGTTTTTCAGAATGTGGTCGGTGATAAAGGATTCGAACCTTTGACCCTCTGGTCCCAAACCAGATGCGCTACCGGGCTGCGCTAATCACCGAGGCTTTAAAAAAGCTTTCTTTTCAAAACACAAAGACGACCATGAACGGTCATCCTCGTCATACAGCAAGTATGGTGCGAAGAGAGGGACTCGAACCCTCACACCCGGGGGGCACTAACACCTGAAGCTAGCGCGTCTACCAATTCCGCCACCTTCGCATACCTGACAAGCTGTAAAATGGGGTGGCTGATGGGGCTCGAACCCACGACAACCGGAATCACAATCCGGGACTCTACCAACTGAGCTACAGCCACCACAGCTGTTTTCGTTCTTCAACTCGCCCGCTTAACCGGCGCACTTTTGATGGTGCGCCCGACAGGATTCGAACCTGTGACCTCTGCCTCCGGAGGGCAGCGCTCTATCCAGCTGAGCTACGGGCGCTACGCTGTCGAACGGGGCGCAATATTAATGATGGGGACCCACCTTGTCTACTATTTTTTTATCTCGCAGAATCAACCGCTTGTTTTTCCATCGTTTCTGGCTTTTTTTAAGCGTTTTTGTTTCATTCAGGCTGGATCCAGCCCCGCTCCGCTACTTTTGGCACCCCCCACATAGCAATCCGATGATGGGCAAAACTTGACTTGCCTCAAAGCCCCCCTAGAATGAATGAACGTTCATTCAGCCGTTGTGATCATCCCGTCATGAACAAGAAAGAACGCATTTTCGATGCGGCTCATGAAGTACTCGGCGAACAGGGTTTCCACGGCCTATCCATTGCCGTGGTGGCCAAGAAAGCCAGGGTGGCGGCAGGCACCATCTATCGCTATTTCAGCGACAAGGATGACCTGATCCGCCAACTCTATCGGCACACCATCCTCCAGTGTCATCCCCTGGTCATGGAAGGCGTGCAGACAGAGGAGGTATCGTTCGAACAATTTCGGCGTTTGTGGCTCAACATCCACGCCATCTTTGTCGACGAACCGAACGCGCTCAAATGCAAATTGCAGTATGAAACGTCCCCGCTGGGAGCAGAGCTGGAGCAGGACCCGGTCATCAAGGCTGCCTGGGCCCCGCTGGATCGCTTCTTCGAACGGGGCCTGGAACAGGGTCTGTTTATCGACCTGCCCGTCCGGGTACTGCAGGTGCTGAGCCTGGATTGCGTGGCAAATATGGCGCTGCAAAGCCAGGTGCACCAATTCGAACTGACGCAAGACCAGCTGGAAGCCGTGATCCGGGCCTGCTGGCGAGCTATTTTGACCCCTTAAACATTGCACTCATATCTCAGGAGCGAGAGTTCATGAAAAAGTGGATGAGCATCATGTTGCTCATCGCGCTGGCCCTGTTCGGCAGCGTGATTGGCTTCAACCTGTTCAAGCAAAAGATGATAGCCAACTACATGGCCAACATGCCGGAGCCCGAGTTTCCGGTCACCACCCACAAGGTGGAGACCCGCGACTGGGTGCCGACCATCGAGGCAATCGGTTTCATCGAACCCAACCAGGGGGTAACCCTGTCGACCGAGCAATCTGGCACCATCGACAGCATCTCCTTCGAGTCGGGTGATACCGTCAAGCCGGATCAGCTGCTGCTGAGCCTGGATGCCAGCGTCGAGAAGGCCAACCTGCGCGCCTCCATGGCCAAGCTGCCGGCGGCCAAGGCCAAGTTCGATCGCTATCAGAACCTGTTCACCAAGGGATCCATCTCCCGCGACCAGCTGGACGATACCGAGGCGACCTACCGCTCCCTCGAGGCCGATATCGAGAGTCTGAAATCGACCATCGCCCGCCGCGAAGTGCGCGCACCGTTTGCCGGCGTAGTCGGCCTGCGCAACGTCTTCCTCGGTCAGTACCTGCAACCGGGTACCGATATCGTCCGTCTCGAAGACACCAGCGTGATGCGCCTGCGCTTCACCGTGCCGCAGACCGATATCTCCCGCATTCGCCTGAATCAGGACATCCTGATCAACGTGGATTCCTACCCGCATCGCCAGTTCAAGGGTCACATCAGCGCCATCGAGCCGGCCGTCAACTACCAGAGCGGCCTGATCCAGGTGCAGGCAGACATCCCCAACAACGACGGCCAGCTGCGCTCCGGCATGTTTGCCCGCGCCAGCATTCTGCTGCCGGCCCAGAAGGACCAGATCGTGCTGCCGCAGACCGCCATCACCTTTACCCTGTATGGCGAGAACGTCTACCTGGTCAAGGAGAAGGATGGCGTGAAGCGCGTCGAGCAGGTGGTGGTCAAGGTCAGCGAGCGCAAGGGCAACGATGCGCACGTGGTCTCCGGCATCAAGGCGGGTGACGAAGTGGTCATGTCCGGCCAGGTACGCCTGAGCAACGGCGCCAAAGTGAAAATCGTGCAGGACCAGGGCCTGAAGGTTCCGGACCAGGTTCCCATGCTGTAAAACGCGGAGAGACAGATGCGCTTTACCGATATATTCATCAAGCGGCCCATCCTGGCCATCTCGATCAGCTTTCTGATCGCGTTGCTGGGTGTCCAGGCCGTGTTCAAGATGCAGGTGCGGGAATACCCCGAGATGACCAACACGGTCGTCACGGTCAGCACCAGCTACTATGGCGCGAGTGCCGACCTGATCCAGGGCTTCATCACCCAGCCGCTGGAACAGGCCATCGCCCAGGCGGACAACATCGACTTCATGACGTCGTCCACCCAGCTCGGCAGCTCGACCATCACTGCCTACATGAAGCTCAACACCAATCCGAATGCGGCCCTGTCCGACATTCTGGCCAAGGTCAACTCGGTACGTTCCCAGTTGCCGAAGGAGTCGGAAGATCCCTCGGTGACCATGTCGACCGGCTCGACCACGGCGGTGCTCTACATCGGCTTTACCAGCCCCGAGCTCAACGCCAGCCAGATCACCGACTACCTGGAGCGGGTCATCAAGCCCCAGCTCTTTACCGTCGGCGGCGTCTCCAAGGTCGACATGTACGGTGGTACCAAGTACGCCCTGCGGGTGTGGCTGGATCCGGCCAAGATGGCGGCGTTCAACCTGACCGCCGCGGACGTGATGAGCGTGCTCAACAGCAACAACTATCAGTCCGCCACCGGTCAGGCCACCGGCTACTTCACCCTCTACAACGGCAATGCCGAGACCCAGGTCAACACCACCGAGGAGCTCGAGCGCCTGGTAGTGGCCACCCGTGACAGCAAGGTGATCCGTCTGGCCGACATCGCCAAGGTCAGCCTGGAGAAGAGCCACGATACCTATCGCGCCACCGCCAACGGCCGCGAGGCCGTAGTACTGGCCATCAACGCGGCACCGACCGCCAACCCGATCAACATCGCCCACGACGTGCTGGAGATGCTGCCGAGCCTGAAGAGCAACATGCCGAGCACCATGGAGGCCAACGTCCTCTATGACTCGACCGTTGCCATCAACGAATCGATCAGCGAGGTGATCAAGACCATCGCCGAGGCAGCCGCCATCGTGCTGGTGGTGATCACTCTGTTCCTTGGTTCGTTCCGGGCGGTCATCATCCCGATTATCACCATTCCCCTCAGCCTGATCGGGGTGGTGATGGTGATGCAGATGTTCGGCTTCTCCATCAACCTGATGACCCTGCTGGCCATGGTGCTGGCCATCGGTCTGGTGGTGGATGACGCCATCGTGGTGCTGGAGAACGTGGATCGCCACGTCAAGGAGGGGGAAGAACCGTTCCGGGCCGCCATCATAGGTACCCGTGAAATCGCCGTGCCGGTCATCGCCATGACGGTCACCCTGGCCGCCGTGTATGCGCCGATCGCCCTGATGGGGGGCATCACCGGCTCCCTGTTCAAGGAGTTTGCCCTCACCCTGGCCGGCGCCGTGTTCGTGTCGGGCATCATAGCGCTGACCCTGTCGCCCATGATGTGCGCCAAGATGCTCAAGGCCAACGAAGAGCCGGGCAAATTCGAGAGCAAGGTGCATCACCTGCTCGACCGCATGACGGTCCGCTACGATGCCATGCTGCACGCCGTGATGCAGAAGCGCATCGTGGTGGTGCTGTTCGCCGTCATCGTCTTCGCCAGCCTGCCAATGCTGTTCAAGTTCATTCCGAGCGAACTGGCACCGAACGAAGACAAGGGCGTCATGGCCGTGCTGGGTACCGCCCCCTCCAACGTCAACCTGGACTACATCCAGAGCACCATGGAGCAGGTGAACAAGGTGCTGGACGAACAGCCGGAAGTGGCCTTCTCCCAGGTCTTCTCCGGGGTGTTCAACGCCAACCAGGCGTTCGGTATCGCCTCCATGGTGCCATGGAGCCAGCGTGAAGCGAGCCAGAAAGAGGTGCTGGAACGGGTTGGCAAGCTGGTCGAGAACGTGCCCGGCATGTCCATCACCACCTTCCAGTTCCCGGAATTGCCGGGTGCCTCGAGCGGCCTGCCGATCCAGTTCGTCATCACCACGCCGAACAACTTCGAGAGCCTCTATCAGGTGGCGAGCGAAATCCTGACCGCAGCCCAGGGGAGCGGACGCTTCGTCTACTCCGAGCTGGACCTGCAGTACGACTCCGCCACCATGAAGATCAAGATCGACAAAGACAAGGCGGGTGCCTACGGCATCACCATGCAGGACATCGGCATCACCCTGGGCACCATGATGTCGGATGGTTACGTCAACCGGATCGACCTGGATGGCCGCTCCTACGAGGTGATCCCGCAGGTCGAGCGCAAATACCGCCTCAACCCCGAGTCGATCAAGGGCTACTACGTGCGGGCGGCCGACGGCCAGTCTATCCCGCTCGGCAGCCTGATCAGCATCGAGGTGGTCGGCGAGCCGCGCGCCCTGCCCCACTTCAACCAGCTCAACTCGGCCACCATAGGTGCCGTGCTGATGCCGGGCACCACCATGGGCAACGCCATCGCCTGGCTGGATGCCACCGCCAGCGAGAAGCTACCGCAAGGTTACCGTTACGACTACATGGGTGAAGCCCGCCAGTTCGTGACCGAAGGCAGCGCCCTGTACGCCACCTTCGCCCTGGCGCTGGCCATCATCTTCTTGGTGCTGGCGATCCAGTTCGAGTCGGCCCGTGACCCGCTGGTGATCATGGTCTCCGTACCGCTGGCCATCAGTGGCGCACTGATCGCGCTGGCCTGGGGTGCCGCCACCATGAACATCTACTCTCAGGTGGGTCTGATCACTCTGGTCGGCCTGATTACCAAGCACGGTATCCTGATCTGCGAGGTGGCCAAGGAGGAGCAACTGCTGCACGGTCGCAACCGGATGGAAGCCGTGATGGCCGCCGCCAAGGTGCGTCTGCGCCCCATCCTGATGACCACGGCCGCCATGATCGCCGGTCTCATCCCGCTGCTCTATGCAACGGGGGCCGGGGCAGCCCAGCGCTTCAGCATCGGCATCGTCATCGTGGCCGGTCTGGCCATCGGCACCCTGTTTACCCTGTTCGTGCTGCCGGTGATCTACACCTACCTGGCCTCCGAACACAAACCGCTGCCGGTGTTTGACGAATCCATTCCGCCCAAGGCGAAAGGGAGTCATTAAAAACCGTTCTGAATCAACAAGGCCCCGTTTCGGGGCCTTGTTTTTATCACGCTAACGAAACACGACATAAGTGCATGAAGCAGTTAAACTAAATGGCAATATATCCAGACCGCAAGGACGCCATGTCAGGACTCTTCTCCAAGACCGCTAAGGCCGTCGGCCGTAACGGACTCTCATACCGCCTGCTCTCCTACATTCTGGTGTGCAGTACCGTATTGGCGATGATCATTACGGTGTTGCAACTTGCCTGGGATTACCGCAAGGACGTGGCCGTGATCGAGGACAGCATCGGCCAGATCGAGGCTTCCTTCCTGCAGCCCATCGCCGCCAGCCTATGGAACCTGGACGAAGAGCAGGTCAAGGTACAGATCGAAGGCATCATGAACCTGCCCAACATGCAGTTCGTGATGGTGAAGGAGATGCTCGGCAACTCGGAAGTGCCGCTGCTGACCCAGGGGGTGGAGCGGGAAAGCTACGACATCTCCCGCGAGTTCAACCTCACCTATCAGGGCGAAGTGGTGGGCAAGCTGTTCGTCGCCGCCTCCCTCGAGCAAATCTACCAGCGCCTGATCGAGAAATCGGTGCTGATCATGGTCAGCCAGACCATCAAGACCCTGGTGGTCTCGTTCTGCATCCTGATCATCATCTACTACCTAGTGGTGCGGCACCTCAACCGCATCGCCAACTATGCCCAGAAGTTCAATCTGGACCGGCTCGCCATCGAGCTGACCCTGGAGGGGCGCCCCCTGCCCCGCAAGAAACCCGACGAGCTCGACACTCTGGTCGCCACCCTCAACCAGATGCGTACCCGGCTGAACGACGAATTTGCGGCGCGCCATCAGGCCGCCGAGCAGCTGCAACAGGAGCGGGACTTCTCCGCCACCCTGATCAACTCGGCCAACATGGTCATCTGCTGCATGGAGCCGGACCTCAACATCGCCAGCATCAACCCGGCAGCCATTCTGCTGACTGGCTACCACCAGCAGGAGATACTGCAGCACAACTGGCTGGATCTGTTCGTCAGCAAGGCCCAGCGCGACGAGCTGGCGGCCACCCTGGCCGATCACGGCTCCATCGAGGACAAAGAGGTCATCATGCATGACCAGCAGGGCCACGAGCTGGTGTTGCAGTGGACCTTCGCCCCCTTCTACGAAGGGCCCAACCTCAAGTATCTGATCGGCTTTGGCTACGACATCACCCGTCTCAAGAAGGTGGAGCGGGAAATCATCCAGCTCAACGAACAGCTGGAAGGCAAGGTGGTGGAGCGTACCCGCAGCCTGAGCGATGCCAACGACCAGCTGGGCAAGGCCTACGACGATCTGAAACAGGCCCAGCAGACCCTGGTGGAGTCGGAGAAGATGGCCTCCCTCGGTTCGCTGGTGGCCGGCGTGGCCCACGAGATCAACACCCCCATCGGCATCAGCGTGACTGCCTCTTCCTACCTGCAGGAGCGGGTGGCCGACTTCAAGCAGCACATCGACTCCAAGCAGCTGTCGCGCTCCTATCTCACCGAATTTACCGTCAACCTCGACGAGTCCATGCAGCTGCTGCAGGGCAACCTGCGCCGCGCTTCGGAGCTCATCGCCAGCTTCAAGCAGGTGGCGGTGGATCAGTCGTCCGAGGCACGCTACAACTTCAGCCTCGCCGACAACCTGCACCAGGTGGTGGTCTCCCTCGGCCACAAGCTGAAGAAGGCCCAGTGCGAGGTGGATATCCAGTGCGATCCCAAGCTGTCGATCTTCTCCTTCCCCGGCAGCTTCACCCAGATCTATTCGAACCTGATCCTCAACTCCATCAACCATGGCTTCGACAACTGGGACAAGCCCAAGAAGATCACCATCAAGGTGGAACAGCAGGGTGAAGAGCTGCTGATCGACTACAGCGACAACGGCCGCGGCATCCCGCCCGAGATCTTGCCGCGCATCTTCGACCCCTTCGTCACCTCCAAGCGAGGCCAGGGCGGCAGCGGGCTCGGCACCCACATCATCTACAACCTAGTGGTGCAGCTGCTGCGCGGTCGCATCAACTGCGTCAGCGAGCCGGACAACGGCGCCCAGTTCCATATTCGCCTGCCGATCCAACATAACTGAGCGCTGGCTCTTGTGAGCCAGCCGCTTTATCCCCATCATGCTGTGATTGCATTCTTAATGAGCGGAGAACCTCGCAATGGCACAGCATTTTGACTATATCGCCATCGGCGGCGGCAGCGGCGGCATCGCCTCGGCCAACCGGGCTGCCATGTACGGTAAGAAAGTTGCCCTGATTGAAGCCAAAGAGTTGGGTGGAACCTGCGTCAACGTCGGCTGCGTGCCGAAGAAGGCCATGTGGTATGCCGGCCAGATCGCCGATGCCCTGAAATATGGCGCCGACTACGGCTTCGACACCACCCTCAACCACTTCAACTGGGCCAAGCTGGTCGAGTCCCGCCAGGCCTACATCGGCCGCATTCATCAGTCCTACCAGAACGTGCTGGGCAAGAACCAGATCACCGTCATCAAGGGCTTCGCCCGCTTCGTCAGCAGCAACACCATCGAAGTGAATGGCGAGCAGTACAGCGCCGATCACATCCTGATCGCCACTGGCGGCCGCCCTGAAGTGCCGGCCATCCCGGGTGCCGAGCTGGGCATCGACTCCGACGGCTTCTTCGAGCTGCAGAGCCAGCCCAAGCGAGTTGCCGTGGTCGGGGCCGGCTATATCGCGGTGGAGATCGCCGGGGTGATGCAGGCGCTCGGCTCAGAAACCCACCTGGTGGTGCGCAAACATGCGCCGCTGCGCAACTTCGACCCCATGATCCACGAGACTCTGGTCGAAATCATGGCGCAGGAAGGGCCCAAGCTGCACACCCACGCCATTCCGAAAGCCATGGTCAAGAACGCCGATGAGAGCCTGACCCTGCAGCTGGAAGATGGTCGCCACCTCACCGTCGACTGCCTGATCTGGGCCATCGGCCGCGTCCCGGCCACCGACAACCTCAATCTGGCCGCCGCTGGCATCGAACTGGATGCCAAGGGTTTCATCCCGACCGACAAGTTCCAGAACACCGCCGTCGCCAACGTCTATGCCGTCGGTGACAACACCGGCCGCATCCAGCTCACTCCGGTGGCTGTCGCGGCGGGCCGCCGCCTTTCCGAGCGGCTGTTCAACAACAAACCCAACGAGCACCTCAACTACGATCTGGTGCCAACTGTGGTGTTCAGCCACCCGCCCATCGGCACCATCGGCCTGACCGAACCGGAAGCCGTCGCCGAATACGGTGAAGATCAGGTGAAGGTCTACCGCAGCCAGTTCACCGCCATGTACTCGGCGCTGACCCAGCATCGTCAGCCCACCCGGATGAAGCTGGTCTGTGTCGGGCCGGAAGAGAAGGTGGTCGGCCTGCACGGCATCGGCTTCGCCATGGACGAGATCCTGCAAGGCTTCGGCGTCGCCATGAAGATGGGCGCCACCAAGGCGGACTTCGACAACTGCGTCGCCATCCATCCGACCAGTGCGGAAGAGTTTGTGACTATGCGCTGATGGCCGTGTGAGGGGAGAAACTCGAGGATTGTCTCGACAACTGCGTTCTCCCTCTTCATCCCACCAGCGCGGAAGAGTTTGTGACCATGCGATAAGCATGTTTGAAACTGGCCTGTCACTCTCAGACCAGTCTCAGCCACTTACCTACCAAACCCGGCCCAGGCCGGGTTTTTTGATCGCAGCCCCCCCTCCACTCTGCCAATCCCCTCCTTTTTACGCCGATTTTACGCCAGCCAAATTGGGCTTTATGGCGCCTTTACGCCCGTTTTACATACCCTTTCAGCGTCAATGAGACCTATGGGATCGACACGGATATGCATCGATCCCTGACGCTAATTACCTCAACGGAGTCGTTATGAATTGGCTATATCTGCTGCTGGTCCTCGCCCTCGCGGGTTATCTGCTGCGCGCCCTCGCGCGTACCCATGAGTGAGGAACCGGATATGTGGCAAGAGATCATCTATCCCGTCGCGTTCGTGCTGCTGGTGCTGCTGCCGGCGCCTCTGCTTGGCAACTACCTGTATCGGGTATTTGAAGGCAAGAGTCGCTGGCTCGCCCCGCTTGAGCGCGCCACCCTGGCCTGCTGCGGCACGGACGGGCGCGAGCAGGACTGGAAGTCCTACGCCCTCAGCCTGCTGGCCTTCAACGGCGCCGGCTTCGGCCTGCTGTTCCTGATCCTGCTGGCGCAGGGGCTGCTGCCCCTCAACCCGCAGCAGCTGCCCGGGCTGAACTGGCAACTCGCCTTCAACACTGCGGTCAGCTTCATGACCAACACCAACTGGCAGGCCTACTCCGGCGAAGCCAGCCTCTCCTACTTCAGCCAGATGGTGGGGCTCACCACCCAGAACTTCGTCTCCGCCGCCACCGGCGCTGCCGTCGCCATCGCCCTGTTTCGCGGCATCGCCCGCCAGCAGACCACCCACCTTGGCAACTTCTGGCAGGATCTGGTGCGCTTCTGTCTCTACGTGCTGCTACCGATGGCGCTGATCCTGGCGCTGCTGCTGGTCTGGCAGGGGGTGCCCCAGAGTCTGTCGGCCTACCTGCCGTTCCACGCGCTGGAAGGCCAGGAGCAGCTGCTGCCGCTCGGCCCGGCCGCCTCCCAGATCGCCATCAAGCAGCTCGGTTCCAACGGCGGCGGCTTCTTCGGCATCAACTCGGCCCACCCGTTCGAGAACCCGACCGCCCTCTCCAACTGGCTGGAGATGGTCGCCCTGCTGACGCTGGCCGCCGCCATGGTCTGCACCCTGGGTCGCTACGTGAAGGATCTGGCCCACAGCCGCGCCATCCTCATCGCCATGACCATCATGCTGGTGTTGGGGCTCTGCCTCGCCATCGGTCAGGAGCTGAAACCGGATCCGGCCCTCGCCCACCTCACCAGCGAAGCCGGCAACTGGGAAGGCAAGGAGAGCCGCTTCGGCCCCGTGCTGTCCAGCATCTGGGAAGTGGCCACCACTGCCGCCTCCAACGGCTCGGTCAACGCCATGCACGACAGCTTCGCCCCGCTCGCCGGCATGGTCGCCATGATCAACATGCTGCTGGGTGAAGTGGTGTTCGGCGGCGTCGGGGCCGGCATCTACGGCATGATGCTGTTCGTGCTGCTGACCGTGTTTCTGTGCGGCCTGATGGTGGGGCGCACCCCGACCTATCTGGGCAAACGGCTCGGCATCACTGAGATGAAGTGGGTGGTCGCCAGCATGCTGGTGATGCCGGTCGGGGTATTGGTGATCGGCGGCATTACCCTGCTGATGCCGAACTCCGCCACCGTCATCGGTCACGACGGCCCCCACGGCCTGTCACGGCTGATCTATGCCTACGCCTCGGCCGCCGGCAACAACGGCTCCGCCTTCGCCGGCTTTGCCGCCGCCGACAGCTGGCAGTGCATCGCCATCGGGCTGGCCATGCTGCTCGGCCGCTTCGGCTACATCATTCCGGTGCTGGCCATCGCCGGCCAGCTGGCCCGCGCCCCGCGCCAGGAGACGAGCGAAGGGGACTTCCCGGTCAGCGGCCCGCTCTTCATCACCCTGCTGATCGTCACCGTGCTGCTGATGGGGGGTCTCTCCTTCCTGCCAGTGCTGGCGCTGGGCCCGGTGGCGGAACACCTGAGCCTGCTGGGAGGGGCTTTCTGATGCTGCACACCCGACTGATCTGCGTGACCAACTATTCGATGCAGGGAGCTTTCCAATGAGCAAGTCCGCTTCAATGAGCACCGACACCATTCAGGTGAAGGGCAAGAAACAGAAATCACAGATCCTGCAGGCCATGGTGGAAGCCCTCTATCGCTTCAACCCCAAGGCGCTGTTTGGCAGCCCCATCCTGTTCACCCTCTGGCTGGCGGCCGTGATGGCGACCCTGGAGTCGCTGCTGGGGCAGCCGCTCTCCGGCGTCGCTCCATCGCTGGCCTGGCAGCTGACTGCCTGGCTCTGGCTCACCCTCTGGTTTGCCAACTTCGCCGAGACCCTGGCCGAGGGGCGTGGCAAGGCACGGGCCGACAGCCTGAAGGCCGGCATGAGCCAGCTCAAGGCACGTCGGGTCACCAGCCCGCAGGATGACAAGGGCGAATGGGTACCGGCCACCAGCCTGCTCAAGGGCGATCTGGTGCTGGTGCGCAGCGGCGAGATGATCCCGGCCGACGGCGAAGTGGTCGCCGGCATCGCCTCGGTCAACGAGGCGGCCATCACCGGCGAATCCGCCCCTGTCATCCGCGAGTCCGGCACCGACCGCAGCGGCGTGACCGGCAATACTACCGTCGTCTCCGACCAGATCTGGGTGCACATCAGCAACAACCCGGGCGAAAGCACGCTGGATCGCATGATTGCGCTGGTGGAAGGGGCCAAGCGGCAGAAGACCCCCAACGAGATGGCGCTGGACGCCCTGCTGGTGGGGCTGACCCTGATCTTCCTGCTGGTGGTGGCCACCCTGCCCTGGTTCCTCGACTACAACGGCACCCAGGTGCCCCGGCTCTATCTGCTGGCGCTGTTCATCACCCTGATCCCGACCACCATCGGCGGTCTGCTCTCCGCCATCGGCATCGCCGGCATGGACCGGCTGGTGAAGCTCAACGTGATCGCCAAGTCGGGCCGGGCGGTGGAAGCCGCCGGCGACGTGCGCACCCTGCTGCTGGACAAGACCGGTACCATCACCTTCGGCAACCGGATGGCGGACGAGCTGATCCCGGCCCCCGGCGTGGACCCTTCTTTGCTGGCCCAGGCCGCCATGCTGGCCTCGCTCGGTGACAACACGCCGGAGGGCAAATCCATCCTGACCCTGGCGGGCAAGAGCCACACCAGACCGAGCCAGCTGGAGAGCGACATCCTCATCCCCTTCAGCGCCGAGACCCGGCTGAGCGGGCTGGATCGCAACGGCCATCACTATCGCAAGGGGGCGGTGGATGCGGTGCTGCGCTACCTCTCGCTCGATCGCAAGGCGGTGCCCGAGCTCATCCTCAAATCGGTGGACAACATCGCCCGCCAGGGCGGCACCCCGCTGCTGGTCTGTACCCACGAGAAGCTGCTGGGGGTGGTGTTCCTCAAGGACATCATCAAGCCGGGCATCAAGGCGCGCTTCCAGATCCTGCGCCACATGGGGATCCGCACCGTGATGATCACCGGTGACAACCCGCTGACCGCCGCCGCCATCGCCGCCGAGGCCGGGGTGGATGACTTCATCGCCGAGGCAACGCCGGAGAAGAAGCTGGCCTACATCCGTCAGGAGCAGGCCGACGGCCGGCTGGTCGCCATGTGCGGAGACGGCGCCAACGACGCACCGGCGCTGGCCCAGGCCGACGTGGGCCTGGCCATGAACGAGGGGACCCAGGCCGCCAAGGAGGCGGGCAACCTGGTGGATCTCGACTCCAACCCCACCAAGCTGCTGGACGTGGTTCTGGTGGGCAAGCAGCTGCTGGTGACCCGTGGCGCCCTGACCACCTTCTCCATCGCCAACGACGTAGCCAAGTACTTTGCCATCCTGCCGGCTCTGTTCATCGCAGCCTATCCGCAGCTGGGGGTGCTGAACCTGATGCAACTGGGCAGCCCGGAAAGCGCCATCCTGTCGGCCATCATCTTCAACGCCCTGATCATCGTCGCGCTGGTGCCGCTGGCCCTGCGCGGGGTCAGCCTGCAGGGCTCGGCCGCCAGCCTGCTGCGCCGCAACCTGCTGATCTACGGCGTCGGCGGCCTGATAGTGCCGTTCATAGGTATCAAGCTGATCGACCTAGTCATCACCGGCCTGGGCCTGGTGTAACGACATAGCGGGGTGCAGGCCTGGCTTGTACCCCATCAATCTTTTGGAGCAAGAGAATCATGATAGCAATCAGAACCCTGCTGACCCTGACCCTGCTGCTGGGGGTGGCGTATCCGCTGACCGTCACCGGGCTGGCCCAGCTGCTCTTCCCCTGGCAGGCCAACGGCAGCCTGCTCACCAACGCCAAGCAGCAGGTGGTCGGCAGCGCCCTGCTGGCACAGAAGTTCGAGCGGGCCGACTACTTCCACTCCCGCCCCTCCGCCAGCGACTTCGCCACCATAGGCGGAGGCGCCAGCAACCTGGGGATGAGCTCGCCGCTGCGGGCCGAGTTTGCCGCCGCCGCGGTCAGGGCTCAGCCGGAAGCCAGGGACCCCGCCCTGCTGACCCGCTCCGCCTCCGGCCTCGATCCCCATCTGCCACTCGCTGCCGCGCTGGCCCAGGTGGCGCGGGTCGCCGGGCAACGCGGGCTGGATCCCGTTCAATTGACGGAGCAGGTCAAGTCGGCGGCACAAGCTGGTATCCTTGGCCCGCAGGTGGTCAACATTCTCCAGTTGAACCTGCAACTCGATCATCAAAAGGGCGCCTGAGGGCGCTCCTTGCCGTTCGGGACAGGCTCCCTTTCGACAACGGGGACAAGCATGAGCAATGAGGTCACGGCCGCAGTTCGGCCGATGCAACGGGAGCACGGGGATGCGTGATGAGGTGAGGGCGGACGCCCTGCTGGCGAGCCTGGAACAGGAGCACAGGGGCAAGCTGAAGGTGTTTCTCGGTGCCGCCCCCGGCGTCGGCAAGACCTACGCCATGCTGCAGGCGGTGCGGGAGCAGGCCAAGGAGGGGGTCGACATCCTGATCGGGGTGGTGGAAACCCATGGCCGCCAGGAGACCCTGGCCCTGCTCGACAAGCTCGCCATCCAGCCGCGCAAGCTGCACCTGCACCGCCAGCAGCGGCTGGAGGAGATGGATCTGGACGGCCTGCTGGCCCGCAAGCCCGCCATCGCCGTGGTGGACGAGCTGGCCCACAGCAACGCCCCCGGCAGCCGCCATGAGAAGCGCTGGCAGGATGTGGAGGAGCTGCTGGGTGCCGGCATCGACGTCTACACCACCCTCAACGTGCAGCACCTGGAGAGCCTCAACGATCTGGTGTGGCAGCTGACCGGGGTCAGGGTCAAGGAGACCCTGCCGGATCAGGTGCTGCTGGAGGCCGACAGCCTGGTGCTGATCGACCTCCCCCCCAAGGAGCTGCTCGGCCGCCTCAAGGAGGGCAAGGTCTATGTGCCCCACCAGGCAAAAGCAGCCCTGCAGTCCTTCTTCTCTCTGAACAACCTCACCGCCCTGCGCGAGCTGGCGATGCAGACCGCCGCCAGTCACGTGGAGGGGGATCTGCAACTGCAGTGGCAGGCCGCCGGCAAGACCACACTGCCGCTGCGGGGCAAGCTGATGGTCTGCCTCGCCGATCAGCACGGCGCCGCCCTGGTGCGCTACGGTCACCGCTTCGCCCAGCGCCGCCAGCTGCCCTGGCTGGTGGTGCACATCGACAGCAAGGGGCAGCGCTCGGTCGAGCTGGAACAGGCGCTGGCGCTCGCTTCCCAGCTGGGGGCCAAGGTGCTGACCCTCTCCAGTCCGGCGGTAGCCGACACCCTGCTGGAGACCGCCGAGCAGCAGCAGGTGTCGCAACTGCTGCTGGGCAAACCCCACAAGGCCCCCTGGCGTCGCTCGCTGGTGCAACACCTGCTCAAGCAGGCGCAAGGACTCGAGATCACGCTGGTGGATACCGAGAAGCGCAAGCCCAGCCTGGGCTTGCAGCCGCTCCACCCCAAGGACATTCGCCAGAGCCTGCTGGCGGTGGCCATCATGGGGACCACCTCGGCCGCCGTCTGGGGCCTCTCCCACTGGCTGCCGCCCGCCTCCCTGCCCATGCTGTTCGTGCTGGGGGTGCTGGCCACCGCGCTCACCACCAGCCTGATGCCCGCCATCCTGGCCGCCGTGTTGGGCTTCGTCGGCCACAATCTGCTGTTCACCGCCCCCTACTTCTCTTTGAGCGTGGCCAGCCACAGCGATCTGCTCACCCTGTTCGTGCTGCTGATCGTCGGCATCACGGCCGGGCGGCTCGCCTCCCGTCAGCGCCAACAGCTGATCGGCCTGCGCGAGACCCAGCAACTGGGCAACGCCCTGCTGTCGCTGAGCCAGGGGCTGGCCACCGCCAGCAGCCCGGAAGAGGTGCTCAGACAGGGATCCCAGGCCATCTCGCTGGCGCTGGGCCAGCCGGTGTTCGCCCTCGATCAGCACTACCAGCACAGGGCCGGTTCGACCCAGCACAAGCCGGGGCAGACCGACAAGGCGGCCATCGACTGGTGTCTGGCCCAGAAACAGAGCGCCGGCGCCCACACCGCCACCCTCAACGCGGCCGAGGCCCAGTACCACCACCTCAGCGATGAACTGGTGCTGGGGATAGTGCTGGCCAATCCGCTCGCCTCTTCGGCCGAGCATCAGCTGCAGGCCCTGCTCACCGATATCCGCGCTGCGCTGGCGCGGATCGATCTCAACGAACGGCTGGCCGACAGCCAGCTGCAGGCGGAGACCGACCGGATGCGCGCCGCCCTGCTCTCCTCGGTCTCCCACGATCTGAAGACGCCGCTGGCCACCATCATGGGGGCCGGCAGCACCCTGCTGGAATATGGTGACCGGATCAGCAGCGAAGATCGCAGCGAGCTGCTGCACTCGGTGCAGGATGAGGCGCGTCGCCTGCACAGCTATGTGCAAAACCTGCTGGACATGACCCGCATCGGCTCGCCGGATTTCCAGCTGAAACGGGACTGGGTCGACCTGGCGGATCTGGTGGAGAACGCCCGCCGCCGACTCGACTCCTCCTGGCGCCAGCACAAGCTGCTGGTGCACTTCGATCAGCAGATCCCCCGCCTCTATGTGCACGGCGCCCTGATCGAGCAGGTGCTGGTCAACATCCTCGACAACGCCTCCCGCTACTCGCCGGCCGGCACCCCCATCGAGTTCAAGGTGATGCTGGCGGACCCCGATCTCATCCTCGACATCATCGACATCGGGGTCGGCATCGCCGAGTCGGATCGGGACAAGATCTTCAATCTGTTCTATACCCAGCCGGTCGGAGACTGCGGCAGCCGCGGCACCGGGCTTGGCCTCGCCATTTCCCGCGCTATGATAGAGGCCCACGGCGGCCGCATCTGGGCATTTTCCGGCCCCAACGGCAATGGCACCTGCATGCGCATCTCCCTGCCGCTGGCGCTCAATGCAGCCGCGGCCTGAACCTTTTTACTCTATCCAGCTGGAGGCTGAATGGCTCACATACTGGTCATCGACGACGAGGCGGCCATCCGCCGTTTTTTGCGGATCAGCCTGATCGCCGAGGGGCATCAGGTGAGCGAGGCGGTCGGCGTCAACGAGGGGCTGGCGCAGTATCGCCACCTCAATCCCGATCTGGTGATCCTGGATCTGGGCCTGCCGGACGGAGACGGCATTCAGGTGTTGCAGGCCATTCGCGAGCACCATCAACACCCGGTACTGGTGCTGTCGGCGCGAGATTCTGAACAGGAGAAGGTACGCTTGCTGGATGCCGGGGCCAACGACTACATGAGCAAGCCGTTCGGCATCGGCGAGATGATGGCCCGCATTCGAGTGCTGCTGCGCCAGCGGGCCGGGGTCAGCAGCGGTGAGCAGCGCCACTTCCCCCAGTGCGGGCTGACCCTGGACAGCAGCAGCCACAGGGTCACCCTGGGGGAAGAAGAGGTGCCCCTCTCCCGCAAGGAGTTCGCCCTGCTGCAGGCCCTGGTGTGCCACCCCGGCAAGCTGGTGCTGCAGACCCAGCTGCTCAACGACATCTGGGGGCCGAGCCACAAGGAAGACACCCACTACCTGCGCATCGTCATCGCCAGCCTGCGCAAGAAGCTGGGAGATAACCCCCAGCAACCCACGCTGATCGAGACCGAATCCGGCATCGGCTACCGTTTTATCGGCAGCTGATGTTTCACGTGGAACGACGCCAACCGCAGCAGAGGGCCAGCAGACCGCAACCACCGAGCAGCAGACCGAGATCCTGCAAGCTGGCGGCAACCGCCAACCCCAGGCTGAGCAACAGGTAGTAACCGAGTCCGAACAGGGCACCGGCACTGCCTGCCACCTCCCGATAAGCCAGCAGCGCCTGGCTCAGCACATTGGGGATCGCCAGCCCGAACGCCACCACCACCCCCATCATGGGCAGCAGAAACCAGAGCGAAGTCTGACTGGCCCACACCAGCCAGCCGGACCCCAGCGCCAACGCGGCAGCGAGCCGGATCAGCGAGGCTGGCGACCAGCCACGCCCCAGCAGGCGCTTGTTGAGCAGGCTGCCCCCCAGGGTCGCCAGCGCCAGCAAGATACCGGAGTAACCAAACTCACCCGCACTCAACCCCAGTCCGGCAAACAGGAAGGGAGCCAGGCTGTAGTAGCCAAACAGCATGGTGTTGAACAGCGCCACCAGTGCCGCGTTGCGCCACAAGGCTGTATCACGCGCCATCCGTTGTGCCAGCGGCCAGAGTGCGACCCGCTGGGTGATGGCCGGCCGGGTTTCCGGCAGTTGCCAGCAAGTGACCAGCAGCAATCCGGCGGCCAACACCAACAGGGCGCTGAATACCCCGAGATAGCCGAACCCGCTCGCCAGCTGGCCGCCGCTCACCAGCCCCAGCACCGGACTGAGGGAGAGCGCGATACCCATCACCGAAAAGACCCGCGCCAGATCGCTGCCCTGATAGCTGTCGCGCAGCATGGTCTGGGTCACCACGGAGCCCACGGCGGCGCCGAAGGCCGCGATGACCCGGGCCAGCAGCAGGGTTTCAAATTGAGTGGCCAGCAAAGCCAGCAGAGTGCCGGCGCCATAGGTCATCAGCCCCGCCAGCATGGCGGGACGCCGCCCGACCAGATCGCACAGTCGGCCCCAGCAGACCACGCCCGCCGCAAACGCCAGAAAATAGACCGACAGGGTCTGGGATGCCTGCCCCTCGCTCACCCGAAACTGGCTGGCGATATGGGTCAGCACCGGGCTGTAGATGGTCTCCACTATCTGCGGAAACATCATCAATCCGACCACCAGCCAAAGCGGTGGCAACTTGTTGTTCATGACAAACCTCCTTCACAAGAGGCCGTTATTCTAGAGTGACGCAGATTGTCCGATTACAATAAGCAGGACTATAAACATCAATAATCGGACACATGGCCTTTATTCTTCCCGATCACCCTTTTGACCCGGATCGGCACGACGGCAGCGCCATCGGGATCGCCTCCGCCCTCGGCTGGCACGACTCCGGCCGTCATCAGCACAGGCGCCATCAGCTGCTGTTCGCCCAAGCCGGCTGCATGACCATAGAGCTGGACGATCAGGTCTGCCTGCTGCCGCCGACGCGGGCAGCCTGGCTGCCGGCAGGCCTGCCCCATCGGGTGCTGATGCGCGGGGTGGTGGCGTATCGCTCCCTCTACTTCCAGCCAGAGCCCGGCTTGCCGACCGAGATGGCGGTGTTGGCGGTCAACCCGCTGCTGCGGGAGATCATCGAGCGGATGGCGATCTGGCCGTGGGACAAACCGGCTGCGGAGCAGCATTGCACGCTGGCGCTGTTGCAGGAGGAGCTGGCGCAAGCGCCGCGGGAATCCTGGCAGTTGCCGCTGCCGTCAGACTCGCGTCTGGCCGGCTGGCTGCAGGAAGTGAAGCGGGGCGACACCCTGCCCGATCGGCTCAACCGGCTGGCCGAACGGGTGGGTGCCAGTGACAAGACCATAGGCCGCATCTTCATGCGGGAGACCGGCATGAGCTACCAGGCCTGGCGCCAGCAGTGGCGACTGTTGCGGGCGCTGGAGCTGCTGGCCGAGGCCGAACCCATCAGCCGGGTGGCGGCAACGCTGGAGTTCGCCAGCGACAGCGCCTTCATCAGCTTCTTCAGACAGCACACGGGGCAGACCCCGCTGCGCTATCTCAGCTCTCGGGGTGAGTCGCATCGGCCGAGCTCGCCTCCACCACCAGGGTCTCCAGTGCCAGCGGCTTGAGGTTGTGGATCGCCCCCTCCACCACCGCATGGGAGGCCTGCTGCTGCTGGGCAGCTATCTCCTGCGCCAGCTTGGCGCTGTCCAGTTCGGGTCTGGGGTACTCGTCGGCCATGACGTTCAGGCTCAGGCTGCTGGCAATCAAGGTTGCGATCAGGATTTTCATCTGGTGTGCTCCGGTGTGGTTGAGATGACCAGATAGCTATTCCAATTGTTGTGCCACATCTATAACGACATGATTTTGTTTAAATTAATAATTTTCAGATGGAAACTGGCGCCAGTTGGAAAACACCCTGTATTCAGGATTGAACCAACAAGTGGTCATTTTCACCACGCTTAATTTTTGTCTGCTGTTCCACGTGGAACATCCCATTTTTTTGATCGACACCCGCTTTTAAACTGAGCTATGGTGCTAGCTCCCCCGTAACTGACTCTGGATCTGTCACCGAATGGAATTTTCCTTGTTCGGCGAGAAGTTCACTCGCCATGCCGGTATTACCCAACTCATGGATGACCTTAATCAGGGGCTGACCAATCCGGACGCCATCATGCTGGGTGGCGGCAACCCGGCCCCCATCCCCGCCATGCTGGAACGCTTCCAGGCAGAGGCCAAGAGCCTGCTCGACAACGGTGAGCTGGTGAAGGCGATGGCCAACTACGATGGCCCCCAGGGCAAGGACAGGTTCACCAAGGCGCTGGCGGCCCTGCTCAGCAAAGAGCTGGGCTGGGACATCTCTGCCCGCAACATCGCCCTGACCAACGGCAGCCAGAACGCCTTCTTCTATCTGTTCAACCTGCTGGCGGGCGAATTTGCCGATGGCCGCAAGAAGAAGGTGCTGTTCCCGCTCGCCCCCGAGTACATCGGCTATGCCGACTCGGCACTGGCGGACGACTACTTCGTGGCCTACAAGCCCACCATAGAGAAGCTGGCCGACGGCCAGTTCAAGTACCACGTGGACTTCGAGAGCCTGCAGGTGGGTGACGACATCGGGGTGATCTGCGTCTCCCGCCCCACCAACCCCACCGGCAACGTGCTGACCGACGAAGAGATCGAACACCTCGATCAGATTGCCCGCGACAAGGGCATTCCACTGCTGATCGACAACGCCTACGGCGTCCCCTTCCCGGGCATCATCTTCAGCGAGGCCAAGCCGTTCTGGAACGCCAATACCATCCTCTGCATGAGCCTCTCCAAGCTCGGCCTGCCGGGCACTCGCTGCGGCATCGTCATCGCCGACGAGAAGATCATTCAGGCCATCACCAACCTGAGCGGCATCATCAATCTGGCACCGGGCAGTCTGGGGCCCGCCATCACCATTCCGATGATCGAGAGCGGCGAGATCATCGCCCTCAGCGAGCAGGTGGTGAAACCCTTCTATCAGCAGAAGGCGGAGCTGGCTGTGCAACTGCTGCGCGAGGCGATCCCCGACCCGCGCTTCCACATCCACAAGCCGGAAGGCGCCCTCTTCCTCTGGCTCTGGTTCGAGGGCCTGCCGATCCACTGTCAGGATCTGTACGAGCGACTGAAGGCGAAGAACCTGCTGATCGTGCCGGGCCACTACTTCTTCCCCGGCATCGACGACCCCGAGTGGCGCCACAGCCAGGAGTGTATCCGCCTCAACTACTCCCAGAGCGAGGAGCTGGTACGGCGCGGCATCGCCATCCTGGCCGACGAGATCAACGCCCTCTACACCGGCTAAGCCCAGTTCGGCGATACAAAAACAGAGAGGCCTGCACATGCAGGCCTCTCTTGCTTATCGCGCGCCGGTTGGCTTAACCGGGCAGTGCCAGCTGCTCGGGCTTGCCGATCGGGATGGCACGAGGCTTGAGCGCCTCTGGCAGCTCACGCGCCAGATCGATGGTCAGCAACCCATGCTCCAGCTTGGCGCCCTGCACTTCCACATGCTGGCTCAGCTTGAAGGCGAGCTCGAAGTCGCGCTCGGCGATCCCCTGATGGAGGAACTGGCGTTCATCGGCGGCGGCCTTGCGCCCCTTCACCTTGAGGGTGCCGTTTTCGGTCTCCAGCTCCAGTTCTTCGCGCTCGAAGCCGGCCACGGCAACCGTGATGCGATAGCCGTCGTGATCGCGCTTTTCGATGTTGTACGGGGGGTAAGCGGCGGTCTTCTGCTCGAACAGGCCTTCCAGCTCACGGGCCATCCGCTCGAAGCCGACGGCGTTGGAATAGAGATGAGAAAAATCGAGGTTACGCATAATCCTATCCTTCTATAAGCAACAGGTTTTACTTCTCCACGGGCCCGTCATCGGCACCCGGGAAACGTCATCAATTCAATGAGGTCAGGCTATCAGCCGTTGATCTCGATCTTGCGGGGCTTCATCGCCTCGGGCACTTCGCGCACCAGGTCGATGTGCAGCAGACCGTTTTTCAGATCGGCGCCCTTCACCCGCACATAGTCAGCCAGCTGGAAGCGACGCTCGAAACCGCGTTCGGCTATGCCTTGGTAGAGGTAGTTGCGCTCGGTATCGGCCTGCTTGTTGCCCTTCACCGTCAGCAGATTTTCCTGGAAGCTCAGCTCCAGCTCTTCCTGGGTAAAGCCCGCCACCGCCATGCTGATGCGGTAGTCGCTGTCACCCAGCTGCTCGATGTTGTAGGGGGGATAACCGGCATTGCCATTGCTGGCCGCAGATTCGATGAGATTGGCCAGACGATCGAAACCGATGGCAGAACGATAGAGCGGAGAAAAGTCGATAGAACGCATAGTATTATCCTCTTTTGAGCGATAACTGATTGTTTGCCCTCCTGATGGACGGGCGCCTAGTCGAAACCTCTGTCGAGCGTTCCGGCCTTGTTATCTATATAGGGGCCCGCTTTCGGCTTTCAAGGGCCCTGATCGAAAAATCTTCTCGCCGCCCGTGGCAGGCCTTTGCCACATTCAACTTTCTCCCCCAGTCACAACATGGCACCCTGAGCGGAGATCTTGAGGAGCCACATCATGTCCCGTTCAGAACGCCTGCTGGCCCTGCTCCAGCTGCTGCGCGGCCACCGCTACGCCATCACCGGCAGCGAGCTGGCCAGCCAGCTTGGCATCAGCCTGCGCACCCTCTATCGGGATATCGCTACCCTGCAGGCACAGGGCGCCCACATCGAGGGGGAAGCGGGCATCGGCTATGTGCTGCGCCCCGGCTTCATGCTGCCGCCGCTGATGTTCAGCGAAGAGGAGCTGGATGCGCTGGTGCTGGGCTCACGCTGGGTGGCGGCCCATGCCGACCATGCCCTCAGTACCGCCGCCAGCAGCGCGCTGGCCAAGATAGAGGCCGTGCTACCCGCCGACTATCGCCAACAGCTGCATGCCAATGCACTGCTGATCGGCACCTCTCGCGGTGACAGCCCCGTCGATGAGGCTCCACTGCGCAGCGCCATCCGCCAGCAGCGCAAGGTGAGCCTGAGCTATCGGGATCTTAAGGAGGAGAGTTCAGAGCGCACCGTCTGGCCCTGTGCCCTCGGCTACTTCGACCAGGTGCGGGTACTGGTGGCCTGGTGCGAGCTGCGCCAGGACTTTCGCCACTTTCGGGTGGACAGGATCAGTGCGATGCGTCTGGAGGCGGAGTCTTATCCGGGCAGCCGGGAGCAGCTGCTCAAGGAGTGGCGGGACAGCCAGCAGATCCCGCAGCCCAGATTCATTGCTGACAGAAACTGACAGCAGGCAGCGCCATGCTGACGGGGTCGGCGCCGATGCGTCATCTCATCAGCAAGGAGCATCACCATGTTAATCCCCCAGTTCACCATCCTCTATGTTGCCAACCCGGCCCGCAGCGCGCTTTTCTATCGCAAGCTGTTCGGACGCCCACCGGTGGAGGAGTCCCCCACCTTTGCCATGTTCGTGTTCGAATCGGGCGCCAGACTGGCACTCTGGTCCAGCGCCACGGTCGAGCCCGCCGTGACCCAAACGGCCGGGGCCATGGAGCTGGCCTTCGCCTTCCCCGATGATGCCGCGGTCGATAGACAGTCTGCCGAGTGGCAGGCGCGTGGGCTCACCCTGATCCAGGCACCGACCCGGATGGAGTTTGGCTACACCTGCATGGCGCTCGATCCGGATGGCCATCGTCTGCGCCTCTACTGCCCGGCCCCCGAACTGGGCTGAGCTGGCACCATCAAGAGGGCCCCATGTTTCACGTGGAACGTGCCACCTCCTTCGCCAGAAAAACAAAAAGCCGCTCACAGGGAGCGGCTTTTTTATATCGAGCTGACAGCGTCGAATTAGACGTCGAGGTTGGCCACGCGCAGGGCGTTGGTCTCGATGAAGTCACGACGCGGCTCAACCGCATCACCCATCAGGGTGGAGAAGAGCTGGTCGGCACCGACGGCGTCGTCGATGGTGACGCGCAGCATGCGACGGGCTTCCGGATCCATGGTGGTTTCCCACAGCTGGTCCGGGTTCATCTCGCCCAGCCCTTTATAGCGCTGGATGTAGATGCCACGCTTGCCTTCGCCCATCAGCCACTCGACCGCTTCAACGAAGCTGGCGACCGGCTTCACCTTCTCGCCACGCTTGATGTAACCACCTTCCTCGATCAGGTTGGCGATCTCCTTGCCCAGCGAGACCAGCTGACGGTACTCGGAGGATTGCAGGAAGTCGTAGCTGAGCGGGTATTCGCGGTCGACCCCGTGCTGGCGTACCACGGCGTGCGGCACGAACAGACGGCGCTCTTCGTCGTGGCGTACCTGCATCTGGTACTGGATGCCGTGGTTGCTCTCGTTGAGCACGGCTTCCATGCTCTGGCACCAGGCCAGCAGATCGCTCTCGCTGCTCAGCAGCGCTTCGTTCAGCTCCGGCTGATAGATCAGCTGGGTCAGTACGGCTTCCGGCGCGCGGCGGGACATACGGGTGATCAGGTGAGTCACCGAGCGATGCTGGTTGACCAGACGCTCCAGCGCCTCGCCACCGATGGCCGGGGCAGACTCGTTGACGTGCAGGGTTGCACCGTCCAGCGCCATGGCGGTCTGGTACTGCAGCAGCGCATCTTCGTCTTTCAGATACTGCTCCTGCTTGCCCTTCTTCACCTTGTAGAGCGGCGGCTGGGCGATGTAGACGTAGCCACGCTCGATGATTTCCGGCATCTGACGATAGAAGAAGGTCAGCAGCAGGGTACGGATGTGCGCACCATCGACGTCCGCATCGGTCATGATGATGATGTTGTGATAACGCAGCTTGTCCGGGTTGTACTCGTCACGACCGATACCGCAACCCAGTGCGGTGATCAGGGTGCCCACCTCCTGGGAGGAGATCATCTTGTCGAAACGGGCCTTCTCCACGTTCAGGATCTTGCCCTTGAGCGGCAGGATGGCCTGGTTTTTCCGGTTGCGACCCTGCTTGGCGGAACCGCCAGCAGAGTCCCCTTCCACTATGTAGAGTTCGGAGAGAGCCGGGTCTTTTTCCTGACAGTCAGCCAGCTTGCCGGGCAGACCGGCGATATCCAGCGCGCCTTTGCGGCGGGTCAGTTCGCGGGCCTTGCGGGCCGCTTCGCGGGCACGGGCCGCATCGATGATCTTGTTGACCACGATCTTGGCATCGCCCGGGTTTTCCAGCAGGAAGTCGGCCAGCTTCTCACCCATCGCCTGTTCGACGGCGGTCTTCACTTCGGAAGAGACCAGCTTGTCCTTGGTCTGGGAGGAGAACTTAGGGTCAGGCACCTTGACGGAGATAACGGCAATCAGACCTTCACGCACGTCGTCGCCACTGGCGGCAGACTTGGCCTTCTTGCTGTAGTCCTCTTTGTCCATGTAGGAGTTCAGAGTACGGGTTAGCGCGGTACGGAAGCCCACCAGGTGGGTACCACCATCGCGCTGCGGAATGTTGTTGGTGAAGCAGTAAACCCCTTCCTGGTAGGCGTCGTTCCACTGCATCGCCACTTCGACACCGATGCCGTCCTGCTCGGTGGTGAAGTGGAACACTTTCGGATGGATCGGGGTTTTGTTCTGGTTCAGGTATTCAACGAACGCCTTGATGCCGCCTTCGTAGCAGAAGTGCGCCTCGCGGCCGTCACGCTCATCTAGCAGGCGGATGGAGACGCCGGAGTTGAGGAAGGAGAGCTCGCGCAGACGCTTGGCCAGGATCTCGTAGTGGAACAGGGTATCGCTGAAGATGGTCGGGCTCGGCCAGAAGCGGACTTCGGTCCCAGTGCCGGTGCTGTCGCCAATCTGCTTGAGCGGTGCCTGCGGCTCACCCAGGTGATAGGTCTGCTCGTAGACATGGCCGTTGCGACGGATGGTCAGCAGCAGCTTGTCAGAGAGGGCGTTTACCACGGAGACGCCGACGCCGTGCAGACCACCGGAAACCTTGTAGGAGTTGTCGTCAAACTTGCCGCCCGCGTGCAGCACGGTCATGATGACTTCGGCAGCGGAGCGACCCTCTTCCGGATGGATGTCGACTGGAATACCACGACCGTTGTCACGGACGGAGACGGAACCGTCGGAATGGATCTTGACCTGAATATCGGAGCAGTAGCCGGCCAGAGCCTCGTCAATGGAGTTGTCGACGACCTCGAACACCATGTGGTGCAGACCCGAGCCATCATCCGTATCGCCGATATACATCCCCGGGCGCTTGCGGACCGCATCCAGGCCCTTCAGTACCTTGATATTCGAGGAGTCGTAAGTATTTTCACTCATAGCTTACTCTCTGCCTTCTCTAACGTTTCGGAGATCTTGCCTTGTTCCACGTGGAACAACTTGCAGTCATTCGCATCCATCATGTCTGCGAGCTGACCGGTGTCGATGGCGGTAATGAATACCTGGGACGCACACTGCTTCAGCCTTGCGGCCAGCAACCGGCGCTTGTCGACATCCAGTTCAGAGGCAAAATCATCAATTAAAAAAATACAGCCACGGCTGCTATGTTGATTCAAATAGAGCCCTTGGGCCAGTCGCATGGCACAGACCAGCAACTTCAACTGACCCCTGGACAAAATATCCTGAGCGGGGACGCCGTTCGCCTTGAGTCGCACATCGGCCTTCTGTGGGCCTACTCCTGTGTAACCCAGCGCCCGATCCCGCTCAAACCCCGCCTCCAGCAATTCATTGAGCGGGGTATCTTTTTCCCAGCCTCGATAGAATCCAAGGTTGATATCGAATTCCGGCAAAAAATCCGCCGTCATCTCCTTGATCAGGGGCGTAATGGCCTGACAATAACTGGCGCGAAACTCGGCCAATTCACCACCCAGCCGTACCAATTCCTGATCCCAGTACGCCAGCTGGCGATACTGGCTGCTCTGACGCAACAGCGCATTGCGCTGTTTCAGCAGCCGACGCACTCGCCCCCACAGGGAGAAGAAGGTCGGCTCCTGATGAAAAACACCCCAGTCTAGCCAGGCCCGACGAGCCTGCGGCCCACCGGTCAGCAGATTGAAGCCATCTGGATGGATCAACTGCACCGGCAGCAATTCGGCCAGCTCGGCCAGGCGCTGGGCCTGGGCACCGGCGATCTTGAGCTGGGTCTCGCCACTCTTGTCCTTGGCGAGGCCGATGGGCACCTGGCGCCCTTCCAGTTCGCACTGGGCGAACAGGGTAAACGCCCTCTCCCCCTGGCGGATGACCCGCCCGGTCAGGTGAGTACGAAAGGAGCGACCGAGACCGAGGTAGTGAATGGCTTCCAGCACGCTGGTCTTGCCGCTGCCATTGCACCCGACCAGGATATTGAGGCCGGGCGACAGCGCGAGACTGGCCTGCTGGATATTGCGAAAGTCGCTGAGCTGGAGTTTGACCAGGGACACGACTAGATCCGCATCGGCATTACCACGTACTGAGCATCCTGACTGTCAAAATCCTCAATAATGGCGCTGCTGATGGAATCGCTCAGGCTGATCCGGATTTGGTCACATTTTAACGTATTCAGCACGTCCAGCACATAAGAGACGTTGAAACCAATCTCCATCTCGCCGGCTTCGTATTGTACGTCAAGCAGCTCTTCGGCTTCTTCCTGTTCCGGGTTGTTGGCGGTGATGCGCAGCAGGTTTTCCTGCAGATTGAGACGCACCCCACGGAATTTCTCGTTGGAGAGGATGGCGGCACGGGCAAAGGCCTGGCGCAGATCCTCACGACCGGCGATCAGGGCCTTGTCGCTGTTGCGCGGAATGACGCGGCGCCAGTCCGGGAAGCGACCATCCACCAGCTTGGAGGTAAAGATGAAGCCATCAAGGGCGGCACGCAGGTTGCTGCGGCCGATCTGCAGCCGCACCGGCTTGTCTTCCGCTTCCAGCAGGCGCACCAGTTCCAGCACGCCCTTGCGTGGCAGGATGACCTGATGATCGGGCAGCGATTCCGTTACCACCTCGCGGCGGCAGGTCGCCAGCCGGTGACCGTCGGTCGCCACGGTACGCAGGCCGTGGCCCTCGCTCTCGAACAGCATGCCGTTCAGGTAGTAACGCACGTCCTGGCTGGCCATGGAGAACTGGGTGGCATCGATGAGCTTTTTAAGCTCCAGCTGGCCGATGTCGAACTCGAGCACGGATTCCCAATCCTCGATGTTCGGGTATTCGGTGGCCGGCAGGGTCGACAGGTTAAAGCGGGAGCGGCCGGAACGGATGATCAGACGCTCGCCTTCGGTATTGAGGCGAATGTCCGCCCCCTCCGGCAGACCGCGGCAGATGTCCAGCAGCTTGCGCGCCGGCACTGTGGTGCGGCCATCCTGACTGTCGCTGTTGAGATAGACCTGACCGATCATCTCCACTTCGAGGTCAGTCCCGGTCAGTGACAGCAGACCGTTGCTCACATCCAGCAGCACGTTGCCGAGGATTGGCAGGGTCGGCCGGCCACCGAGGGCACCGGACACCAGTTGCAGAGGACGTAACAGGGCCTCACGGCTAATTTCGAGCTGCATCTGTGCTCTCCGTTGTTATTAGGAGGAAAAGGTTCGGATCAGGTTGGAATATTCGAACTGCATCTGTCCACTCCGTTCCGTTGTCAGGAAGAAAGGGTACGGATCAGGTTGGAATAGTCTTCCTTGATGTCGTGACTCTCTTCCTTCAGCTGCTCGATCTTGCGGCAGGCATGAAGCACGGTAGTGTGGTCACGACCACCAAAGGCATCACCTATCTCCGGCAAGCTATGGTTGGTCAGCTCCTTGGCCAGCGCCATCGCCAGCTGGCGTGGGCGGGCAACGGAGCGGGAACGCCGCTTGGAGAGCAGATCCGCCAGCTTGATCTTGTAGTACTCCGCCACCGTCTTCTGGATGTTGTCGATGGTGACCAGCTTCTCCTGCAGCGCCAGCAGGTCGCGCAGCGCTTCACGCACGAAGTCGATATTGATCGCCCGACCGGTAAAGTTGGCGTTGGCGATCACCCGGTTGAGGGCACCTTCCAGCTCGCGCACGTTGGAGCGCAGCCGCTTGGCGATGAAGAAGGCCACTTCGTCCGGCAGGTGGATCTGGTTCTCGTCCGCTTTGCGCATCAAGATCGCCACCCGGGTTTCCAGCTCAGGCGGTTCGATCGCCACCGTCAGGCCCCAGCCGAAGCGGGACTTGAGACGATCTTCCACCCCGTTGATCTCCTTCGGATAACGATCCGAGGTCAGGATGATCTGCTGGTTGCCTTCGAGCAGGGCGTTGAAGGTGTGGAAGAACTCCTCCTGGGAGCGCTCCTTGTTGGCAAAGAACTGGATGTCATCGATGAGCAGGGCATCGACGCTACGGTAATAACGCTTGAACTCTTCAATGGCGTTATTCTGCAGCGCCTTCACCATGTCCTGCACAAACCGTTCGGAGTGCATGTAGATGACCTTGGCGTCCTGCTTGCGCTCCTTGATGGCGTTGCCGACGGCATGCAGCAGGTGGGTCTTGCCCAGACCGGTGCCGCCATAGAGGAACAGCGGGTTGTAGGCCCCGCCCGGATTGTCGGCAACCTGACGGGCAGCCGCACGGGCCAACTGGTTGGACTTACCCTCGACGAAATTCTCGAAGGTATAGTTCACGTTGGTGTTGCTCTTGTGGTTCGGCTCGGGTTTGGCCTCGGCCTTGCTTTCCCAGCTCTTCTGCGAGTTATTCACAGGATCCGCACCCCGCGCCGGCGCTCTGGCGACCGCGACGGGATGGGGACGATTACCGATGTCAAAACGCAGAGTGGGGCCGTCGACCCCGCAGAGTTCATTGATGATGCCGTTCACCCGGATGAGATACTTGTCTCGAACCCAGTCCAGAACAAAGCGATTCGGTGCATACAGGGTCAGAGTATTGTCACTCAACTCCGCTTGAAGCGGCCGGATCCACATGCTGAATTCTGCCGAGGGCAACTCATCTTGCAGCCGGTTAAGGCACTGCTGCCATAGCGAAGCAGTCACTCTAAACTCCCGTCGATTGATTAACTAAAGACCGGCTATTCTACGTTTTTAGCGGCTGGATCTCTAGCCGCGACCTCGCGGATCCAGCAAATAAGATCCTTGACTTTCAAGGATCCAGCAGCGCCGAATCGGATTTCATCCCCAAGGTTACCCACAGCCAGATCCATCGACAGGGGCACCAAAGATCCAGACCTGAAGCGGTTATTTTATATAACCAAATATCATTTATTCTTTAGCTTTTATTCCAATAACATCAGCGCAAATCCAGTGTTTACAACTAAAAATACAGAACAACAGAGAGAGAGGAATCCCCATGACGTCATCCATCAAGCTGGTCTCCGGCGCCGCCATTCTGCTGGCCGCCCTGTCCGGTCAAGCCATCGCCCAGGAAACCATCAAGGTCGGCATGTCCGGCAAGTACTTCCCGTTCACCTTCGTCAAGCAGGACAAGCTGCAGGGCTTCGAGGTGGATATGTGGAACCAGATCGGTGAGCGCACCGGCTACAAGGTCGAATTCGTGACCGCCAGCTTCTCCGGCCTGTTCGGCATGCTGGAAACCGGCCGTGTCGATACCATCTCCAACCAGATCACCATCACCGACGAGCGCAAGGCCAAGTACGCCTTCTCCCAGCCCTACGTCTATGACGGTGCCCAGATCGTGGTCCGCAAGGGCAACAGCACCATTCACGGCATCAAGGATCTGGAAGGCAAGAAGGTCGCGGTGAACCTGGGCTCCAACTTCGAAGAGCTGCTGCGCAAGAACGACCCGAACAAGAAGATCGACATCCGTACCTATGACTCAGCCTTCGAGCAGGATGTTGCCCTGGGCCGGATCGATGCCTTCGTGATGGACCGCGTCTCCACCGCCCAGCTGATCAAAGAGTCCAAGCTGCCGCTGCAGCAGGCCGGCGCACCGTTCGAAACCATCGAGAACGCCCTGCCCTTCCTGAAGACTCCTGAAAAGCAGGCGCTGCTGAAGAAGGTCGATGATGCCCTCACCGCCATGCGCAAGGACGGTTCCCTGCGTCAGATCTCTGAAAAATGGTTCGCTTCCGACATCACCGACAAATAAATGATGGAATTTGACCTCGAATACACGCTGGGGCTGTTTCCCATCCTGCTCAAATATCTGGGCACCACGATGGAGATGGCCCTGTGGGGATTCGTCCTGGCACTCGTACTGTCGCTGGCCCTGGCGATAGTACGGGTGTTTCGCGTTCCCGTGATCCACTGGCTGGCGATGCTCTATATCTCGTTTTTCCGGGGTACACCGCTACTCGTCCAGCTGTTCCTGCTCTATTACGGGCTGCCGCAGCTGTTCCCCATCTTCGTGGGAATGGATGCCTTTACCGCCGCCATCGTCGGCCTGACCCTGCACTTCGCCGCCTACATGGCCGAATCGATCCGCGCCTCCATCATTGGCATCCACAAAAGCCAGATGGAAGCCGCCCTCAGTATCGGCATGAGCCGCTACCAGGCGATGCAGCGGATCATATTGCCGCAGGCGGCCCGCATCGCGACGCCATCGCTGATGAACTACTTCATCGACATGATCAAGAGCACCTCGCTGGCCTTTACCCTGGGGGTGGCCGAGATCATGGGCAAGGCGCAGATGGAAGCCTCCTCCTCCTTCAAGTTCTTCGAGAGCTTCATGGCGGTGGCGCTGGTCTACTGGGTGGTGGTGATCTTCTTTACCCGCTTGCAGCATCTGCTGGAAGTGCGGCTCAACCGTGCCTATTAAAGGAGGGCCATCATGATCAAGTTAACCGGCCTGTCCAAGGCATATGACGGCAATCAGGTGCTGAACAGCATCGATCTGGAGGTGAAAAAGGGGGAGATAGTGGTCATCATCGGCCCCTCCGGCACCGGCAAATCGACCCTGCTGCGCTGCCTCAACCTGCTGGAGACCCCGGATGCCGGCAACCTCGCCATCGACGATCTGCAGCTCAACCTGGCCAAAGCCAGCGAGCAGCAGGCGATAGAGCTGCGCAAGCGGGCCTCCTTCGTGTTCCAGAACTACGCTCTGTTCGCCAACAAAACGGCGCTGGACAACATCGCCGAAGGACTGATCACCGTCTGGAAACAGCCGAAGGCAGAGGCCCGTGCCACCGCCCTCGGCATCCTCAAGGACATCGGCCTCGCCGACAAGCAGGACGCCTATCCGGCTTCCCTGTCGGGTGGTCAGCAGCAACGGGTCGGCATCGGCCGGGCCATGGCCGCGCACTCCAAGGTGATCCTGTTCGATGAGCCCACGTCGGCCCTCGACCCCGAGTGGGTCGACGAAGTACTGGGCCTGATGAAGGAGCTGGCCCGCCAGCACCAGACCATGGTGGTGGTAACCCATGAGATTGAATTTGCTCGAGATGTTGCCGATCGGGTGATCTTCATGGAGGGGGGCCGGATCGTGGAACAGGGCCCGCCGGATCAGATATTGGTCGATCCGCAGGATCCCCGTACCCGGGAGTTCCTGCGCAAAGTGCTTAAATAGCTCTCTCTTTGGCGGCATTGCCGCCTTTTTTATTGGAGGATCCTTGTTAAACCCCGGGTTGCCAGTATAATCCGGAGCCCTCGATCCTCTGGATCCTCACTGCCGGTTCGGGCCTTTGCAAGGTCAGGGCAGGAAGAGAGGGAACGGCGGATTGACTAAAAGCCGAACTCTGTTTAGAATTCGGCCTCTTTTGCTAGTCGTCACACGCTATAGCTGGCGCGTCGGCTAAGTGTGACAATCAAAACTGTACAGAAATACGGAATCGAATCATGAAACGTACTTTTCAACCGTCCAACCTGAAGCGCAAGCGCTCTCACGGTTTCCGCGCCCGCATGGCAACTGCCAACGGTCGTAAAGTTCTGGCCGCTCGTCGTGCCAAGGGTCGTGCCCGCCTGGTAGTCTAATGCCTACCCAGCACGCCTTTTCTCGGGAGTTACGTCTGTTAACTCCCGAACACTTCAAACGCGTTTTCGCCGAGCCTGTCCGGGCCGCTTCTCCGCAAATTACGCTTCTCGCCTGTCCCAATACCCTCGAACATCCTCGCCTTGGTCTCGCTGTGCCCAAAAAAGCACTCAAGCGTGCCGTCTGGCGCAACCGTGTAAAACGGGTGGTTCGGGAAAGTTTCCGCCTCAATCAGGCCAATCTGCCCGCTATCGACATCGTCGTGATCGCCAAGGCCGGTGTGAAAGAGATGGATAACGAGGAACTGTTCAAGTTACTGGAAAAGCTATGGCGCACTCTGTCACGCCGTTGCAATGGGTAGCTGTCAAACTGATACGCCTGTATCAGCTAATTATTAGCCCGCTGCTCGGGCCGCGCTGCCGTTTCACTCCGACTTGTTCCCAATTTGCGATAGAAGCAATCCGACTTCACGGTTTCATAAAAGGCGTTTGGTTAGCCAGCAAACGTCTATTAAAATGCCATCCCTTATCCGAGGGTGGTTATGACCCGGTTCCGCAACCAAAGCGAAGAAACTGAAGACTATGGAATCACAACGCAATCTCATCCTGATCGGTTTGCTGTTCGTGAGCTTTTTGCTCTGGCAACAGTGGGAGTCCGACAAGGCTCCGAAGCCGGCCCCGACTACCGTGGCCCAAACCGAACATTTCGTACCTGAAGCCGGTCAGACCGGTGATATTCCTCAGGTTTCCGAGCAAGCCAATGCGAACACCGCACGCAAGCTGATCACCGTCTCCTCCGACGTGCTCAAGCTGACCCTGGATACCCAGGGTGGCGACATCGTCTCTGCCGATCTGCTGGCCCACAAGCTGGAAGAAGGCAAGGATCAACCGTTCGTACTGCTGACCAGCCAACCTGAGCACCTCTATGTTGCCCAGAGCGGTCTGGTTGGTCGCAATGGTCCTGACAGCCAGGCCCAGGGTCGTCCCACCTACGAAGCCGCCCAGACCAGCTACCAGCTGGCTGATGGTCAGGATCAAGTCGTCGTACCGATGACCTGGACCGACAGCAAGGGCGTGGTCTTCACCAAGGAGTTCGTCCTCAAGCGTGGTGACTACGCCGTTGGCGTCGATTACAAGATCGACAACAAGTCCGCCGAGCCGGTCCAGGTGCAGTTCTACGGTCAGCTGAAGCAGACCGTGACTACCCCGAAAGACCAGCAGGGTCATGCCATGGTGGCCAGTGCCTACCGTGGTGGTGCCTTCTCCAGCGAAGATACCCGCTACAAGAAGTACACCTTCGACGAGATGAAGGATGCCGACCTGAACAAGACCACCAAGGGTGGTTGGGTCGCCATGCTGCAACACTACTTCGTCTCTGCCTGGGCACCGAATGCCGACGATACCAACAGCTTCTACAGCCGAGTGATCCCTGGCAAAGACCAGGCCATCATCGGCTACAAGGCGCCGCTGGTTGACGTGGCTGCCGGCCAGCAAGCCGAAGTGACCAGCAAGCTGTGGGTCGGTCCCAAGCTGCAAGACCAGATGGCCAAGGTGGCAAACCACCTCGACCTGACCGTCGACTACGGCTGGCTCTGGTTCATCGCCCAACCGCTGCACTGGCTGCTGACCGTGTTCCACGGTTTCGTCCAGAACTGGGGTGTGGCCATCATCATGCTGACCCTGCTGGTACGCGGCATCATGTTCCCGCTGACCAAGGCCCAGTACACCTCCATGGCCAAGATGCGCATGCTGCAGCCGAAGCTGGCCGCACTGCGTGAGCGCTTCGGCGACGATCGCCAGAAGATGTCTCAGGGCATGATGGAGCTGTACAAGAAGGAGAAGGTCAACCCGCTGGGTGGCTGTCTGCCGATCCTGGTGCAAATGCCTATCTTCATCGCCCTCTACTGGGCACTGATGGAATCCGTTGAGCTGCGCCACGCGCCGTTCGCCCTGTGGATCACCGACCTGTCGGTGAAGGACCCCTTCTTCGTGCTGCCGATCCTCATGGGTGCGTCCATGTGGTACCTGCAGAAGATGAGCCCGACCACCATTACCGACCCGATGCAGCAGAAAGTGATGCAGTTCATGCCGATCATCTTCACTTTCATGTTCCTCTGGTTCCCGGCAGGTCTGACCCTGTACTGGCTGGTGAGCAACGTCATCTCCATTACCCAGCAGACCATCATCTACCGTCAGCTGGAGAAGAAAGGCCTGCATACCCGCAGCTAATCGCTCCCGATGGCAAGATGGATGACAAAAGAGGCGGCCTTCGGGCCGCCTTTTTTATTACAATGACCCCACTGCTGTGAACCATCAGCGAACAAATGAGCCAAGCAAGATGACTACAGATACCATCGTGGCCCAGGCCACCGCCCCCGGCCGGGGTGGCGTCGGCATAGTCCGCGTCTCCGGTCCCGCAGCCGAACAGGTCGCCGAGATAGTGCTCGGCAAGCTCCCCCGGGTACGTTATGCCGAATATCTGCCGTTCAGGGATGAGCAAGGCCAGCCGCTGGATCAGGGCATCGCCCTGCTGTTCAAGGCCCCCAACAGCTTCACCGGCGAAGATGTGCTGGAACTGCAGGGCCATGGCGGCCCGGTGATCATGGACATGCTGGTGCGCCGCATCCTGCAGATAAAAGGGCTGCGCCCTGCCCGCCCCGGCGAGTTCAGCGAACGCGCCTTCATGAACGACAAGCTGGATCTGGCCCAGGCCGAGGCCATCGCCGACCTTATCGAGGCGTCCAGCGAGCAGGCGGCCCGCAGTGCCATGCACTCCCTGCAGGGGCAGTTCTCCGGCAAGATCCAGCAGCTGGTGGAGAGTCTCACCCGGCTGCGCATCTATGTGGAAGCCGCCATCGACTTCCCGGACGAGGAGATCGATTTTCTCTCCGACGGCAAGGTAGCGGGGGATCTCTACGCCATCATGGCGGAGCTCGATGACGTACGCGGCGAGGCCAAGCAGGGCGCCCTGCTGCGGGAAGGGATGAAGGTGGTGATCGCCGGTCGTCCCAACGCCGGCAAATCGAGCCTGCTCAACGCCCTGGCCGGCCGCGAGTCGGCCATCGTCACCGAGATCGCCGGCACCACCCGCGACGTGCTGCGCGAGCACATCCATCTGGATGGCATGCCGCTGCACATCATCGACACCGCCGGTCTGCGCGATACCCAGGACAAGGTGGAGCAGATCGGCATCGAGCGTGCCTGGGCCGAAATTGAGCAGGCCGATCGGGTGCTGTTCATGGTGGATGGCACCACCACGGCTGCGGTCGACCCGCGGGAGATCTGGCCGGAATTTGTTGATCGGTTGCCAAAAAAGATTGGCCTCACCGTGGTGCGCAACAAGGCCGACCTGACCGGCGAAGATCTGGCTCCGAGTCAGGAGCAGGGCCACGCAGTCTACCGCATCTCCGCCAAGACCGAGCTGGGGCTGCCCGCCCTGCGCGAGCACCTGAAGGCTTGCATGGGCTTTCAGGGCAACACCGAGGGGGGCTTCATGGCCCGCCGCCGCCACCTGGATGCGCTGGAACGCGCCGCCGAGCGGCTGCTGGTGGCCAAGGAGCAGCTGGAGGTGTTCGTGGCCGGCGAGCTGGTGGCCGAAGAGCTGCGCCTGGCGCAGGAGTCTCTCTCCGAGATCACCGGCGAGTTCAGCTCCGACGATCTGCTGGGCCGCATCTTCTCCAGCTTCTGCATCGGCAAATAACGCCGCACGGCAGGCAATAAAAAGCCCGGGTTCATCCCGGGCTTTTTTTGTGCACTTTTCATCCACCAACCTAGAGGCGGCGCAGACACCACATGAAGTAAGCGCCACCTAACAAGGTGGAGACCAGCCCCACCGGTACCTCCTGCGGGAACAGGATCTGCTGGCCAATCCAGTCCGCCGACACCATCAGCAGGGCGCCGGAGACGGCGGCACCGAGCAGATGCCAGCGTGCCCGCACCAGCCCCATCAGCTTGGCCATGTGCGGCGCCAGCAGACCGACGAAGGAGAGCGGCCCCACCACCAGGGTCGCGCTGGCGGTGAGCACGGCCACCAGCAGCAAGATGGCGAGCTGAGCCCGGTTGAGCCGAATGCCGAGCGCGGCGGCCACCGCCGGCCCCATCGGCAACAGATCGAGCCAGCGGCTGAGCAGCAGGCAAGCCGCCAGCAGCGTCAGCGCCAGCACGACCAACCCGCCGGCAATCGGCAGGGTGACGTAATAGGTAGAGCCGGACATCCAGGAGAGCAGTTGTTGCACCCGCAGGTCACCGTTAGCCAGCGCGATGGCCTGCAGCGGCTCGAACAGCGCCGTGATGGCGATGCCGGAGAGCAGCAGCCGCTCCGGCTGGAAGCCGTGGCTGCGATTGACCAGCAGCAACAGCAGCAGACAACCGAAGGCACCGAGCAGGCCGCCGGCCAGCATCATGGGCAGCGGCAGGGCGGGCAGCAGCAGCGCCGTGGCAATCACCCCCATGAAGGTGCCACCACTCACCCCCAGCAGCTCGGGGCTCGCCATGGGGTTGCTGCTGACCCGTTGCAGCAGGGTGCCCGCCAATGCCAGCAGCACGCCCGCAGCACCGGCCGCCAGGGTGCGCGGCAGCCGCCACTCCAGCTGGGCCTGCCAGCGCAGCCAGCTCGGCCAGTGCCAGCCGTCCATCCCCTGTCCAAACAGCAGGGAGGCGATCACCGCCAATACCAGCCCCATCAACATCAGGCCGACAAGGCGGGCCGGCGCCGGGTGGCGGGCCACCAGCAGGGCGGCATTCGCCTTCGGCGTGCCCGATTTGATGCCCAGGCGCGGGATCAGCCACAGCAGCAGTGGCGCCCCCAGCAATGCCGTCATGGCACCGGTCGGGATGAGCACAGAGCCGCTGCGGCTCAGGGATTGCAGCAGCAGATCGGTGGCCGCCAGCAGCAGAGCACCCAGTACCGGGGCCCACAGCAGCCGCAGGGCCAGTTTTCTTACCCCCAGCAAGCGCACCAGGGCGGGCGCTGCCAACCCGATGAAGCCGATCAGCCCCACCACGCTCACCACGCAGGCGGTGACGAACACCGCCAGCCCCAGCCCGGCGAAACGCAGGTGCGAAAGGGAGACCCCCAGACTGCGGGCGCTGGCATCATCCAGCTCCAGCACCGCCAGCGGGCGTACCAGCACGGCGGCCAGCACGGCGGCCAGCAGCAGACGGGGCAGCAGGTAGCTCACCCCGCTCCAGCTGTTCTGCACCAGCGAGCCACTGCCCCACACCAGCAAGCCTTTCAGCTCCTCCTGAAAGAACAGCAAGAGCCCCATGCTGATGGCCGCCAGATAGAGGTTGATCACCAGCCCGGCAAAGACGATGACCACCGGATTGAGCTGGCGACGCCAGGCCAGGGCAAACACCAACCCCATGGCGAGGCTGCCGCCGGCCATGGCGATCCACTCCCGCCCCAGCAGCAGCCAGGAGGGGGCAAACAGGGTCACCATCATCAGCGCCAGCTGGGCGCCGGAGGCCACCCCCAGGGTGGTGGGCGAGGCCAGCGGGTTGCGCAGCACCTGCTGCATCAGGGTGCCGGCCAACCCGAGGGCGGCGCCGGCCAGCAGGCAGATGGCAAGGCGAGGCAGCCAGCTGAAGTGGACCACCGCCTGGCTGGCATCGGTCAGATCTGGCGACAGCAGGGTCGCCAGCCAGCGTACCGCCGGCAACTGACCGGCCAGCTCCCAACCAGCGAGCACCAGCGTCAGCCCCAACAGCAGGCTGACAGGCAGTCGCAGCGGCAACGGAAAAATCCGGTTCATTGCAGCCCCTCCCCACTTTGCCCATCCTGCAGCAGCGCAGTACTGAGCTGCACGGCGAAGCGATGCGCCGCCAGCACACCGCCAAAACTCCACACCGCGGGCAGATGCAGCACGGCCGCCGCCCTCACCTGTGGCAGCTGCTGCCACAGACCGGGCTCCTGCAGCCGCTCGCTCACCCCGACCGGGATCGGATCGACCACCACCAGCCGCGCTTGCGGCAGCGCCATCAACTGCTCCAGGCTGGCCACGGCAAAGCCCCAGGCATTGGTTTCCCCCTGCCAGCCATTGCGCAGGCCGAGCCGCTGCATCACCGCCTCGAACAGGCTGTGGCGGCCAAATACCCGCACATGGCGCTCATCGATGAACTGCACCACCAGCAGGGGCGGCAGATCTTCGGGTAATGTGGCCCGCATCTGCGCCAGATCCTGGTCCAGCCCGGCCAGCAGTTGCTCGGCCTCGGCGGTCTTGTCCACCAGTGCGGCTATGGTCAGGGTCGCCTCGTGCAGTCGCTGCCACAGATCGGCATCCGGCTCGTAGAGCGCGATGGATTGTACCGGCGCGATGCGGGAGAGAATCGGCGCCAGCGGGGCCGCCAGCGGCGAGATGAGGATGCGATCGGGTTTGAGCTCGGCCAGCAGCTCGCGGTTGGGCTGGGCACGCTGGCCGATATCCACCACGGCGGCCGGCAGCAGCGGTTCGCCGACCCAGGCGCGGTAGGAACCGACATCCCCCACCGCCAGCGGGGTCACCCCGAGCGCCAGCAGGGTTTCGGCTATGGTCCAGTCGACGGTGGCGATGCGGGGAACCGACTTCACAGCATCGGCTTGAGGGAGGTCTGCAGCGGCAGGCATCACTGGCTCGGCCTGCAACATGAGCGGAGCCAAGAGGCAGCAGAACCAGCCAACTTTCTTGAATAAGAGCATCGAGATAACAAGCCTTATCTAAACGATGGCGATGGCGTGGTCATGGGCCGGGTGGCGAATGACCTCCATCGGGATGCCATAGATGGCGTGCAGGGTCTCGCCGGTCATGATCTGTTCGGGTTCGCCGTGGGTCAGCAGGCTGCCGGAGTGCAGCGCCACCAGCCGATCGCAGAAGCGGGAGGCCATGTTGATGTCGTGAATGACGATGATGACCCCGAGCTTGAGCTGACGGCTCAACTGCTTGACCAGCGTGAGCACCTCCACCTGATGGGCCACGTCCAGCGCGGCCAGCGGCTCGTCCAGCAGGATGAAACGGCTCTCCTGGGCCAGCAGCATGGCCAGCCAGACCCGCCCCCGCTCGCCGCCGGAGAGCGTATCCACCAGCCGGTCGGCAAAGCGTTCGGTATGGGTCAGCGCGATGGCCCGTTCGACCTGGCGGTGATCCTCCACCCCCATCCGGCCCAGCAGGCCGCGCCAGGGGTAGCGGCCCATCTCCACCAGCTCCCGCCCGAGCAGGTTTTCGGCGCTCGGCAGATGCTGGGGCAGATAGGCCACCTGACGGGCGAAGTCGCGCGCCCCCCACGCCGGCAGCGGCTTGTCATCGAACCGGATCTCGCCGTCACTGAGCGGCTGCTGACGTGCCAGCAGCTTGAGCAGGGTGGATTTGCCCGAACCATTGTGGCCGATGAGGCCATAGACCTTGCCCTGCTCAAAACAGAGATCGGTGGGGTGCAGCAGCGTGCGGTCATTGACCGCGAAGCTGGCTGATTTCATCTCAAACATAAGCGGTTCCTGTTGGCCGGGTTCAAACCGGCACCTCTGCATTCAAGTCACAATCGAGATGGGCGACCGCATCGCGGCTCACCTGCTCGCGCCGCTCGCCGGTCAGCTCGCTGAGCCGGCCCTGGCGCATCTCCAGCAGCCGGTCGGCCTGGGAGAAGTAGAGATCATCGTGGCTGATGGCGATCACCGTCTTGCCCATCTCCTTCAGGCGCGGCAGCAGCAGCTGATAGAAGATGCGGCGGAACTGGGGATCCTGATCCGCGGCCCACTCGTCGAACAACATCACCTCGCGCTGCTCGGCCAGCGCCAGCAGCAGGGCGACCCGCTTGCGCTGCCCCTGGGAGAGGTCGATATCGGCGATGAAGCCATCTTCGATGGTGAGCTTGCTGCCCATCTGCAGCCGCTCCAGCCACTCGGCCACCAGCTCATCCTTGGGTTCCGGCCCCAGCAGGTGCTGGAACAGGTGATAGTCGGTGAAGATGGCGGAGAAGAGCGCCAGATAGGCGTTGCGATCGGTGATCGGCTCCCCATCCAGCAGGATCCGGCCCGATACCGGCTGATAGAGGCCGGTCAGCAGCATGGCCAGGGTCGACTTGCCGGAGCCGTTGCCACCGATGATGAAGAGTTGCTCCCCCTTCTCGATGGTGAGGTTGATCGGGCCGACGGAGAAACCGCCCTCCCCCTGATAGTGAAAGCTCACCTGCTCCAGCTCGATGCGCTGCCAGGTGCGGGGCGCGGACGGCAGCGGGAAGTCGGCGTCCGGCGCGGCCAGATTGAGCGCCGCTATCTTGTCGAACGCCACCTGGGCGGAGAGCAGGGTCGGCAGGGCACCAATGCCCTGCAGCAAGGGGGTGCGCAAAAACAGCAGGGTCAGCGCGAAGGTGGCGGCCACCTGGGTGTCGGCCCAACCCAGCCCGTTGGCCAGGAAGAAGACCAGGCCGATGGCCCCCAGCATCATGATATTCGACCAGTTGACCGCGCTCAGGTGATAGGTGTCGGCGCGGATGATCTGCTGGCGGTAGTCCTGTGCATTCTGCTGATAAAGCTGGTGGTAGACGAAGTGGGCCCGCTCGCGGTTGAGCGCCAGCTCCTTGCTGCCGGCGATGATGGCCTGATAGTTCTGATAGAGCCGATCCTCGGCCTGACGCATGTGGGAGAGATGGCGATAGACCCGGTTCACCAGCAGCCAGCCCACCACCATGGTGAAGGTGACCCAGAGGGTGGTGACGCCGAGCAGGGCCGGCGACAGCCAGCCGAGGTAGAGGGCCGACCCCAGGGTGAGCACCAGCCCCTGCACCAGCTCCGGCAGGCGCACGAAGGCGATGGTGATCTGGCCGATGTCGCTGGAGAGGGAGGCCAGCAGCGGCCCCTGGCCAATCTGGCGCAGGCGGGCCACATCGGTATCCAGCAACTGCTTGAGCAGGCGGCCGCGCAGCCGGTAGACGAAATGATGGCCGAGGGTGGTCAGCGCCAGCTGAGAGCCGAGCGTGATCACCAGCAGCAATAAAATGAGGCCGATCAGCTGGCCGAGCACCGGCAGCGGATCGCCGACGGATTCGACGAGAGACTGATTGATAAAGGCAATGACACCAATCCCGCTGACGGCACTGAGCAGGCTGAGCAGGGTAATGGCGATGAAGGGCCAACGATATTGGCGATAAACCAGAGACAAGAGTTCCATAACGGACCGGTATTCCAGAGAGATCAGAGCAACTGCAGGTGAAAAGAAGGGCGGGAACCCGGTTCCCGCCCCACTTCGATTACCAGCGGTAGTTGATGCTGCCCACTACGCTGCGCGGCTCGCCGTAGTAGCAGTAGTAGTCGCAGCTGGCCACGTAGGTATCACCCAGCAGGTTGTTGACGTTGAGCTGAGCCCGCCAGTTCTTGGCAAAGTCATACCCGATCATCGCATCCCACACGGTATGGGCCGGCACCTCGGCCGAGCCGTAGATGGGGGTGTAGTCCGCATTCACGGCACCGATGCCGACGCTGGAGCCGACATAGCGCACGCCGCTACCCAGCTCGAGACCGGAGACCGGACCCTGCTGCACCTTGTAGTTGCCCCAGAAGGAGGCCTGGTGGCGCGGGATCAGACTGGCACGGCGATCACCCTTGCCGGTGTCGTTGGTCTTGGCATCGGTATAGGTGTAGGCGGCGGTCAGGCGCAACGCCTCGGTGGCCTGCACGCTCCCTTCCAGCTCGACGCCCTGGGAGGTCACTTCACCAGCCTGGGTCTGCTGGCCGGAACCGGTAGAGACCAGCGAGTTGGTCTGCTCCAGATCGAACAGGGCCAGGTTGATGTAGCCATCGAGGAAGCTCGGCGCGTACTTGACGCCGGTCTCGTACAGGGTGCCCTTGAGCGGCTTGTAGGATTGGCTGGTGTTGGGGTCGATCCCCGGCAGCACCTCGAACGACTCGGCATAGGCAATATAAGGAGAGAGACCGTTGTCGGCCAGGTACATCAGGCTGCCGGAGAGGGAGAGCTCGTGATCATACTGCTTCTCGTTCTTGCCCTTGGCTTCGCTGATGTTGTGGGTCTCCACATAGTCGAAGCGACCGCCGCCGGTCAGCAACCAGCGATCGTCCCAACGGATCTGGTGCTGGGCGTAGAGGCCGCTCTGGCCCTTGGTGCTCTTCTGGTGGGTGGCGGTGGATTCATCAAAACCGGGGAAGCCGCTGTAATCCGGGTTCATGGTATTGATGGAGCCCATGCCGTAGTTGTCGGCTTCCTGGCCTTCATTTACATGGCGCTGCAGATCCACCCCCAGCAGCAGGGTCTGCTCGGTGCTGTCGGTGTTCCAGTAACCCACCATCTGGTTGTCCAAGGTGGCGCTCTTGGTAGTGCCATCGCGGTAGACCAGGCCGCGGAAGGCGGTGGTGCCTTCATAGGTCGGGAAGATATAGGTCTGGCGCAGCAGCAGATCGTTGTAGTTGAAGCGGACGTTCTGCTTGAACTCCCAGGTCTGGTTGAGCTGGTGGGCCAGCTCGTAACCGGTGGAGATCTGGGTGTTGCGGTTGCGATCGTAATCCGGCTGGCTCAGGTTGGTGCTGGGATCGATCTGGCCACCGCTGGTATTGAGGGTGCCGTAAACCGGGAAGAAGCCGTTGGTCGGCACCCCTTCGTCGTGCAGGAAGCTGGCCAGCAGGGTCAGGCTGGTGCGATCCGAGAGATCGAAGGTCACGCTCGGCGCCAGATAGACGCGATCGTTGTAAGTGCCATCCAGCACGCCGTCACGCTCTTTATAGAGAGCAACCATGCGGTAGCGGCTGTTGTCGGTCAGTGCATCGGAGACATCCACCCCGATCTGGCGGTGATCCCGGCTGCCGAGCTGCAGATCCAGCAGCCCCTGCGGGGTGGCGGTCGGCCGCTTGCTGATGGCATTGATCACGCCGCCGGGAGGCGCCTCGCCGTAGAGGATCGAGGCCGGCCCTTTCAGGACCTCCACGCTCTCCAGGCCGAACGGCTCCGGCGTCCAGACATAGTAACCGGTGCCGAACAGGCGGTTGCCGTCCAGATAGGAGGCGGCATCGAAGCCACGTACCTTGAACCAGTCGGTATTGTTGTCGGAGCCATAGAGGCCGCTGAGCACGCCGGAGCGGTAGCGCAGGGACTCGTCAAGCTGCTGCACGGCGTGCTGATCCAGATCCTCGCGGTTGACCACGGAGACGGCGCGAGGCGTCTCGGCCATCGGCACTTCCACCTTCATGGCGGTGCCGGTGACCACCATGGTCTCGCTGGCCTTGGGCAGTTCTTTCGGTTGTTCGGCCGCCAGCACGGGCAGGCTGGCCAACAGGCAGGAGAGCGGCAACAGTTGCTGTGCGCCTCTCTTTCGCATTGCTGCGATGGGGGTGTCTTTTTGCGCAATCATAGTAAGTGTCTCAAATATCAATGAGTTGTTTCTGATTTCTTATTATTGGTGCCCGGTCATGCCGGTAGCCCGGTTCCTCAGGCGAATAAAGCAGCGACATGCTACTACAGGAGCCATGATCGAATCGATTCAATAATTGCTAATCATTTGCATCTGCATTGTTACTTAACGTATCAAGGCGTCGATTGAGCAGCATATGAAGAGGGGGAGCCGATCTTTTTCTGCCAGTCGGCAAAAAGGCGTCAACGGAGCATCGGGGACGCCCCATTGATGGGCAAAAAGCACCGAGGATCCATTATCCCCAAGCTTTATCCATATTTATCCACACCCTTTGGCGGTAGAATCCGGCTTTCCCTCGCTTCGTCTGAAATCAGGATCCATTCCATGGCCAAACTCAATCTCGTCGTCGGTTCCATGCTGGGAGCCGCCGAATATGTCGCAGACCACGTCGCCAGCTTGCTGGAACAGGCAGGCCATCAAGCCGAGATCCACAATCCGGCCAGCCTGGCCGAGGTGCTCGCCGAGCCAGAAGCCATACTGCTGGTGGTCACCTCGACCCACGGTGCCGGCGATGTGCCGGACAACCTGCAGCCCTTCGCCAAGGATCTTGCCGAGCAGCATCCGGATCTTAAAACATTGAAATATGGTGTGATCGCGCTGGGTGACAGCAGTTATGACACCTTTTGCCAGGGCGGCAAGACGCTGGATCGACTGCTGGCCGAGTGCGGCGCCAGCCGGATTGGAGATCGTCTCGACATCGACGTGACCCAGCACGAGATCCCGGAAGATGCCGCTGAAGGCTGGATCCGGGACTGGCTGGCATTGATCGCCTGAACGGGAGCGGGAGATCCGGTAAAAAAGGCCTTGATCTCCCCGCTTATCCCCAGATCGCTATCCACCAGGTTATTAACAGATAGATCCGGATAAGTTGTTCTACGCCGTTACCCACAACGCCGCCGAAAAATGTGCATAACTATGGTGTAAAACTCTGTAAAACCTATAGTTATCCATGTATGAGATCCAGAGCGGCAAGCCTCTGTGTATAAAAACCCTTGTTATCCCCCAGTTCACGGGGCCAGGATCCAAGCTTTTCCACAACCTGGGATCGTCTTTAACACGATGATCTTTATGATCAAAAAGTGCTTATCAACAGAAGTGGTGGATCCTAATAAAAGATCCAATAAAAGATCGATCTAAAGATCCTTAAGATCTATTTAGTGGATCCTCCCTCCATACTGAACGCTAAGTAGACGTTCCCCTCAGGGCGTGAAACAGATAGAATGTTCCGCCCTTCAGCCCAGGCAAATAAAGATCTTCAGGCGTGCAGATCAAGGTGATCCCCAATGCAATACCATGAACAATTTGATGTGATCGTCGTTGGCGGCGGTCATGCAGGAACCGAAGCAGCAACAGCGGCAGCCCGGATGGGGCTGAATACCCTGTTGTTGACCCACAATATCGATACGCTGGGACACATGTCCTGTAATCCGGCGATCGGCGGGATCGGCAAGGGACACCTGGTCAAGGAAGTAGATGCCCTCGGCGGGATCATGGCGCGCGCCATCGATCTTGGCGGGATCCAGTTCCGCACCCTCAACTCCTCCAAAGGACCGGCAGTGCGCGCCACCCGTGCCCAGGCGGATCGCCTGCTGTACAAGGCCGTCGTACGCCAGATGCTGGAGAACTACCCCAACCTGAAGATCTTCCAGCAGGCCTGTGACGATCTGATCATGGACGGGGATCGAGTTGCCGGTGTAGTGACCCAGAGCGGGATCCGCATCAGTGGCAAGACGGTAGTACTGACCGTCGGCACCTTCCTGAACGGCCTGATCCACATCGGGATGGAGAACTACAAGGGCGGCCGCGCCGGGGATCCTCCCTCGATCGCCCTCGCCCAGCGCCTGCGTGAACTGCCGCTGCGCATCGATCGTCTCAAGACCGGCACTCCGCCGCGCATCGATGCCCGCAGCGTCGATTTATCTGTGATGCAGGCCCAGTACGGCGACGATCCGCGCCCGGTCTTCTCCTTCATCGGCGACGCCAGCCAGCACCCGCGTCAGGTGCCCTGCTACGTTACCCATACCAACGAGCGCACCCACGAGGTGATCCGCAACAACCTGGATCGCAGCCCCATGTACGCCGGGGTGATCGAGGGGATTGGGCCGCGTTACTGCCCGTCGATCGAGGACAAGATCACCCGTTTTGCCGACAAGACGGCGCACCAGATCTTCGTCGAGCCGGAAGGTCTGACCACCCACGAACTCTACCCGAACGGGATCTCCACCAGCCTGCCGTTCGACGTACAGGTGCAGATCGTCCGTTCCGTGCGCGGCTTCGAGAATGCCCACATCACCCGTCCCGGCTACGCCATCGAATATGACTTCTTCGATCCGCGGGATCTCAAGGCCAACATGGAAAGCAAGTGCATTCCAAACCTGTTCTTCGCCGGCCAGATCAACGGCACCACCGGCTATGAAGAGGCGGCCGCCCAGGGTCTGCTGGCCGGTCTGAACGCCGGTCTGCGGGCGCAGGAGAAAGATGCCTGGCATCCGCGCCGGGATCAGGCTTACATCGGCGTGATGATGGACGATCTCTCCACCCTGGGGACTCGCGAGCCCTACCGCATGTTCACCAGCCGCGCCGAATATCGCCTGCTGCTGCGCGAAGACAACGCCGACCTGCGTCTGACCGGCATCGGTCGCGAACTGGGTCTGGTGGATGACGAACGCTGGGGCAAGTTCAACGCCAAGATGGAGCAGGTGGAGCAGGAGCGTCAGCGCATGCGCTCGACCTGGATCCACCCGCAGCATCCGTCGCTGGAAGCCGTCAATGCCCTGGTCAACACCCCGTTGACCCGCGAGCAGAGCCTGGAAGAGCTGCTGCGTCGCCCCGAGGTGACCTATGAGGCCCTGATGGCCATCGAAGGGGTTGGCCCGGCCCTGCCCGATACGGCCGCCGCCGATCAGGTGGAGATCCAGATCAAGTACGCCGGCTACATCGAGCGCCAGCACGACGAAGTGGAGAAGCAGCTGCGCAACGAGAACACCCTGTTGCCGCTGGACATGAACTACCGCGACGTCAACGGCCTCTCCAACGAGGTGATCGCCAAGCTCAACGATGCCAAGCCGCAGACCATAGGTCAGGCGTCCCGCATCTCCGGCATCACCCCGGCGGCCATATCCATCCTGCTGGTTCATCTGAAAAAACACGGCCTGCTGCGTAAAACCGCCTGAGGATCCTACCGTTGCAAAACATGCTGGAAAGATTGAACGGCCTGCTCATGCAGGCCGGAATTGTTATCACCGATACCCAAAAGACCCAGTTGGTTCAGCTTGTCGAGTTGCTGCACAAGTGGAACAAGGCTTACAATCTCACCTCGGTACGAGATCCGGACGCCATGCTGGTCAAGCATATCCTCGACAGCCTGGTGGTGAGCCAGCACCTGCACGGTGAGCGCTTCATCGATGTGGGCACCGGCCCGGGCCTGCCCGGCCTGCCGCTGGCGATCATCAACCCGGACAAGCAATTCGTGCTGCTTGACAGCCTGGGCAAGCGGATCAACTTCATCCGCCAGGTGATCCTGGAGCTGGGTTTGACCAACGTGACGCCGGTCAAATCCAGGGTCGAGGAGTATCAGCCCGAGGTCGGATTTGACGGCGTGCTGAGCCGGGCATTCGCCTCGCTGGAAGACATGCTGAACTGGTGTCACCATCTGCCGTCGGCCCAGGGCAGCTTCCTGGCGCTCAAGGGACAATTCCCCGAGCAGGAGCTGGCCCAGTTGCCCGCCAACATCCATCTGGTCGCCTCCCATCAACTGGTGGTACCGGAGCTGGAAGGCGAACGTCATCTGCTGGAATTCAAACATATCCAGCCCGAATAGGGTCGCAGTTTCATTTAGGGGACAGTGTGGGAAAAGTCATCGCCATAGCCAACCAGAAGGGTGGAGTGGGTAAAACCACCACCTGTGTGAACTTGGCCGCCTCCATGGCCGCTACCCGCCGCAAGGTGCTGGTGATCGATCTGGATCCGCAGGGCAATGCCACCATGGGCAGCGGTGTCGACAAGTACGACGTCGAGCGCACCGCCTATGAGCTGCTGATCGAGGACGCCCCCATCGGCGAGGTGATCATCCCCGAAACTTCCGGGGGCTATCACCTGATCGCCGCCAACGCCGACGTGACCGCAGCCGAAATCCGGCTGATGGAATTCTTCGCCCGCGAGATCCGCCTGCGCAATGCGCTGGCCTCGGTACGAGACAAATACGACTACGTCTTCATCGACTGCCCGCCTTCTCTCAACATGCTGACCGTCAACGCCATGGCTGCCGCCGATTCCGTGCTGGTGCCCATGCAGTGCGAATACTATGCGCTGGAAGGGCTTACCGCCCTGGTCGACACCATCAGCAAGCTGGCAGCCGTGGTCAACCCGGAGCTGAAGATCGAGGGGGTGCTGCGCACCATGTTCGATCACCGCAACCGGCTGGCCAATGATGTGTCCGATCAGCTTAAACAGCACTTCGGGGACAAGGTCTATCGCACCATCATTCCCCGCAACGTAAGACTGGCTGAGGCGCCGAGCTTCGGTGCGCCGGCCATGCACTATGACAAATCATCGGTGGGCGCCAAGGCCTATCTGGCTCTGGCTGGCGAGATCCTGCGCCGTCAGGAGCAGGAACGTCAGGTGACCATCGCAGACCGAGAGAGCATATGACGCCGAAAAAACGTGGGCTGGGCAAGGGGCTGGACGCTCTGCTCAGTACCAGCACGGCCGCGCGCCAGAAACAGGTGATGAGCGACCAGCGCACCGAGCAGGCCATGGCCCCGACCAACCAGGGCGAGTTGCGCAAGCTGCCGGTGGAGTGGCTGCAATCCGGCAAGTACCAGCCGCGCAAGGATATGTCGCAGGATGCGCTGGAAGATCTGGCCAACTCCATCCGTGCCCAGGGGGTGATCCAGCCCATCGTGGTGCGTCCGCTCGGCGAGCACTCCTTCGAAATCATCGCCGGCGAGCGGCGCTGGCGCGCCTCCCAGCTGGCCCGCCTCGAGGTGGTGCCCTGCCTGGTCAAGGATGTGCCTGACGAGGCTGCCGTCGCCATCGCGCTGATTGAGAATATTCAGCGCGAGGATCTCAATGCCATCGAAGAGGCGGTCGCCCTGCAGCGGCTGCTGACCGAATTCGAACTGACCCACCAGCAGGTGGCCGAGGCGGTGGGCAAGTCCCGCACCACGGTCACCAACCTGCTGCGCCTCAATCAGCTCAACGACGACGTGAAGCGCTTCGTCGAGCACGGCGACCTCGACATGGGCCATGCCCGTGCCCTGCTGGCGCTGAGCGGCCAGGCCCAGTCCGAACTGGCGAAACTGGTGGCCCAGAAGGGGCTGACAGTGCGAGATACCGAGAAGCTGGTGCAAAAAGCGCTGGAACCGGCAAAAGCCAAGGTCGAGCCCGTCCGTGATCCCCAGTTTGGTTATCTCGAGCGCCAGATTTCAGAAAAAATTGGCAATCAGGTACAACTTCAGCCGGGAAAACAGGATAGCGGTAAGTTAGTAATAAGTTACGAGAACTTGGCGGATTTGGACCGGGTATTGGGCTATTTTGGCCTGTCAGAAACGTGATTTTTACGCTTTTTGTAGTAATAAAACATCCATTCCTTTTGATATGAACATAACCTTAATTCTGTGCGGAAAGCCGCAAAAATTAAGGATTTTTGCCATGTTGCAATAGCTGTCTTCAAGGGTATAATTTGACCGGCTTTTTGGGCTGTAAACGCGGGGTCTTCGGATCCCGATTTTTTACAGTTCTGTAATGTTCAGGGGTAGGTTGGTGAAGCAGAAAATAGCCTTGGAAGGTTTAACGCTGGCCTTGGCTATGCTCGTTTGTCAGCTCGTCCTGATCCTGGCGATCAGTACCGTCTGGTTTTACCAGACCGGTGCGTTTGCCGGACGCTCCTCCCTCTTCGGGGGGGGTATGTACTGGGTTCCTCAAGCCCTGTTCACGCTCTGGGTTCTGCGCCGCAAGGTGACGAAGGAGAGTGTGGGCCTGGTTCTGCGGGACTTTTATGGTGGGGCAGGGATTAAGCTCATTACTACAACAGGACTTTTCGCCCTGATGTTTGGCGCCGGGATCGAGGTCGATACCGTCTCGTTCTTCGCCACTTATATCCTCGCCCTCGTTGTACAGTGGATAGTCTCATTCACGCTTAACAACCACTATTAGGAAAACTCATGTCTGCAACCGGAGAAGTCCTGACTCCTCAGGGATATATCTCCCACCATCTGACCCATCTGCAAGTCGGGTCTGGGTTCTGGACGGTGAATATCGATTCCATGATATTTTCCGTCTTGCTAGGCGCTCTGTTTATCTGGTCGTTCCGCCGTGTCGCCGTCAAGGCTACCAGCGGTGTGCCCGGCAAACTGCAGTGCTTTGTGGAGATGCTGGTCGAGTTTGTGAGTGGTAACGTCAAGGACATCTTTCACGGTCGTAACAAGGTCATCGCACCTTTGGGCCTGACAGTGTTCGTGTGGATCTTCCTGATGAACCTGATGGATCTGATCCCCGTTGACTTTATCCCCCACGCTGCACAGTTGATGGGTGTTCCCTATCTGCGTGTGGTTCCCTCTGCTGACGTTAACATCACCATGTCCATGGCTTTGGGCGTGTTCTTCTTGATCCTGTACTACAGCATCAAGGTCAAGGGTATCGGCGGGTTCGTGAAGGAGCTGACGCTTCAGCCTTTCAACCACCCGGCGGCCATCCCGGTTAACCTCATCCTGGAAACTGTTACGCTGATTTCCAAACCTGTTTCTCTGGGTCTTCGACTGTTCGGCAACATGTATGCTGGCGAACTGATCTTTATCCTGATTGCGGGTTTGCTACCCTGGTGGTCACAGTGGATCCTGTCCGTGCCTTGGGCAATTTTCCACATCCTGATCATCACTTTGCAGGCGTTTATCTTCATGGTGCTGACCATCGTCTATCTGTCGATGGCACAAGAAGACCATGGTTGATGCAACTCAAATAATCCTTTTTATACAATCAATTACATCTAAATAAATGGAGATCCTCATGGAAAACTTGAACATGGACCTGCTGTACATCGCTGCTGCAATGATGATGGGTCTGGCGGCTATCGGCGCGTCCATCGGTATCGGTATCCTGGGTGGCAAGTTCCTGGAAGGCGCTGCTCGTCAACCTGACCTGATCCCTGTTCTGCGTACCCAGTTCTTCATCGTGATGGGTCTGGTGGATGCGATCCCGATGATCGCCGTTGGTCTGGGTCTGTACGTGATGTTTGCGGTTGCTGGCTAAGTCTCAACGACTCCCGGACATAACCCATTAACTAACTAAGAGGACATAGGCTGTGAATATCAACGCCACCCTCCTCGGCCAAGCAATTGCTTTTTTCATCTTCGTAGTGTTTTGCATGAAGTACGTATGGCCGCCGCTGATGGCAGCCATCGAAGCCCGTCAGAAAGCCATTGCTGACGGTCTCTCTTCCGCGGAGCGTGCCAAGAAAGATCTGGATTTGGCCAAGGCCAACGCCACCGATCAGCTGAAAGAAGCCAAGCTCCAGGCTGCAGAAATCATTGAACAGGCTAACAAACGTAAAGCCCAGATCATTGATGAGGCTGCTGCCGGTGCCCACTCTGAGCGGGAAAAAATCCTGGCTCAGGGCCGTGCCGAGATCGAAGCTGAACGTCATCGTGCCAAAGAAGAACTGCGTAAGCAGGTTGCTGCTCTTGCCATTGCTGGTGCAGAGAAGATCCTGGCGCGTCAAATCGACCAGGCTGCCAACAGCGACATCGTCGACAAACTGGTAGCAGAACTGTAACGGGAACGGGGCTATGTCTGAACTGACTACAATCGCTCGCCCCTACGCCAAGGCTGCTTTCGAGTTTGCCGTTGAGCACAAGGCGGTTGACCAGTGGCTGGGGATGCTCGGCTTCGCTGCACAAGTAGCGGAAAACGAGACCATCCACAACCTGGTAAACGGCTCTGTGGCTGCTGAAGAACTGGCAAGTATCTTTGTCGGTATCTGCGGTGAGCAACTCGACGAGCATGGTCAGAACCTGATCCGGGTGATGGCTGAGAATGGTCGCTTGGGTGTGCTGCCGGCGGTCGTTGCTGAATTCGTCGCGTTCAAGGCTGAACTGGATAAAGAAGTTCAGGCTGACGTGATTTCGGCGATCGAACTGACCGACCAGCAGAAAGCCAATATTCAGGCTTCTCTGGAACAACGTCTCGCGCGCAAAGTGAAGCTGAATTGCAGCATGGATGCGTCCTTGATGGCCGGGGTGCTCATCAAGGCCGGTGATCTGGTTATCGACGGTACAGTCCGCGGTAAGCTGGATCGCATGGCTGACGCGCTGCAATCTTGATTGGGGTATTAGAGCATGCAACTGAATTCCACTGAAATCGCCGAGCTGATCAAGCAGCGCATTGCGCAGTTTGATATCAAGAGCGAAGCGCGTAACGAAGGTACCATCGTCTCTGTGAGCGACGGTATCATTCGTATTCACGGCCTGGCCGATGCCATGCAAGGTGAGATGATCGAGCTGCCGGGCAACCGCTACGCTCTGGCATTGAACCTGGAGCGTGACTCCGTCGGTGCGGTGATCATGGGTTCCTATGACGGTCTGTCAGAAGGAATGAAAGTAAAAGGGACTGGCCGCATTCTGGAAGTGCCGGTCGGTCGTGGTCTGTTGGGCCGGGTGTTGAACACCCTGGGTCAGCCGATCGACGGGAAAGGTCCAATCGACAACGACGGCTTCTCGCCGATCGAAGTGATTGCACCGGGCGTTATCGAGCGTAAGTCTGTTGACCAGCCGGTCCAGACCGGTCTGAAAGCCATCGATGCCATGATCCCTATCGGTCGTGGCCAGCGTGAGCTGATCATCGGTGACCGTCAGGTTGGTAAGACCGCCATCGCGATCGACACCATCATCAACCAGAAAGACTCCGGCATTAAGTGTGTCTACGTTGCGATTGGCCAGAAGGCCTCCACCATCGCCAACGTGGTGCGCAAGCTGGAAGAGCACGGCGCTCTGGCCAACACCATAGTAGTGGTTGCCTCTGCTTCCGAAGCTGCCGCTCTGCAGTACCTGGCTCCGTATGCCGGCTGCTCCATGGGTGAGTACTTCCGTGACCGCGGTGAAGACGCGCTGATCATCTATGATGACCTGTCCAAGCAGGCCGTAGCTTATCGCCAGATCTCCCTGCTGCTGCGCCGTCCGCCAGGACGTGAAGCTTACCCGGGTGACGTTTTCTATCTGCACTCCCGTCTGCTGGAGCGTGCTGCTCGCGTCAACGCCGAGTACGTAGAGAAGTTCACCAATGGTGCCGTGAAAGGCCAGACCGGCTCCCTGACCGCGCTGCCGATCATCGAAACCCAGGCGGGTGACGTATCTGCATTCGTACCGACCAACGTGATCTCCATCACCGATGGTCAGATCTTCCTGACCTCACAGCTGTTCAACTCCGGTATTCGTCCGGCGGTTGACCCGGGTATCTCCGTATCCCGTGTGGGCGGTGCCGCTCAGACCAAGATCGTCAAGAAGCTGTCCGGTGGTATCCGTACCGCGCTGGCCCAGTATCGCGAACTGGCGGCATTCGCCCAGTTCTCCTCCGATCTGGACGACGCAACCCGCAAGCAGCTGGACCACGGTCAGAAAGTGACCGAGCTGATGAAGCAGAAACAGTACTCTCCGCTGAGCGTGGCTCACCAGTCTCTGGTGCTGTTCGCCGCGGAAAAAGGCTATCTCTCCGATGTCGAGCTGAACAAGATCGTCGACTTCGAAGCCGCTCTGCTCTCTTACGCCAATACCCAGCATGCTGAGCTGATGGCTGAAATCAATGCCAAGGCCGACTACAACGACGCGATCGTTGGCAAGCTGACTGCGTTGCTGGATGACTTCAAGGCAACCCAGACCTGGTAAGCGTGTGTGGCAGCGCGAGCTGCCACCTGATGGAGAGTAAGAGATGGCCGGCGCAAAAGAGATACGTAACAAGATCGGGAGTGTGAAAAACACTCAGAAGATCACCGGCGCTATGGAAATGGTGGCAGCAAGCAAGATGCGCCGTGCGCAAGATCGCATGTCTGCCAGCCGTCCGTACGCTGAAACCATGCGCAAGGTGATCGGCCATATCGCTCAGGGGAACTTGGAATACAAGCACCCCTACCTCATCGAACGTGAGGTCAAGCGAGTGGGTTACATCGTCGTCTCCACCGACCGTGGCCTGTGTGGCGGTTTGAACATCAACCTGTTCAAGGCTGCCCTCAATGATATGAAGCAATGGAGCGCGAAAGGAGCCAAGGTTGACCTGGCTCTGATCGGCAACAAGGCCTCCAACTTCTTTGAACGGCACGGCGCCAAGGTGAAAGCTCATGTCGCAGGACTGGGCGATAACCCGAGCGTCAATGACCTGATTGGTTCAGTCAAGGTCATGCTGAAGGCTTACGACAACGGTGAGATTGACAGGCTGTATCTGGTGTACAACAAGTTCGTCAACACCATGGTTCAGCAACCACGAGTCGATCAACTGCTGCCTTTGCCCGTAACTGAAGACAGCAAGCTCGCCAAGAAACACCACTGGGATTACCTCTATGAGCCGGATCCCAAGCAACTGCTGGATACCCTGCTGATTCGCTACGTCGAATCCCAGGTCTACCAGGGGGTAGTGGAAAACTTGGCAAGTGAACAGGCAGCCCGAATGGTTGCCATGCAAGCCGCGACTGACAACGCCGGTAACCTGATTAACGATCTGCAACTGGTATACAACAAGGCCCGTCAGGCCAGTATTACCCAGGAACTGACAGAGATCGTATCCGGTGCTGCTGCGGTGTAAGGCAAGGGTTATCAAAGGTTTAGAGGATTTGACATGAGTAACGGTTTCATCGTCCAAATCATCGGCGCTGTGGTGGACATCGAGTTCCCGCAAGATGCCGTGCCCCAGGTGTACGATGCACTGAAGGTTGTCAGCGAAGGTCAAGGCCAGGGTCTGGTGCTGGAAGTTCAGCAACAGATCGGTGGCGGCGTCGTTCGTTGCATCACCATGGGCTCCTCCGACGGTCTGCGTCGTGGGTTGGAAGTAGTGAATAGCGGTAAATCCATCCAGGTGCCGGTCGGTGTATCGACTCTGGGTCGGATCATGAACGTACTGGGCGATCCGATCGACGAAAAAGGTCCGATCGGTGAAGAAGAGCGTTGGTCCATCCACCGCGCGGCTCCCAGCTACGAAGATCAGTCCAACAGCAACGACCTGCTGGAGACCGGCATCAAGGTTATCGACCTGGTATGCCCGTTCGCTAAGGGTGGTAAGGTTGGTCTGTTCGGTGGTGCCGGTGTAGGCAAGACCGTCAACATGATGGAGCTGATCCGTAACATCGCGATCGAACACAGCGGTTACTCCGTGTTCGCCGGTGTAGGTGAGCGTACCCGTGAGGGTAACGACTTCTACCACGAGATGATGGAGTCCAACGTACTGGACAAAGTATCTCTGGTTTACGGTCAGATGAACGAGCCGCCCGGAAACCGTCTGCGCGTGGCGCTGACCGGTCTGACCATGGCCGAGAAGTTCCGTGACGAAGGTCGTGACGTGCTGTTCTTCGTGGACAACATCTACCGTTACACCCTGGCCGGTACTGAAGTATCCGCACTGCTGGGCCGTATGCCTTCCGCAGTAGGTTACCAGCCGACCCTGGCCGAGGAGATGGGTGTTCTGCAGGAACGTATCACCTCCACCAAGACCGGTTCCATCACCTCCGTACAGGCCGTTTACGTGCCTGCGGATGACTTGACCGACCCGTCTCCGGCGACCACCTTCGCCCACCTGGATGCGACCGTCGTACTGTCCCGTCAGATCGCGGCACTGGGTATCTACCCGGCCGTTGACCCGCTGGACTCCACCTCCCGTCAGCTGGATCCGCTGGTGGTTGGCAAGGAGCACTACGAGACTGCTCGTGGCGTTCAGACCGTGCTGCAGCGCTACAAAGAGCTGAAGGACATCATCGCCATCCTGGGTATGGATGAGCTGTCAGAAGAAGACAAACTGACCGTAGCCCGTGCCCGTAAGATCGAGCGTTTCCTGTCCCAGCCGTTCTTCGTGGCAGAAGTGTTTACCGGTTCCCCGGGCAAATACGTGCCGCTGAAAGAGACCATCCGTGGTTTCCAGGGCATCCTGAAAGGCGAGTACGACGATCTGCCGGAGCAGGCGTTTTACATGGTTGGCAGCATCGACGAAGTTGTCGAGAAAGCCAAGAAACTGTAAGCCTCGATAGGAGGGCCCATGGCAGAGATGATCTCCTTTCACCTGGACGTGGTGAGCGCTGAAGGAAAACTGTTTTCCGGTCGCGTGCAGTCCGCTCAGGTATCAGGCTCCGAAGGTGAGCTGGGTCTCCGCCACGGTCATGCTCCGTTGCTGACTGCCATCAAGCCGGGCCTGGTCCGCTTGGTGAAGCAGAATGGAACTGAAGAGGTGCTGTACATCTCCGGCGGCATGCTGGAAGTACAACCCGAAGCCGTGACCGTGCTGGCGGACACCGCGATTCGTGCCGACGATTTGGATGAGGCGAAAGCCCAGGAAGCCAAACGTGCGGCGGAAGAGCGGATCCACAGCTCCCATGGTGATATCGACTACGCCCAGGCCGCCACCGAGCTGGCCAAGGCGATGGCTCAACTGCGGGTCATCGATATCGTCAAAAAGAATTACCGTTAATAACGGTGAGGTAAAAAGCGACCTGCGGGTCGCTTTTTTTTTACTCGTTGGATAGACTCCGCCGAGAATTTATTCATGTTCCAAAGGTCGAATTATGCCACTCAACGTCGTGATCCTGGCTGCGGGTAAAGGTACCCGTATGCGCTCCTCCCTGCCCAAGGTGCTGCACCCGGTCGCCAACAAACCGATGGTTTCCCATGTGATCGAGACTGCCCGCAAGGTCGGTGCCGAGCAGCTGCATCTGGTGTATGGCCACGGTGCCGAACTGCTGAAGGAGCGGATCCAGGCATCCGACCTGAACTGGGTGCTGCAGGCCCAGCAACTGGGTACCGGCCACGCCGTCGCCCAGGCCATCCCGTTCTGGCAGGACGAAGACGACGTGCTGGTGCTGTACGGCGATACCCCGCTGATCCAGCCGGAAACCCTGCAGCGGCTGCTGGCCGCCAAAGCCGCCGACGGCATGGCGCTGCTGACCGTGGTGCTGGACAACCCGACCGGCTATGGCCGCATCGTGCGCAGCAACGGCCAGGTAGTCGGTATCGTCGAGCAGAAGGATGCCAATGCCGATCAGCTGGCGATCCGCGAAGTGAACACCGGCGTGCTGGTGGCCAATGGTGGCCAGCTGCGCAGCTGGTTGTCGCGTCTGGACAACAAGAATGCCCAGGGCGAGTTCTATCTGACCGACGTGATCGCCATGGCCCATGCCGACAACTGCCCCATCGCCGCAGTCCACCCGGACGACGCCATGGAAGTGGAAGGGGCCAACAACCGGGTGCAACTGGCCCAGCTCGAGCGCAGTTACCAGAAGATGCAGGCCGAGCGGCTGATGATCGCCGGCGCCACCCTTATCGACCCGGCCCGCTTCGATCTGCGCGGCACCCTGGAAATCGGGGAAGAGGTGGTGATCGACGTCAACGTCATCATCGAAGGCAAGGTGGTGCTGGGCAACCACGTTCGCATCGGGGCCGGCAGCGTGCTGAAGGATTGCGTGATCGGCGACCACACCGAGGTGAAACCCTACTCCGTCATCGAAGGGGCGCAGATCGCCGATCAGTGCTCGGTCGGTCCCTTTACCCGACTGCGCCCGGGCGCCGTGCTGGAGCAGGATGCCCACGTCGGCAACTTCGTCGAGATGAAGAAGGCCCGGCTGGGGGTTGGCTCCAAGTGTGGTCATCTGACCTACCTGGGGGATGCCGAGGTGGGTGCCAAGGTGAACATCGGGGCCGGCACCATCACCTGCAACTACGACGGGGTGAACAAGTTCCAGACCATCATCGAGGACGACGTCTTCGTCGGCTCCGATACCCAGCTGGTAGCGCCGGTGCGCATCGGCAAGGGGGCGACCCTGGGGGCCGGCTCCACCATCACCAAGGATGTGGCCGAGAACGAGCTGGTGATCACCCGGGTACCCCAGCGTCACATCAAAAACTGGGCTCGCCCGGTCAAGAAGAAGTGATGCCCGATCAATGAAATGCAAACCGGCGCCTGATGGCGCCGGTTTTGTTTTCAGCTCTCCTGTCCGCTGGCGGGGGGCGTCGGGGCATTCCCCATCACCCGATACCAGTCCAGCTTGCGGGTCAGCACCATGATGAGCGCCAGGATGGCGAACAGCAGCAGGGCGCCGAGCAGCAGGGCTATCTCCTCGGCCTGCAGCAAGCCGAACAGGATGGCGTAGACCAGCCCGAGCAGGGCCGCGAAGCCGAGCCCCTGTTTGGGGCCGCCCAGCACATGGCTGAGGTAGAAGCCGTTGAGGGCCACGCTGGCCAGGGCGGCTATCAGATAGGCCCAGGCAAAGCCGAGGTGCTCGGTCAGGGCCAGCAGCACCAGATAGAAGATGGCCAGCCCCATACCCACCAGCGCGTACTGGATCGGGTGCACCCGCAGCCCCTTGAGCAGCTCGAACATGAAGAAGCTGAGGAAGGTGAGGCCGATGAACAGCAGTGCATACTTGGCGGCCCGCTCGTTCTGCTGGTAGTGATCTACCGGCTGCACCAGGCTGACGCTGAAGGCGGGCAGATCGCTGCTGGCACCCTTCATCATCCGGTTGAAACGGCTCTCCATGTCGGTGGCGAACCAGCTGCTCTGCCAGCTGGCCTCGAAACCGCTGGCGTTAAGGGTGCGGCTGCCCGGCAGAAAGTCACCGATGAAGTTGGGGTGGGGCCAGTTGCTGGCGAGGTTGAGCCTGCTGTCCTGGCCGAGCGGTACCACTTCCAGCTGGTTCATCCCCTGCAGATCCAGCTCGATATGGAAGGCGCCGTCTGCTCCCGGCAGGGTGGCAAGCGGTGCATGGATGCCGGCCAGCCCGTCACCCAGCAGGGCGCCGGGAGCAAACGGAATGCGCTGTTCCCCCAGTTGCAGCTCAGGCACCCGGTTGATGCCGCGGGCATCGGACAGCACCAGGCTCAGATAGGGTTTGCCTGCCACCAAGGCGGGATCGGCGCCATCGACGGTCAGCTCCGGTTCGCCGCTGATCAGGGTCTTACCGTTCAGTTCGGCAGGCAGTCGCCCGGAGAGGGAGAGCCGGGTGCGATAGACCTGGGCCTGGTAGATACCGAGCTTGCGCGGGGTCACCTCCATGCTGGCCTGCACGTCCAGCTGTTCTGGCAGCAGGTAGCGGTAGAGCTGCAGTTTGCGCTCGAAGCGCTCGCCATCCTGCTCCACCGTGACGGTGCGGGTATAAGGCTGCACCACGACCGGCCCCAGCAGTCGCTGCGGACCGCTGCTGCTGGCCATGATGCTGTGGATGACCTGGCTGCGATAGGCCTGGCGCTCCCGGTTCAGCTCCATGATGGATTGCACCGGCACCATCAGCAGCAGGCTGAGCAACAGCAGCAGAAAGATCTTGTGGCTAAATATCTGTTTGACCATGACACGTCTCCTTGTTGATGGAGCCGAGTGTGACGGTCGTGGGTGAAGGGGAGATGGGGTTGTGTGAAGCGGGGGTGAAGGGGGATAAAAAAACCGGCGCCTGGCGCCGGTCTGGGTATCACAGGGTTTTCAGTTTGGCCGGCAGGGCGGCCAGCACCTCTTCCTTGGCCTTGAGCGAGGCGAACTGCTTGCCGGGTTTCTGCACCACGGTATGGACGAAGATGATCTGCTTGCCCGGCTTGCTGGCCCAGCCGACGAACCAGCCGATCTGCTGCTCCCGGTTGAGGCTGCCATCCAGCTTCTTCGGGTAGCCCATGCCGGTCTTGCCGTGGATCTGCCAGCCGTCGATCTCGCTCACCTTGAGGATGTTGGCGGTGTACTGCAGGGTCTGCGCCGACACCGGCAGCTTGCCGCTCACCATCTTGCCGAGGAAGCGGGCCTGCTCTTGTGGGCTGATGGCGAGGCTGGAACTGAGCCAGGCCTGGGTCAGGCCGTCGTGCTTGCCAGGATTGCCGGAGAGATCCCGGTTGCCGTAGTCAAAACGGTCGACGTACTGCTGGAAGCGCTCCATCCCCAGCCATTCGGTGATCTGCTGGGAGAACCAGACCACCGAGTAGGTTTCCCAGCGGCGTGGGGTGGTGGTCTCCCGCCAGGCGGGCAGCCAGTCGTCGTAACCGGGTTTGAAGGGCAGTGCCGGGTGCTCTTCGTCCACCAGAAAGCCGCTGTCGTAGCCCATCAGCGCCAGCGGGATCTTGAAGGTGGACGCGGGTGGCAGCTGGCTTGAACAATCCCCTTCGCTGGAGAGGGGCTGGCCGTTGCCGTCGGCATAGAGAAAGCAGCCGGCGGCGGCGCTGGCCGGCAGCGAGAACAGCAGGCCTGCGCCGAGCAGGCCGGATAACAGAAGGCGGGACATGGGGTCTCCTTGAGCACATTGAGTTCGCTGGGAAAACATCAGCATAGCGCCGCTTTATGTGGCCAGTGTGAAGTGTCAGCCCGCCGGCAACCAGAGCTCGGCCAGCACTCCGCCGTCAGGCTGGTTGGCGAGGGTCAACCGGCCACCGTGCTGGCGCGCCACCTCGGTGGCGAAGCTGAGCCCGAGGCCGCTGCTCTTGCCCTTGTCGGGTCTGGGCAGCGAATAGAAGCGCTCGAAGATGCGCGGCAGGGCGTAATCCGGAATGCCGGGCCCCTGATCCCGTACCCGGAAGCAGTAACCTCCCTCCTCCATGGTCCCGCTCAGTGCCAGGGTGCCGCCGATGGGGGAGAAGTCGAGGGCGTTGTCCAGCAGGTTGCCGAGCGCCTGCTCCACCAGCAGCGAGTCCCACTTCTGTTTCTGGGCCTCCCCCAATTCGGCGTGCAGGGTCACCTGACGGCGCTGGGCCAGGATCTGGCGGGCATCGAGCACCCGTCTGCCCAGCCTGGCCGGCTCGATGGCCTGCCTGTCCAGCCCCTGCCCCGACTCCAGTTTGGCCAGCTGCAGCATGCGTTCAATCAGCTGCTGCATGCGGGCCGTCTCCAGATTGATATTGCCGATAAAACGGGTAGCCACCTCGGGTGGCGGTGCCTCGGCCAGGATCTCCCCTGCCCCGCGAATGGCGGCCAGCGGGCTCTTGAGCTCGTGGGTCAGGCTGTGCACATAGGCTTCGATGTAGGCCTTGCCGTCCAGCTGGCGACGCATGGTTTCCAGGGAGCGGCCGAGCCGATCCAGTTCCGGGCTGTAGAGGCGCGGCAGGCTGGCGGGCTGACCCTGGCTGACCGCATCGGCGTAGTGCACCAGCTTGCCGATGGCGCGGTTGAGCCACCACACCAGCAGGGCGCCGATCAGCAGCGAGATGAACAGCAGCAAGGCCGCCCCCTGCAGCAGCTGGTGTTCGCTGCGCTCTATCATGGGCAGCAGGGTACGGTTGGGCTTGGCGACGGTGAGGGAGCCGAGGATGTCGTCCCCCTCCCGCAGCGGTGCGGCCACGTGCATCACCGAACTGGCGGGATCGTCGGGGTCGCTGCGGGTGCTGCGGGCGCCGTATTCCCCGCGCAGGGTGCGATAGACATCGTTCCAGCGTGAATAGTCCTTGCCCAGATCCACCCCGTCCGAGTCGTACACCACCTTGCCCCAGCGATCGACCACATAGATGCGGTACTCTGCCTGCTGTTTGAGGTGACCATCGATCAGGGCGTTGATGGGGCTCTGGTTGAGGCGGGCGAAGGCGCTGGCCAGCCGGCCATCCGCCATCTTGCCTTCCTGCAGGTCATCCAGTGCCAGCGGTGCCAGCATCTGGGCCATGTCCACCAGGGTATCTTCGGTGGCGCTGCGCACCCCGGGTTTGATCTCCTCGACGAAGATCTCCAGCACGAACCAGGCGGCCAGCGCGAAGATCAGCACCAGCCCGCACAGCAGTTGCAACCCGATCCTCATGGCGTCCTCCGGCCGATGTCAGGCCACCGTCTGTTCATGCCAGCTCCAGGCTGTAGCCGAGCCCACGATGGGTCAGGATCAGGTTGGCGTGGGGATCCCGCTCCCGCAGCTTGGCACGGATGGTCTTGATGTGGGTATCCACGGTGCGATCCAGGCTCTCCTCCGCCCCGCTCCACACCAGGTCCATCAGCTGCTGGCGGGAGTAGACCCGGCCCGGCGCCTGCATCAGGGTCTTGAGCAGCAGGTATTCGTAACGGGTGAGCGCTAGTGGCTGGCCGTGAAAGCTGATGCGGGCCCGCTCCTCGTCCAGGGCCAGCAACTGGCTCGGTGGGGGGGTGGCCGGTTGGCTGCGGCGCAGGATGACCCGCACCCGGGCGCACACCTCCCGTGGCGAGAAGGGCTTGGCCACATAGTCGTCGGCGCCGATCTCAAGTCCGATCAGCCGGTCTATCTCCTCGCTGCGGGCGGTGAGAAACATCAGCGGGGTATCGCACAGTGCCCGAACCTGCTTGCACAACTCGAAACCGCTGATGTCCGGCAGCCCCACATCCAGGATCAGAAAGTCGGGGCGCGTCTGTTCCAGTCGTGCCAGCAGCGGCTGGCCGAGGGAAAACCACTCCACCTCGAAACCGTCGGTCTGCAGCGCATAAATCAGGGTGTCGGCGATGCTGGCTTCATCTTCCACCAGCCAGATGGTTCGTTTTTGCATGGCATCCTCGTCGCAAATCAGCTGCCCCATTCTGGCATCGAACCAAATCGGATCCTATTTGCCGTTTGATTTTTTCAAAAAAGGTATTAATATTTCGACATTCTTTCGAATCGAAACTTAAAGATGACCAAACGTAATACTCAGCAGCGCCGTCACACCATAGTGAGCCTGGTGCAGGAGCAGGGTGAAGTGAGCGTCGATGCCCTGGCCAAACACTTCGCCACCTCCGAAGTGACCATCCGCAAAGATCTGGCGGTGCTGGAGACCGGTGGCCTGCTGCTGCGCCGTTACGGCGGTGCCGTTCCCCTGCCCTCCGAGATGGTGGTGGAGAGCAATCCAGAGCAAGTTTCGAAACGAAAGCTGGCAATCGCCCGTGCGGCCGCCGAACGGATCCGTGATCACAATCGCGTCATCATCGACAGCGGCAGTACCACCAGCGCCATGATCCCCATGCTGGGCAACAAGCGTGGCCTCATCGTGATGACCAACTCCCTCAACGTGGCCGGCGCCCTGCGCGAGCTGGAAAACGAACCCACCCTGCTGATGACCGGCGGCACCTGGGATCCCCACTCCGAATCCTTCCAGGGGCAGGTGGCGGAGCAGGTGCTGCGCTCCTATGACTTCGACCAGCTGTTTATCGGTGCCGACGGCATCGACCCGGAACGCGGTACCACCACCTTCAACGAGCTGGTGGGCCTCTCCCGGGTCATGGCCGAAGTGTCGCGGGAGGTCATCGTCATGGTGGAGTCGGAGAAGATCGGCCGCAAGATCCCCAATCTCGAACTGCCCTGGTCCGGCATCCATACCCTGGTGACCGACGAGGGGCTGGCCAGTGCGGCCAGAGAACAGATCCAGGCCAGGGGGATCCAGCTGATTTGCGCCCCCGTGGCCGTTTGACCTGAACAAACCAATATCCAACCGAATTAACGTCTTACGTCTCAAGGAGAAGTGTATGTGTGGCATCGTCGGGGCCGTCGCCCAACGTGATGTGGCTGAAATCCTGGTAGAGGGCCTGCGCCGTCTGGAATACCGTGGCTACGATTCGGCCGGTGTGGCCGTGTTCAGCGCCAACCAGCCGCTGCAGCGGGTGCGTCGGCTGGGCAAGGTGGCCGAGCTGGCCAAGGCGCTGGAAGAGCAGTCCGTCCACGGTGGTACCGGCATTGCCCACACCCGTTGGGCTACCCATGGCGAGCCGTCCGAGCGCAACGCTCACCCCCACGTCTCCGAGCATATCGTGGTGGTGCACAACGGCATCATCGAAAACCACGAAGAGCTGCGTGAAGAGCTCAAGGCGCTGGGCTATGTGTTCAGCTCCGACACCGACACCGAGGTGATCGCCCACCTGGTGCACCACGAGCTGAAATCCGCCCCCAGCCTGCTGGCGGCCATGCAGGTAGCGGTGAAGCAGCTGCGCGGCGCCTACGGCACAGTGGTGATGGACAGCCGTGACGACAGTCGCGTGGTGGTAGCCCGCTCCGGCTCCCCCCTGGTGATCGGCCGCGGCATCGGCGAGAACTTCATCGCCTCCGACCAGATGGCACTGCTGCCGGTGACCCGTCGCTTCATCTTCCTGGAAGAGGGTGACGTGGCCGAAGTGACCCGCCGCGACGTACACATCTTTGATACCCACGGCGAGGCCGTGGTGCGCGAGGAGCTGGAGTCCGAGCTCTCCCACGATGCCGGTGACAAGGGTGAATACCGTCACTACATGCTGAAAGAGATCTACGAGCAGCCCAAGGCCATCACCAATACCCTGGAAGGTCGTCTGGGTTCGGATCACGTGGTAGTCGAGTCGTTCGGCAACGGCGCCCGCGCCATCTTCGACAAGGTCGAGCACGTCCAGATCGTCGCCTGCGGCACCTCCTACAACTCCGGCATGGTGGCACGCTACTGGTTTGAAGAGATCGCCGGCGTCTCCTGCGACGTGGAGATCGCCTCCGAATTCCGCTACCGCAAGTCGGTGGTACGTCCCAACAGCCTGCTGGTGACCCTCTCCCAGAGCGGCGAGACCGCCGACACCCTGGCCGCCCTGCGGTTGGCCAAGGAGTCCGGCTACATGAGCTCGCTGGCCATCTGCAACGTGCCGGGCTCCTCCCTGGTGCGTGAATCGGATCTGGCCTTTATGACCCGTGCGGGGGCAGAAATCGGAGTGGCCTCCACCAAGGCGTTCACCACCCAGCTGGCCGGTCTGCTGATGCTGGTGGCCTCGGTCGGTCACTGCCGTGGCAACTTGAGTGCCGCCGCCGAGGCCGAACTGGTCAAGGCGCTGCAAGCCCTACCGCTGCGTATTAAAGAGAGCTTGGCGCTGGCCAAGGATATCGAAGCCCTGGCCGAAGAGTTTGCCGACAAGCACCACAGCCTGTTCCTCGGCCGTGGCAGCCAGTACCCCATCGCCATGGAAGGGGCACTGAAGCTCAAAGAGATCTCCTACATCCACGCCGAGGCCTATGCCGCTGGTGAGCTCAAGCACGGCCCGCTGGCGCTGATCGATGCCGAGATGCCCATCATCGTCGTGGCGCCGAACAACGATCTGCTGGAGAAGCTCAAGTCCAACGTGGAAGAGGTGCGCGCCCGTGGGGGTATCCTCTACGTGTTCGCCGATGCCGATGCCGGCTTCAAGAGCGACGAGACCATGCGGGTGATGAGCCTGAACCACGTGGAAGAGATGATCGCGCCGATCGTCTATACCGTGCCGTTGCAGCTGCTCTCCTACCACGTTGCCCTCATCAAGGGCACCGACGTGGATCAGCCGCGCAACCTGGCAAAATCCGTGACCGTGGAATAAGCCGTCGCCGGAAATGAAAAAGAGCCGCATTGCGGCTCTTTTTGTTTGTCTGGCTCGGTGGCCGTTATGACAGCCGCAGGTTGGTGATGGTCACGTCGTCCAGCGAGGGCACTATGATGCCGCTGGAGATGCTCTTGGCGATCGCCTGGTTGCGGTTCTTCGAGTCGGTCTTGTTGGTGACCTGATTGAGGTGGAAGTTCACGGTCCGCTCGCTGATGCCGAGGATGGTGGCGATCTCCCAGGAGGTCTTGCCCTCGCTGGCCCAGAACAGGCACTCCTTCTCCCGATCCGACAGCTCGGTCAGGTACTTCATCAGATCCGGCCTGCTCTTTATCAGCTGCAGCGCCGAGTTGAAGATGTAGCTGGCGCAGAACGACAGCAAGGGAACGTTTTCAAACATCAGATCGGAATTGGACTTCTCCTTGCTGATGAAGGAGAGGATGCCGTGTTCCCCCTGCGGCGTGTGCAGCGGGAAGGAGACACCGTTTCTCACCCCGAAGTCGGCGGCCAGGTTCATCACCTCCCGGCTGGCGCTGGGCAGCCAGGGAGAGTCGCAGTCGAGCTTGTTCCAGAAGATGGGCTGGGTCTGCTTCAGTCCCAGGAAGACGACCGGATCCTGGGTCAGGTAGTGCCGCTCTGAATAGGCATCGAACCAGCTGGTGGGGCAGTTGTTGAACAACGCCACATGGGATTTCTGCATGCTGATGGGGAAAATAATCAGCAAACGGAAGTAATCAAAGCCCATCTGGTGACTGAAGCGCTCCAGCTGCTGCTGGATGTCGCTGGTCTTCTTGGCCTTGGTGAACCGATCGATGTGTTCCCAGATCGCATCGTTGAACATGAACTTCTCCTTTTTCGATCTCTATCACATTGATCGAAAAGATATTTTTTATTTATTAATTTGGTGTGGTGAGAACCAACGCCAGTGACTCCCGTGCTTGCTTAAAAATTATCCTGTTTTTTCGGCCGAAGGCCAACAAAATCATCTGATTGCCACTGCCCCCACTCTTTGAGACAATGAGAATAGTTATCATTGTTAAGATTTATATCATGAATAAGTTTTGGGGTTTGGCCTTGTTGCCACTGTCAGTCCACTTCGCTGCTGGCGCCGACGAGCTGGTCGCACCGGCACTGAAAAACAGCATCGCCGCCGGGAAAGCCTCCCAGCAGCGCGTGGAAAAAGCCGCCGATGCGGCCGTTGCCGCCCGGCTGGAGCTGCAAAATGCCCAGCTGCAACTGCGTGATCTGGAAGCCTACAACCGCTACATGCAGTCTCTGGTGGCCGATCAGCAAAATGAGCTGGGCAAACTGAGTCAGCAGCTGGAGGCGGTACAGGAGACCCGGCAGGGCCTGATCCCGCTGATGCTGCAGATGCAGGCCGATCTGGAGCAGCTGGTACAAAACGACATGCCGCTGCGTAAGGAAGATCGCCTCGCGCGGGTTGAACAGTTGAAAGCGACCCTGGCCCGAGCCGATGTGAGCGAGGCGGAGAAGTTCCGCCAGCTGCTGCAGGCCTACCAGATTGAAGCCGAATACGGCAGCCGGTTGGATAGCTACTCTGCCGAGCTGGCGCTGGATGGCGCACCGCGCCGGGTCGACGTGCTGGCGGTGGGCCGGGTCTCCCTGCTGGCGATGACCGCTGATCGCTCCCAGGCGTGGCGCTGGTCTGCGCAGAGCAAGCAGTGGCAGGCTCTCGACAGCCAGTGGCTCTCTCCCATCGCCGAGGCGCTGGAGATGGCTGCCGACAAGAAGGTCCCCCAGTTGTTGAATGTCCCCCTTTCCGTCAGCCGTGGTCAGGAGGCCCAGTCATGAGCGTCACCATGAAGTGGTTCCCCCTCGCCATCGCCCTCTCTCTGGGTACTACTGCCGCGGTTGCCGATGAAGCCTGGCAGCAGCAGGAGCAGGCTCGTGAGCAGCAGGCCCAGCAGGACCTGGCGTCTGTCTCCAAAGAGCTGAACAGCGCCCGTGCCAAACTGGCCGCGGCCCAGAGCCTCAGCAAGCAGCTGGCGGCCGAGTTTGCCGGCAACGAGAAGCAGCTGGTGGAGCTCAATGCCCAGTGGGAGCAGGCCTCCGGCGACATGAACGAGATCTTCGCGGTGACCCGTCAGGGGGCCAGCGATGCGGTCAAGCTGCTGAGCGAATCCGCCGTCGAGGGCCAGTACCCGGAGCGCCTCGCCCCGCTCAAGGCCATGGCGCAGGAGAAGCAGGTGCCGGATCGCGCCGCCCTCGCCCTGCTGCCCGCCACCCTGCTGCAAGAGATCCGCGAATCGGGCCGGGTTGCCCGGTTCACCGGCAAGGTGCTCGATGCCCAGGGGGCTGCCAGCGAGCAGTCGCTGACCCGGGTCGGCAGCTTCGCCCTGCTGGGGAGTGCAGGCTTCCTGCAACCCACTGCCGAAGGCCTGAGCCCGGTGCTGGGTCTGCCCGGCAGCGTACTCTCCACGGCGGCCGCCTATCAGGGTCAGGAGGGAGAAGCACTGCCGCTGGATCCCTCCCACGGCACTCTGCTGGAGATGCTGGCGCAGGCCCCCACCTTCTGGCAGCAAGTCCAGCAGGGCGGCCAGGTCGGCGCCATTATCGTGCTGCTGGCCGCCATCGGCCTGGGGATCGCCGGGGTAAGGCTGTGGAGCCTCTCCCGTGAGCTGGGTCGGGTTCGTCGCCAGCTCAAGAGCGGTGAATATCATGCCGACAACGCCCTCGGTCGGGTGCTGACGGTGGCTGACAAGCATCCCGAGCTGAGCATGGAGACCCTCGAACTGCGTCTCGATGAGGCGATCCTGCAGGAGACCCCTCGCATGGAGCGCGGCATCGGCATGGTCAAGGTGATCGCGGCCATCGCCCCCATGCTGGGTCTGCTCGGCACCGTGACCGGGATGATCGGCACCTTCCAGGCCATCACCCAGTTCGGAACCGGCGATCCCAAGATCATGGCGGGCGGCATCTCCATGGCGCTGGTCACCACGGTACAGGGTCTGGTAGCGGCCATTCCGCTGATCCTGGCCCACAGCCTGCTGCAATCCCGCTTCACCGAACTCTCCAACGTACTGGAGCAGCAGGTGGCCGGGATTCTGGCCGAGCGGGCCGAAAGCAACCGTGACGGGATGGAGCGGGCGGCATGATGCTCGACATCTGGCAACAGCTGCAGAGCTTCATGGGCCGTGGCGGCCCGGTGCTCTGGGTCATTCTGGCCCTGCTGGTGCTGATGTGGATTCTGATGATCGAGCGGCTGCTCTACCTCAACCTGGGGTTTGCCCCGCTGCAGCGCCAGCTGCTTGGCCGCTGGCAGGCCCGCAGCGAGCGCCACAGCTGGCACGCGCGGGCGATCCGCGGGCGCTGGCTGGCCGAGGCCGAGCTGGAGCTCAATCGTCATCTGATCTTCATCCGCACCCTGGTGGTGCTCTGCCCCATGCTGGGGCTGCTGGGTACCGTGACCGGCATGATAGGCGTATTCGATGCGTTGGCCGCGGCCAACCGTTTTAACCCGGAGAGCATGGCGGGCGGGATCTCCCGTGCCACCATCCCCACCATGGCTGGCATGGTGGTCGCGCTCTCCGGCGTGTTGTTACTCAGCCGGCTCGAGAGCCAGGCCAAGCGTGCGCTGGCCAAGACCCGGGACGGCCTGCGAGAAGAGAAGGTAATGCAATGAGACGGCAATCCAAACGCCAGCGTGACGAAGTGCAGATCGACATGACCCCCATGCTGGATATCGTGTTCATCATGCTGATCTTCTTTATTGTCACCACCTCCTTCGTGCGCGAAGCCGGGCTCGAGGTGCACAGGCCCCAGGCCAGTCAGGCCAAGGCGCAGAAGTCCTCCAGCATCATGCTGGCGATCGGCGCCCAGGGGCAGATCTTCCTCGACCGCAAGCAGATCGACGTGGAGCGGGTGCAGGCCAGCGTCGCCCGCCTGCTGGCGGAACAGCCCGAGGCCAGCCTGGTGATCCAGGCCGACGAGCGGGTGCCCCACGGCAAGGTGGTGCGGGTGATGGATGAAGCCAAGGCGGCAGGCATCGCCAACATCGCCGTGGCGGTGGCACCGAAATGAAATACAAGCTGATGAGCCTGGGACTGGGGATTGCCCTCAGTCTGGGGATCCTGCTGTTCATGGCCACCCTGGTGGAGCCGCCCAGAGGGGAGAAGGCGAGCGCCGAGCAGAAATCCATCGTCATCAACATGCAGAACGAGGTGACCGAGGTGCAGGTGCGCGAGCGTCCGGTACCCCAGGAGCCGGAACCCTTGCCGGAGCCGCCTGCCGCGCTGGCTTCGACGCCGCTGCCTATGCCTGCGGCGGCCCCGCTGCCCTCGGTGCAGCCGAGCCTGGATCTGGTCTCCAGCCTCAGCGCGGTGCAGGTCTATGCCCCTGGTGTTGCGACCAGCCCTAGCCCGGTTGCGAGCGGCAACTTCCATGGCCAGCAACAGGGGGCCGGGATTGGCGCCGGTGACATGTTGATGCCGTTGCAACGGATCGAGCCTGTCTATCCCTATCGGGCCCAGCAGGCCGGTATCGAAGGGTCGGTGACCTTGCGTTTCAGCGTCGATGCCGACGGCCGGGTGCAGGATGTGGAAGTGGTCGAGGCCAAGCCGAAGCGCCAGTTCGAGCGGGCGGCCATTCAGGCGATCAACAAGTGGCGCTACCAGCCGAGACCGGGCGCCACCGACAAGCTGGTGCAAGTCATCACGCTCAAATTCAAACTGGAGTCATAACTATGTTGCGGATCTGGATCTGTGTGCTGGCCCTGGTCAGCCAAGCCTGTCTGGCGATGGAGGTGAGCCCTCATTTCTCCCGCCAGCTGGAGCCCGTGATGAAGCTCTATCAGTCCGGCCAGTGGCAACAAGCCCAGAGCAAGGCATCTGGCCTCAAACCAAATAGCGATGCCGAGCGTGCCTGGCTGGCGCAGCTGCAAGCCTCGCTGGCAGCCAATCTGCAGCAGACCACCCAGGCGAGCCGCTACGTCGAACAGGCCCTTGCCTATAAAGAGTGGCCCGAGCAACAACAGCTGCAACTGCTGCGGCTGCGTGGGGATATCCAGGCCCAGCAATCCAACTGGGCCGGCGCCATCGCCAGCTACAAGGCCGCTTTGGCCATCAAGGCTGACGATGCCTTGCGCCTGCGTCTGGCCGGCCTCTATTACCACAACAAGCAGTATGGTGAGGCGGCCAGCCAGAGTGAACAGCTGTTGAAGCAGAGCTGGCAGAAGCAGGCTGCGATCATCCGCCTCTCGGCCCTCACCGCGCTGCAGCGCTACGGTGTGGCGGCCGATCAGGCCGCAGAGCTGATCCGCCACGAGCCGGCAGAGAGCAAGTGGTGGCAGCAGGCGGTGTCGCTCAACCTCTCCGCCAAGCGCGGCGATCAGGCGTTGGCGCTGCTGCAAACCGCCATCGACAGGAAGCTGATGGATGATGCCGCCACCCGCAACCAGCTGATCCGTCTTTATGCCTGGCAGGGACTGCCCTATCGCGGTGCCCGTCTGCTGGAAACGGCCATGGCAAAGGGACAGATGAAACAGAGCGCCGACAATCGCCAACTGCTGGCTCAATTGTGGGAAGGCGCGCGCGAGTGGCCGAAGGCCGTCGACAGCTGGCAGCTGCTCGCCCGCGAGCATGCCCATCCCAAGGCGGCCATGCGTGCCGCCGAGCTGCTGTTGCAACAAGGCAGAACGGATGCGGCCATGACCCAGCTCGCCGCCATCAAGTCGGTGAAAGGCGAGCAAGGTAATCGCGCCAAGGCGCTGCTGGTGCAGGCACATCTCAATAAAGAGCAGTATACCCAGGCGCTGGAGCTGGCCCGTGAACTGCAGCAGCAGGATAACTGGCAGCAGCGGGCGACCAGCTGGGTCAACTATATCCAGGCGCAAAGCGAAGAATTGAGCAAAAAAGCGGCGTGAAAGCAGGCTGAAGCCCTTGTTTTAGAGGCTTCAGCCTGCTTTTTCAGCAAACGAACGCATTTTTGCAAAAAGCCCTTGTCATCGCGGCGCGGCTCCCTATAATGCGCCCCTACCAGCACGGCGGAACACGCCAACCTGATGAGCCAGCTTCCTTGCGAAGTGGGCGCCGAAAGAAAAGCGAAAACAATCGCTTGACTTTCGA
>NZ_JBGLRI010000013.1:0-123786 GCF_041403025.1 Aeromonas sp. S5(2024) | reverse complement strand
TCTACTCAACCGCCTTCTCGAGTCAAGCCTTATTTGCAAAGGCTTTTCGAGGCTACCGACCCGGTTGTTTGCGTTGCCGCTTGCCGTGTCGATGGAGGCGCATTATAGGGATCTGGATCACGCTTGCAAGAGGGTTTTCGAATTAAATTCGAGAAATCAGTTCAACCGTTCAACAATCACCCAAATAGATGACTTATTCAGCAAGTCTGCCTTTATATAGCAACACCCCTCTATCTTTAGCCATAGGTGAGCACGTCGGTTCGCCCCACCCGATGAATGACGCCTGCCACCTCTATATCCATGGTGATCGCGCTCACGCCTTCGGGTAACATAGCGCCCCTTTGCGATTCACACACTCTTGGGCTTTGGAGAGTTTAATGCCTTTTGCACTTGGCCAGCGTTGGATTAGTGATACAGAGACGGATCTGGGGTTGGGGACTGTCGTTGCTGTTGAAGGACGCATGGTTACCCTGTTGTTTCCGGCTACCGGTGAAAACCGCATGTATGCCAAAGAAGAAGCGCCGGTGACCCGGGTCAGCTTCAATGTGGGCGATCAGATAGCCAGTCACGAAGACTGGACCATGACGGTCGAAGAAGTGCAGGAGAAAGACGGCCTGCTTATATATGTCGGTGTGCGTACCGACAATGATGAGCCCGTTGCCCTCAAGGAAGTGTTTCTCAACAACTTCATCAAGTTCAACAAGCCGCAGGATCGCCTGTTCGCCGGCCAGATCGATCGGATGTCCCGCTTCACCCTGCGCTACGAGGCGTTGATCAACCAGCACCAACGTCGCCGCAACCCGACTCGCGGTCTGGCCGGTGGCCGGGTCAGCCTGATCCCGCACCAGCTCTATATTGCCCATGAAGTGGGTCACCGCTACGCTCCACGCGTATTGCTGGCCGATGAGGTGGGTCTGGGCAAGACCATTGAAGCGGGCATGATCATTCACCAGCAGCTGCTCTCCGGCCGCGCCCATCGGGTGCTGATCCTGCTGCCCGAGACTCTCCAGCATCAGTGGCTGGTTGAAATGCTGCGCCGCTTCAACCTGCACTTCTCCCTGTTTGACGAGGAGCGCTGCATCGAGGCCTTCGCCGATGCGGAGAACCCCTTCGAGACCGAACAACTGGTGATCTGCAGCCTCGACTTCCTGCGCAAGAAGCGTCGTCGCTTCGAACAGGTGCTGGAAGCCGAGTGGGATCTGCTGGTTGTCGACGAAGCCCATCATCTGGAGTGGAGTGAGGAAGCGCCTAGCCGTGCCTACGAAATGGTGGAAGCGCTGGCCGAACAGGTGCCGGGCGTGCTGCTGCTGACCGCGACCCCGGATCAGCTGGGCCACCAGAGCCACTTTGCCCGTCTGCGCCTGCTCGACCCGGAGCGTTTCTACGACTACGAGGCCTTCCTCGCCGAGGAGCAAGCCTACGGTCAGGTCGCCAGCGCGGCGCAAGAACTGCTGGATGGCGAGACTCTGAGCGATGAAGCCAGGCAGATCCTGGCCACCCAGCTGAAAGGGCTGGATCTGAGTGATGCCGCCGCCCGTCAGCAGGCGGTCGCCAAGCTGCTGGATCAACATGGCACCGGCCGGGTGCTGTTTCGTAACAGCCGCGCCAATATTCAGGGCTTCCCGGAACGCCACCTCAACGTCTACCCCATGCCGCTGCCGGAGCAGTACAAGACCGCCATCAAGGTGATGGGCATGATGGGTGGCAATGGCGGCGATCTGCAGACCCGTGCCCTGCGCTACCTCTATCCCGAGAAGATCTTCCAGCAATTCGAAGGCGACAACGCGACCTGGACCCAGTTCGACCCGCGCGTCGAATGGTTGTTGGAACTGCTGCTCTCTGCCCGCCAGCAGAAGGTGCTGGTGATCTGCTCCGAAGCGGCGACCGCCATCGCGCTGGAAGAGGCGCTGCGTACCCGTGAAGGGATCCGTGGTGCCGTGTTCCACGAAGGGATGTCTATCCTCGAGCGGGACAAGGCCTCCGCCTATTTCGCTCAAGCTGAGGGAGGCGCTCAGGTGCTGCTCTGCTCCGAGATCGGCTCAGAAGGGCGTAACTTCCAGTTTGCCAGCCATCTGGTGCTGTTCGATCTGCCGCTCAACCCGGATCTGCTGGAACAGCGTATCGGCCGACTGGATCGTATCGGTCAGCAGAATACCGTCGAAATCCACGTGCCCTACCTGGAAGGGACCGCCCAGCGCGCCCTGCAGCTCTGGTATCACGATGGTCTGGATGCATTCGAGCAGACCTGCCCGACGGCCCGTCCGGTATTCGAAGCGGTACGTGACGAGCTGTTCGAGCTGCTGGCCGCCAACACAGGCGATCAGGCCCCCCTCGATGCCCTGCTGGTCAAGACTCGCGAACTGCACGAGCCGCTCAAGGCCCGGCTGGAACAGGGTCGCGATCGCCTGCTGGAGATCCACTCCAGCGGTGGCGCCGCCGCCCAGCAGCTGGTCGACAAGCTGGCCGCCGAAGATGACGACACCGGCATGATCTCCTTCGCCCTCAAGATGTTCGACGAGATCGGCGTCAATCAGGATGACCGTGGCGAGAACGCGCTGGTGCTGACCCCGGGGGATCACATGCTGGTCTCCAGCTTCCCGGGCCTGCCGCAAGATGGCATGACCATCACCTTCGATCGCAACACCGCGCTGTCGCGGGATGACATGGCGCTGCTCTCATGGGATCACCCCATGATGCGTGGCGGTATCGACCTGATCCTCGGCTCCGAAATCGGTGCGACCTCGGTCGCCCTGCTCAAGAACAAGGCGCTGCCTATCGGCTCCATCCTGCTTGAGCTGATCTTCGTTGCCGAGTCTGCAGCCCATCCCCAGCTCTACCGCTTCATGCCGCCAACGCCGATCCGTCTGCTGATGGACAAGAACGGCCAGAATCTGGGCGAAAAAGTGGCGTTCGATGCCTTCAACCGCCAGCTGACGCCGGTCAATCGCCACCTCGGCAGCAAGCTGGTCACCGCGTCCCAACCAGTGATCCACGGTCTGATTGGCAAGGGCCAGGCCATTGCCGAAGAGCTGAAAGGCGGGATTGTCGACAAGGCCCGCGCCCAGATGGCGCAGACCCTGCAGCAGGATCTGGACAGGCTGGAAGCGCTCAAGGCGGTCAACCCGAACGTGCGCGACAGCGAACTGGATTATCTGCGCAATCTGCAGGCAGAATTGCACCACCTGATCGATCAGACCCAACTCAAGCTGGATGCCATCCGCTTTATCGTGGTCACCCATAACTGACGCGATACTGAAGAGACATGACCGGCTCATGCTGGATGCCATGCCCTTTATGATTGTGGTTACTCATAACTGATGGGGGCTTGCCCCCACCTTCTGATGCGAGACATTTATGTTTGAATACTCACCGCCTCTGGAACCCTGGCTCGATATCCTGTTCAAGGACAAGGACATCATGGTGGTCAACAAGCCCACTGGCCTGCTGAGCGTGCCCGGGCGCGGCCCCGAGAATGAAGACAGCGTCCTGCATCGGGTAAAACAGCAGCATCCCAAGGCAGCGGCGGCTCATCGCCTCGACATGTCCACCACTGGCGTCATTGTCATTCCCCTCAATCCCAATTCCCATCGGGAGCTGAGTCGGCAATTTCGCGAGCGGGAGACAGAGAAGCACTACCTCGCCTGGGTGTGGGGCGAGCCGCAGGCAGAGTCGGGTCAAGTCGACCTGCCGCTCTGCGTCGACTGGCCCAACCGCCCGAAGCAGAAGGTTGACCACGAAGAGGGGCGTCACGCCCTGACCCTGTGGGAAAAATTGAAGGTGGAGAACGGCAACAGCCTGATCAAACTGACTCCCATCACAGGTCGCTCGCACCAGCTGCGCGTCCACATGCTGGAGCTGGGACACCCCATTCTGGGTGACAACCTCTACGCCCATCCGGATGCGCTGGCGGCAGCCCCCCATCTCTACCTGCATGCGGCCAGCCTGACCATCAGCCACCCCCGCAGCGGCGAGCAGATGACCTTCGAGGCGCCAGCCCCTTTTCCGGTCTGAGCCAAGATAGACATCGCAATATCGCAGACATAAAAAAGCCCCCATCGACTGGATGGGGGCTTTTTCGTTAGGGTCAGACGCGAATATCGATGTTACTTCCCAGAGAAGCGTTGGCCGATGTCGGTGCAACCGGTGCTGATTGAGCTGCTGTTTGCAGCAGTTTCAATGCAGATTCACCTTCTTGGGTCTGTTGTTTCTTGGCCAGGCTGGCCGTCATCAATGCAGAACCAAATGACGCAGATGCAGAACTAGATATATCCATGGTGTACCTCCCTGCTTTAAGACTATCGGCCATCTTGGACCAAGCATGAGCCATTTTGGCTAAATTAAATACGCCTTGTCGGGTTGGCGTCGCTCCAGCCACTCCTCTTCCATCTCCAGCAGGGTTTGATAAACCTTCTCTGCCTGTTCTGGACGGCTGAACAGATAGCCCTGACCATAGAGATGAATATCCGTGAGGGTGCACAACACGTCGAGCTGAGCCTGAGTTTCTATCCCTTCACACACCAGACTCTTGCCCAGCATGGAACCCATCCGGCAGATGTTGGCGACCAGCTCGGATGCCTCGATGGACGTATCGATCCCCTGGATGAAGGAGCGATCGATCTTCACCTTGCTGACCGGCAGCTTCTGCAGATAGCTGAGCGAGGAGTAGCCGGTACCAAAGTCATCCAGTGCCAGCTGTACCCCCTGCTGATTGAGATCCTGCATCAGTTGCAGGGAGTTTTTCACCTCCCGCATGGTGGTGTCTTCCGTCACCTCCAGCACCAGGCTGGCGGCCGGGATATGATGGTCCATCAAGGCCTTGGCAACCAGCTTCAACAGATTGCGCTGATACATGCCGGGCGAGATATTCACGCACATCTGCAAATCAACCAAACCCAGTTGCTGCCACTGATAGAGCTGCTCGCAGGCCGTATTCAATACCCAGCTGCCCAGCTTCTCGGCCAGCTGGAACTCCTCGGCAACCTGGATCACCTCGTTGGGTGGAATGAAACCCAACTCAGGGTGACGCCAGCGCAGCAAGGCTTCCACCGCCTCGCAACGGCCACTCTCGAGGTTGACGATGGGCTGGTAATAGAGCTCGAGTGCATTGTGCTCGAGCGCCATGATCATGTCGCTTGCCAAATGCTTGCGGCGCGCTGTTTCATTGAGCAACGAGTTGTCATAGATGACGTATGGCACATGAGTCTTGCGGCTGTGAAACAAGGCCTGCTCGGCCCGACTGAGCAGCTCCTGAGTCTGCTTGCTGTCCATCGGGAAGAAGGCGATGCCGATGCCCACCTCTAGGCGGAACGGGTAGTTGTCGATGATGATGTCCTGCTTGAGCGCATGCAGCAGGCGGGCCACTAGCTCCCTCACCTGACGCAGGTCACTGCTTTCACGCTGGATCATGGCAAACTGATCGCCGCCCAGCCGCGCCACCCACTCACCGTTCTCACACAAACTGCGCATTCGCTTTGCCAGCTCCTGCAGCAGAAAGTCGCCGGTGTTGTAGCCGAACTTGCTGTTGATATCGCGAAAATCGTTGATGTCCACCAGTACCAGACCAAACGGCGTCTCCTTGGTAGCGTAGGACTCCATTTTCTCCAGCAATGCCAACCGGTTGGACAATCCAGTCAGGGGATCGATCCGCGCCGCCCTGAAATGGCGGCGGGCCTCGCGGATCAGCAGAGCACTCAGCAGCATCACCGACAACACCAGCCCTGACACCATGAACAGCAGCGCATTACGCAGTTGGCCAAAGCGTTTGTCATTGCCTGAATAGACGTTGATGTTCTTCTGCATCACGGAGGCGAGAGAATAGGAGAGTGGCTCCTGCAGAGGAACCAGGCGCATCAATATCTGCTGATAATCGGGTGTCCCCGCCTTCAGATTGGTGATATTGGGCTCCATCTCGCGGATATTGCTTTCGATCAACTGCACCAGCCGCAAGGTCTTCTGCTTGTCCTTCATGCTCTGACGCAACTGGCCACTGAGCAGGATGGGGGTCCGGCTCCACAGGATGTCATAGCGCAGCATCAGGGTATCGTGATCGATGCCGCCATAATGGTAGATCTCGACGGAGTTGAGGAAACGCCCCAACTCCAGTTGCAACTGCATCAGGGCCCAGGAGACGTCATAGGTGTACCTCTCCATCACTCGGGTCGCATTCTGTATCTGCGCGAGGCAATAGAGGGTGCTTCCCGTAAACAACAGGATGGATAGGTAAAGAACGATGAGTAAAGGCCACGCCTTGGTCTTTGCTTTCACTCGTACTCCCGCAAGCCACTACATCAATGCTGAATATCAATGGCATTCAGTTGCCAAATCATCATGTCGGTAAACTCCGAGCGTTTCAGCTCGGGATACTGATCCAGCGGTAGGATAAACCAAAGCGGTCCCTTATTCCGTACCCGCATGGTGACCCCGTCATCTTGCCAGGCCAGAATCGGGTCGTATTGCCTGACCTTATCCCAGTTGATCCTGATCTGAAAACTGTTCAAGGCCGTCAAGGTGATCGCCTTGCCATCCGCACCGACGGCAGCCAAGACATCGGCCAGCTTGGGCCCCACATATTTGTGTGGTTTGTCGACCCAGGGATTGCTGGTCACTATCTCATGCTGCGGCAGGGCCTTGAGCATGGCGAGATCGAAGGAGACCACTCCCTCCGTCGCTTCGGCCGGCAGCACATTGCCGGTCACCTTCAAAATGACGGGACCCTGTGGCGCCTCAAGTGCCATCACCGGCATGGCCAGAGAAAACAGTAATGGAATCAAACCCAGTACACGCATACTCACCTCTGATTAAGTCACTGACAATAGACTCAGTTTAGTCGCCATAAAAAAAACGGCCCGCAAAAGCGAGCCGTTTGATAACCAGGGCTGAATTACATCATGCCCATGCCGCCCATGCCGCCCATGTCAGGCATGGCAGGGGCATCTTTCTTCGGCAGCTCGGAGATCATGCACTCGGTGGTGATCATCAGGCCGGCGATGGAAGAGGCGAACTGCAGGGCAGAACGGGTCACCTTGGTCGGATCCAGGATACCCATGGCCAGCATGTCACCGTACTGTTCGGTGTAGGCGTTGTAACCGAAGTTACCTTCACCGTTCTTCACCGCGTTGGCGATGACGGAGGCCTCTTCACCGGCGTTGATGACGATCTGGCGCAGCGGAGCTTCCATGGCGCGCAGAGCGACCTTGATACCCACGTTCTGGTCTTCGTTGTCGCCACGCAGGCCAGCCAGTTTGGCGGCCACACGCACCAGCGCAACACCACCACCCGCAACCACACCCTCTTCTACTGCGGCGCGAGTCGCGTGCAGGGCGTCGTCAACCCGGGCTTTCTTCTCTTTCATTTCAACTTCGGTGGCAGCGCCAACCTTGATCACCGCAACACCGCCAGCCAGTTTGGCTACGCGCTCTTGCAGCTTCTCGCGGTCGTAATCGGAAGAGGTCTCTTCGATCTGCTGACGGATCTGGGCCACACGGCTCTCGATCAGGGATGCATCACCCACGCCATCGATGATGGTGGTGTTCTCTTTGGTGATGACGATGCGCTTGGCACGGCCCAGGTCTTCCAGGGTCGCTTTTTCCAGCTCCATGCCCACTTCTTCGGAGATCACGGTACCACCGGTCAGGATGGCGATATCCTGCAGCATGGCCTTGCGACGGTCACCGAAGCCAGGCGCCTTGACGGCAGCCACTTTCACGATGCCACGCATGGTGTTGACCACCAGAGTCGCCAGCGCTTCGCCTTCTACGTCTTCGGCTACGATGATCAGCGGTTTGCCCGCTTTGGCTACGCCTTCCAGCACCGGCAGCATTTCACGGATGTTGGAGACTTTCTTGTCAACCAGCAGGATGAAGGGATCGTCCAGCTCAACGGCACCGGTTTCCGGCTTGTTGACGAAGTACGGGGAGAGGTAGCCACGGTCGAACTGCATGCCTTCTACCACGGCCAGCTCGTCGTCCAGACCCTGGCCGTCTTCAACGGTGATGACGCCGTCACGACCTACTTTATCCATGGCTTCGGCAATCAGCTTGCCGACTTTCTCGTCGGAGTTGGCGGAGATGGTGCCGACCTGAGCGATGGCATTGTTGTCGGCACACGGCTGGGACAGCGCTTGCAGCTCGGCAACGGCTGCCACGACGGCCTTGTCGATACCACGCTTCAGATCCATCGGGTTCATGCCAGCGGCAACGGCCTTCAGGCCTTCGTTGACGATGGCTTGAGCCAGTACGGTAGCGGTAGTGGTACCGTCACCGGCGGCGTCATTGGCCTTGGAAGCAACTTCCTTGACCATCTGGGCGCCCATGTTCATGAACTTGTCTTCCAGCTCGATTTCGCGTGCAACGGAGACACCGTCCTTGGTGATGGTTGGTGCGCCGAAGGACTTGTCCAGTACCACGTTGCGGCCTTTCGGGCCCAGGGTCACCTTGACGGCATCGGCCAGGATGTTTACGCCTTCCAGCATCTTGCTGCGTGCTTCGTTGCCAAACTTGACTTCTTTAGCTGCCATTTCTTCAATCCTTCAATCAATTCGCAGGGGGAAAGGGTGGATTACTCTTCGACAATCGCCAGGATGTCGGTTTCAGACAGGATCAGTACGTCCTGACCATCCAGCTTCTCGGTCTTCACACCGTAGCCTTCGTTGAAGATCACCTTGTCACCAACCTTGACGGCGAGGGCTTTGACATCGCCATTATCCAGAATTCGGCCAGTCCCCACGGCAAGAACTTCACCACGGGTGGACTTCTGGGCCGCAGTACCAGTCAAGACAATGCCGCCAGCGGATTTGGCTTCAGCTTCGATGCGCTTGATGATGACGCGGTCGTGCAGTGGACGAATTTTCATCGATAACTCTCCCAAAATGAGTCTCTGTGTTGCTTTGAGGAATGGCCATTCCTGGCCAAATTAGATATGTCTCCGATGTGGGGCACGTTTGTTAACCCTTCAAGGGCAAATACAAAAAAAATATTTTCACGTACTATGAACGTCTTCGATGGATCTCCCGAAGTCCCGGTCAGGAAACCGGTTTGTGCTGCCCGCAGCCAGAACTCCGCCAGACGTACAGAGACAAGCCCGTGACCCGACCCAATCCCCTGCTGACTGCCCCCATGACGTCCGTATTGCTGCGCATGACGGGCCCGATGATCCTCGGCATCGTCGCCATTCTCGCCTTCAACCTGGTCGACACCTTCTTCATCGGCATGCTGGGCACCCAGGCGCTGGCCGCCATCAGCTTCACCTTTCCGGTAACCTTCGTGGTCACCTCGCTGGCAATGGGGCTGGGGGCTGGCCTCTCTGCGGTGATGGGTCATGCGCTCGGCCAGGGCAAGCATGATGAAGCCGCCCGCATCACCACCGACAACCTGTTTCTGGCCGTGCTGCTGGTCACCCTCATCGCCCTGGCGGGGGCGCTGACCATACACCCGCTGTTTCGGTTGCTCGGCGCCAGCGATGAGCTGATCGCCCTCATCTACGACTACATGCTGATCTGGTATCTGACCGTCCCCATGCTGGTGCTGCCCATGGTGGGCAATGCCGCCATCCGGGCCACCGGCGATACCAAGACCCCCAGCCTGGTGATGACGGTGGCCGGGCTGGTCAACGGCGTGCTGGATCCCCTGCTCATCTTCGGCATAGGCCCCTTCCCCGCATGGGGGATCCGCGGCGCCGCCATCGCCACCTCCCTCTCCTGGCTGATGGCCATGCTGGTCAGCCTCTATATATTGCGTCACCGGGAAGGACTGCTGCGCTGGCGCCTCTCCCCGCGCCCGCAGTTGCTGGCCCACTGGCGCGCCCTGCTGCACGTGGCGGTGCCCGCCTCCTTTACCAACATGCTCAATCCGCTGGCCAACGCCGTGCTGATGACCATCTTCGCCGGACTGGGAACGGAAGTGGTGGCTGCTTACGGCGCCGCATCGAGAGTGGAGGCTCTGCTGCTTATTGTGATGATGGCGCTCTCCTCCGTGCTGGCCCCCTTCATCTCGCAGAACTGCGGGGCGGGCAACCCGGCCCGTGCCAAGGCGGCGCTGCAGTTTTGCATGCGCTTTGCCCTGCTGTTCCAGCTGGCGGTATACGCACTGACCTGGCTGCTGGCCCCCTTCATCGCCGAGCTGTTCAGCAGCCATCCGCAGGTGGTGCGCCTCATCGTGCTCTATCTGCACCTGGTGCCCATCGGTTACGGCTTTCAGGGCATGGTGATGCTGCTCGCGTCCGCCTTGAATGGCGTGAGGGCTTCCAGCGTCTCTTTCCTGTTCAACGGGTTGCGGCTGTTTGTCTTCTTGCTGCCAGGGGCCTGGCTGGGGGCGAAACTGGGAGGGGAGCAGGGGATCTATCTGGGAATTCTCGTGGCCAATCTGGCGGCGGGCACCCTGGCCTGGTGGTATGCCCGCCACCGCTTCGAGCAGTTGTGCCATCAGGGCAGGCCCTGATGGCAGGAAAGTAAGCGCAGCAGTTACTCCTTGCGCTCGAACTCCCCTTCGATGGTGGTACCGCTGCGCGGAGCTTGACCCGGCTGGTCATTGCCCGACACCTCGTCAAACGGCTGCTGGCGGGCCTGAAAACCGCCCATCTGCATCTTGAACTGGTTGCTGCCGATCAGCTTGTCGGCCAGCTTGTTGCGCAGCCAGGGCTGCAGCAGCAGGATGCCGAAGAAGTCGGTCACGAAACCCGGGATGATCAGCAGCAGACCGGCCAGCGCCAGCATCATGCCCCCCATCACCTCACGTCCCGGCATCTCCCCCTGCTGCATCTTCTGCTGCGCGTTGAACAGGGTCTTGATCCCTTCGCTACGCACCAGCGAGGAGCCCAGCACCGCCGTCAGAATGAGCAAGCCGACGGTCGGCAAGGCACCGATCACGGAGCCGACTTCGATCATCACGGTGAGCTCAAGCACCACCAGGCCGACCAACAATAGAAACAACTTGCCCATAACAACCTCAGTGCGGATGAATGTGAATGAACCGCTGGCGAAGAGCCACAACCGCTGATGCCGTTGCCAACCCGCCATGGTATCGGTTCCTGTTGATTAAAATGGGGGGTGACGCGCATTTTTCAAGTCCACAGGGTGACAAGACGCCGGATCCACAGAAAAACCGGCCTGCCAGACTGTGATTGAAGTCATTGTTCTGTCAAAGTAAATCGGTTGATTGCAATATCTGTTTAATGACCACAAGTTATTTGAGGTTGTCTCAAATTTAGTGATCCAGGTCTAATATCAGATACCTCAATTGGGGTAATATCGACGCCAGTAATTAAGGGAGCAAAAAAGCTCCCAACCGCCCCACTCGATGTGTGGTGCTTCAGGATGAACCGTGCGTAAGGAACTCGCGACCACTCGGTGAGGATCGTTTCCATTTATCTGATTTCTGAGGCATTACAATGAGCGACATCAAGAACGTCCGCATTGAAGAAGACCTGCTGGGCACCAAAGAAGTTTCCAACGATCTCTACTACGGTGTGCATACCCTGCGCGCCGTTGAGAACTTCAAGATCAGCACTCAGAAGATTTCTGACGTTCCGGAATTCGTCCGCGGCATGGTACTGACCAAGAAGGCCGCCGCCCTGGCGAACGGCGAACTGGGTACCATCCGTCCTGAAATTGCTGACAAGATCGTAGAAGCCTGCGACCTGATGCTGAACACCGGCAAATGCTTCGACCAGTTCCCGGTCGACGTTTACCAGGGTGGAGCCGGCACCTCCGTCAACATGAACACCAACGAAGTCCTGGCCAACATCGCCCTCGAAATCATGGGCCTGGCCAAGGGCCGCTACGACGTCATCAACCCCAATGACCACGTCAACAAGTGCCAGTCCACCAACGATGCCTACCCCACCGGTTTCCGCGTCGCCGTGGTCAACAGCACCGACACCACTCTGCACGCACTGGAAGCGCTGATCGCCACCTTCGATGCCAAGGCCGCCGAGTTCAAGGGCATCCTGAAGATGGGTCGTACCCAGCTGCAAGATGCGGTGCCGATGACCCTGGGTCAGGAGTTCCATGCCTTCGCCGTCACCCTGCGCGAAGAGATCAAGTCCATCAAGCGTTGCCAGGAGCTGCTGCTGGAAGTGAACCTGGGCGCCACCGCCATCGGTACCGGCCTGAACACCCCGCCCGAGTACTCCGCCCTGGCCATCAAGCGCCTGGCCGAGATCACCGGTCGTGCCTATGTTCCGGCGGAAGATCTGATCGAAGCGACCTCCGACTGCGGCGCCTACGTGATGCTGCACGGCGCCATCAAGCGCATGGCGATGAAGCTCTCCAAGATCTGTAACGACCTGCGTCTGCTCTCCTCCGGCCCGCGTACCGCACTCAAAGAGATCAACCTGCCGGAAATGCAGGCTGGCTCCTCCATCATGCCGGCCAAGGTCAACCCGGTCATTCCGGAAGTGGTCAACCAGTCCTGCTTCAAGGTCTTTGGCAACGACGTCACCATCACCTTCGCCGCCGAAGCCGGTCAGCTGCAGCTGAACGTCATGGAGCCGGTGATCGGTCAGGCGATGTTCGAATCCCTGAGCCTGATGGAAAAAGCCTGCATCTCCCTGCGCGAGAAGTGCGTGGAAGGCATCACCGCCAACCCGGAAATCTGCATGAACCACGTGCTGAACTCCATCGGTATCGTGACCTACCTGAACCCCTTCATCGGCCACCACGAAGGCGACATCGTCGGCAAGATCTGTGCCCAGACTGGCAAGAACGTCCGTGAAGTCGTGCTGGAGCGCGGCCTGCTGACCGCCGAGCAGCTGGATGAAATTCTCTCCATCGAGAACCTGATGAACCCGCAATACAAAGCCAAGCGTTATACCCGCGAAGCCACCGTATAAGCGAGCAAATGGGCCGGGTTTATCCCGGCCCATAAAGTCAGTTCCCGATAGGTCTTGCCCAGCCCCATCGGGAATTGGCTTTTCTGCCAAATAAAACCTAAAAAAACTGGAAAATGGAGTGTTCGCTATGATTGGAATCGAGTTACTTGTCGTGCTCGCCGCTATCTATCTGGGGGCCCGGATAGGCAGCATCGGCATCGGCTTTGCCGGTGGTTTGGGGGTACTGGTACTGACCTGGGGTCTGGGGATGCCAATTCCCAGCGACCAGCTGGTCACCTACATCCCCTGGGACGTGATCATGATCATCGCGTCCGTCATCTGTGCCATTGCCTGTATGCAACTGGCCGGTGGCATGGACTATCTGGTCTCCCTGGCCGAGAAAGCCCTGCGCAAGAACCCCAAATACATCACCTTCGCCGCGCCGGTCGTCACCTATCTGATGACCATGCTGGCCGGTACCGGTCACACCGCGTTCTCCACCCTGCCGGTGATCGCCGAAGTGGCCAAGGAACAGGGCATTCGCCCGTCCCGTCCGCTCTCCATCGCCGTCATCGCCTCCCAGATCGCCATCACCGCCTCGCCCATCTCCGCGGCCGTGGTTGCCTTCTCCGGCATGCTTGAGCCGTTTGGCGTGGATTACCTGACCCTGCTGGCCATCTGCATCCCCTCCACCTTCATCGCCTGCATCCTCGGCGCTTTCGTCGCCAACATGCTGGGCAAGCCGCTCGACCAGGACGAAGTCTACCTGGAGCGCAAGGCCAAGGGGCTGATCAAGCTGCGCGGCACCACCAAGCTGGAGCTCAAGCCTTACGCCAAGGTGTCGGTCTGGATCTTCATCGCCTCCATCGTGGCCGTGATGGCCTACGCCACCGCCATCTCCGGTAAAGTGGGCCTGATCGCCAACCCGCCGATCCCCCGTGATGGCGCCATCATGGGCATCATGCTGGCCGCGGCCACCATCATGACCCTGGTCTGCAAGCTGGACGCCACCCAGGTCACCAACATGCCGACCTTCAAGTCCGGCATGTCCGCCTGTATCTGCGTACTGGGCGTGGCCTGGCTGGGCAACGTCTTCGTGAAAGGCAACATGGACACCATCCAGCTGATCGCCGGCGACCTGCTGAACCAGTACTCCTGGCTGCTGGCCGTGGTGCTGTTCTTCGCCGCCATGCTGCTCTACTCACAAGGCGCCACCACCAAGGCCCTGATGCCGGCCGCTCTGGCACTGGGTGTCAGCCCGCTGACCGCCATCGCCTCCTTCGCCGCCGTAAGCGCCCTGTTCGTGCTGCCGACCTACCCGACCCTGCTGGCCGCGGTCGAAATGGATGACACCGGCTCCACCCGTATCGGCAAAGCGGTATTCAATCACCCCTTCTTCGTACCGGGTGTCGCCACCATCGCCATCGCCGTGGCGCTGGGCTTCTTCTTCGGTGGCATGATGCTCTAACCAGCATTTAATTCCACAAATATGCAAACGGCCCTGTTCGGGCCGTTTTTTATGCCTGCTTTTCAGGTCAAATCATTAATTAATCCTTGTGCGCTTCAGTTTCTATCAAGGTTCGCAGATCTACTCTGGGGCATCGGAACAGAAACCGATCAACAGGGCCGAGCACAGGTCCGACAGTGTTTACACCAGAGGAACGAACAATGAAAAAGACAGCATTGACCATGGCCATCTCCAGCGTGCTGCTGGCCGGTGGTGCGCAAGCCGCTACCGTCTACAACCAGAACGACACCAAACTCGACATCGGTGGTCGCGCTCAAGGCATGTACTACGGCACTGATGACAACGGTTCTGAAGGTGACCAGAGCTACCTGCGTCTGCACGTTGCCGGCGAAACCAAGATCGACAACGAGCTGACCGCGTTCGGCTTTGCTGAATACAACCTGCCGGTCTCCGGCTCCGACAACGACGAGCTGCGTTATGCCTACGCCGGCATCAAGCACGATCGTTTCGGTGCCTTCAGCTACGGCCGTCAGGATGGTCTGTTCACCAAAGCCGTGAACAACTACACCGACGTGCTGCCAGAGTGGGGTGGTGACGGTCTGGGCAAAGACACCGAAGTGTTCGGTACCGGTCGTACCAACGGCCTGGCCCAGTACATCTACACCTATCAGGGCCTGACCCTGGGTGCCCAGTTCACCGGCAACAACGATCCGCAGAATGCCGATCGCTCCAACCTGACCGGCACCAACAGCACCTGGAATCCGAAGGGTTCCGCTGAAGGCTTCGCCGTGTCCGCCAACTATGACTTCGACATGGGCCTGAGCCTGGGTACCGCCTACAACCAGGCCGGCAAGACCGACGAGCAGGCCGCCAACGCCGCCTTCGGTGGTGACCGCGACGCCAAGCTGTACGGTGTCGGTGCCAAGTACGCTGTCGGCGACCTCTACCTGGCTGCCACCTACTCCCACGGTGAAGACCACATGTACGTCAGCACCTTCAACGGCTACGCCGAGAAGATGGATGGCTACGAAGCCGTCGCCCAGTACGCCTTCGGCAAGTTCAAGCCGTCCCTGGCCTACCTGCGCACCGATGTGAAGGACAACGCTCGCGGCATCGATGACACCGCCACCGAGTACGTTTCCATCGGTGCCTGGTACAACTTCACCGACAACTTCAACGCCTACGTTGATTACAAGATCAACCTGCTGGACAACGTCAACGGTACCCACACCAACTCGCTGGGCAAAAACACCGACGACGTGGTCGCCGTGGCCCTGCAGTACAACTTCTAAGTCTTCCCTGAATTGCCTACTGTATTTTTTACCGGCCGCCCAGCGGCCGGTTTTTTTATTGCCCGTCAGATGTTGACCCGCGCCAGACTCGGCTCGCGGTGAAAGCAGTTTACCAGCAGCAGCAAGGTCGTCACCCCGACCGTGCCCAACACCAGCCAGGGTAACCAGGGCTGTCCCTGCAGCATGGCGTAGTCATGCAGCGCACCGCCCCCCACGTAACCCGTCATGCCCCCCAGCGCCAGTCCCAGCCGGCTGAAGCCCATGTAGCTGCCGCGAGCCCCCGGCTGCGCGAGCTTGGTCATCAGCGTCTCCCGCGCCGGTTCGGCGATGACGATCCCCAGGTAGAAGCAGGCCAGCAGCATGAATACCGCAGGCAGGGTATTGGCAAAGGCCACCAGCCCGATGCCGGTGGTCATCAGCAGCACCCCCGCCATCAAGCGGCTCTCCAGCTTGAAGTGGCGCTCGCCATAGCGCGCCAGCGGATAGAGCAGCGCCAGCGAGATGGCGGTCTCCAGGGTATACATCCAGCCCACCGCCGTGGTGGTGCCCGCCATCTGCTTGACCAGAATGGGGAAGATCAGCATCACCTGGACCCAGAGCGCGTAGTAGCCGCTCAGGATAAGCACCAGCCGGCAGAACGCCTTGTCCGCCAGCACCTGGCCGAGACCGGCGCGGATCGGGGTCGGTCGCACCGAGAGCTTGTAGGCAGGCAGGATCAGCAGGTTGCACAGCGCGGCGCAGACAAACAGGCCGGCCCCCAGCAGGCAGACATACTCGAAGTCGAAGTTGAGCAGCCAGCTGCCGAGCAGGGCCCCCACCACGGCGCCGGCGCTCTCCAGCATCATCAGCAACGAGATGTAGCGCCCCCGCTGACGGGGCCGGGTGAATTTGATCACCAGTGCGGCGCGGGGCGGATCGAACAGGCAGCCTCCCAGCCCCGAGATGACGCAGGAGAGGATCAGCTCCAGCCCGCTCTGGGCATAGGCCAGGCTGGCAAACCCCGCCGCCCGCAGCAGCATGCCGCCCACGATGAGCGGCCGCGCGCCGAACTTGTCCGCCAGCGAGCCGCCCAGAATGCCCAGCCCCTGCTGGGTCAGCTGGCGCAATCCCAGCGCCAGCCCGACCACCCCGGCCGCCCAGCCGAGCTGATCCACGAAGCGCAGGCTGATCATGGGCATCACCACGAAGAACCCCAGGATCACCAACAGGGAATCCAACGCCAAAAACCACCGCCCCAACCGCCTCGCCCGCTCCACCATGACTACCCGTCCCTTGCTTTTCTGATGACATTCCGATTAATTCGTCTCATCGCCCGAATGACGCCGTCACCAAACGGGCTCAAGGTGCAACGAGCCCCTGAACCGATATGGCAATATGCCAAAGCACAACGATTGATACTGCTATTCTGGAAGGACGCCAGATATAGTGGTAGCCGACAACTGGCTATATTTTATATTGGATTATGTTATGGCTATGACCCTCGACGATCTGCAATTGCTGCTGGATGTGGTCAATCGCGGCAGCTTCAGCAAGGCGGCCGCCGTGCGCGGCTGGTCACAACCCATGGTGAGCCAGCGGATCGCCGTGCTGGAACAGGATCTGGGCCAGCCCCTGTTTCGTCGCCATCGGCGCGGCGCCACCCCCACCCCGGCCTGCGAGCAGTTCCTGCCTGCCGCGAGTGCGGCACTGAGTGCACTGGAAGGGGGCCGCCTGGCAATGCAGGGAGCGCCCGCCCTGCCGCGCATCCGGCTCGCCTGCCTGCCCTCCCTGACGACCGTGGTGTTTGGCCCCCTGCTGCTGGCACTGGTCGACGAGACCTTCGAGATCCGCTGCAACACGGATCACTCCGGCATCATCATGCAGGAGCTGCTGACCGGCGAGACCGACGTCGGCTTCATCCTCAAGTGTCCCGCCATCGCCGGCATCCAGCTCGAGCTGCTCTATCGCTCCCCCATCATAGCCGTAGCCTGTGCCACCCATCCGCTGGCCGGGCGGCAGGGCCTGACCCTGCAGGACATCGCCAACGAGCGGCTGGCCCCCCAGCAGTGGGGCACCGGCTGCGACGAGCTGATCCTGCAGTTGCGCCTGCTGCGCCAGGTGGCGAGCCCGCTGCACGCCATCCAGCCCGCCAGCGCGGCGCGGGAGCTGGCGCTGGAGCACGGCTTCATCACCCTGATGCCGGCGCTCGCCATCGCCCGGGATCTGGAGTTTGGCCGGCTGGTGCAGCTGGACGTGGTGGATCTGCCGCCGGATCACTGGGACGTGATGATGGCCTGGCGCAGCGGCAAACGGCCCAATCCCGCCAAGGAGCGGGTGCTGGAGGCCGCCCGTACCCTGGCCCGGCGCTGGGCGGGCAAATCCGCATAAAAAAAGCGCCGGACAAATCCGGCGCTCTGTCTCTGTTACGGTGACTCAGGCTCAGTAGCTGGCCTTGAGGGTCACCCCAGAGAAGGCGCTGTAGGCGCTCAGCTGCACGTTCCAGGTCCCCGCCTTGGGCGAGTTCAGGGTGCAAGTCTCGGCGTTGCCGCTCTTGTAGGGGCGGCAGTCATAGCTGCTGCTGGTCGGCACGCTGCCGAACTTCACATACAGATCCGCATCGCCGGTACCGCCGCTGCTGGCAATAACCAGCTGGCTCTTGCCGGCCGGCACGTCGATGGTGAAGTTCAGCTTGCCACCCTTGGCGGCGGAGAGACCGCTCACCGGTACCCCGTTTTGCAGCACGCTGCCGGTAGGCGGAGTGGTACCGCCACAGGTGGCATTGACCCCGACCGTGGTAAAGGCAGCCGCCACGTCGGTCACGCTGTAACCGAGATCGGTCGCCGCCTTGGTCACGCCACAGGCGCCCTGATCGAAGGTGGTGTTGGCGCCCCAGTAGAGACGGTTGGCCAGCACGAACACTTCGAAGGCCTTGCGGGTATTCCAGCCGCTGGTGTTGGCCAGCAGGTAGAAGGCGCGGTTGTAGACACCCGAGCTGTGGTGCACGTCGATGCCATCGTAGTAGTCGCTGGCGTGGCCGATGGAGCTGCCATCCCGGGTCGGATCCTCGAAGTAGCGCAAGGAGCCGTTGCCCTTGAAGATCTGGGCGCCCACCAGCCAGTCGTTGCTGCCCTTCATGTAGTTCTCGGCCGCCTCCCCCGCCATGTCGGAAAAGGCCTCGTTGATGCCGCCTGACTGACCGGAGTAGACCAGCCCCGAGTTCTGCTCGGTAAAGCCATGGCTCACCTCGTGGGCTGCCACGTCCAGGCTCACCAGCGGATAGAAGGTGGTGGCACCGTCACCGAAGGTCATCTGGCTGCCGTCCCAGAAGGCGTTCTCGTAGTTGCGGCTGTAGTGCACCCGCATCTTCAGCTTGAAGGTCAGCGGCGCCGTGTTGTACCAGTTGCGGTACATGTCGAACACCACGTTGCCGAAGTAGTGGGCATCGTTGAGGGGCGAGTAGGCACCGTTGATCTCCTTGACCGTGTTCTCCGGGCAGGTGAACTGGTGGATGGTGCCGCCCGTGGTGGCGTGATTCATGTTGAGGGTGTCGACGTTGGCACTGGTCATACGGCAGTTGTCATCCACCTGCAGCGGGCCGAAGTCGGAGCCGTAGAAGTATTTGCCGGTCTTGATGTTGCCGCCCGGGCCGGTGGCATCTTTGTGGTTGATCCCTTCCCAGCGCTTGAGCTCGTTGCCGGTCTGGGCATCGATCATCACGAAGGGACGGCTCGGCTCTTCGCTCGCCGCCAGCCAGGAGACCAGATAGACCAGCTTGGCCTGACCCGCGTCATCCTGCATCACGAACAGCTTGACCCGCTCGTTGCTGCCCTTGGCCCCGGCCCGCGCCTTGCTGGCGGCATCGGCCGGCGACAGGGTCGCGGTCGGGCTGGCCAGATCGGCATCGATCTGGCGCAGGATCTGGCCGGAGACCTGACTGATCTGGCCACCGAGGGACTGCTCGGCCACCAGCACCTGACCCCAGACCGGGATACCGTGCCAGGTCTGCTCATAGCGCACCCGCTGCTGGCCGTTGGGCAGCTTGACTGCCCGCACCTGGCGGAACTCGCCATCCCCGGCCAGCGCGCTGACGCCGGCGGCACCGCTCGGTGCTCCCTGAATGCCGGCAACCTGATGTACGTCAACCTGTTCTGCAGCCAAGGCTGCGCTTCCCCAGCAGGCCAATACCACGGCCAAATAGACTTTGTTCATCCGTCTTTTCCTTAAGTCGATGAAGATTACACGCCGGGTCCGTTGCCCAGCGCTCCTACACTAGTTGGCGCGATCGGAATTGCTGCCTGTCATATGTGACAGCCCAGCATGAATCCATAGCAGAATCTGCTGTTGCCTGTTTTTGGTAGCGTAAAGAGCCGAAAAAATGGCGAATAACACCAGGAAAGGCCGAACAATGACAAGGCGCCCCAATGACGGTCGGAGCCGCCCCTCCATATGGGGATAGCGCAGCCTTGATAACGGCTGAAAGTCCTTGGCTAACAAGGGGTTGATTGGCTACATTGGCGGTTCGACGGCCCATTGCGGGCCCCTGCGGCAACGGGAGGTGCGGATGTTTTCATGGCAACTGGATGACGAGCTGGCGCTGCTGTTCCTGCAGCCCGACATGGCCAGCGAACTCTTTGCCCTCTGTCGGGAGAATCGCGACTACCTGACCCAGTGGCTACCCTGGCCCCCCTACATTCAGCAACCCGCCGACAGCGCCACCTTCATCCGCCACGCCATCGAGAAATTCGCCCGCGGCGAGGGGCTGACCACCGCCATCGAGTATCAGGGGGAGGTGGTCGGTGTCATCGGTTACAACCAGATCGACAAGGCGCTGGCCAAGGTCAGCATCGGCTACTGGCTGGCCGAGCGCTGGCAGGGCAACGGCATCATCACCCGCGCCTGCCAGGCCCTGATCCATCACGCCTTCGAGGAGATGGGGATGGAGAAGGTGGAGATCAGCGCCGCCATCGACAACGAGCCCAGCCGGGCCGTCTGCGAGCGCCTCGGCATGCAGCAGGAGGGGATCACCCGCCGTGCCGAGCGGCTGGCCGACAGAGTCGTGGATCACGTTCACTACAGCCTGCTGCGCGACGAGTGGCTTGGGCAGAGGGATCACTGATGGCACTGCCACACCTGTGCACGGCCCGCAGCCAGCTCACCGTACTGCCTCCCGAGCGGGCCGATCTGATGCTGGATTTCTATCTGCGCAACCGCGCTCACCTCACCCCCTGGGAGCCCAGCCGGGACGAGAGCTTCTATACCCTGAGCCACTGGCACGGCCGGCTGCGCGACAGCTACGGCCAGTTCTTCAACGGCAGCGGGGTGCACCTGGTGGCGCTCGAGCCGGATGGCGAGCAGGTGATCGCCACCTGCAACTTCACCAACATCCTGATGGGGGCCTTCAAGGCCTGCCACCTGGGCTACGCCATCGATCAGGCCCACCAGGGACAGGGGCTGATGCAGGAGATCGTCGGGGCCGGCATCGACTATCTGTTCCGGGAGCACGGCCTGCACCGCATCATGGCCGGCTATATGCCGGCCAATCAGCGCAGCGGCGCCCTGCTCGAGCGGCTCGGCTTCGAGCGGGAGGGGTACGCCAAAGAGTACCTGATGATCAACGGCCGCTGGGAGGATCACATCCTCACCTCCCGCCTCAATCCGGCGTGCTAGCCGGCGAGTGTCCAGCCCAAGGCGGGAAGCTGACCAGAGCGGACATAAAAAACGGGCCCGAAGTCACCTTCGGGCCCGTTTTTTCAGATGAGGTGCAGGCTTAGTTGGCCTTGGCATCGCTCACTGCGGCTTCTGCCTTGGTGGCTACGTCAGCGGCAGCCTTCTCAACGGTTGCAGTCGCTTCGGAAGCAGCCTTCTCTACGGTAGAGGTGGCTTCGCTAGCGGCTTTCTCAACAGTTGCAGCAACGTCGGCGGCCGGAGTAGCGGCCGGTGCGGCGGCTTCTTCTTTCTGACCACAAGCGGTCAACATCAGACCCAGGATACCGGCTACCAGTACTTTGTTCATGTGCATACCCTCAGAAAAATATGGAGAGATGGTCGGTACAACCATCACAGTGCATCCTTTCACCCGGTGAAAAAACCATATGCCGGGAGCCAAGAGGCGCGCGAAATATATCCCCATACGCGCCCAATGAAAACGAGTATCACAATGATATTTTCTCGTTGGCTGGATGAAAAGAACTACTACAGCGACAAACATTAATACAAAACACTGTAAACGGCGCAGTTTTGTACAATAAAACGCCACAGGCCCCGTGATGGCTGGCAATAAACGGCTATTGCATGGTGCCGACAACCACCCGCGGACTGCGCCTCAGTCAGACAAGATCTGACAAGCCAGTCGTTTCCCCTCGCGGGCGCTGTCGCGGGCCATGTCCAGCAACGCCATCACCGCCAGCGCCTCGCCGGCCGGCACCGGGTTCTCCCCCTCCCCGCGGATGGCGGCGCAGACGCCGCGATAGTAGGCGCCGTAATCCCCCGCCTCGCCGGCCACGCTCTGCTGCTGCAGCTGACCATCGCGGATCCGGCTGAGCTGGCCGGGTTCGTTGTCCACTCCCCAGTCTGCCGCCGGCGGCCGCTTGCCGAGCTTGAGCTGCTCCTCCTGCACATCCATACCGAACTTGATGAAGGAGCCCTCGCTGCCGTGGATGACGAAACGCGGCATGGTGGCCGACACCAGGCAACTGCCGTGCAGCACGACCCGCATCTCGCCATAGCCGAGCACCACGTGGAAGTAGTCATCTGCCAGCGCGCCGGGGCGCTGCTGGGCCAGATCCGCCTGCAGCCAGTCCGGCTGACCGAACAGCTGGAGCGACTGATCGAGGATGTGGGGGCCCAGATCGAACCAGAGGCCGGAGCCCGGGCCACCCGCCTCGCGCCAGCGCTGACGCACCTCGGGGCGATAACGGTCGAAGTGGGATTCAAACTGGGCAACTTGCCCCAGCGCCCCCTCCGCCAGCAGGCGGCGCACGGTGAGAAAGTCACCATCCCAGCGCCGGTTGTGGAAGATGCTGAGCAGTCGCTGCTGCTTCTGCGCCAGCTCCACCAGCGCCTGCGCCTCGGCCAGGTCCAGGGCGAACGGCTTGTCGATCACCACGTGCTTGCCGGCCAGCAGCGCCTCGCGGGCGATGGGGGCATGGGTGTCGTTGGGAGTGGCGATCACCACCAGATCGACCGAAGGGTCTGCCAGCACCTCGGCCAGCGAACCGACCCGGCAGCCGGGCAGATCGCTCTGCACCCTGGCGGCATCGCGGCTCACCACCCAGCCGAGGGAGAGCCCGGGCGTGCTGGTCAGAAACGGGGCGTGAAAGGTTTGGCCTGCAAAGCCGTAGCCCACCAGGGCGGCATTGATTGTGTGGCTCATCCGGTTTTCTCCACGGGTAGCTGTGTCATGAGATGCAGGCGAACCTTTGGCCTGCCAAAAGAGAAGGGGGCCCAAGGCCCCCTGAGTGTGCCCATCAGAGCACAGGATTTATTGCAAACACAAGCGCCGGCCCTGGCGGGTCATCAGCACCACCAGCGGGGGCAGCAACAGCCACATGTGCAGCGCCAGCTGGTTCAGCGGGTCGTGCATCAGCGCGCCGATAAAGCCCACCAGCGCACCGGATCCGCTCATCTGGAACAGGCCGAGCAGGGCGGCGGCGGTACCGGCGCAGTGACCGAATGGTGCCAGCGCCATGCCGGCGGCAGAGCCCAGGATCATGGCAAAGCCGATGCTGGAGAGGAATACCGGGCCCATCATGGCCAACGGATGATCGATGTGCATCGACAGGCTCAGGGAGATGGCGGAGAGCAGCAGCACCAGCAGGCCGATGCGCAGGGTGCGTCTTGGCCCCACCCTGGCGATGAAACGGGGCGCCAGGAAGCAGGCCAGGATGTTGAGCGCCGCGTTGGCCGCAAACCAGTAGCTGAAGCCGCTCATGTCCAGCCCCAGCCTCACCATCAGTTGCACCGGCGCCGCGGTGACATAGGCCAGGATCACCGCCATCGCCAGCATGCACAGCGTCGCGTTGAACAGGAAGCTCGGGGAGCGCAGCACCGGGCTGTAGCGCGACCAGCTGATGAGCGGGCCGCCGCTGCGGGTCTCTTCCGGACGGGTTTCCGGCATCCGCCACAGCAGCCAGCTGCCGACGATGACCGCATAACCGGCCATAAACCAGAAGTTGGCCGACCAGCCCGCCTTGGCGGTGAGCCAGCCACCGAGCAGGGGAGCCAGCGCCGGAATGAAGCAGATGGCACCGTTCAGGTAGGAGATCATCTGACCGCTCCTCTTGGGGCCGTAGCTGTCACGCACCACCGAGAAGGCGGCCACCGAGGTTGCACAGGCGCCGAGGCCCTGCAGCACCCGCGCCAGCATCAGCTCGCCAAGGCTGGCGGCAAAGCCGGCACCCAGGGCGCTCAGACCGTAGAGCAGCACGCCGCCGAGGGCGATGGGCTTGCGGCCGTAGCGGTCGGCCAGCGGCCCTACCAGCAGTTGCCCCAGTCCCATGCTGAACAGGAACCAGGTAATGGTGCCCTGCATCAGGGTCACCTCGGCGCCCAGCTGCTCAGCCATCTGCGGAATGGCGGGCAGGTAGATGTCGATGGCCAGCGGACTGAACAGCACCAGTAGGACAAGCAGAAGAATCAATGGCATCAGTCACCTCGTGGCATGGGGGAAATGGATTGGGGCGCGAGTCTACTGACTCACAGTAATGAATTGAAATGGTATTTAATCACTTCTGTTATTCCATTCAGGAAACATTCATTTTATCCACATCTTGCCATGACCCCGGCGAGGGTGATCCAGGGCAATTGGCGCTTTTCCTGGGCGCTAGCCCCGCATAGAATGCGCAGATTATTTTTGTGGAGGTGCTCGATGAACAAGCTTGTCCTGGCAACAGGGAACCAGAAAAAGGTGAAAGAATTGGCCGCCATGCTGGCCGATATGAAGATCCAGGTGATCCCACAGAGCGAGTTTGCGGTCTCCGATGCCGACGAGACCGGCACCACCTTCGTCGAGAATGCCATCATCAAGGCCCGCCATGCCGCCCGCGTCACCGGCCTGCCGGCGGTTGCCGACGACTCAGGCCTGGAAGTGGATCTGCTGCACGGCCGCCCCGGCGTCTACTCCGCCCGTTTTGCCGGTGAGGGTGCCAGCGACAAGGAGAACATCGACAAACTGCTGGGCGAGCTGAAAGGCGCCCCCGAGTATCTCAAAAGCGCCCGCTTCTGGTGCGTGCTGGTCTACATGCGCCACGCCGATGATCCCACCCCCATCATCTGCCAGGCGAGCTGGGAAGGGATGATCATCGACGAGCCGCGCGGTCAGCACGGCTTCGGCTATGACCCTGTGTTCTTCGTCCCCGACCATGACTGCACCTCGGCCCAGATGCCGGCCGAGCTCAAGAACCAGCTCAGCCACCGCGGTCAGGCGCTGGCCAAGCTGAAAGCGGCCCTGGCGGCGGTCAACTAAAGCGCTGTCTCCCGCCGCGTTGTCATCTACAATGGGGGCCGTCGGCCCCCGTTTCGTTCGCGGCGCCCCGGCCCGTTGTCATCGACGACAAGGGCAACCCGACCCCTTTTGATTGTTGAATACTGGAAACCCCATGCTGCAACTGCCGCCCCTCTCCCTCTATATCCACGTGCCCTGGTGTGTCCAGAAGTGCCCCTACTGCGACTTCAACTCCCACGCCCAGAAGGGGGAGCTGCCCCACCTCGAGTATGTGGCGGCCCTGCTGGAGGATCTGGAGCAAGACCTGCACTGGGCCCAGGGGCGCCCGCTCTCCTCCATCTTTATCGGCGGCGGCACGCCGAGCCTGCTCTCCGTGGAGGCCATGCAGGCGCTGCTGGACGGGGTGCGCGAACGCATTCCCCTGACGGCGGACTGCGAGATCACCATGGAGGCCAACCCGGGCACGGTGGAGGCGGACAAGTTCGCCGGCTTCCAGCGGGCCGGCATCAACCGCATCTCCATCGGGGTGCAGAGTTTCCAGCAGGAGAAGCTGACCCGCCTCGGCCGCATCCACGGCCCCGAGGAGGCGCGCAAGGCCGCCGAACTGGCCCACGCCATCAAACTGCCCACCTTCAACCTGGATCTGATGCACGGCCTGCCGGATCAGAGCCTGGACGATGCCCTCTACGACCTGCAGCAGGCCATCGACTGCGCGCCGCCGCACCTCTCCTGGTATCAGCTCACCATAGAGCCGAACACGGCGTTCGCCTCCAAGCCGCCCAAACTGCCGGAAGATGACACTCTGTGGGACATCTACGAGCAGGGCCACGCCATGCTCACCGCCCAGGGCTATCAGCAATACGAGATCTCGGCCTATGCCAAGGCAGGCTACCAGTGCCGCCACAACCTCAACTACTGGCGCTTCGGCGACTATCTGGGGATCGGCTGCGGCGCCCACGGCAAGGTGACGGATGTAGCCAACCAGCAGATCCTGCGCACCGCCAAGGTGAAGCACCCGAAAGGTTATCTGGACCCGAGCCGCCCCTATCTGGACGAGCAGTGGCAGGTGAGCGCGGACGATCTGCCGCTCGAGTACTTCATGAACCGGTTCAGATTGTTTGAACCGGCCCCCAAGACGGAGTTCGAGGCCTACACCGGTCTGCCGCTGGAGCGGGTGGAGACGGTGCTGGACATCGCCCAGAGCAAGGAGCTAATCGAGGATCTCGGCGACAGCTGGCAGCTCACCCCTCTCGGCCATCGCTATCTCAACGTGCTGCTCGAACTCTTTATGGACGAGTGAATACGGGTTCACTCTCTTGCGGCAAGAGGGTGAATCAGCACCAGCGAATAGAAAAACAATCAGGGCGCCATTGGCGCCCTGATTGTTTTGGTTCCAAGAACCAGTTCACGGTCTGTCACGAGAGGCTGTCAGCAAGGTGAAGAGCAGCGCAGGAACCGGAGTGTGTAAGTACACATGAGGATTGCGAGCAGCACATGAGCCTTGATCACGGCCTCGCAGCAAGATCGTGGACAGGTGCCAAAGCAGAAACCCGCTCAGCAGCAGACGCGTACCATCTGCTGTTGGCCGGGCTCCCACCGCTTGCCGTGCTTGGCCTTGCGCTGATAACTGCCCTTGCCTTTCTTGCTCGGTTCGACCCGGGCCTGGAACAGGGGGGAGGTCACCAGTGCCTTGAGGTGGTTGTCCTGAATGATGCCGCGCAGATGTTCACAGGCGGGCTCGGTGGTGACCCGGGTCACCTTCTTCTTGGCCATATCGGCTCCTTGATGGGATTGTCGTGTTTGCCCATCGCCCCAGCCACCACAGATCCGGGGCAGGCGGCGAAAAAACGTGCCGATTGTGCACCTCTCCCGGCCCGCCTGCAAGAGTGTCGGCGGGCTCCTCAGGCCGGTTGATAGACGACCCGCACCAGCCCGCTTGGCAGCACGGTACTGGACACAGGCCTCAGCACGCCGGGCAGGGATCCAGCAAAGAGCGGCACCCCACGCCCCAGGGTGACCGGCACCCAGAACAGGATCAGCTCGTCCACCAGCGCGGCCTGCAGCCCCTGCCTGACCAGCTCGCCGCCATCCAGATAAAGATGGCGGCTGCCCGCCTGCCACAGCTCGTCCAGCACCTGCGCCAGCGCCCCCTGCCGAAAAGAGACATGCTCACGGGGAGCGGCGGGTCTGTGGGTCAATACCACCACCGGCTTGTCGCCATAAAACCACTCGGGAAAGCCGAGCACAGTGTCGTAGCTGTTGCGCCCCATCAGCAGGGTGTCTGTACTGGCCATCAGCGCGCTGTAGCCGGTCTCATCCTGAGAGTCGCCGTTGTAGGGTTCAAGCCAGGCCAGATCGCCCCCCTCCCCGGCAATGAAGCCGTCGAGAGAGAGGGCGAGAAAGGCGGATACCCGGGGCCGACGCAGCTCAGTGCTCATGGTCGTGATGCTCATGGCGGGAGGGGGCCCCGGACTCCAGCGTCTCGAGGATGGCGCAGTGCTCCGCCGAGCGCGGGCCGCCGCAGCAGATGTTGGAGAGCTCCCGCAGGTTGTCGCGAAAACGGGTCAGCTCGACGATCTTCTGCTCCACCTGTTCGAGCTTGGTGTCGGCCACCGCCTTCACCTCCTGGCAGGTGACCTTGGCCTTGTTGGTGTCGAGATCCAGCAGCTCGCCGATGTCGGCCAGCGAGAACCCCACCGACTTGGCGCGGATGATGAACTCCAGCCGCCGCTTGTCCTGCTCGCCATAGAGGCGATAGCCGGACTCGTTGCGAATGCCCGGCGAGATGAGACCGTTTTTCTCGTAAAAGCGCAGAGTATCCGCCTTCACCCCGCACGCCTTGGCCAGCTCCCCGATCCGATACATGCCTTTCTCCCTCCCAAATGAGTCAAGAACCACAACCGGCACCCACTATCGCCCCTTTGCCGGACGATTGCCAGTCGGCAGCGGGAAAGAGGATGCGGCCACCCTTTTGCCATCAAGACACTGAAAAGACAAACGTTTCACAAAAAACCACCAGAAAACGTTTAACACCGCGCCAGGCAAGGCTTTGTCACTTTAAAAAATCCACCACGGGTCACATTTTTTGTGTAGAATACGCGCCCACAAGAGAGCGACGCGTCAAGCGGGTATTTCCTAAAACGCTTTTGCCTGGCGGCAGGTTTCAGGCGAGAGCGGTTTGCGAAATCCCCCACTTCCATTTATTTGGGGACTCTCTGTGTTGAGCCTCGCCTCCCATGGAACGGTCCCCGTTATGCTGAGGACGATAGTGTGATGGAACAAGCTCGACCCATTCGCCGTGCACTGCTGAGTGTGTCTGACAAGACTGGCATCGTGGAATTTGCCAAGGCACTCAACGAGCGCGGCGTGGCCCTGCTCTCCACCGGTGGTACTGCCAAGCTGCTGGCCGAGGCGGGTCTGCCGGTGACCGAGGTCTCCGACTACACCGGATTCCCCGAGATGATGGACGGCCGGGTCAAGACCCTGCATCCCAAGGTCCACGGCGGCATTCTCGGCCGGCGCGAGCAAGACGACGCCATCATGGCCCAGCACGCTATCTCCCCCATCGACATGGTCGTGGTCAACCTTTATCCCTTCGCCGCCACCGTCGCCAAGCCAGGTTGTACCCTGGCCGATGCGGTCGAGAACATCGACATCGGCGGCCCGACCATGGTTCGCTCCGCCGCCAAGAACCACAAAGATGTGGCCATCGTGGTCAAGGCCACCGACTATGACCGCGTCATCCGCGAGATGGATGGCAACGGCAACAGCCTGAAACTGGCGACCCGTTTCGATCTGGCCATTGCCGCCTTCGAACACACCGCTGCCTACGACGGCATGATCGCCAACTACTTCGGCACCATGGTTCCCTCCTACGGTGACAACAAGGAGGGTGACGAGGAGTCCCGCTTCCCGCGCACCTTCAACAGCCAGTTCATCAAGAAGCAGGACATGCGCTACGGCGAGAACAGCCACCAGGCCGCCGCCTTCTATGCCGAGGAGCAGGCCGCACCGGGCTCGGTGGCGAGCGCCACCCAGCTGCAGGGCAAGGCCCTCTCCTACAACAACATCGCCGACACCGACGCGGCGCTGGAGTGCGTCAAAGAGTTCGACCAGCCGGCCTGCGTCATCGTCAAGCACGCCAATCCGTGCGGCGTGGCCATCGGCAGCGATCTGCTGAGCGCCTACGAGCGCGCCTGGCAGACCGACCCCACCTCCGCGTTTGGCGGCATCATCGCCTTCAACCGTGAACTGGATGGCGCCACCGCCAAGGCCATCGTCGAGCGCCAGTTCGTCGAGGTGATCATCGCCCCCACCGTCAGCCAGGCGGCCCGCGATGCGGTCGCCGCCAAGCAGAACGTGCGACTGCTCGAGTGCGGTCAGTGGACCGCGCCGGCACAAGGCTTTGACTTCAAGCGCGTCAACGGCGGCCTGCTGGTGCAGGAGCGCGACCTTGGCATGGTGACGCTCGGGGATTTAACCGTGGTCAGCAAGCGTCAGCCCACCGAGGCCGAACTGAACGACCTGCTGTTCTGCTGGAAGGTGGCCAAGTTCGTCAAATCCAACGCCATCGTCTATGCCAAAGACGGCCAGACCATCGGCGTCGGCGCCGGCCAGATGAGCCGCGTCTACTCGGCCAAGATCGCCGGCATCAAGGCCGAGGATGAAGGGCTGACCGTGGCGGGCTCCGTCATGGCCTCCGATGCCTTCTTCCCGTTCCGCGACGGCATCGACGCCGCCGCGGCAGCCGGCATCTCCTGCGTCATCCAGCCCGGTGGCTCGATGCGCGATCAGGAGGTGATCGACGCCGCCGACGAACACGGCATGTGCATGCTGTTCACCAACATGCGCCACTTCCGTCACTGATGGATCAGGGCCGCCGTCGGCGGCCCTTTTGTTGTCTCTTTTCACCTGGCTATTTTCACCGGCGCAGGCTTTTGGCCCGCCCGTGACCCCGAATAGAAGCGAGCGATACGATGAAAGTACTGATCATTGGCAACGGCGGCCGTGAACACGCCCTGGCCTGGAAGGCCAAGCAATCCCCCCTGGTGACCCGGGTCTTCGTCGCCCCCGGCAATGCCGGCACCGCCCATGAAGGGAGCATCGAGAACGTGGCCATCTCCGCCACCGACATCCCGGCCCTGCTGGCGTTTGCCAAGGAGCAGCGCATCGGTCTGACCATCGTCGGGCCGGAAGCACCGCTGGTGAAAGGGGTGGTCGATGCGTTCCGCGCCGAGGGGCTGGCCATCTTCGGCCCGACCGCCGCCGCCGCCCAGCTGGAAGGCTCCAAGGCGTTTGCCAAGGACTTTCTGGCCCGCCACGCCATCCCGACTGCCGAGTACCAGAACTTCACCGAGGTGGAGCCGGCGCTGGCCTACCTGCGCGAGAAGGGCGCTCCCATCGTCATCAAGGCTGACGGCCTGGCCGCCGGCAAGGGGGTCATCGTTGCCATGACCCTGAGCGAGGCGGAAGAGGCGGTACGCGACATGCTCTCCGGCAACGCCTTTGGCGACGCCGGGGCCCGGGTGGTGATCGAGGAGTTCCTGGACGGGGAAGAGGCGAGCTTCATCGTCATGGTGGACGGCGAGCATGTGCTGCCGATGGCTACCAGCCAGGATCACAAGCGGGTGGGTGATGGCGATACCGGCCTCAACACCGGCGGCATGGGCGCCTACTCCCCCGCTCCCGTGGTCACGGCCGACGTGCACCGCAAGGTGATGGAGCAGGTGATCATGCCGACCGTGCGCGGCATGGCGGCCGAGGGCAACGTCTACACCGGTTTCCTCTACGCCGGTCTGATGATCGACGGCCAGGGCAACCCCAAGGTAATCGAGTTCAACTGCCGCTTTGGCGATCCCGAGACCCAACCCATCATGCTGCGCATGCGCTCCGATCTGGTGGAGCTCTGCCTGGCGGCCTGCGCCGGCAAGCTGGATCAGGTCGAAGCCATCTATGACCCCCGCGTCGCCATCGGCGTGGTGCTGGCGGCGGGCGGCTACCCCGGCGACTACCAGCAGGGCAAGCCCATCAGCGGCCTGCCGGTGGAAGAGGCGAGCGGCGAGAAGGTATTCCACGCCGGCTCGCAGCTGGAAGGCGATACCGTGGTGACCGCCGGTGGCCGCGTGCTGTGCGCCACTGCCCTCGGTCACAGCGTGGCCGAGGCGCAAAAGCGGGCCTATCAGCTGGCGGGTCGCATCAAGTGGGACGGCGTCTTCTACCGCCACGACATCGGCTGGCGCGCCATCGAGCGTGAACAGCAGCAGTAATCAACAGGGCCCGCAAGGGCCCTCTCTTCATCTGGTGTTATCTCGCGGTCACGCAGCCGGCAGATGGCCCGAATGGCCTGGTTCGCTTGACTGAGCAACTCCCTTACATCTCCCCCTTCCCTGTTACCCTTTGTGACAAAAAACAGCAATATTCACAAACAGTTCACGCACTGTCATGGCATCATGCCTGTGATGAATCCAAACAAGGGTTCATAAGAAGCCATATAGAATCGATAAGCATGTCGTTTAAATAAGGAAATCCCATGTTGAAAACTGTTCGCCCCCTGCTGCTGCCCCTGATGTTTGGCCTGATGACCCTGCCCGCCATGGCCGGTGAGCTGGAACAGCCGATGAAGAAGATCGGCTTCAACTACAAGCAGGCGGTCAAGGCTGACGATGCCGCCACCATGGAAAAATACATCAACGAGATGAAGGCGCAGTTCGACATCGCCAAGCAGAAGAACATGCCGGCTGCCAAGAAAGAGAAGTTCCTGGAAGGCATGAACGAAGTACAGACCGAACTGGATGCCAGCCTGGCAGCCCTCAAGGCGGGTGACGAAGCCAAGGCGCGCGAGCACCTGGCCAAGGTCAACGACCTGAAGAAGGAGTACCACAAATATGCCAAGCAAAAAGGCTGATCCCTTCCACTGGGATAGTCTGGTCCGCCTCACCCACTGGGGTGTGGCGGCCATCTGTATCGGCAACCTCTGGCTCAACGAGGCGGGTGAGGAGTGGCACGAACGGCTGGGTTACCTGGCCATCGCCCTGATCAGCCTGCGCCTGGCGTGGGGGCTCTCGTTTGCCAAGGGCCATGCCCGGTTGCGAGCCCTCATCCCAAGCCGGGCAGATTTTCGCCAGCAAGCGGTGGAGCTGCGCGAGCGCACGCCACCGGCCCCCGGTCACCACGGCAGCGGCAAGCTGGCGGTCTGGACACTCTGGCTGCTGATCCTGGCCACCGCCGGCACCGGCTGGTTCCAGAATACCGAGATGGGGTTCGAGCTGGGAGCGGACGACTGGCACGTCTGGTGTACCTGGGCCCTGCAGGGCATGATAGCGCTGCACCTGCTGGCCATCCTGTTCACCTCCTGGCGCCAGCGCAGCAATCTGGTGAAACGCATGTTGCCAAGGCGCCGTGACAAGGCCCGGGCCTTGCCGCAGGAATCCGACGCCTGAATACTCATGGGGCCCTGCTGGGCCCCTGTTCATTGCTCTGCCACTCCCCTGCTCCCACACTACCCGCCTGTCCCCGGCTCTTGCCCTCTCTTTCGCCACTTGCATCGCTAGGGGCCATGAAAGCATTTTCATTCACATTTCTTAATTAATTCAGGCTGTTCGATTTTCAACCACTTCAATTTCATGAATGCTACTGAGCTGAACGAGGTTGTTCGTTGTCCGTTCGACTACACGACAGTGATATGTCAATAACAAGATCGAAGGGAAAATCGTCATGCACAGCACACTGCTTCGAACCGCCCTGCTGACGGCGGCACTCGGCTCTTTCAGCCACACTGCCACCGCCGAAGGGGTCATGGTTCACCTGTTCCAATGGAAGTTCAACGATATCGCCAACGAGTGCGAAACCGTGCTCGGGCCAAAGGGATTCGGGGGAGTCCAAATCACCCCACCGGCCGAGCACAAGCAGGGCAGCCAGGTCTGGTGGACCGTCTATCAACCCGTCAGCTTCAAGAATTTCAACAGTTTCGGCGGTAGCGAAGCGGAACTCAGAAGCATGATCGCCCGCTGCAACGCAGCCGGGGTCAAGGTCTATGCCGACGCGGTCTTCAACCAGCTGGCATCTGGCTCAGGCACCGCCACCGGTGGCGGCAGCTACAACGCGGGGCAGTACCAGTATCCCCAGTTCGGCTACAACGACTTCCACCACAGCGGCGACATCACCAACTACGGCGACAGCAACAACGTCTGGAACGGCGCCCTCTACGGAATGCCGGACCTCAATACCGGCTCTCCCTACGTGCAGGATCAGATCGCCACCTACATGAAGACCCTGCTCGGCTGGGGTGTGGCAGGCTTTCGTATCGATGCGGCCAAGCACATGGCCCCGACCGAGGTGAAGGCCATCCTCGACAAGGCGGGCAACCCCAAGGCCTACCTGGAGGTGATCGGCGCAGGCGGGGAGTCTCCCGACATCCAGCCCGGGCGCTACACCTACATCGATACTGTCACCGACTTCAAATACGGCACCGATCTCGCCGCCAACTTCAACGGCCAGATCAAGAACCTCAAGACGCTGGGCGAGAGCTGGGGCCTGCTCCCCTCCAACAAGGCCTTCGTCTTCGTGGTCAACCACGACCGCGAACGCGGCCACGGTGGGGGTGGCATGCTCACCTTCATGAGCGGCGCTCGCTACGATCTGGCCAACACCTTCATGCTGGCTTGGCCCTATGGCTGGAAGCAGGTGATGTCGGGCTATCGCTTCGAAAACATGAGCACCTATGAAACCGACAAGGGGGCGCCGGGCAGCACACCCTGCACGGACAGCCAGTGGAACTGCGAGCAGCGCCGGCCGACCATCATGAACATGGCCCTGTTCCACAACCGGACCGAAGGCCAGCCGGTCAGCAACTGGTGGGACAACGGCAACAACCAGATCGCTTTCGGCCGTGGTGACAAGGGCTTCGTCGCCATCAACAACGAGAGCGGCAGCCTGGTAGCCTCGCTGCAGACCGCGCTGCCGGCCGGCGAGTACTGCAACCTGCTGGGCGGCAACGACTACTGCAGCGGCGGCTATGTCACCGTCGATGGCAGTGGCAAGGCCAGCCTGAACGTGCCCGGCATGAAGGCGGCCGCCATCATCGCCGGTTGCACCAAGGCCAGCCCCTGCGGTGGCTCCGCCCTGCCGGGCACCAAGTTCAGCAGCATGAACCTGCGCGGTACCCACAACGCCTGGGGCAATACCCCCATGACCGTCGATGCCAACCGTGTCTGGTCAGCCACCCTCACCCTGACCGGCAACGGTGATGCCACCGGCGCCCAGCGCTTCAAGTTCGACGTCTTCGGCAACTGGGCCGAAAACTACGGCGACAACGAAGGGGATGGCATCGCCGACAAGGGCAGCAGCAAGGATATCTTGGTCAGCGGGGCGGGCAGCTACCGCATCACCCTGAACGAAAGCGATCTGCGTTACACGGTCACCCCCCTCACCAGCAACCAGGCGCCGGTGGCCGCCCTCTCTCCCAAGACCCTCAGCGTCAAGGCGGGTGAGAGCGTGGTGTTCGATGCCTCCGCCTCCCGCGACGACGGGGGCGTGGTGAGCTACAGCTGGTCCAGCGGTGGCACCGCCGCCACGGAGACGGTCCGGTTCGATACCCCGGGCACCCATACCGTGACGGTCACCGTGACCGATGCAGAAGGGTTGACCGCCAGTGCCAGCGCTACCGTGACCGTCATCGACGACAACGGCACCTACGCCAGCGTGCTGCCCACCCTGAATTTCCGCGGTACTCCCAATGCCTGGGGCTCCCTTGCCATGACACTGGTCGCCGACAATCAGTGGGAGGCTCTGGTCACCTTCGATGGTCAGGCAAACCAGCGCTTCAAGTTCGACGTCAAGGGGGACTGGAGCAAGAACTATGGTGACACCAACAAGGATGGGGTGGCCGAACTGGCCGGCAGTGACATCCTCACCTCGGTCACCGGCCAGTATCGGGTGCGCTTCAACGATCAGACCCTGCAATACAGCCTGACCCCGGTCAGCGTCGGCTACACGAAGAACTTCGCCAGCCTCAACATTCGCGGCACCGCCAACAACTGGGGCTCCACCCCCATGTCGCTGGTAGGCGATCACCTCTGGCAGGCCAGCGTCACCTTCACCGGTAGCGGCGATGGCAACGGCGGTCAGCGCTTCAAGTTCGACGTCAAGGGCGACTGGACCCAGAACTATGGCGACACCAACAGGGACGGTGTCGCCGAGCTGGCCGGCGCCGACATCACCACGGCACTGGTCGGTGTCTATGTGGTCCGCTTCAACGACCAGACGCTGGCTTATAGTCTGAACGCCCAGTAAGACTCCATACGCTCGGTCACCAGACCCTGAAGCACTGAACCAGGCCTCCCACCATCGGCGGGAGGCCTTTTTTATGGCGTCATGCCACCGCGTCCAACCGGCCGTTCAGCAGGCTGATGACCTGGCACCATGTTCAGGCACATCCCAAACCATGCCATCCCTCAACGCCAAGAAAAGGCGCGAGCAGCCCATCGCGCACAAGCCGAACAGCATGATCACATGACCAACCTGCCCGGCAGGCTCGGACGAGAGGCTAAGGCTATCCCTTCCTCGTTCAGAAGGCCGCCACAGCAAGGCTCTGCGATGCCTCACTGCGCGAAACCTTGCCCAGTTCTGGCTGTTTGTGCTGCTCTATAGACCGTACTATGGAGCGCATGCCTGAGGGCCGGCGCCGGTGAACGGCAGAAACGACAAAGCCGCTCAAGAGAGCGGCTTTGTCTGAAAATGGTGGCCCCTGGGGGACTTGAACCCACGACCAATCGATTATGAGTCGACTGCTCTGACCAACTGAGCTAAGGGGCCATTGATACTGGTTTGCGGCGTGGATTATAGGGGATGGCGGATACCCCGTCCATAGGCATATCAACCACTTGGCGAGATTTCATCCATATTCAAGCGGTTCCGTGACTCATCTTCACGCCCCCGTCGCCACGGATAAAACAAAGCCCCGCATGGCGGGGCTTTTTGACAGCGGTTACGGGTTGGACCCGCCCGGGATTACTCGTCCAGGAAGCTGCGCAGTACTTCGGAGCGGCTCGGGTGGCGCAGCTTGCGCAGCGCCTTGGCTTCGATCTGACGAATACGCTCACGGGTAACGTCGAACTGCTTGCCCACTTCCTCGAGGGTGTGGTCAGTGTTCATGTCGATACCGAAGCGCATGCGCAGTACCTTGGCCTCGCGGGCGGTCAGGCCAGCCAGCACTTCGCGGGTGGCGTTGCGCAGGCTCTCGCTGGTGGCGGCATCCGCTGGCAGAGCCAGGGTGGTATCTTCGATGAAGTCGCCCAAGTGGGAATCTTCATCATCACCGATGGGCGTCTCCATGGAGATGGGCTCTTTGGCGATCTTCAATACCTTGCGGATCTTGTCTTCCGGCATGCCCATGCGCATGGCCAGCTCTTCCGGGTTCGGTTCACGACCCATCTCCTGCAGCATCTGACGGGAGATACGGTTGAGCTTGTTGATGGTCTCGATCATGTGTACCGGGATACGGATGGTACGGGCCTGATCCGCGATGGAGCGGGTAATGGCCTGACGGATCCACCAGGTCGCATAGGTCGAGAACTTGTAGCCACGACGGTATTCAAACTTGTCTACCGCCTTCATCAGACCGATGTTGCCCTCCTGGATCAGATCCAGGAACTGCAGGCCACGGTTGGTGTACTTCTTGGCGATGGAGATAACCAGACGCAAGTTGGCCTCGACCATCTCTTTCTTGGCGCGGCGGGCCTTGGCCTCACCGATGCTCATGCGACGGTTGATGTCCTTGATCTGGGCGATGGACAGACCGGTCTCTTCCTCGATCTGCTGCAGCTTGCCAATAGCGCGCAGCACATCTTCGTCCATCTCGACCAGACGCGGTGACCAGGCCTTGCCGGCCTGCTTCTGGTATTCGAACCAGGCAGTTTCGCACTCGTTGTTGGTGAAGGCCGCAACGAAGGTCTTCTTCGGCATCTTGGCCTGCTCAACGCAGAGTTTCATGATGATGCGTTCCTGCACGCGGACGCGCTCCATCATCTCGCGCATGTTGTTGACCAGGCGATCGAACTGCTTGGGCATCAGGCGGAATTGACGGAATACATCGGCCAGCTGAGCAATCGCAGCCTGAGTATCTTCGTGCGCACGACCATTCTGCTGAATGGAGAGACGGGTTACTTCGTACTGGGCGCGCAGATCACCAAACTTCTCGCGAGCGACTTCCGGATCCGGACCACCGTCACCATCATCGTCGGAGTCATCGCCATCACCGTCTTCGTCTTCATCTTCGTCTTCATCTTCGTCAGCCAGATCTTCTTCGCTGAGCTCGGAGCCGATGTGAGTAGCGGTCGGCGCGACGTCATCGGTCTCGTTGGGATCGATGAAGCCGGAAATGATGTCGGACAGACGCAGCTGTTCCGCTTCGTATTTGTCGTATTGCTCAAGCAGATAGGTAATCGCTTCCGGGTACTCGGCGACGGAGCTTTGTACCTGGTTGATACCGTCTTCGATGCGCTTGGCGATGTCGATTTCGCCTTCGCGAGTCAACAGTTCGACGGTACCCATTTCCCGCATGTACATGCGGACGGGATCGGTCGTACGACCAATCTCGGATTCAACAGATGCCAGTGCCTGGGCCGCTGCTTCGGCAGCGTCCTCATCGGCGGTACCACCTTCAGCCATGATAAGGTCATCGGCATCCGGGGCGTTTTCCACCACTTGAATGCCCATGTCGTTGATCATCTGGATGATGTCTTCGATCTGGTCAGAGTCGACAATGTCTTGCGGGAGGTGATCGTTCACCTCGGCATAGGTCAGGTAGCCCTGTTCTTTACCTTTGGCAACGAGGAGTTTAAGCTGAGACTGCGGGGTTTGCTCCATAGAACTCATCCGGTTGGTGTTGCTAGGTTGCGCGTACAGTGCGCTGCTGCGCAAATAGCCAATTCTAATAGAAAACCGCCAGACATGCTATGTCTGGTTGCGGCGTCGGTCATGAGAAACCCCTGCCCGCAGTATTGTCGGGGCCAGGCGGTTATAAAATGTTTGCTTTTAATCCCGTCGATTCGGGCAACGGTATTCATATTGGGGTTAATCACTCAAATATCAAGCCCCACTCTCATTTCTTTTCTCAATTTGCACCTCTCTGATCAGCATCATCAGCTCTTGAGTTTCCTCAGAGCTTAGCCCTTCCTGCGCCACCTTGGCCTGCAATTCCTCGATGCGCTGCTTCAGGAACAGGTTGATGAAACCGACGAAAGTATCCTGCAATTCTCCCAGAATATCCGGCTCCTGGTCGAGTTTTACCTCTTCAAATAGATCGTGCATTGCCAGTTGCGCCAGGATCTCTCCCTCTTTGGTGCCACGCCAGTGCTCCAGCAGGATGCCCGTCGTGACCCCGGGCTGAGTCAGGATCTGTTGATGCAACTGCAGCAAGAATCGGATGCCCTGCAGGCGCAGTCCAGCCAGTTCAGGCATGGCCGGCAGCTCGGCCGTGATCGCCGGATACTGCACCATCAGTGCCAATGCCCGGCGCAGCGGCGTCAGCTTGGCCGCCTTGGGTTTGTTGACCTCGGCCTTCGGCTGACTGTTGCGGGCAAACAGTTCGGCGATCCGCTGCTTGTTCTCGCCCCAGCGCATCATGCTGGAAAGGCGGGTGATCAATCCCTCGCGCGTGAAACCTTCCGGGACTCGCCGGATCAGCTCGGCGGCCTTGTTGGCCACTTCGAACTTGCCCGCCTCACCGGAAAGTGCCGCATCGCGTCCGAGGCGTTCAAACATGAAGTCAGCGAACGGCTGGGCCTGGTCGAGCAGAGCTTCAAATCCCTCCTTGCCGATCTGGCGCACCAGCGAGTCGGGATCCTCCCCATCCGGCAAAAACACGAACTTGAGTTCACGGCCGTCCTGCAGATGGGAAAGCGCATTGTCCAGCGCCCGCCAGGCCGCTTCCCGACCGGCGTTGTCGCCGTCGTAGCAGCAGACGACCTCGGCCGTGGTGCGAAACAGGGTATGGATATGGTCGCTGGTGGTCGCGGTACCCAGTGCCGCCACCGCATAATCGATGTCGTACTGGCCGAGCGCCACCACATCCATATAGCCTTCCACCACCAGGATCCGGCGCGGATCCTTGTGTGCCTGCTTGACCTCGTACAGGCCGAACAACTCCCGTCCCTTGTGGAAGATGGGTGTTTCCGGCGAGTTCAGGTATTTGGGCGTCCCCTCCCCCAGCACCCGGCCACCGAACCCGATGACCCGGCCACGCTTGTCACGGATCGGGAACATGATGCGATCGCGAAAGCGATCATAGCTGCCGGGTCCGCTGTCACGAGTGATCAGCATGCCGCCCGAGATGAGCAACTGCTCGTGCTCCCGGCTGGCGCCAAAGCGCCGACGCACCTGATCCCAATCGGCAGGGGCATACCCGATGTTGAAGCGCTTGACCACTTCACCAGTCAGACCGCGCCCCTTCAGGTATTCCACCGCCTGCGGCGCGTTCTTGAGATTGCTCTCGTAGAAGCGGGCAATCTGGTTCATCAGCTCGAACAGATCCTTGCTGACCGCAGGTTGGCTGCTGCTGGCCCCACCTGCTGTCTGCTCACGGGGAACCTGCATGCCATGCAGGCTGGCAAGTTCCTCAATGGCATCGGGAAATTCGAGCCCGTCATACTCCATGACAAAGCCGATGGCATTGCCGTGAGCGCCGCAGCCGAAGCAGTGATAGAACTGCTTCTCCTGACTGACAGTAAAAGAGGGGCTTTTTTCGTTATGAAAAGGGCAGCAAGCCTGGTAGTTCTTACCGGCTTTCTTCAGCCGCACCCGCGAGTCGATCAACTCGACGATATCGGTGCGTACGAGCAGATCATCGATGAAGGATTGTGGGATCCTGCCTGCCATAACCGTCCTGTTTCATTGCATAGAAAATAAAAAAGCCGCGCATTCCCAGGGAAGCACGGCTTCTTTGACCAAACAAGAGAGTTGCCTGTTACGCCAAGCGGGTTTTCACCTGAGCACTGACTGCGCCGACATCGGCACGCCCCTGAATTTTCGGCTTCAAGACAGCCATGACTTTGCCCATGTCAGCCATGACGGCAGCACCACTTTCAGCGATGGCTTGCTCAATCAGTGCGGCAATTTCGGCTGCGGTCAGCTGTTGCGGCAGGAACTCCTGCAACACAACGATCTCTGCGGACTCTTTGTCGGCAAGATCCTGGCGACCGGCAGCTTCGAATTGACTGATGGAATCACGACGCTGTTTGACCATTTTGGTCACCACAGCGAGGATATCCTGATCATTGAGCTCGACACGGGTATCAACTTCACGTTGCTTGATTTCAGCCATCAACAAACGGATCGCTCCCAAGCGAGCCTTGTCTTTGGCAAGCATGGCGAGTTTTTGTTGATCCTTGAGTTGATCCTTCAGCGACACGGCATGAACCCTTGATTAGTACAGGCGGATACGACGTGCGTTTTCGCGGGACAGCTTCTTGGCGTGACGCTTAACGGCAGACGCTTTGGCACGCTTGCGAATGGTAGTCGGCTTCTCGTAGAACTCACGGCTACGAACTTCGGACAGGATACCGGCTTTTTCGCAAGAACGCTTGAAGCGACGCAGAGCAACGTCAAACGGCTCATTTTCACGGACTTTGATTACTGGCATGTGCCTTTCACCTCAGTGATAAATTGTTAGCTGACCTTCAATCGATCAGCATGTCTTAAAATGGTGCGAAATTATACTCTGGACAGGGAATGAAAGTAAACCCGCAGAGATCGCTCTGGTTTAAAAAACCCGCGAAGGTTACCATAGCCGTCTCATTTTAGCAGTGAAATTTTTTAGCAATGCGTGTATTGGGCATAGAGACATCCTGTGACGAAACCGGGATCGCGATCTTCGACGATCAAAAAGGGATCCTTTCCCACCAGTTGTATAGCCAGGTCAAGCTGCATGCGGACTACGGCGGCGTCGTTCCCGAGCTGGCCAGCCGGGATCACGTCCGCAAGACGATCCCCTTGATCCAGGCCGCGTTGCGAGAAGCGGGACTGGGCAAGGACGACATCGACGGCATCGCCTACACCGCAGGTCCGGGCCTGGTTGGCGCCATTCTGGTGGGGGCCACCATAGGCCGCTCGCTGGCGATGGCCTGGAACAAACCAGCCATTGCCGTGCACCACATGGAAGGCCACCTGCTGGCGCCCATGCTGGAAGAGCGAGCCCCCGAATTTCCCTTCGTGGCGCTGCTGGTCTCCGGCGGTCACTCCATGCTGGTTCGGGTTGATGGCATCGGCAGCTACCAGCTGCTGGGCGAGTCGATCGATGATGCTGCAGGCGAGGCGTTTGACAAGACGGCCAAGCTGATGGGACTGGATTACCCAGGTGGCCCGCTGCTCTCCCGGCTGGCGGAGAAGGGCACCGCTGGGCGCTTCACCTTCCCGCGTCCCATGACCGACCGCCCCGGGCTCGACATGAGCTTCTCCGGTCTCAAGACCTTCGCTGCCAATACCATCGCAGCCAACGGTGATGATGAACAGACCCGTGCCGATATCGCCCGAGCGTTTGAAGACGCGGTGGTCGACACCCTGGCCATCAAGTGTCGCCGTGCCTTGAAGGAGACCGGCCTCAATCGCCTGGTGGTAGCGGGCGGCGTCAGCGCCAACCGTCACCTGCGCGCCCAGCTGGCCGAGCTGATGGAGAGCCTCAAGGGGGAAGTGTTCTACCCGCGTACCGAATATTGCACCGACAATGGCGCCATGATCGCCTATGCCGGCATGCAGCGCCTGAAAGCCGGGGTATTCGAGCCACTGGCGGTCAAGGCAGTGCCGCGCTGGCCGCTGGATACCCTGGATCCGGTTTGATCCAGCGGATCCTGCCAGCATGAAAAAGGGGCCTTTGGCCCCTTTTTGTTTTGCTTGGTAAGTATCTCCACTCTCTAGCAACCCTTAGTTGGTACGGAACAGCGCCTCGATGGAAAGCCCCTGCCCCAGCAGGATCTCCCGCAAGCGGCGCAGCCCTTCTACCTGGATCTGGCGAACCCGCTCGCGGGTCAGTCCAATCTCGGCGCCCACGTCTTCCAGAGTCGCCGGCTCATAGCCGAGCAGACCAAAGCGACGGGCCAGCACCTCGCGCTGTTTGGGGTTCAGCTCCTCCAGCCAGTGCACTATGCTGGCGCGCATGTCGTCATCCTGGGACTCCAGCTCAGGCCCCATGCCGCGCTCGTCGGAGAGCACATCCAGCAGCGCCTTGTCGCGATCGCCACCGATAGGGGTATCGACCGAGGTGATCTTCTCGTTGAGCTTGAGCATGCGATTCACATCGTCTACCGAGCGATCCAGCGCGAAGGCGATATCTTCTGCCGTCGGTTCATGATCGAGCCGATGGGAGAGTTCGCGGGCGGTGCGCAGATAAACGTTCAGCTCCTTGACCACATGAATGGGCAGACGAATGGTACGGGTCTGATTCATGATGGCCCGCTCTATGGTCTGACGGATCCACCAGGTGGCATAGGTAGAGAAACGGAAACCGCGCTCGGGATCGAATTTCTCGACTGCGCGGATGAGGCCGAGGTTGCCCTCTTCGATGAGATCGAGCAACACCAGGCCGCGATTGTTGTAGCGACGGGCGATCTTGACCACCAGTCGCAAATTGGACTCGATCATGCGCTTGCGGGCAGCTTTGTCACCTCGCAAGGCACGACGGGCGTAATAGACTTCTTCTTCGGCGGTGAGCAGCGGGGAGAAGCCAATCTCCCCGAGATAGAGCTGGGTGGCGTCCATCACCTTGTTCAGTTCAGGTGCCATCAGTTCATCGGAAATCGTCTCTTCGGCCTCGGCCGCGACTTCCTGAACCTCTTCCTCTTCGTGGGTCTCCAGCTCTTCGTCGAACTCTAACTCTGCATCCTGCATAACCAGTTGTTCTTGGCTCATGGCGTGTCTCCCTGACCGGCACCAGAGTAAGACTTAACTCTCTGGGTCTAACGCTTTGGCAAATGGCTCATCGGGTTAATCGACTTGCCTCTGTACCGGATTTCAAAGTGCAATCGCACATCCGGCGCGTCCGTGCTACCCATGTTGGCAATGACTGATCCGCCTTTGACGCTGTCCCCTTCCTTCACTCGCAACTCGTCGTTGTGGGCGTAAGCAGAGAGGTAGTCATCATCATGCTTGAGAATGATCAGCTTGCCATAACCCCTCAGTGCGCTACCGGCATAGACGACTTTGCCGCCGCTCGCCGCGTAGATGGGTTGCCCCTTCTGACCGGCGATATCTATGCCCTTGTTACCCTGTTCTGCAACAGAGAAACCTTCGACGATCCGGCCCTTGGTAGGCCAGTGCCAAGATAGCTTGCTGTAGGAATTGTCTGATTTTTGTTCTTTTACCTGAGCGTATTCTTTTGAAGATGGCTGAGCAATCGTTTTCTGTTTGATAAATGGAGTGGTCGTACCTGAGGTCGCCGGCGCCAGGGGTTTGGGGCCGGAGCTCTGGGTCACCACCGGGCGAGTCGCCGCCACCATCTGGCCACTGCCGCTGCCGGTGGACTGCACATTCAGCACCTGCCCGACCTGCAGGGCGTAGGGCGCCTGCAGATTGTTGCTTTGTGCCAGTGTCTGATTCGACATGCCAAACTGACGGCCAATGCTGCTCAGCGTATCCCCTGGACGGACCTGATAGGTGCCGGCACTGCGCGTCACGGCCATGGTGCTGCCGGAGGCATCGAGCCTGATCTGCTGTCCCGGATAGATGTTGTAGGGGGGGCTGATGCCGTTGAGACTGGCCAGCGAGGGCACGTCATTGCCCGAATTGAAGGCGATGGAGTAGAGGGTGTCCCCTTTTTTCACCGTGTAGCTGTTGCCCTGAATGGCGGGCTGGGCCGCCATCTGGCGAGCCGGAATGGTAGAGACGAGACCATCATTGCCCAATCCTTGTACCGGAGCAGCAGTCTTACTGGAAGAGCAAGCGAGCAGCAGCCATGACAACACGACGACACTGCTTCCTTGCCAAACACGCGAACGCATAGTGGATCCTTTAACGACTAAACCAGAAATAGGCCACAACGGCCAAACCAATACAGAGCCAACCCAGCACATCCACATAGTGCATCAGCTTGCGCTCCATCTTCTCGCCCCCCCAGCACATCAGGCCTGCCACCAGGAAAAAGCGCATGCCACGCCCGATCAGCGAGGTCACGATGAAGGGCAGCAGTGCCATTTGCAACAGGCCGGCCGTCACGGTAAACACCTTGTAGGGGATCGGCGTGAAACTGGCAATAAAAATCACCCAGATGCCCCACTGTTCGAACCATTGCCGGGCCAGGGCAATCTTGTCTTCATAACCCACCGAGACCACCAGCGGCTGGACCACCGGCTCCCACAGGGCATAACCGAGCAGATAGCCGAACAGCGCACCCAGCACGGAGAACAGGGTCGCCAGTGCGGCGTAGTGCCAGGCCTTGTGCGGTCTGGCCAGCGCCATGGGGGCCAGCATTACGTCCACCGGAATGGGCCAGAACACCGACTCGATGAAGGCGGTGATCGCCAGATACCAGGGGGCATACTTGTGGCGTGCCCACTGCATCACCAGCACATAGAGGCGGGAAAACAACTTCACTCGACATCTCCGTCAATCAGGGGGACGAAACGGACCGGCTCCAGGATCCGGCTGGTCAGCTGGGAGCCCGACCGCTCAATCAGTTGCAGGGTCTGCTGGCTGTCCCCCACCGGCAATACCAGCCGGCCACCGTCAGCCAGCTGGTCAGTGAGGGCCGTCGGCACCTCGCTGGCGGCCGCCGTCACCAGAATGGCGTCGAAGGGTCCCTTGTTGGGCCAGCCCAGCCAGCCATTGCCGTGCTTGGCGGAGACATTGTGCAGATCGAGCTGACGCAGCCGGCGCCTGGCCTGGAACTGCAGCGACTTGATCCGCTCCACCGTATAGACGTGCTCCACTAGATGAGCCAGCACCGCCGTCTGATAACCCGAGCCAGTGCCGATCTCCAGCACATGGGCCGGATCGTTCTGGATCAGCAGCTCGGTCATCCGCGCCACCATGTAGGGTTGCGAGATGGTCTGACCGTGGCCGATGGGTAACGCCGTATTGTCCCAGGCCTTGTGGGCCATGGCTTCATCCACGAACAGCTGGCGCGGCACCTTGGCAATCGCCGCGAGTACGCGGAAATCGCGAATGTCCTGCGCGATCAGCTGGTTTAACAGGCGCTGTACTATCACACCTTCATCCCTGCAGGTCCAACCAAGCCCCCAGCCCCGCCAGACTGCTGTAGGCAGTCATATCGATGGTCAGGGGGGTGATCGAGACGTAGCCCTGCTCGATGGCGGCGAAATCCGTGCCTTCGCCCGCATCTTGCTGGCTGCCGGGAGGGCCAATCCAGTAGATGGGCTGGCCACGGGGATCCTCGCTGCATATGACCGACTCCGCCCGATGGCGGTTGCCAAGGCGCGTCACCCTGATCCCCTTGATCTGGTCGAGGGGCAGGTCCGGCACATTGACGTTGAGGATCTGATCGGCGGGCAGCGGGTGTACCATCATGCCCCTCACCAGCTGAGCGGCGTAGTGGGCCGCCGTGGCGAAATGGGTCTTGCCTACCAGCGAGATGGCCAGCGAGGGGAAGCCGAGGTGGCGTCCCTCGGTTGCCGCCGCCACCGTGCCCGAGTAGATGACATCATCACCCAGGTTGGCGCCGTGGTTGATGCCGGCCACCACCATGTCGGGCTCCGGGCGCACCAGCTCGTTGACCGCCAGGTGCACGCAGTCGGTCGGCGTTCCCTTCACCGCATGATATCCGGTTTCGGCGATGCGGGTGACCCGCAGCGGCACTTCCAGCGTCAGGGAATGACTCGCCCCGCTGCGATTGCGATCCGGTGCCACCACGATGACCTCGCCACAGGCAGCCAGCGCCTCGCTGAGGGCTCTTATGCCCTCCGCATGCACACCGTCATCATTACTGACCAGAATTCTCATCGGACTGATTCCTGAAACCATGATCGGCCTCTTCGGCCTGCATTAACTCGCGCACCACGCTGGTGGCAAACGCCCCGGCCGGCAGGAAGAACGACAGGGTCAACACGGCCCCCTCCAGCTGCCAGCTCATGGCTTGCGGCTTGAGCAGCAGCGGGCGGCGGTCCTGGTCCAGCCCGGCTTTTTCCAGGCCGTCACACCAATCGTGATAGGGGGCCAGCACGCTCTGCTCGAACTCGGCGGCGGCACCCTGGCTGGCCAACCGGCCACGGCCCCACTGGGGCGCGGTGAGCTGCACGTCGCCTGAGGCGAGACGTGCCTCCAGCTCAGGGGTCACGCCCTCTTCGCTGAAGATGGAGTGGCTGCCCTTGAGCATCACACAGTCGCCAGCCAGCAGCTGATGGGCCAGTCCCTGCTCTATGCGGGCACTGACGATGGCATTGAACAGCATGCTGCGGGCAGCGGAGAGATAGAGAGAGCGCTTGTTGCGATCCTTGATCCGCTTGCCGGCGAACATCGCCTTGGCCGCCTCCAGGTTGTTGCCGCCCCGGCCGAAACGCTGCTCGCCGTAATAGTTGGGCACCCCCTGCTCAGCGATGGCCTGCAGGCGGGATTCCAGACCGTCGGCCTGCTCCAGCCCGGTGAGGCGCAGGATGAAGTGGTTGCCCTTGAGATAGCCGACCCGCAGCTTCTTGTTGTGGCGCTTCACCTGCAGGATCTGGATGCTGTCGCTCTCGATGACGGAGAGATCAGGTTCTGCCTTGCCCGGCAGATGAATGCCGAACCACTGTTCGGTCACCGCGTGGCGATCTTTCAGCCCGGCCCAGGTCACCGCATTGCGGTTGACCCCGGCCGCATCGGCCAGCAGGCCAGCCACCCAGGCGGTATTCTCCCCGGTTTTACGCACCCGGACGAAGATGTGCTCCCCCTCGCCGCAGGGTTCAAATCCGAGATCTTCATTGACCACGAAATCGGCGGCTTGCGCCTTGAGGATGCCGCGGGCAGTCGGCGCCCCGTGCAGATAGGCAAGTTGTTCCAGCATTATTGTTTCACCAGTAAGACGACGGCTTCGGTGGCGATCCCTTCCTTGCGCCCCGTGAATCCCAGCTGTTCGGTGGTGGTCGCCTTGACGTTCACCCGGTTCAAATCACATTGCAGATCGGCGGCCAGCACGGCGCACATGGCTGCGATATGCGGCGCCATCTTGGGTGCCTGGGCAATGATGGTCACATCCAGGTTGCCGATGGCATAGCCCGACTGCTGTACCCGGGCAAACACGTCCCGCAGCAGGATGCGGCTGTCGATCCCCCTGAACTCGGCGGCGGTATCGGGAAAGTGACGGCCGATATCGCCGGCCCCGATAGCGCCGAGCAGCGCATCGCTCACCGCGTGCAGCACCACGTCACCATCGGAGTGCGCCAGCAGGCCCTGCTCATACGGCACCGCCACCCCGCCCAGCATGCAGGGGCCAACCCCACCAAACTTGTGTACATCAAAACCATGTCCAATCCGGATCATGCCAGCTCCTCTGTGGGTGAATCGGGTTGCGCCGGCTGGCGCGCGTTCTGTTGCTGCAAATAGAGCCCCGCCAAAGAGAGATCCTCCGGCCGGGTCACCTTGATATTGTCGGCTCGTCCTTCCACCATCCGCACCGTGAAACCGGCACGCTCCATGGCGGAGGCCTCGTCGGTGATGGTAGCCCCCAGCGCCAGCCCCTCTTCCAGTGCTCGCAGCAGAGGACGGGTGGGAAACATCTGGGGGGTCAGGGCATGCCAGAGTTGCTCGCGATCGACGGTGGCAAGGATGTTGCCCGCTCCGTCGGAGCGCTTCATGGTGTCGCGCACCCGGCTGCCGAGGATGGCGCCATCACAGGCCATGGCGGTGGCAATCAGCGCATCGAGGTCGCCGTGGGTCAGGCAAGGGCGGGCAGCGTCGTGCACCAGCACCCACTCCCCTGCGGCCACATGCAACGCATTGAGCACGGAAAAAGCCCGCTCGGCGCCCCCTTCCACTTGCAGGATCCTCGGATCGGCGGCCACAGCCAGGGTGTCGAACCAGCGGTCATGGGGAGCCAGCGCCACGATCACCTGAGCGATGGCCGGGTGGGAGAGCAGCCGGGTCAGGGTATGCTCCAGAATGGTTCGACCCGCCAACTGCAGATACTGTTTGGGGCACTCGGCCCCCATTCGGCTGCCGATGCCCGCGGCCGGGACGATGGCGGTCAGCTCGGGGCGGAGATCAGTCATCGTAGGCTGCGTCTCCGGAGCTGGAACCCTTGTCTTTGTCCTTGGGGATGATCCGATAGAAGGTCTCGCCCTGCTTGATGTAGCCAAGATCGTTGCGCGACAGCTCCTCGATGGCTTCCAGGCCCGAGGTCAGATCGTCGATCTCGCGATAAATCAGGTTGTTGCGATCCTTGAGTACCAGATTGTCCTGCTGCTGCCGGGTGATGGCATCGGACAGCTCATGATAGTCAGACAGGCCGTTCTTCCCCAGCCAGAGGTCATATTGAAGCCCCCCCAACAGGAGAAGCAGGATAAGAGTGAGTAGCCGCATGCACTGAGTCTCCTTCAAGCGGCCTAGTTTCCCATATTCGCAGGCAAGACAAAAGAAAGCCTGTGCCCCGGATGGGTTGGGCCGGAATAAAAAATGCAGAAACCCGCCGCGGCGGCGGCAGAAACGAAAAAGCCCCGCCGATTGGCGGGGCTTTGCAAAACGTGGAAGCAGGCGAAAATTAAGCCTGGTTCTTCACTTCTTTCAGACCACGGAACGGAGCCTTGGCACCCAGCGCTTCTTCGATACGGATCAGCTGGTTGTACTTGGCAACACGGTCAGAACGGCTCATGGAACCGGTCTTGATCTGGCCAGCAGCGGTACCCACGGCCAGGTCGGCGATGGTAGCGTCTTCGGTCTCACCGGAACGGTGGGAGATGACAGCAGTGTAGCCAGCGTCTTTGGCCATCTTGATGGCAGCCAGAGTTTCGGTCAGGGAACCGATCTGGTTGAACTTGATCAGGATGGAGTTGGCGATGCCGTTGTCGATGCCGCGCTTCAGGATCTTGGTGTTGGTTACGAACAGGTCGTCACCAACGATCTGGATTTTCTTGCCCAGTTCAGCAGTCTGGTAGGCGAAACCGTCCCAGTCAGATTCGTCCAGGCCATCTTCGATGGAGACGATCGGGAACTTGGTGGTCAGGTCAGCCAGGAAGTCGGAGAAACCGTTGGAGGTGAAGACACGACCTTCGCCTTTCAGGTTGTACTCTTTCTTCTCTGCGTCGTAGAACTCGGAAGCAGCGCAGTCCATAGCCAGGGTGATGTCGGTGCCCAGTTTGTAACCGGCAGCGGCAACGGCTTCGGCGATCACTTCCAGCGCTTCGGCGTTGGATTTCAGGTTCGGAGCGAAACCACCTTCGTCACCAACGGCAGTGTTGTAGCCCTTGGACTTCAGCACTTTGGCCAGGTTGTGGAACACTTCGGCGCCCATGCGGACAGCTTCTTTCAGGGTCTTGGCGCCAACCGGCTGGATCATGAACTCCTGGATGTCGACGTTGTTGTCGGCGTGCTCACCACCGTTGATGATGTTCATCATCGGCAGCGGCATGGAGTAGACACCCGGGGTGCCGTTCAGCTCGGCGATGTGGGCGTACAGCGGCATGCCTTTGGCAGCAGCGGCAGCTTTGGCGTTGGCCAGGGAAACAGCCAGGATGGCGTTAGCGCCGAACTTGGATTTGTTCTCGGTACCGTCGAGGTCGATCATGATCTGGTCGACAGTGGCCTGGTCCTTGGCATCTTTACCCAGCAGAGCTTGAGCGATCGGGCCGTTTACGGCTTCGAGGGCTTTCAGCACGCCTTTACCCAGGAAACGGCTCTTGTCGCCGTCACGCAGTTCCAGCGCTTCGCGGGAACCGGTGGACGCGCCAGACGGAGCGGCTGCCATACCAACAAAACCACCTTCCAGGTGAACTTCGGCCTCAACGGTCGGGTTACCACGGGAGTCGATGATTTCACGACCGATCACTTTAACGATCTTGGACATGTGTATTTCCTCAGGTTTCGTAAAAAAACAACAAAAATATGCCAAAAAAAGCGGCTGCGGCACAGGGCCCCAACCGCATTTATTTTCAATTACTTCAGATTACGCTTCTGATACTCGCCTGCCGCCTTCACAAAACCGGCGAACAGGGCGTGGCCATCACGGGGAGTCGAGGTGAACTCCGGGTGGAACTGCGCGGCCACGAACCAAGGGTGATCCGGGATCTCGATAATTTCCACCAACTTCTTGTCGGCGGAGAGACCGGTCACTTTCAGGCCTGCTGCTTCAATCTGCGGCAGCAACTTGTTGTTCACTTCATAGCGGTGACGGTGGCGCTCGTAAATGGTCGGGCTGCCGTACATCTGGCGCACCTTGGAACCTTCCACCAGGTGGCAGAGCTGGGAACCCAGACGCATGGTACCGCCCAGATCGGACTTCTCGGTACGAGTCTCGACGTTGCCTTCGTCATCCACCCACTCGGTGATGAGACCCACCACCGGATAGGCACAATCCTTCTTGAACTCGGAAGAGTGAGCCCCTTCCATGCCTGCCACGTTGCGGGCGAATTCGATCATGGCGACCTGCATGCCGAGGCAGATACCCAGGTAAGGGATCTTGTTCTCGCGAGCATACTGGGCTGCCTGAATTTTGCCTTCCACGCCACGCTCACCGAAGCCACCCGGCACCAGGATCGCGTCCAGACCTTCCAGCAGCTCGGCGCCACGGGTCTCGATGTCCTGGGAATCGATGTACTTGATGTTGACGGACAGACGGGTCTTCAGGCCACCGTGCTTGAGCGCCTCGTTGACGGACTTGTAGGCATCCGGCAGGGATACGTACTTGCCGACCATGCCGATGGTCACTTCTGCGGTCGGGTTGGCCTCTTCATAGATGACCTGTTCCCACTCGGCCAGATCGGCCTCCTTGCACTCCAGACCGAAACGCTCGGTGAAGTAGGAGTCCAGATTCTGGGACTTGAGCAGTGCCGGGATCTTGTAGATGGAGTCGACGTCTTTCATGGAGATGACGGCGCGCTCCGGCACGTTGCAGAACAGGGCTATCTTGGCGCGCTCAACGGCCGGAATGGCACGGTCGGAGCGGCAGATCAGCACGTCTGGCTGGATACCGATGGAGAGCAGCTCTTTGACGGAGTGCTGGGTCGGCTTGGTCTTCACTTCACCGGCGGCAGCCAGGTAAGGAACCAGCGTCAGGTGCATGAACATGGCATTGTTGCGGCCCACTTCGGCAGCCAGCTGACGAATGGCCTCGAGGAACGGCAGGGACTCGATGTCACCTACGGTACCGCCCACTTCGACGATGGCAACCTGATGGCCTTCGGCACCGGCAATCACCCGCTCCTTGATGGCGTTGGTGATGTGCGGGATCACCTGAATGGTGGCGCCCAGATAGTCACCACGGCGCTCTTTACGCAGCACGTCTGCATAGATGCGACCGGTAGTGAAGTTGTTGCGGCGGGTCATCTTGGTGCGGATGAAACGCTCGTAGTGGCCCAAGTCCAGATCGGTCTCGGCCCCGTCCTCGGTTACGAACACTTCACCGTGCTGGGTCGGGCTCATGGTGCCCGGATCCACGTTGATATAGGGGTCCAGTTTCATGATGGTCACATCCAGACCACGGGCTTCCAGAATGGCTGCCAGAGAAGCTGCGGCAATGCCTTTGCCGAGGGATGAAACAACGCCACCAGTTACAAAAATATATTTTGTCGTCATGCTGAACCTGAAAGAAGTTTAGGGAATTTTAAGGGGTGCTTCGGGGATGAAGCAGGACGGGGAAACAGTATACCAAAACCCCCTCTCCCAAACAATGAACAAAAATCTATCAGGCTCCCGGCGCCCCCATCTTGCGCCAAATCAACTTTGTTCGGTTTCCTTGGCCCTGTCCCAGGCGGCATCGAGCTTTTCCAGCGAACAATCGCTCACTTTCAGCCCTTCTGCGGCGATAAACTGCTCAACCTGACGAAACCGGCGTTCGAACTTGGCGTTGGCGCCCCGCAATACCTGCTCCGGATCCTTGCCCAGATGGCGCACCAGATTGACGGTGGCGAACAAGAGATCGCCGAGCTCATCGCTCACCCGCGCTTCGTCCACGTCGGCCATCAGCGCCTCTTCCATCACCTCGTCGATCTCCTCGTGGATCTTGTCCACCACCGGACCCAGCGTCTTCCAGTCGAAGCCGACGGTGGCGCAGCGCTTCTGGATCTTGGCGGCACGGGTCAGGGCCGGCAGCGAGAGGGGGATGTCGTCGAGCACGCTCTCCTTGTCGAGTGCGGCCCGCTCCTTGGCCTTTTCTGCCTCCCAGTTCACCTTAACCGCCTGCTCGTCGCCAAGGTCGGCATCGGAGAAAACATGGGGATGGCGGCGGATCAGCTTCTCGCTCACCGTATCGACGATATCGGCAAAATCGAACAGCCCCTGTTCCTTGCCGAGCTGCGCGTAGAACACCACCTGAAACAGCAGATCGCCCAGTTCACCCTTTAATCCGTCCCAATCCTGGGTTTCGATGGCATCGGCTACCTCGTAGGCCTCCTCCAAGGTGTGCGGCACTATGGTCTGGAAGCTCTGCTTCAGATCCCAGGGGCAACCCCCATTCGGGTCGCGCAATCTGGCCATGATGTCGAGCAGTTGAGGCAGGTCGTAACGTTGGGACATGGGATATTCGCTTCTTGATTCGTAACGCAGGGGAAAACCAGTGACCGACCTGGCGGTCGGTCACGAGTTGGTTGTTGATGACAATCAGAGGCGCTTGGCGCTGATCACGTCGTTGAGCTGACTGAGCTTGGCCAACGCCCGGTTGAAGGCGTTGATGTTGTAAATCTCCAGCTCCATGTCGATCTCGGCGGTCTGCTCGCGCACGTTGGAGCGCGAACGCACCCCCATCACGTTGATCTTCTCGTTGGCCAGCACAGTCGTGATGTCGCGCAGCAGGCCGGAACGGTCGTTGGAGAGGATACGGATGGTGAGGCCGTAGCCACCGGAGTAGTTCTCCCCCCATACCGCGTCGATCAGCCGCTCCGGGTTGCGACGGGAGAGCTCTTTGAGCTGCTCGCAATCCTCCCGGTGGATGGAGACGCCACGACCCATGGTGATGAAGCCCTGAATGCCGTCCCCCGGAATGGGCTGGCAGCAACGGGCGATGTGGGTCATCAGGTTGCCGACCCCTTCCACCACTATGTGATCCTTGGGCTTGGGCCGGAACGGTACGTTGGCCTTCTGCTCCAGCTTCTCCAGCAGGCGGCGATCTTCCTCTTCCGCCGTCGGCTTGTTGTAGCGGGTGTCCAAGTAGTTCAGCAGCTGGTTGATGCGGATGTCGCCACTGCCGATACCGGCCAGCAGATCTTCCAGCTCGTCGGCATGGAAGCGCTCCAGCACCACCTTGTCCACCTTGGAGAGGGTCAGGTTGTGCCTGTCCAGCTCCTTCTCCAGCAACTCCTTGCCGGCGGCGATGTTCTTGTCCCGATCCAGCTTTCTGAACCAGGTGGCCACCTTGGCCCGCGCCCGGCTGGAGCGCAGGAAGCCGGAGTTGGGGTTCATCCAGTCGCGGCTCGGGTTCGGCTCCTTCTGGGTGATCACCTCCACCTGATCGCCGGTCTGCAGCGCATAGGTGAACGGCACGATGCGGCCGTCAATCTTGGCGCCGATGCAGCGGTGGCCAATCATGCTGTGCACGTGATAGGCAAAATCGAGCGGGGTGGCGCCCGCCGGCAGGTCGATGACATCCCCTTTCGGGGTGAAGACGTAGACTCTGTCCTCGAACACCTGACTACGCAGGTCTTCGAGCAGGGAGCCACTCTCGGAGAGATCCTCCTGCCAGGCGAGCAACTTGCGCAGCCACTCGATCTTGTCTTCGAAGGTGTTGGCCTTGCCGCCGGCTTGAGCCCCTTCCTTGTAGCGCCAGTGCGCCGCCACACCAAGCTCGGCATCCTGGTGCATCTGGTCGGTACGGATCTGGATCTCCACCGTCTTGCCCTCGGGCCCCACCACGACTGTGTGGATGGACTGGTAGCCGTTGGGTTTGGGGTTGGCGACATAGTCGTCAAACTCGCGGGGGATGTGGTGGAAGTGGGTATGAACGATGCCGAGCGCCGCATAGCAATCCTGCAGCCGCTTGGTCACCACCCGCACCGCGCGCACGTCGAACAGTTCGTTGAATTCGAGGTGCTTCTTCTGCATCTTGCGCCAGATGCTGTAGATGTGTTTCGGCCGGCCGTAGACCTCGGCTTCGACCCCCGCCTCTTTCAGGGCATCACGCAGGGACTGCACGAACTCGCGGATGTAGCGCTCCCGATCGAGCCGTTTCTCGTCGAGCTGCCTGGCGATCTGCTTGTAGGTATCCGGGTGCAGGTAACGGAAGGCGAGATCCTCGAGCTCCCACTTGAGCTGACCGATGCCGAGCCGGTTGGCCAGCGGCGCGTAGATGTTGGTGATCTCCTGGGCCATCAGCACCCGGGTCTCTTCATCCGCCTTCTTCGCTTCCCGCAGGCAGGCGATCCGCTCCGCCAGCTTGATCACCACGGCGCGCACATCCTCGACCATGGCGAGCAGCATGCGGCGCACGTTGTCGACCTGTTCCGGCGAGGTTTCACTGCGGTGCAGGGTCTGCAGGGAGCGGATGGCCTCCATCTCCAGCACCCCTTCCACCAGCTTGGCGATCTTGGGGCCGAAGTCCTCGTCCATCCGCTCCTGGCTGATGAGACCGGCTTCGACGAAGGGGTAGATGATGGCGGCCTTGAGGGTGCCGAGATCCATGCTGAGCATCAGCAGGATGCCCACCATCTCGACCCCGCGTACCAGCAGGCGGTTGGTGAGCGCTTCGTCACCGAGCGTCAGACAGTACTGGTAGACGGTTCGCAGCTGATCCTTGTCACTGTCACTCAGGGTGAGCGAGCTGACCCACTCCTCCAGGGTGAAGTTGTCTTTCAAATGAATATCGCGAACCGCAACCATGGTATCAATCCTTTAAATTATTGGGCCGAAGGCTGTCGCCTCCTCCCCCTCATGAGAATGCCTCAAATGGGGATATGCGGAGATTTTTTCAAGGCATATTGTCAAGAAAGACAATAGAGTTCTCCGCCAGCCCCTGCCGATTTACGAGGGTCTAGATTACCCCAATCATGGCCGCCCAGACAGCGTTATGGACCGGGCAGATGCCACCCAACCTGGCGAGCCGACGCCCCTTTGGCCATAGCGTTTCATCTGCCCCGCAGCGCCCGTTACTTGCGCTCGAACAGTGCCATGGACTCCAGATGGCCGGTGTGGGGGAACATGTCGAGCATGCCGAGGCGCACCAGCCGATAGCCCCCTTTCACCAGCACCTGGCTGTCGCGCGCCAAGGTGACCGGATTACAGGAAACGTAGACCACCCGTCTGGGTGAAAGTTTCACGACGTGCTCCATCACCTCGAACGCACCGGGACGGGCCGGATCCAGCAGCACCAGATCGAAGCCTTCCCGTGCCCAGGACATGCCGGCGATGTCGCCGCTCAAGTCCGCCTTGTAGAAACGGGCATTGTTGATGCCGTTGCGACGGGCGTTCTCTTCGGCGCGCGCCACCATGGCCAGCTCCCCTTCTACCCCCACCACTTCGCGGGCCTGACGGGCCAGCGGCAGGGTGAAGTTGCCGATGCCGCAGAACAGATCGAGCACCTTGTCATCCTTGCCCGCCTCGAGCCAGGAGAGTGCCTGCTCCACCATGCGCTGGTTGACCGGCGCGTTGACCTGAATGAAGTCACCGGGAGCGAATGCAAGAGACAGGCCATCCAGCGAGTAGGAGGGGGCAAACTGCTGGTGCAGCGGCTCAATCTGCTCGTCGGCCGCCTGCAGATAGAGGTCGATCCCCTGCGTCTTGGCAAACTCGATCAGCTGCGCCCGATCCGCCTCGGTCGGCCGGCCGGTATGACGCAGCAGCATCAGGATCCCCTGCTCGGCCTGGATAAGCTCCGCATGGCCCAGCTCGCGCTGGCTCTTGAGACGGTTGAGACACTCGCGCAGCGGGGTGATCAGCACGGAGAGCGGTTCGGCCAGCACCGGGCAACCGCCGATCTCCACCAGATCGTTCGACTGGCGGCGACGAAAGCCCACCCGGGTGCAGCGGCCGTTCTTGTCGAACTTGATGGCCAGCCGGCAGACCCGGCGATAGGCGCGGGACTCTCCGCCCAGCACGGGCTCGAGCGCCGGAGGCTGGATGTTGCCGAGCCGCTCGAACAGGCTGACCAGGCCGGCCTCCTTGGCGGCGCGCTGATCCGCTTCGGCCAGGTGCTGGGCACTGCAGCCGCCACACTCGCGGTAGTGGCTGCAGAAGGGGGCGATGCGATTGGCCGCCGGGGTCACCACCTGTTGCAGGGCGGCGTGGGCATACTGCTTCTTGTCTTCGAGGATGCGGGCCTTGACCTGCTCACCGGGCAGCGCCCCTTCGATGAAGATCGCCTTGCCCTGGTGGCGGCCGATTCCGACGCAGTGGTGATCCAGACTGTCTACCGTAAATTCAATGCGTTGGGGCTGGGTGGATTTCTTTTGGGGCTTGAAAAACTGGGCCATAAAACTTGGTGCCTATAGGTGGCTATGTCATGATTGTGGAATCTGCAGCAGGCTATTGTCCCACAAGAATAATAGTATGACCAAATACGGCCTGTGGGCCCGCTCCCGCTCGTTTACACCATTGCCAACCCTGCTCATCGGGGGACCATCCGCATGACCAAATACGGCCTTCGGGCGCGTGTGCTGGCCTTTACCATCTTGCCGACCCTGATCATCGGTGGCCTGATGGCCGGCTATTTCACTTTCCACCGCTACCAGCAGTTGGAAAACAACCTCATCGATCAGGGCATCAACATCATAGAGCCGCTGGCCATCGCCAGCGAATACGGGATGACCCAGCACAGCCGCGAGTCGCTCAAGCGGCTGATCGGCCTCACTCACCGCAAGAACTCGCCGCTCATCAAGTCCATCGCCGTCTTCACCCAGGACAACCAGCTGTTCGTGACGTCCAACTACCACAGAGACTTCACCCGGCTGCGGCTGCCGGACGGCAGCCAGATCCCCGAGCTCACCAGCGTCACCCTCTATGGCGACGACATCATACTGCGCACCCCGATCCAGGCCGAGACCAGCATGGACGGCTTCCCGCTGCCAAGCGACGTGGAGCCGCCGATGATCGGCTACATCTCCATGCAGATGACCACCGATCGGGCCATGATCCTGCAATACCGCGATACCTTCTTCGCGGTGATCATGGTGCTCATCGGCATCGCCTTCAGTACCCTGTTCGGCTTCAGGCTGGTCAAGAGCGTGACCCAGCCCATCACCGACATGGTGCAGGCGGTGCACAAGATCAGGGAGGGGCGGCTCGATACCCGGGTCAGCGGCCAGCTCACCGGCGAACTGGACATGCTGAAAAACGGCATCAACGCCATGGCCAAGGCGCTCTCGGAATACCACGAGGAGATGCAGCAGAACATCGATCAGGCCACCTCTGACTTGCGCGAGACGCTGGAGCAGATCGAGATCCAGAACGTCGAGCTCGACATGGCCAAGAAACGGGCGCAGGAGGCGGCGCGGGTCAAGTCGGAGTTCCTCGCCAACATGTCCCACGAGCTGCGCACCCCGCTCAACGGGGTCATCGGCTTTACCCGCCAACTGCTCAAGACCAGCCTGACCCCGAGCCAGACCGACTACATGCAGACCATCGAGAAGTCGGCCCGCAACCTGCTCGGCATCATCAACGACATCCTCGACTTCTCCAAGCTGGAGGCGGGCAAGCTGCAGCTGGAGCACATCCCGTTCAGCCTGCGCGACACCCTCAACGAGACCATGCACCTGCTGGGCCCCAGCGCCCACGACAAGCAGCTGGAGCTCTCCCTGCAGGTGGATGCCGAGGTGCCGGACTACCTCACCGGCGACCCCATGCGCCTGCAGCAGGTGCTGACCAACCTCACCGGCAACGCCATCAAGTTCACCGAGCACGGCAACGTGGATGTGCGCATCGAGCAGATCGGCAGTGCCAGCGGCAGCAAGGTGCGGCTCAACGTGCTGATCCGCGACACCGGCATCGGCATCTCGGAAGAGCAGCAACGCCAGCTGTTCCAGGCCTTCAACCAGGCCGACTCCTCCATCTCCCGCCGCTATGGCGGCACCGGCCTGGGCCTCGTCATCACCCAGAAGCTGGTGCAGCAGATGGGTGGCCAGATCCGGTTCGAATCGGAGCTCGGCAAGGGCTCTGTCTTCTCCTTCAGCCTGGATCTGGAGGTCTCTCCCCTGCCCCAGACCGACAAGCTGCCGCTGGACCGCATCCAGGGCAAGCGGGTCTGGCTGCTGGAGCCGGATCCCTTCAGCCACTCCGCCCTCTGCGCCCTGCTGGCGGAGTGGCAGCTGGAGGTGCAATCCCTCGCCAGCGACGCCCCCTGGCCCGAAATGAGCAGCCAGGACATGGTGATCATCGGCAGCGGTACCCAGCACAGTCCGCAGCAGGTGGTGGCGCGCCTCGACGGGCTGGATCGTCAGCAGAACACCATAGTGCTGCTCAGCAGCCACGAGCCTTCGCTCTACGAGGCCATGCTGGCCCACGGCGCCCAGCACTGTCTCTCCAAGCCCATCAACCATCGCAAGCTGCTGCACGCCCTGCTCTCCCCCGAGGCGGTCCGCAGCGCCCCGCTGCCGACCCCCTCCCCGCGCAGCGTGCAGGAGATCAAGGTACTGGCGGTGGACGACAACGCCGCCAACCTCAAGCTCATCGCCGCCATGCTCAAGGAGATGGTGAGTCAGGTGGTGGTGTGCAAGAACGGCAAGGAGGCGGTCAGACTGGCCCAGAGCCAGCCGTTCGACATCATCTTCATGGATATCCAAATGCCGATCATGGACGGCATCAGCGCCACCCAGGCGATTCGCAGCCAGTCGCTCAACACCGAGACGCCCATCGTCGCGGTCACCGCCCACGCCATTCCCGGCGAGCGGGAGCGGCTGATCCGCCAGGGCATGGACGACTACCTGGCCAAGCCCATCGACGAGGCCATGCTGGCCAAGCTCATCACCGACTTTGCCCATCGTCGCCACCAGAATCACGCCAGCCAGCAGATAGACTGGGCGCTGGCGGTGCGTCAGGCGGCGGGCAAGCTGGATCTGGCCAAGGAGATGCTGACCATGCTGATGGCCAGTTTCGACGAGGTAGATCCGGTGCTGGAGGCGGCGCTTGCCGGTCAGGTGGAGGATAGCGAGGTGCTGGCCCAGCTCCATCGCCTCAACGGCGGCTGCGCCTATTCCGGCGTCCCCGGCCTACAGCGGCTGCTCTCCCAACTGGAACAGCAGCTGCGCGACGGGGTGCCGGTGGCCGAACTCGAGCCCGAGCTGCTGGAGCTGCAGGATGCGATGGAGCAGGTACGCCAGGAGGCGCCACGCTATCTATCCTGAACCGGGCAACCCGCTTTTTCTGACGCGGGCCCCGCCAGATGGTAAAGTTGCGCCGTTTCCACAGGAGTCGACATGACCAACAACGATATTTTGCGCCGCCTGCGCTACGCCCTCAGCATCAGCAACGACCAGATGGTCGACATGTTTGCCAAGGGCAACCTGACCGTCACCCATGCCCAGCTGCACGGCTGGCTGATCAAAGAGGCGGAAGAAGGGGAAGAGCAGGAAGCGGGCTTTGCCGCCTGTCCGGATTCGGCCCTGAGCCAGTTCCTCGACGGCTTCATCCTGGTGCGCCGCGGTGCACGGGAAGATGCGCCGGCCCAGGTGATCCCGAACCGGATCAACAACAACATGATCCTGCGCAAGCTGCGCATCGGCCTCAACTTCAAGGAAGAGGACATGCTGGGCACCCTCAAGCTGGCCCACTTCAACCTCTCCAAATCCGAGCTGAGCGCCCTGTTCCGTTCACGGGACCACAAGCACTATCAGGATTGCGGGGATCAGATCCTGCGCAACTTCCTCATCGGTCTCACCGCCAAGTATCGCGGCTGAACCATGGGCCGGCGTCTGCACTCACCGTCATCCCGCCAGCAGGCGGCCGGTGGGTGGCGCCGGCCATGGCAACTGGGTATTCACCTCCCGCGCACTCGTTGCCACGGGTTTGCGCTCTGCCTCGCCCTGCTGCTCTGCGCCTGCCAGCCCGCCCCCTATCGGCTCAACAACGACTATCAAAGCGCCAGCCAGAACGAGCGCATCGCCTTTCTGATCCTGCACTACACGGACGAAGACGATGGCCACTCCCTGCGCCTGCTGACCGAGCCGGCCCATCAGGTGAGCGCCCACTACCTGATCCCGCGCGATACCCATGAACGGCCACTGCCAGTCTACCAGCTGGTGCCCGACAGCCAGCGCGCCTGGCATGCCGGCCGCAGTCGCTGGCACCAATATGCGGGGCTCAACGCCAGCTCGCTCGGCATCGAGATCGTCAATCTCGGCTACCCGCCACAAGACGAGCTGCTGCCCGCCCACCAGCGGCGCTGGCAGCCCTACACCCAGGCACAGATAGCCGCCCTCGGCGCCCTCACCCGCAAGCTGGTCGGGCGCTACCAGATCCCCCCCACCCAGGTGCTGGCTCACAGCGATGTCGCCCCCGAGCGCAAGCAGGATCCCGGCCCCCACTTCCCCTGGCGCGAGCTGGCCCTGCACTACGGGGTGGGAGCCTGGCCCGACGAAACCCGGCTGGCCGAATTGCGCCAGCAGCCGGCACCGGCCTGGGATGCCCTCGGCTGGCAGCAACGGCTGGCCCGCTACGGCTACGGCATCGCCCCGAGCGGCAACTGGGACGAGCAGAGCCGCGCCGCCCTGCGCGCCTTTCAGCTCCACTTCCGGCCCGCCCTGGTCAGCGGTGAAGCGGATGCCGAGAGCCAGGCCATCCTCACTGCCCTGCTCGAGCGTTATTTTCCCGAGCAACGCTGAGCTTTGCCCCCGACCACGAAAGAGGGACGCCGCGGCGTCCCTCTTTCGCATTCTCAGTCGAGTGCAGGCTCAGGCCTCCACCAGCAGCACCTCTATCCCGGCCTGGCGCAGACCGGCCAGGGTCTCGGCCGCGATGGCGTCGTCGGTGATCAGGGTGTGGATGCGCCGGGTATCGATGATCTTGTGCAGGCTCAACCGGCCAAACTTGCTGGAGTCGGTCACGACGATGATCCGCTCGGCCACGTGGCACATGCAGCGGTTGAGCCTGGCCTCGTCTTCGTGATGGGTGCTGACGCCGCGCTCCAGATCGATGCCATCCACCCCGAGAAACAGCAGATCGAAGTGATAGTTCTGCAGGGAGAGATCCGCCTGGGCGCCGTAGAAGGAGAGCGACTTGCGGCGCAGGTGGCCGCCCGTCATCAGCAGCTCCACCCCTTCCGCCTCCAGCAGGGCATTCGCCACGTTCATGCCGTTGGTCATCACCACTATCTCCTGGTGATCGCGCAGGTGGCGTGCCACCTCCAGGGTGGTGGTACCCGAGTCGAGAATGAGGCGGCAACCCGGCTGCACCAGGCTCGCCGCCATGGCGCCGATGCGCTGCTTGACCGGGGTGTTGAGCACGCTCTTGTCGGCGATGGTGCGCTCGGCCACCGGCTGGCCGGATTCACACAACAGGGCGCCGCCGTAGGCGCGCACCGCCACCCCCTGTTTCTCCAGAAATGCCAGATCGTTGCGGATGGTGACGGTGGAGACCTGATAGTGGCCGGCCAGCTCGTTGACCTGAACGCTGCCATTGCTGCGCAGCTGTTGAATGATACGCTCCCGTCGCTCGCTGGTGCCGAGCACGCTCTTTTCGGTGATTTGCATAGTCTCTCTGCCGGAGTCCTGTGGTGAAAGTAGAGCTTTCACTTCGTTACGTTTCCCTATTAACACTCAGCCTCGATGGCAAATCAAGCTTTCATTGAATTGAAAAGTGCCGTCAGACTCCCTAAAACAGCCACACCCCTTTCGATTCATTTCTTTTTGTGATCTTGCTCAAGATGTGAACACGCTTTTATTTCGTTTCGAGCGCCGTACGCCTAGGGTAAAGAAAGAAATCGAAAGCAAAGCATCTTGTTCAGGCCAAGAGGAAGAGGGAAATGAAATCAATGCTGGATCTGGTCGCACAACACAAGCAGGGGGAGCAGGTCGGGATCTACGCCGTCTGCTCCGCCCATCCGTTGGTGCTGGAGGCGGCCCTGCGACTGGCGGCGCAAGGGGACCAGCTGCTGCTGGTCGAGGCCACCTCCAATCAGGTGGATCAATTTGGCGGCTACACCGGCATGACGCCGGCCAATTTTCGTGACCTGCTGCACCGGCTCGCCGCCGAGTGCCGCTTTCCCGTGCAGCGGCTGGTACTGGGTGGGGATCACCTCGGCCCCAACCGCTGGCAGAGCGAGCCCGCCGCACAGGCCATGGCCCACGCCGAGGATCTCATCGCCAGCTATGTCGCGGCTGGCTTCAAGAAGATCCACCTCGACTGCAGCATGTCCTGCCAGGGGGATCCGGTGCCGCTGACTGACGAGCTGGTGGCGGCGCGCGCCGCCCGGCTGGCAAACGTGGCCGAGCAGACCGCCATCCGGCAGTTTGGCCACAGCGACCTGGTCTACGTGATTGGCACCGAAGTGCCGGTGCCAGGCGGCGCCCACGAAGAGCTGGCCGAGCTGGCGGTCACCACGCCGGAGGCAGCGCGCCACACCCTGGCTGCCCACCAGCAGGCCTTCGAGCAGGCCGGACTGGCCCAGCTCTGGCCGCGGGTGATCGGTCTGGTGGTGCAGCCCGGCGTGGAGTTCGACCACACCCACGTCATCGACTACCGCCCCGAGCGGGCCGCCCCCCTGAGCCGGATGATCGAGGCCTATCCCCATCTGGTGTTCGAGGCCCACTCCACCGATTACCAGACCCCGGACGCCTACCGCCAGCTGGTGCGCGATCACTTCGCCATCCTCAAGGTCGGCCCCGCCCTCACCTTTGCCCTGCGCGAGGCGCTGTTTGCCCTTGCCGCCATCGAGGAGGAGCTGGTGGTGGCCAAGGCCTGCTCGGGCCTGCGCCAGGTGCTGGAAGAGACCATGCTGGATCGCCCCGACTTCTGGCGCAGCCACTATCAGGGCAGCCCCAACGAGTGCCGGCTGGCCCGCGGCTACAGCTACTCCGATCGCATTCGCTACTACTGGCCCGACAGCCGGGTCGATGACTGTTACGCCCGGCTGCTGGCCAACCTGGCCGCCGAACCCATTCCCCTGCCGCTGCTCAGCCAGCACCTGCCGCTGCAATACCGCAAGGTGCGCCAGGGCACGCTGTCGCCCCGGGTTCACGACCTCATTCTCGATCAGGTGCAGGAGGTGCTGCGCCAATACGCGGTGGCCTGCAGCGCCACCCCCGCCAGCCACTCCCGGCTGACCCCGGTTGTATAAGGAGTTGTAGAGATGATCCTTGGTTATCCAGAAGAGGCGCTGCGGTCGGCCAACGGCCTGGCCACCGCCCGTGAAATTCGCCAGCAACCCGCCACCTGGCGGGAGACCCTCACCATGGTGGAGGAGTGCCGCGCCACCATAGAGCGCTTCCTGCTGCCCCTGCTGTCGCGGGGCAACCTGCGGGTGATCCTGACCGGCGCCGGCACCTCCGCCTTTGCCGGCCGTGCCCTCGCCCCCTATCTCAGTGCCCGCCTCAACGGCCGCTTCGAGGCGATCGCCACCACCGACATCGTCACCGATCCGGGCGAATACCTGGCACAGGACTGCCCGACCCTGCTCATCTCCTTCGCCCGCTCCGGCAACAGCCCGGAGAGCGTGGCGGCGGTGGAGCTGGCCAGCCAGCTGCTGAGCGAGTGCCACCACCTGGTGCTGACCTGCAACGGTGAGGGGGAGCTCTATCGCCGCTGCCAGAAGGATGCCCGCTCCCTGGCGCTGCTGATGCCGCCCCAGACCCACGACCGCAGCTTTGCCATGACCAGCAGCCTGACCAGCATGATGCTGAGCTGTCTGGCGGTGTTCCTGCCACGCCAGTTCAACCCGATCGCCAGCCAGCCGCTCATCGCGCTGGGGGATGCCATTCTGCCCCAGGCCGAGCTGAAGGTGCCCGAGTGGGATCGGCCGCTGCCGGAGCGGGTCATCTACCTTGGCAGCGGCAGCCTGCAGGGGGTGGCCCAGGAGGCGGCCCTCAAGCTGCTGGAGCTCACCGCCGGCCAGGTGATGGCCATGCACGACTCCCCCACCGGCTTTCGCCACGGGCCCAAGTCGGCCATCAATCGGCAGACCCTGATCGTGCTGATGGTGTCCAACGATCCCTATACCCGCCAGTACGATCTGGACCTGCTCGGCGAGCTGCGCCAGGACGGCCATGCCGCCCGGGTGGTCGCCCTGGCCGACCGGCCGGATCCGCTCATCAGCGCCGGCGAACACATCTACCTGCCCACCCCCCTCAACGGCGACGACGCCGAGCTGGCGCTCTGCTACCTGCTCTACGCCCAGTACTACGCCTTCCACACCGCGCTGGTGCTGGGCATCACCCCGGACAATCCCTGCCCGAGCGGGCGGGTCAACCGGGTCGTGCAGGGGGTCAACATCTATCCGTTCAACCAGCAAGGAGGCGTCTGATGCCGAACATAGTGCTGAGCCGTATCGACGAGCGCCTGATCCACGGTCAGGTCGGCGTGCAATGGGTCGGCTTCGCCGGCGCCAATCTGGTGCTGGTCGCCAATGACGAAGTCGCAGAGGACCCTATCCAGCAGAACCTGATGGAGATGGTGCTGGCGGAAGGCATCGCAGTGCGCTTCTGGCCGCTGCAGAAGGTGATCGACAACATTGGCAAGGCCGCCGATCGCCAGAAGATCCTGCTGGTGTGCAAGAGTCCGGCGGACTTTCGCACCCTGGTGGAGGGCGGGGTGCCCATCCCCCGCATCAACGTCGGCAACATGCACTACGCCGACGGCAAGCGTCAGATCCACAAGACGGTATCGGTGGACGAGTCGGACATAGCGGCGTTTCGCGCCCTGCAGGACGCCCACGTCGCCTGCTTTGTCCAAGGGGTGCCGACCGAACCGGCACAGGACATTTTCAACCTCATCTGATTAAGGACAATTGTGATGGAAATCAGTTTGTTGCAAGGGCTCTTGCTGGGCATGCTGGCGTTCTTCGCCGGGCTTGACCTGTTCAACGGCCTGACCCACTTCCATCGGCCCGTGGTACTGGGCCCGCTGGTGGGCCTGATCCTCGGCGACCTGCCCACCGGCATTCTGGTGGGCGGCACCCTGGAGCTGGTCTGGATGGGGCTGGCCCCGCTGGCGGGGGCGCAACCGCCCAACGTCATCATCGGCACCATAGTCGGCGCCACCTTCGCCATCACCACCGGGGTCAAGCCGGATGTGGCGGTCGGGGTCGCGGTACCGTTCGCGGTGGCGGTCCAGATGGGGATCACCTTCCTCTTCTCGGTGATGTCGGGGGTCATGTCCCGCTGTGACCGGATGGCGGAACAGGGGGATGTGCGCGGCATCGAGCGGGTCAACTACCTGGCGCTGCTGGCGCTGGGCTCCTTCTACTTCCTGTGCGCCTTCCTGCCCACCTACTTCGGGGCCGAACACGCCAAGACCGCCATCGACGTGCTGCCCGCCCGTCTCATCGACGGCCTCGGCGTCGCCGGCGGCATCATGCCCGCCATCGGCTTCGCCGTGCTGCTCAAGATCATGATGAAGAACATCTACATCCCCTACTTCATCCTCGGTTTCGTCGCCGCCGCCTGGCTCAAGCTGCCGGTGCTGGCCATCGCCGCGGCCGCCCTGGCCATGGCTCTGATCGATTTCATGCGCAAGGACCCGGCGCCACAAGCCCGCCCCATCCAGGAGGAAACTGAAGATGGCATCTAACAACACCGCCACCCGGCTGGCCCAGACGGCCGAGCCGCACCCGACCCGCGCCGTCTCCGACGACGTCTACGAAGATCAACAACTGGGGGCCGAGCTGACCCGCCAGGACATCAACCGCTTCGCCTGGCGCTCCCTGCTGCTGCAGGCCTCCTTCAACTACGAGCGGATGCAGGCCTCCGGCTGGCTCTACGGCCTGCTGCCGGCACTGCAAAAGATCCACAGCAACCCCAAGGATCTCTCCCGGGCGATGAAGGGCCACATGGGTTTCTTCAATACCCACCCCTTCCTGGTCACCTTCGTGATGGGGATAGTGCTGGCGATGGAGCGCTCCAAGCAGAACGTCAACAGCATCCAGAGCACCAAGATCGCGGTCGGTGCCCCGCTCGGCGGGATCGGCGATGCCATGTTCTGGCTCACCCTGCTGCCCATCTGCGGCGGCATCGGCGCCGACCTGGCCCTGCAAGGCTCCATCATGGGGGCTGTGGTCTTCTTCCTGCTGTTCAACTTGGTGCACTTCGGCCTGCGCTTCGGGCTGGCGCACTACGCCTGCCGCATGGGGGTGGCCGCCATTCCGCTCATCAAGGCCAACACCCGCAAGGTGGGCCATGCCGCCTCCATCGTCGGCATGACGGTGATAGGCGCCCTAGTCGCCACCTATGTGCGACTCGGCACCACCCTGGAGATCACCGCCGGCGATGCGGTGGTGAAGCTGCAGGCGGACGTGCTCGACAAGCTGATGCCCGCCTTCCTGCCGCTGCTCTACACCCTGGCCATGTATGGGCTGATCCGCCGCGGCTGGAGTCCGCTGCGCCTCATCGTCATCACGGTCGTGCTCGGCATCGTCGGCAAGTTTGCAGGCTTCCTCTAATCCGGTGCCGGCACCAGGCCGGCCCTTTGCTGTAAAGGAACAGATTATGTTGGGCATCATCATTTGCGGACATGGCGGCTTCGCCAGCGGCATGGAACAGGCCATGCTGCAGATCCTCGGCGAGCAGGAGGCGGTGGTCGCCATCGACTTTCCCGAGTCCTCCACCACGGCCCTGCTGCAGGATCAGTGCGAAACCGCTCTGACTCAGGTGGAACGAGGGGATGGCGTGGTCTTTCTGACCGACCTGCTGGGGGGAACCCCGTTTCGGGTCGCCTCCACCCTGGCGCTGCGCCAGCCTGGGCGGGAGGTGGTCACTGGCACCAATCTGCAGCTGCTGCTGGAGATGGTGATGGAGCGCGGCGAGCTGACCCCGTCCCAGTTTCGCGAACAAGCGCTGTGCTGCGGTCATCGCGGCCTCACCAGCCTGGTGGACGAGCTGGCGCGCGAGCGGGCCGAGACGCTGGCCGAGGAGGGGATCTAGATGGCAGAGCGGATCCGCGCCCGCCGCCTGCTGACCGAGCAGGGCTGGCTGACACATCAGGTACTGACCCATGAAGGGGGCGTCATCACCGCCATCGGCCCCATCCCGGCCGACGACCCGGTGCGGGAGGTCGAGCTGCTGGTGCCCGCCCTCATCGATGGCCACGTCCACGGCGGGGCCGGCGTCGACGTGATGGACGAGGCGGCCGACGCCCTGGCCCGCCTCTCCCTTGCCAAGGCGGCAGAAGGGGTGGGCGCCTTCCTCGCCACCACGGTCACCGCCCCGCTGCCCGCCATCCTTAGCACCCTGGGTCGCATCGCCGATGCCATGGCCAGTCCCCTGCCGGGTGCACAGCTGCTCGGCAGCTATCTGGAGGGACCCTACTTCACCCCGGACAACAAGGGTGCCCATGACCCGGCCCTGTTCCGGGAGCTGGATCTGGCGGAGCTCGACCGGCTGCAACAGGTGGCACGAGGCACCCTGAAGGTGGTCGCCCTCGCCCCCGAGAAGGCCGGGGCGCTGGCCGCCATCCGTCATCTCAAGCAGGCCGGCATCCGGGTGATGCTGGGTCACTCCGCCGCCGACCACGACACCACCATGGCGGCGCTGGCGGCGGGGGCTTCCGGGCTGGTGCACTGCTTCAACGGCATGCGCGGCATGCACCACAGAGAACCCGGCATGGTCGGCGCGGGGCTGGTGCATCCCGATGCCTGGCTGGAGCTCATCGCCGACGGCCACCACGTTCACCCGAGCGTGCTCAGACTCTGTCACTGCTGCGCCAGGGATCGCCTGCTGCTCATCACGGATGCCATGCGCGCCGCCGGCATGCCGGACGGTCACTACCTGCTCGGCGACTACCGGGTGGAGATGAAGGACGGCGTGGTGCGCACCGACACCGGCGGCCTGGCGGGCAGCACCCTCACCCTGCTCGGCGCCGTGCGCAACATGGTGCAGCTGGCCGGCGTGCCGCTGGAGGAGGCCATCCACATGGCTTCGCTGGCACCGGCCCGGATGCTGGGGATGGCACATCGCCTCGGCTCGCTGGCCGTCGGCAAGCAGGCCAATCTGCTCGCCCTGACCGCGGAACTCAATCAACAACATATCTGGGTGGCGGGCCGGGAGATCCTCCCCGCCCCAACCCCGCTCTCTTTCCCTGAAGCTGGTGCCCGCCAGGGTGCCAAGGAGTCCTCATGTATCTGATCTCGTCCCACGAAATGCTTAAAGATGCCCAGCGCCGCGGCTATGCGGTGCCCGCCTTCAACATCCACAACCTGGAGACCGTCGAGGTGGTGGCCCGCACCGCCGCCAAGCTGAGCTCCCCGGTCATCCTGGCCGCCACGCCGGGTACCTACCGCCACGCGGGGGTCGAGTACCTGGTCTCCATCTGCGCCTCGGCCGCCCACCAGTACCGCATTCCGCTGGTACTGCATCTGGACCACCACGAGGACGAGCAGGATATCCACTACAAGGTCGAGGCCGGCATCCACTCCGCCATGATCGACGCCTCCCACCTCTCGTTCGAGGAGAACGTCGCCAAGGTGCAGCGGGTCGTCACCTTCTGCCACCGCATGGGGGCGAGCGTGGAGGCCGAACTGGGCCAGCTCGGCGGCCAGGAGGATGACCTCATCGTGGACGCCGCCAACGCCCATCTGACCAACCCGGACAAGGCGGCCGAGTTCGTGGCGCGCACCGGCATCGACTCCCTGGCCGTCGCCATCGGCACGGCCCACGGCCTCTACAAGGAGGAGCCGCGCCTGGACTTCGAGCGCCTCGCCGCCATCCGGGCCAGGGTAGCGGTGCCGCTGGTGCTGCACGGTGCCTCCGGCATTCCCGACCGGGACGTGCGCCGTTGCATCGAGCTCGGAGTGTGCAAGGTCAACGTGGCCACCGAGCTCAAGATCGCCTTCTCCGACGCCATGAAGGCGTTCCTGGCCTCCCACCCCGACGCCAGCGACCCGCGCCAGTATCTGGTGCCCGCCATGGCCGCCATGGAGGAGGTGGTCGCCGCCAAGATCCGCATGTGCATGAGCGACGGCAAGCTGTAATCCCCGAGCCGGGCCCGCTGCGGCGGGCCTGCCTCCATCCCGGTATCACAGGCGAGGTTCTGCCGACTCACACCTCACTCACATCAACACGTGGAGACAACCATGCACGCACGTACCGCCATGACGCTGCTGCTCATGCTGACCCCCTTCGCCCAGGCCGAAACCCTGTCGCTGGAGGGTGACCAGTACCGTATCAAGGTCGAAACCGATGCCGGCAAGTTCCGGGAACTGACCTTCACCAATACCGCCAACGGCGATCTCATTCGCTCAGACAACCTGTTCGACATCAAGGGGACGGATGATCGGCTGACCCCCTCCGCCGATTTCAAGGTCACCGCATTCACCAAGAGCGGTGACCGGATCGAGATGGCGTTGGAAAATGCCGACTTCGTGGTCAAGAGCGCCATCCGGCTGGGCCGGGACAAGCGCTACGCCAGCATCGACTTTGCCCTCGACACCCTCAAGAACGGCAAAAAGATCAACGGCTTCTCCATGCTTCCCTTCCACTCCCAGGCGCCGTTTGTCTATGGCGCCATCAACAGCTCGCCCATTGTCAGCGACAGCTTCTTCATTACCCCCCAGAATCCGCTGGTCAATACCCGGGCCTACGAGGGTGGCGTCAGCCAGCTGATCCCGCTCAAGCTGCCGCTCGCCCAGGGCAAGCCGCTCAGCTATCGCACCTATGTCGGCACCTTTGGCGAGGGTCAGCTCAGGCGCGACTTCAACCGCTTCCTCAACGAGGCCCGCGATCGCCCCTACGCTCCTTATCTGCATTACAACTCCTGGCTCGACATCGGCTTCTTCAATCCCTACACGGAGGCCGAAGCACTCAAGCGCATCGATCAGTTCGGCGAGGCACTGATCAGCCGGCGCGGCGTGCCCATGAACGGCTTTCTGTTTGACGATGGCTGGGACGATCGACTGGGCAACTGGGGTTTCAGCAAGGATTTCCCCAACGGCTTCAGCAAGCTCAAGCGCGCGGCCGAACGCTACCATGCCCAGCTCGGGATCTGGCTCTCCCCCTGGGGTGGCTACAACAAGCCAAGGGATGAGCGGGTCTCCCATGCCGCCGAGTTCGGCTATGAGCTGAGCGATGGCAAGTTCGCCCTCTCCGGTCCGGTCTACTACCAGAACTTCCACCAGAAGGTGATGTCGCTCATCAAGGATCAGGGAGTCACCCACTTCAAGTTCGACGGGACCGGCAATGCGGACAAGCTGATCGAGGGGAGCCGCTTCACCAGCGACTTCGATGCCGCCATCCACCTGATTGCGGATGCGCGGGCCGCCAATCCGAAGGTGTTCATCAACCTGACCACCGGCACCACCGCCTCCCCCGCCTGGCTGTTCTTTGCCGACTCCATCTGGCGCGGCGGCGATGACATCAACTTCTACGGACCCGGCTCCAGGGTGCAGCAGTGGATCACCTACCGGGATGCCGAGACCTATCGCTCCATCGTCAAGAACGGCCCCCTGTTCCCGCTCAACTCACTGATGCTGCACGGGCTGGTCTATGCCAAACAGGCCAAGCATCTGGATCGGCAGTCACCGCAGGATTTCGCCGATCAGGCCTGGAGCTATTTCGCCACCGGCACCCAGTTGCAGGAGCTCTATCTCACGCCGGAACTGCTGAGCGGCCAGAACTGGGACCTGCTGGCCAAGGCGGCACTCTGGTCACAGCAGAACCAGGCCGTGCTGTTCGACAGCCACTGGATCGGCGGCGATCCCACCCTGCTGGCGGTGTATGGCTGGGCGGCCTGGAGTCCGAGCCGCGCCTTCATCACCCTGCGCAACCCCTCCAGCCAGCCGCAGACATTCCTGCTGGAGCCTCAGCGCCAGCTGGAGATCCCGGCGGGCGAGGCCACCCGCTTCACGGTGCAGCCGCGCTACGGCAGCAATGCCAGCGTGCCGGCCACCCTCGATGCCCCCCGCCTCATCACCCTGGCGCCGCTGGAGCTGATCACCCTGGAGCTGACCCCGGCCGGAGCCAAACCCGCTGGCGCGGAAAAATCCTGACCCAGACCAAGTTTGACCTGACAAAAAGGGACGCCGTGGCGTCCCTTTTCTCTTCGTGCCGCAGGGCTCATCCCCTGCCGACAGCTCAGATCCCCTGACGGGCTTCCTGCATCAGCAGACGCATGTCGCTGACCGCCTTGGCCAAGCCGTCGAAGGCGGCGCGGCCGATGATGGCGTGGCCGATGTTGAGCTCATAGAGCTCGGGGATGGCAGCGATGGCCTTGACGTTGTGGTAGTGCAGGCCGTGGCCGGCATTGACCTTCAAGCCCTTGCCGGCGGCGTAGGAGGCACCGGCGGCGATGCGCTTGAACTCGGCGTTGCGCGCGGCATCCGTGGTGGCATCGGCGTAACGGCCGGTGTGGATCTCGATGAAAGGAGCACCGCTCTCGGCGGCGGCATCGATCTGCAGCGGATCCGCATCGATGAAGAGGGATACCTGAGCGCCGACAGCAGAGAGGCGGGCCACCGCGTCAGTCACCTTGTCCAGCTGGCCGGCCACGTCCAGACCACCCTCGGTGGTCACTTCGGTGCGCTTCTCCGGTACCAGGCAGACGAAGTGGGGCTGGATGCGGCAGGCGATGCCGATCATCTCTTCGGTCACCGCCATCTCCAGGTTCATTCTGGTCTGGATGGTCTGGCGCAGGATCTCCACGTCACGGTCGGTGATGTGACGGCGATCTTCGCGCAGGTGCACAGTGATGCCATCGGCACCGGCCTGCTCGGCCACAAAGGCGGCCTGTACCGGATCCGGGTACTGGGTGCCGCGGGCGTTGCGCAGGGTGGCGATGTGATCGATGTTCACACCCAGATAGATTTCACTCATTGAGGACTCCTTGAAACTCTTCGCTGTTAACTGTGCAACTGCCGCCTTGGCGCCAGCGCCGATATCCATATGTCACGTGTGTGGCAGCTCGTAGGTTCGATTAGCGCAGCGTAATCGGACCTAGGTAACATTCTTGCCGCGTTGGGTAACGCCGCAGGGCGGTTAACCCAGGCTATTGCGGCGTTTTAAAAACAGCTCCCGGCTCTTCAACTGGCGCCGTCCCAGATAGGGCTGCAGCGCCAGCCGGCTGAAACGCTTGGCCGCCTGCAGCAGGGGCGGACTGTCGAAGCGCCCCTCGGCAAAGGCCAGCAGGTGCGCGCCGAGAAACAGGGTACGGGGATCCGGCGCCCGCTCGCAAGCGACAAAGCCCAATTCACGCTCGAAGCCGTACAGCAGCTCGGGCTGGATCGGCGACTCGTCATCGGCGGCATATTCGAAATCCACCGCGTAGCCGAGCGCCTGCAGCAGCAGGAATTCGAAGCGGCGCAGGGGCAGCTCCGGCGTCTCGCCGTCGGCCAGCGCCATGATGGCGCGGGCATAGGCGTCAAATACTTCCGGGAACGGGGTGTGGGCTTCCAGCAGGTAGTAGACCAGCTCGTTGAGATAGAGGCCGTAGAAGAGGCGATCGCCGCCGAGCCGCAAGGAGTGATCCGGGCACTCGACCTGGGTGAGATTCTTGAGATCGCCCTTGCCACGCCAGGCGATGGTGAGCAGGGCAAAGGGTTGCAACAGCCCCTTCAGAGGCGAGCGTGGCCCGCGAGAACCGCGAGCCACCAGAGTAAAACGGCCACTATCCTGGGTGAAAACCTCGACCAGCTGGCTGGTCTCCCGATAGGGCCGACTGTGGATGACGAAAGCCGGGGTCAGCAATCAGTCATCACCGTAGCCGAGACTGCGCAGGGCGCGCTCGTCGTCAGCCCAACCGGATTTGACCTTGACCCACAGCTCGAGATGCACCTTGTTCTGGAACAGCCGCTCCATGTCGAGGCGCGCCTCGGTGCCGATGGTCTTGATCTTCTCACCCTTGTTGCCGATGACCATCTTCTTCTGGCCATCGCGCTCCACCAGGATGAGGCCATGGATATGGTAGAGACCGTTCTCTTCCACCTTGAAGCGCTCGATCTCCACCGTCACCGAGTAGGGCAGCTCCTCACCGGTGAAGCGCATCAGCTTCTCGCGGATGATCTCGGAGGCCATGAAGCGGGAGGAGCGGTCGGTCACGTAGTCTTCCGGGAAGAAGTGGACGTTCTCCGGCAGCAGATCCTTGGCCCACTCGCGGATCTTCTCCACGTTGGTGCCCTTCTCGGCACTGATGGGCAGGATGTGGGCGAAGTTCATCTGCTGACCCAGCCACTCGAGGTGCGGCAGCAGATCCTCTTTCTCTTTGACGTTGTCGATCTTGTTGACCGCCAGCACCACAGGGCACTTGAGGTGGCGCAGCTTGCCCAGCACCATCTCGTCATCCTTGGTCCAGTGAGTTCCGTCGACCATGAACACCACCATGGCCACGTCCCCCAGCGAACTGGTGGCGGCGCGGTTCATCAGGCGGTTGATGGCCCGCTTCTCTTCGATGTGCAGACCCGGTGTATCGACATAGATGGTCTGGTAGTTCTCCTCGGTGTCGATCCCCAGAATCCGGTGACGGGTGGTCTGGGGCTTCTTCGAGGTGATGCTGACCTTCTGGCCAAGCAGCTTGTTGAGCAGGGTGGACTTGCCCACGTTGGGGCGGCCCACGATGGCGACAAAGCCGCAATAAGTGGTATCTGTCATGCCAGTGTTTCCAATGCCTGTTGTGTCAAAAGACCGCGCCTTGTTGAATGGGTAGTATCTGTCATGACAGTTTTTCCAATGCTTGCTGCGCAGCGGCCTGTTCGGCCTTGCGACGGCTGGTGCCGACCCCGACCAGCGGACCATCCAGGCCTTCCACGTCACACTGGACGGTGAACTCCTGGTTGTGGGCTTCGCCCTTGACGTTGGTCACTGTGTAGGTCGGCAGGGATTTGCGGCTTCCCTGCAGAATTTCTTGCAGACGGGTCTTGGGATCCTTCTGCTCTATGCCCGGCTTGATCTCGTCCAGGCGGCTGGCGTACCAGCCCAGCAGCAGCGTCCGTACCGTCTCAAGATTGGTATCCAGATAGACGGCACCGATCACCGCCTCGACCGTGTCGGCCAGAATGGATTCACGGCGAAAACCGCCGCTTTTCAGCTCGCCCGGCCCCAGGATCAGGTGATCCCCGAGGTCGAACTCCCGGCCCAGTTCGGCCAGTGTCTTCTCGCGTACCAGGGTGGCGCGCATGCGGCTGAGATCCCCTTCCGCCGCCTGCGGGAAGCGGTGGAAGAGATCATCGGCAATCACCAGACTCAAAATGGAGTCGCCCAAAAATTCCAGTCGTTCGTTGTGACGGGAACCGGCGCTGCGGTGAGTCAGCGCCCGGGTCAGCAGTTCTTGATCCTGAAAGACATGCCCGAGACGGGACTGCAGTCTGTTCATCTTGATGTTCATTTACTTGATTCCGCCAATGCGGTTGAAGCGCACCCCTGTCGGTACCCAGCTTGGCAGCAGGGAGCCTTCTTCGCGCTCGAATTCAAAACTTATCCAGATAGCGACCGCCTTGCCGACCAGGTTCTGCTCGGGCACGAAGCCCCAGAAACGACTGTCGGTACTGTTGTCACGGTTGTCACCCATCACGAAGTACTGGCCTTCCGGCACTACCCATTCGTCTGGGTAGGTACCGGGCTGGCGATAGTAACGGCCGACCATATCGGGCATCAGCGGGTTACGCAGGGTCTCGTGAGACACCTCGCCCAACTGCTCGGTATAGCGGTCAAGCGGGATCCCCATCTGGGTAAATTCACCCCTTTGTTCAAACTTGACGTCGAGCTTCTGGAAGCCCGGGCACGTTTTCCCTTCCTGCTCATCGCACTTGGGCCGGATCATCAGCTCCTTGTTGCGATAGATGACCCGATCCCCCGGCATGCCGACTACACGCTTGATGTAATCCACCCGGGTATCCAGCGGATACTTGAACACCACCACGTCGCCGCGTTTGGGCTCACCGGTCTCGAGGAACTTGGTGTTGGTCACCGGATCCTTGAGGCCATAGGCAAACTTCTCCACCAGGATGAAGTCGCCCACCAGCAGGGTGGGCATCATGGAGCCCGACGGGATCTGGAACGGTTCAAAGATGAACGAACGCAGGATCAATACCAGCGTAATGACCGGGAATACCCCGGCGGTCTGCTCGATCCAGACCGGCACCGGCGCCACCTTGGCCAGGGTTTTCTCGTCCAGATGGGCGCCGCCGTGGGCACGGGCCACGGCAATCTTGGCGGCCCGCTGCTTGGACCAGATCATCTTGTCCAGACACCAGATAACACCGGTGATCGCGCAGACCACCACCAGGATCAGGGAAAACGTGCTTGCCATCTATTAGTCCTTTCCGACGTGGAGAATTGCGAGGAAAGCTTCCTGCGGCACGTCGACACGGCCCAGAGACTTCATCCGCTTCTTACCTTCTTTCTGCTTGTTCAGCAGCTTCTTCTTCCGGCTCACGTCACCACCGTAACACTTGGCAGTCACGTCCTTGCGCAGGGCCTTGACGGTACTGCGAGCAATGATCTGGTTGCCGATGGCAGCCTGGATGGCGATATCGAACATCTGGCGCGGGATCAGCTCGCGCATCTTCTCCACCACCTGGCGACCGCGGTACTGGGCGTTCTCCTTGTGGGTGATGATGGCCAGGGCGTCGACCCGCTCGCCGTTGATCATGATGTCCAGACGGACCATGTCGGAGGTCTCGAAGCGCTTGAAGCCATAGTCCAGCGAGGCGTAGCCGCGGCTGGTGGACTTCAGGCGGTCGAAGAAGTCGAGCACCACTTCAGCCATCGGGATCTCGTAGGTCAGCGCCACCTGCTTGCCGTGGTAGACCATGTTGGTCTGCACGCCACGCTTCTCGATACAGAGGGTGATCACGTTGCCCATGTACTCCTGCGGCAGCAGGATGTGACACTCGGCAATCGGCTCGCGCATCTCCTTGATGCTGGTGATGGCGGGCATCTGGGCCGGGCTGTCGATGTGGATGGTGGTACCGTCGGTCAGCTCGATCTCGTAGACCACGGTCGGCGCAGTGGTGATCAGATCCAGATCGTATTCACGCTCCAGCCGCTCCTGGATGATCTCCATGTGCAGCATGCCGAGGAAGCCGCAACGGAAGCCGAAGCCCAGCGCGGTGGAGCTCTCCGGTTCGAAGAACAGGGAGGCATCGTTCAGGGAGAGCTTGTCGAGGGCGTCGCGGAACGACTCGTAGTCATCGCTGGAGATGGGGAACAGACCCGCATAAACCTGCGGTTTCACCTTCTTGAAGCCAGCCAGCGCCTTCTCGGCACCGTTCTTGGCCTGGGTCAGGGTATCGCCCACCGGCGCGCCGTGGATGTCCTTGATACCGCAGACAACCCAACCTACCTCGCCGCAACCCAGTCCCATGGTGTCCACCTGCTTGGGCGTGAAGATACCGATACGATCGACACCCCACACCTGACCGGTGCTCATCACCTTGATCTTGTCGTTCTTCTTGAGAGAACCGTTCTTGATCCGCACCAGCGACACGACACCCAGATAGGAGTCGAACCAGGAGTCGATGATCAGCGCCTGCAGCGGCGCATCCGGATCACCTTCCGGCGCCGGGATCCGGGCCACGATCTCTTCCAGCACCAGGTCAACACCCAGGCCGGTCTTGGCGGAGCAGCGCACCGCATCGACCGCGTCGATGCCGACGATGTCTTCGATCTCTTCGGCAACCCGCTCCGGCTCGGCGGCCGGCAGGTCGATCTTGTTCAGCACTGGCACCACTTCCAGATCCATTTCCATGGCGGTATAGCAGTTGGCCAGAGTCTGTGCCTCAACCCCCTGGCCGGCATCCACCACCAGCAGCGCCCCTTCACAGGCCGCCAACGAGCGGGAGACCTCGTAGGAGAAATCCACGTGGCCAGGGGTGTCGATAAAGTTCAGCTGGTAGGTGTTACCGTCTTGTGCCTGGTAGTTCAGGGTCACACTCTGTGCTTTGATGGTAATGCCGCGCTCGCGCTCCAGGTCCATGGAGTCAAGCACCTGAGCCTGCATCTCGCGGTCGGACAGGCCGCCACAAGTCTGGATCAGACGGTCCGACAGGGTCGATTTACCGTGGTCGATGTGCGCAATAATCGAAAAGTTACGAATGTGTTTCATCGAGCAAGAATCACTCAAAATTAGGTTAGGGCCGGATATGGAGGCAGGATTTTACTGGATAACCCGGTCGACGGCCAATCTTTAGTCGACGAAGCACCAGAAATACAGGCCTGGACAGTGTCAGGAGAGGTGGCGGGTGGGCAGGACCACACCCAGCATGCGGGGACCATAAGCCCCCTGATCGAGCCGGTTGGAAAAGTAACGAACCAGTGAAAATCCGATAAGGCCGCCCAGCAGGCAACTGAGGATGGTGACCCCCTCCCCGGCCGACAGCAAGGGAGCCAGCCAGAGTTGCCCCAGCAGGGCTCCCGCCAGCAGACAGAACAGCGGCAGCACGTAGACCAGCGCCGCCCCCTGCAGAATGCTCGCCTGGGGGATGCCGAGCCTCACTTGCTGACCGACACTCACCTCGATGGTAAGCGCCACCCGCAGCCGCTGCGCCTGCAACGGAAACGCCTTGGCTACCGTGCCGGTGCCGCAGTTGGACTGTTGATGACAACCGCTACAGGCGGAGCGCCGTTCGCACTCCACCCAGGCATGTTGCCCATCAATGGCCACTACGGTTGCCAGCTCTTCGCTCATTCCACTCACAAGACGGTTCCACATTAACTAGACAGAGATTGACCCAATCTGAACATGACTGTCTGGATTGGGCAAGCAACAGTGCATCGGCGACTACTGGACGGTCTCGTTGCGGGCCAGCGGTTGCACCGACTCGGCGATGCGTTTGGCGGTGTCGGCCGGCACCTCACCCACCACAGTGATCTCGACCCCCACGTCGTTGACATAGCTCACCAGCGAGGTAGCCCCCTGGCGGATCAACTGCTGGCGCACCGCCTGCTTGGGATCGACCCGGGCAACGTAGACCGAGAGATCCACCAGTCCGTCGGAGAGCATCATGTAATCCACCGGCAGGCTGGTGGTGACCAGCTGATGCCGATCCCGCGAGAGCACCTTGAACCCCTCCGGCAACCAGGTCAGGTGCCAGTTCAGCTGTTGCTGCGGTGCCGGGTAGGCGTCTTCCAGTGCCAGTGCCTGAGGCAGCTTGCTGCCAGCCAGCTTCACCAGCCAGGGCGCCGGGGCAGGCAGCCTGTCCAGATCCACCCCCAGCACCTGTTCCACTAGATTGCCTTCCCGATCCACCATGTCCACCCGCACCAGCAGGTGGCTCTGCTCGTCGATCCAGAGCACGAAGCCGTACTTGTCGGCCTCTTTGGGCACCAGACGCACGACCTGTGCCACCAACCCGGCCGCCCGGCTGCGACCGGCCAGCACGGGGTCATAGCTCTCCAGCACCCGTGGCAGTGGCATCCTGACCAGGCTCGCCCACACACCGGGGAAGCGGGCACCTTTGAGGGTGTAGGGTTCGTGGGTATTTTCGAAGAAGGTGTACTCATCCTGGCGCTGCAGATACTCGATGGTCTTGCCATCGAGATAGCTGAGGTGAGCCACCTCCTTGCCATCGATCACGCCATGGCTGAAGCGGATGGGTTCGAGGCGCCCCTGGCGGGCCTTGACCATGGACAATTCAAAATTCTGTTGCGAGACGGCACTCTGCATCTGCTGCAACAAGGCCTCGGCCGACTTGTCGTCGGCCGAGGCCTTGGCACTGATCAGCAGGAGAGAGGCCAGCAAAATACGGCTGGACTGGCGCACGTTCTGATCCCTAAATCCGTTATTCCTGAATCTGCTTGTCTTGCAGCAGACGCTGTTGCAACTGGTGGTCACGCAGGAAAGCATTGATGCGCTCGCGCTGCTCCTGCATCTGCTGCTCGCTCAGCCCTTGCTGACGGGCAGTGGCCCGGTTGCCATCCTGCGGGTAGTGCACGCTCACCGGTGAAGCACTGCCACCAACGGGGATAGTGTTGAGTACCGGGTTGGTCGGCAGACCATCCTGCCCCTGATACTGCTGCACCCCAAAGATGACGGCGGCAGCGACCGAGGCGGCAATGGCGTATTGCCCCACCTGCTGGCCGGCACGGCGCAGAAACGGCACAACCTTGGCGGTACCCGACTGCGGTGCGGCAGGTTTGCTCTCCACCGGCTTGGGCGCCAGGATGGTGGGTTCATCTTCCAGCGCAGCCATGATGCTGTCGCTCAGATCCAGTTGCAGATTGACCGGCAGGTCCCCCCGCATGGCATCACCAATCAGGTGGTAACGAGACCAGGTATCTTGCAGAGCCGGATCCGTTCCCAGCTCGTTCAGAACCTCAACATCGCTCAAGTCACCGTCCATCAGGGCCGAGAGTTGCTCTTTAGTTGCCATAAGTTAACCTGTCTTTCCCCAGTTAATTCTCGATCAGAGGTTGCAGCTTTTTATCGATTGCTTCCCTCGCCCGGAAGATGCGGGATCTCACCGTACCCACCGGACAATCCATGATTTCGGCAATCTCTTCGTAGCTCAGCCCTTCCAGTTCGCGAAGGGTGATAGCTGTCCTCAAGTCTTCCGGCAAAGCTTCTATGGCAGAAAACACGGTGCGCTTGATCTCGTCGGTCAGCGTCAGGTTTTCCGGGGTAGCCACCTCTTGCAAGGCTTCGCCACCGCCATAGTATTCTGCCTCTTCCGCCTCTACGTCACTGCTGGGCGGCCTGCGCCCTTGAGAGGTCAGATAATTTTTGGCCGTATTCACGGCGATCCGGTACAACCAGGTGTAAAACGCGCTCTCGCCACGGAATGTCGGCAGCGCACGGTAGGCCTTGATGAATGCCTCCTGCGCCACATCCGGTACATCGCCCGGGTTGTTGACATACCTGGCCACCAGGTTGACCACCTTGTGCTGGTATTTTTTTACCAACAGGTTGAATGCATTTTTATCGCCACGCTGGACCCGTTCAACCAGCTGTTCGTCCAGTAGATTCTGGTCGCTCATCAGAGCCGTAAAACCCCCATCAGGTTATCGTTTTTCTTTTCCGGCCCTTCCTAAGCGCACAAGTTCAGACAGGAGGAATCAGGGAAAGTTCGCTTGCATTGAAAAAAATGTGACGCAGGCTGCATCACCACCCTCGCTTGGGCTACCATGGTGCCAGTTCTTAATCCAGGCCAATGATACTTATGAAAGCAAGTGTTGAATACCTTTGCGACGTACTGATCATTGGCAGCGGTGCCGCCGGTTTGTCTCTCGCGTTGCGATTGGCAGACCAGGCCAAAGTCCTGGTTCTGAGCAAGGGGCCCATCAGTGAAGGGGCCACTTTCTATGCGCAAGGAGGCATCGCTGCCGTGTTCGACGAGACCGACAGCATCGAATCCCACGTGAGCGACACGCTCAACGCCGGGGCCGGGTTGTGTGACCCGGCCGTGGTGGAGTTCACCGCCCGCAACGCCCGCGAGTCCATCCAGTGGCTGATCCAGCAGGGGGTCCCCTTCGATCAGGAGGAGGACGCCGAGGGCGAATCCCACTATCACCTGACCCGCGAAGGGGGCCACAGCCATCGCCGCATCTTCCACGCGGCGGATGCCACCGGCAAGGCGGTGCAGCTCACCCTGATCGATCAGGTGCGCGCTCACCCCAACATCCAGCTGATGGAGCGCTTCAACGCGGTCGATCTCATCACCACCCGCAAGCTGGGTCTGCCGGGAAACCGGGTGCTGGGTGCTTATGTCTGGAACCGCAACGCCGAGCAGGTCGAAGTGATCCGTGCCCGCTTCGTGGCACTGGCCACCGGCGGCGCCTCCAAGGTGTACCAGTACACCTCCAACCCGGACGTCAGCTCCGGTGACGGCATCGCCATGGCGTGGCGCGCCGGCTGCCGGGTGGCGAACCTGGAGTTCAACCAGTTCCACCCCACCAGCCTGTTCCACCCGGACGACCCCAACTTCCTGTTGACCGAAGCCCTGCGCGGCGAGGGGGCCTACCTGCGCCGTCCCGACGGTAGCCGCTTCATGCCGGAGTTTGACGAACGGGCCGAGCTGGCGCCACGGGACATCGTCGCCCGCGCCATCGACCACGAGATGAAGCGGCTCGGCGCCGACTGCATGTATCTGGACATCAGCCACAAGCCGGCCGACTTCATCATCAAGCACTTCCCGACCATTCATGAGCGCTGCCTCGCGGTCGGCATCGACATCACCAAGGAGGCGATGCCCATCGTCCCTGCCGCCCACTACACCTGCGGCGGCGTGATGATCGACAACAACGGCCAGACCGACATCCCCGGCCTCTACGCCATCGGCGAGGTGACCTACACCGGGCTGCACGGTGCCAACCGGATGGCCTCCAACTCCCTGCTCGAATGTGTGGTCTATGCCCATCAGGCGGGGGCCGACATTCTGGCCAAGCTGCCGATGAGCGTGGAGCCGCCCCGTCTGCCGGTGTGGGACGAGAGCAAGGTGGAAGATTCGGACGAACTGGTGGTGATCCAGCACAACTGGCATGAGCTGCGCCTGATGATGTGGGACTACGTGGGGATAGTGCGTACCAACAAACGTCTGGCCCGGGCCAAGCGCCGCATCGACCTGCTCAAGCAGGAGGTGCAGGAGTACTACACCCACTTCCGGGTCTCCAACAACCTGCTGGAGCTGCGCAACCTGCTGCAGGTGGCCGAACTCATCGTCAACTGCGCCCTGCAACGCAAGGAGTCGCGCGGCCTGCACTACAACCTGGACTACCCGGACATGCAGCCGGACTCCAAGCCAACCGTGCTGACGCCGGAGCGGGACTAATCCTTTCGCTTCGCAATGAGCCAGAGGGTCCCGCGGCCTGCACCGCTGCAACCCGGACTACCCGGACATGCAACCGGACTCCAAGCCAACCGTGCTGACGCCGGACAAGGATTGATCCTGCCCGCCATGAACCAGCATTGCTGACGATGGATAGGGATTAATCGATCCTCCCCCCAGATGACCTCGCTCCGGCGAGGTCATCTGTTTTATGGGGAAGAGAAACTAGCGGGTCGGCTGGGAGAAGTGGATGGCGCGAGCCAACGTGCGGTAATGAGCCGGTGCCAGCGCATCGCTGAACAGCCAGAGTCGGATGGCGGGACGCTCCGTCGCCACCAGTTGCAGCCAGAGTACCCCGGGCCAAATGCGGCTGCCGGTCCCCAGCTGGTAACGACGGCCCTGCCAGGTGAGCCACTGCCCATCCCACTCCAGCACACCGGTCATCCGGCTGGCGCCAAGCCAGGCACGCCACAACCCCAGCGCCCAGCAGGGTAGCAGCAGTGCCCACTGCCAGCCGTGGATCAGGACGGCGAGCGGCCACAGGATCAGCAGAAACAACGACAACAGCAGCAGGCGCTGCTGCCTGGAGACGGTGACGGGCATCGACACCCGTACGGGCAGATCAGCGCTGGCGATCGTGGCGGGCCTGATTGCGCTCCAGGATCAGCGGGATCATGGCGGCAAACGCGGGGTCTTCCGGCACGCCGTGGCCCATGCTCCAGCGGAACAGCTCCGGATCCTCGCACTCCAGCAGGCGGATGAAGGTTTGCTGCTCCGCCTCGCTCAGACCGTCGAACTCGTGTTCGAAGAAAGGCATAAAGATCACATCCAGCTCGAGCATGCCACGGCGGCAGGCCCACTTCAGGCGGGATTTTTCAATTGGGCTCAACATGGAACTCTCCTTACAAAGACCCGGCGATGGTAACAGCTGGATTTTCCGGCTGACAAACATTCCTTACGTCTTTACCATGCAGGTCACATACTTTCTGTCTCTGGAATGCCATCGTGAGCCTGCCAATCCTTCCCGCCGAGCCAACCCTGTTCCCTCTGACCGATCTGGCCATCACCAGCCTGAGCGGCCAGGATCGCGCCAAATACCTGCAGGGCCAGGTCACCTGTGACGTCAACGTCCTGCAGCCGGGCCAGCACACCCTGGGTGGTCACTGCGATCCCAAGGGCAAGCTGTGGAGCGATTTTCGCCTGCTCTGCCTGAGCGATCGCCTGCTGATGCTGACCAAGCCGTCGGTGCTGGCCCGCCAGCTGCCCGAACTCAAGAAGTTCGCGATCTTTGCCAAGGTCGAGATCAGCGAAAATCACGGCCAGGCGGTCGGCGTGGCCGGTCAGGGGACCGATAGCTGGATTGCAGGGCAATACGGCCTGCAGCAGAGCGGCCTCATCGAGGGTGGCATGGCGGTGCGGGTCGAGGCCGATCGCTGGCTGCTGGTCAGCGAACAGTCGCTGGCGCTGACTCTGCCCAGCGGCTCCGAGTCGCTCTGGTGGGGACTGGAGATCAAGGCCGGCATCCCCCATCTGGAGGCGGTTCATCAGGGTGAATACATCCCCCAGATGCTCAACCTGCAGGCGCTCGATGGCATCAGCTTCACCAAGGGCTGCTACATGGGGCAGGAGACGGTGGCCCGCGCCAAGTATCGTGGCGCCAACAACCGCGCCCTGTTCGTGCTGAGCGGCACCGCTGCAACGCCGGTTGCCAGCGGCGACCCCCTGGAGATCCAGCTCGGTGACAACTGGCGCCGCAGCGGCATGGTACTCAACGCCTGGCAGCAGGATGGCGAGCTGTGGCTCACCGCCGTGCTGCCCAAAGACACCGAAGCCGACGCCCGCTTCCGGCTCAAGCAGGAGGAGGGCTCAAGCCTGAGCCTGCAGCCCCTCCCCTATCAGCTGACCGAGTAAGCGAAGAGCTCTGCTAGCGCGCCCGCGCCAGCAGGGCCTCCTTCAGCCAGCGTCCCGCCTGCCCGAGCGGGCGGGCGCGATGCCACTGCAGCTCCAGTGCCAGCTCCGGCTGGGTAATGAAGTCCGGCTTGAGCACCACCACCTCGCCCCGCGCCAGCGGCCGGTGCAGCAGAAAATCGGGCACCGCCGCCCAGCCCAGTCCCAGCTTGACCAGCTCCAGTACCCCCAGATCCCCCTCGACCCACCACACCTGCGCCGACAGGCGAAAGCGATGACGCTCAGTCCCTTCCCGCCGCCCTGTCACCATCAACTGGCGCGCCCCCTGCAGATCGCTCTCCCGCAGCGGCGCCTTGTGGGCCAGCGGATGCTCGGGGGAGACCACCAGCGGCATGGGCACGCCCCCCAGCGAGCGGGCGACGATCTCTCGCTGCGGATGCTCCTTCTGATAGCTGATGCCGAGCTGGGCGCGGCCACTGGTCAACATCTCGGTGAGATCCTCCATCAACGGAAACAGCAGCTCCAGCTCCACCGTCGGGTAGCGGGTGGCGAACCCCTCCAGCACGGAGCCGAGCCAGGGCAGGTGGGAGTCATCGTCGATGGCCAGCGTCAGGCGCGACTCGACGCCGGTGGCCAGCTCGCCGGCGATGGCCTGCAAGCGCTCGCTCTGGGCCAGCAAAATGCCCGCCTCCTGGCTGATGCGCACACCCGCCTCGGTCAGCACCGGATAGCGGCCGCTGCGATCGAACAGCTCGAGCCCCAGATCTATCTCCAGATTGGCGATGGCGGTGCTGACCACCGACTGCGCCTTGCCCAGCTGGCGCGCTGCCGCCGAAAAGGAGCCCGCCTGTGCGGCGGCCAGCAATACCCTCAGTTGTTCCAGCGATGGATTCATCGTCCTGCTCCTGCAAATGCGGTCATCTATCTATTTTAGCGATGGATACCAACGTGAAACTATCAACAAATAGGGATAGATTGCCAACCAGTCAGTCAACATACCTGTTTAAAGAGAGGAATTTATGCGTACCCGCAACGACCGTATCCGCCATGCCATCGGCTTTGAAGTGATAGGTCTGCTCATCGCCGCCCCCCTGGCCAGCTGGGTCACAGGTATCGAGCTCAGCCACATGGGGCCGCTGGCCATCCTGTTCTCGGTGCTGGCCACCGTCTGGAACTATGTCTACAACATCGGCTTCGACAAGCTGCTGCTCAAGTACCAGGGGCACCCGCACAAGACCTTGTGGCAGCGCGTGGTCCATGCGTTCGGCTTTGAAGGGGGCTTCATGGCGCTGACCCTGCCGGTCATCGCCTGGTGGCTGGATCTCGCCCTGCTGGCGGCACTGGCGCTCAACATCGGCTTCGTGACCTTCTATCTGGTCTACGCCTTCATCTACAACTGGAGCTATGACAAGGTGTACCCGATCCCGGGCCAGTGGCAGCAGAACGCACTGGGTTGAACCACGGCAAAAAACGGCAGGAAAAACGAGGCACCATCATGCAAGGGGCATGATGGTGCTGGGGGAGGACAAGCCCGGCGGGCCTGCCGCGGCGTTCAGGCTTGTGCCTTCAGCTCTTCGGTCGGGGTCTCTGCCTCGGCCGACTCCTGCGTCAGCATGGCCTCGATGTCGCTCTGGTACTGGGTCAACAGCCGCTGGGCCGCGACCATGTCACCCTTGTGCAGGCGCTCGAACAGATGGTGCTGCACCACGCCGTTGAGATACTCCACCGTGACCGGTTGCTCGAGGGTATCCAGCAACTCCTCTTTTTCCAGCTCGGCATTGATTTCATCGGCACTGGTACGCAGCAGACCGGCCAGTTGCACCAACATACGGCGCTCACCTTCGCGCAACAGGCTCAACATGCGGTTTCTCTGCTGCTCATTCTGTTGGGTCATACATTTCCTTACGTCGAATGGGAACAAGCCCGCTCATTCTGCCTTGTCGCCCTGACAGCGTCTATCTCATGCCCCCCACTTATTTTCATGTCGCAGCCGCAAAGTGCGCCAGATGCTATTTGACCCGTCGCTAGGTATAGTAGCCACTGGTTTACGGGCGCCGAGCCGCCCCGATCGGACGAGATATTTCACCATGACCGACACCATTCTGGTGCTTTGCACCTGCCCGGATGAGGCCAGTGCCGACCTCATCTGTGCACAACTGCTGAACCAGCGGCTGGCGGCCTGCATCAACCAGCTGCCCGGCCTCACCTCCGTCTATCGCTGGCAGGGCCAGATCGAACGGGCCACGGAGATCCAGCTCATCATCAAGTCGCACGCCGCCCTGTTCGAGCCGCTGCGCCAGTGCATTCTTGCTCATCACCCTTATGAGGTGCCGGAGATCCTGGCGCTGCCCACAAGCCAGGGCCATCAGCCCTATCTCGACTGGATAAAACAGGAAACCTCATGACTCCGTCTCGCCTGCTCTTCCCCCTGTTGTTGCTCTGTGCCCTGCTGGCCGGCCTGGGCTCACTGCCGGCCCGCGCCAGCAGCACGGATCTGCTGAGCGCCCTCGGCATCGAAGCAAGCGCCCAGCCCAAATTTCTGAAAGTGGACGAGGCGTTCGTCCTCGAGAGCGAACAGCAGGGCAATCGGCTGCTGCTGCGCCTGCGCATCGCCGACGACTACTACCTCTATCGCCACAGCTTTCGCTTCAAGGGGGAAAACCTCGCCTTCGAGGAGCCGGTGCTGCCCGCCGGCACCGAGCATGAAGATGACTTCTTCGGCAAGACCCAGGTCTATTACCGGGAGCTGCAGATCCCCGTCACCCTGACCGAGGCTGGCCAGCAGGCCAGCGTCAAGATCAGCTATCAGGGCTGTACCGACGGCCTCTGCTATCCCCCCACCGACAAGCTGATCAGCATCCAGCCGCTCACCGCCCAGCAGAGCGAGCAACCTGAGCAGCCCACACCGGCCAGCAGCCAGCAGGATCAGCTGGCGGCCGCCCTCGGCAGCCAGGGCTTCTGGCTCAGCGTCGCCGCCTTCTTCGCACTCGGGCTCGGCCTCGCCTTCACCCCCTGCGTCTTCCCCATGTACCCCATCCTGACCGGGATCATCGCCGGGGCCGGCCATCACCTCTCCACCCGCCGCGCCTTCCTGCTCTCCTTCGTCTACGTGCAGGGGATGGCGGTCACCTACACCCTGCTCGGGCTGGTGGTGGCGTCGGCCGGCTTGAAATTCCAGGCCGCGCTGCAGCATCCCTACGTGCTGATCGGCCTCTCGGTGATGTTCGTGCTGCTGGCCCTCTCCATGTTCGGACTCTACACCCTGCAACTGCCGAGCAGCCTGCAGACCCGGCTGTCCGGCCTCTCCAACCGCCAGCAGGGTGGCTCCGTGCTCGGGGTCGGCATCATGGGGATGATCTCCGGCCTGGTCTGCTCCCCCTGCACTACGGCGCCGCTCTCTGGCGCCCTCATCTACGTGGCCCAGAGCGGCGATCTCTGGCTCGGCGGCGCGGCTCTCTACGCCCTGTCGCTCGGCATGGGGCTGCCACTGCTGCTGCTCGGCACCTCGGGCGGCAAGCTGCTGCCCAAGGCGGGCGCCTGGATGGACGTGATCAAGCAGCTGTTCGGGTTTGCGCTGCTGGCGGTGCCCATCCTGCTGCTGTCACGGTTGTGGAGCGATCAGGTCACCACCCTGGCCTGGCTCGGCTGGGGGCTGCTGCTGTGCGGCTACCTCTATCATCACAACCAGCATCAGGGCCATTCGGTGGGTCGCAGCCTGCGCGGCTTCGTACTGCTGCTGGCCATGATCAGCGCCGTGGTGGTGGGCAAGGATCTGCTGCTGCCACCCCAGGGTGCCAGCACTGCCGCTCAGACCGAGGCACCGGCCTTCATTCGCATCAAGACGCTGGACGATCTCAAGACCCAGCTGGCCGCCGCCCGCGGCACACCGGTGCTGCTCGATCTTTATGCCGACTGGTGCGTGGCCTGCAAGGAGTTCGAACACAAGACCTTCAGCGACCCCGCCGTGCGCGAGCGGTTCGGCCAGATGGTGCTGCTGCAGGCAGACGTCACCGCCAACGACGATGCCGATGTGGAGCTGCTCAACGGCCTCAACGTGCTGGGGCTGCCGACCCTGATCTTCTTCGACCGTGCCGGCAACGAGGTAAGCGGCCAGCGGGTCACCGGCTTTATGGGGCCCGCCGAATTTCTCGGCCAGCTGGACAAGCTGCGCTGAGGCCGGGTGGCCCGTGCAACCGTGCGGGCCCCTGGTTTGACCGCCATTTTTCCGGCAATCCCTTGTATATGATCGACAGCGTGGCAATATTTGCGCTTTCCCGTCTCGTTCGTCCGGAGTTTTGATGAAAAAGTGGTTCATCCCCCTGCTGGCCCTCTGGCTGTATGGCTGTTACGCAGGTCCAGGTGAAGAGGCAATCCGGACCCAGGTCACCGCCAAGTTGCAGGCAGACACCGACGCCACTCTGTTCGAGATCAGTGATTTCGCCATCCTGGACAAGGAAGAGCGCATGGAAGGAGTCTATCTGGTCAAGGTGAGCTACCAGCTCCACTTCAAGCAGGGGATGGAACAGCTGCAGGTGTTGCACGACGAGGATCTGGTCTATGACAGGGTCGGCCCCTTCCAGCAGGAGATGGGGCTGATGGAGCTGGAACGCAAATACGGCGAGTTCGAGGCGGGCCAGGTGCTGCCGCAGCAGGCCGAAGTGTGGATGATGAAAACCGAGCAGGGCTGGCGTCTGGCCGAGCCCGCACACTGACACGCAACCGGCCAGGTAACCCGGGCTGACGCAGGCCTGGGTATCCGCCCTCCCCCCCTCACTATCCGGCGCGCAGCCCCGTTCAACCCACGGGATGGGCGGACGCTGATCGTTTGACTGCCCTCTCTATTCCTGCAAGAAGCTGCAGGATCAAGCCAGCTGGTGTACCGACCCTGCTCCCCTTAGAACAAATCCTTGAAGCGGTACCAGAGCATGCCAAGCGCCAGCAGGGGCGAGCGCAGCGCCGGGCCGCCGGGGAAGGTCATGTGGGGCACGCTGCCAAACAGATCGAAACCCCGGCTCTCCCCCTTGATCGCCTCCGCCACCAGCTTGCCCGCCATGTGGGTGGCATTGAGACCGTGGCCGGAATAGGCCTGGGCATAGAAGACGTTGGGCTGCTCCGGCAGACGGCCGATCTGGGGCAGCCGGTTGGCCCCGATGCCTATCATGCCGCCCCACTGGAATTCGATGGCGGTATCCGCCAGCTCGGGAAACACCCGCAGCAGCTTGGGCAGCATGAAGGCCTTGATGTCACGAGGATCCCGGCCCGAATAGTTGCAGGCACCGCCAAACAGCAGCCGGCCGTCGGCGGAGAGGCGGTAGTAATCGAGCGCCACGTTCTGATCGCACACCGCCATGTTCTGCGGCAGCAGGCGCTGGCGCAGCCGCTTCTCCAGCACCTCGGTGGCGAGGATGTAAGAGCCCGCCGGCAGCACCTTGCCCCCCAGCTCGGGGTTGAGGTCGTTGAGATAAGCGTTGCAGCCGATCACCAGGTAGTCGGCGCTGACCCGGCCGTGGGCCGTGGTGACCTGCAGCCGATTGCCATAGTCGATGTGTACCACTCTGGACTGCTCAAACAGGGCCACACCCAGGCTGGCCGCCGCGCGCGCCTCACCGAGCGCCAGGTTGAGAGGGTGCAGGTGGCCGGAGCCCATGTCGATCATGCCGCCGATGTAGCGATCCGAGCCCACCACACTGTGAATATCCTCCCGTGCCACCAGCTTCACCTCATGCCGGTAGCCGAGACTCGCCAGATGCGCCGCCTCCTCTGCAAACCCGGCCAGATGGCGCTGACGGGTGGCGAGATCGCAGTAGCCCCAGCGCAGGTCGCAGTCGATGTTGAAGCGCTCGATCCGCTCGCGCACCAGCTCGACCGCCTCCAGCCCCATCAGGTCGAGCTCGCGCACGCCCTCTTCACCAATCCAGCGGGCGAACTGGCTGGTGTCGTGACCGATACCGCGAATGAGCTGACCACCATTGCGCCCGGAGGCGCCCCAGCCGATGCGGTTGGCCTCCAGCAATACCACCTTGTAGCCGGCTTCGGCCAGATTGATGGCGGTGTTGAGACCGGTGAAACCGCCGCCGATGATGCAGACCTCGGCATTCAGTTCGCCACTGAGCTCAGGCCACTGCTGATTGTCGTTGCGGGTAGCCGCGTAATAGGAGGCTACGTGCTCCTGATGGGGGTAGTGCTTTCCTGCCTGCATGCTCAGCATCCTGCCTTGATAGCGTTGCGTTTACTAAAATAAACGGCCTGTCATCGATAATACTCAGCCACCCGCCGCCAATCCAGCCCGCAGGGATCACAGAAATGCAAAAGGTGCCTCGAAAGACACCTTGCTCACGTCCGCTGGCGACCCCGCCATGCTGCAATGCAAAAGGCGCCCTGCAGGGCGCCTTTTCATGCAATCAAACTACCGTAACGAATTACAGTACGTCGATGGCGTTCAGGTCGGAGAAAGCCTTCTCCAGACGAGCGATCATGGTAGTCTGGCCAGCACGCAGCCATACACGCGGATCGTAGAACTTCTTGTTCGGCTTGTCAGCGCCTTCCGGGTTGCCCAGCTGACCTTGCAGGTAGGCTTCGTTCTTCTTGTAGAAGCCCAGAATGCCTTCCCAGGTCGCCCACTGGGTGTCGGTGTCGATGTTCATCTTCACCACGCCGTAGGAGATGGACTCGCGGATCTCTTCCAGAGTGGAACCTGAACCACCGTGGAATACGAAGTCCAGAGACTTGGCAGGGATGCCAAACTTCTCGGAAACGTACTTCTGGGAAGCGTCCAGGATGGACGGGGTCAGCTTGACGTTACCCGGCTTGTAAACACCGTGTACGTTGCCGAAGGAGGCAGCGATGGTGAAGCGCGGGCTGATCTTGGACAGACGCTCGTAGGCGTAGGCCACGTCTTCCGGCTGGGTGTACAGGGCGGACTGGTCCATGTGGCTGTTGTCGACGCCGTCTTCTTCGCCACCGGTGCAACCCAGTTCCAGCTCCAGAGTCATGTTCATCTTGGCCATGCGGGTCAGGTACTCGCAGCAGATGTCGATGTTCTCTTCCAGAGACTCTTCGGACAGATCCAGCATGTGGGAGGAGAACAGCGGCTTGCCGGTTTCGGCAAAGTGCTTCTCGCCCGCATCCAGCAGACCGTCGATCCACGGCAGCAGCTTCTTGGCGGCGTGGTCGGTGTGCAGGATGACCGGTACACCGTAGGCTTCGGCAACGGCGTGAACGTGCTTGGCACCGGAGATGGCACCGATGATGGCAGCTTGCTGGCCTTCCAGTTTCAGACCCTTACCGGCGGTGAACACGGCACCACCGTTGGAGAACTGAACGATAACCGGTGCTTTCACCTTGGCGGCAGCTTCCAGTACGGCGTTGACGGAGTCGGTACCGACGCAGTTGACGGCCGGCAGAGCGAAGCCGTTCTCTTTCGCGATGGCGAACACTTTCTGAACGTCATCACCAGTGATCACGCCGGGTTTTACGAAGTCGAAAATTTTCTTAGACATGTTTAATCGTCCTGTTCTCGTATGCCGTTAATAAAAAATGGGGGGTTCATCATGAACCGGCACAGCGGGCACATGATAAACGAAACGGGAGGCTTTTGCCCCCCGTCTCGGGTCAATTAGGCTTTGGCGCGCTGTTCCAGAATCGCAACAGCCGGCAGTACCTTGCCTTCCACGAACTCCAGGAAGGCGCCGCCGCCGGTGGAGATGTAAGAGACCTTGTCGGCAATGCCGAACTTGTCGATGGCAGCCAGGGTGTCACCACCGCCAGCAATGGAGAAGGCCGGAGAAGCAGCGATGGCTTCGGCGATCACCTTGGTGCCTTCAGCGAACTGGTCGAACTCGAACACGCCGACCGGGCCGTTCCAAAGGATGGTCTTGGCGTTCATGATGATGTCGGCCAGGGCCTTGGCAGAGTCAGGGCCGATGTCGAAGATCATGTCGCCGTCGGTCACGTCAGCGACGGACTTGATGGTGGCCGGAGTGGACTCGGAGAACTCGGCACCGACAACAACATCGGTGGTCACCGGGATGTTGGTTTCGGCAGCCAGTTTCTTGGCGGTGTCGATCAGGTCGTGCTCGCACAGGGACTTGCCGACGTTGTGACCGGCAGCAGCGATGAAGGTGTTGGCGATGCCACCACCGACCACCAGCTGGTCAGCGATCTTGGAGAGGGATTCCAGTACGGTCAGCTTGGTGGAGACCTTGGAGCCACCAACGATGGCAACCATCGGGCGCTCAGGCTTCAGCATGGCTTTGCCCAGGGCTTCCAGTTCACCCGCCAGCAGCGGGCCGGCACAGGCGACCGGTGCGAACTGGGCCACACCGTAGGTAGAGCCTTCGGCGCGGTGAGCCGTACCGAACGCATCCATTACAAAGACGTCACACAGGGCGGCGTATTTTTTGGCCAGCTCTTCGGTGTTCTTCTTCTCGCCTTTGTTGAAGCGGCAGTTTTCCAGCACAACCAGCTCACCGGCGGCGACTTCTACGCCATCCAGGTAGTCTTTGGCCAGACGAACCGGGCAGGACAGTGCGTCTTTCAGATAGTTGACAACCGGAGCCAGGGAGAATTCTTCGTTGTATTCACCCTCGGTCGGACGACCCAGGTGGGAGGTGATCATCAGCTTGGCGCCCTTTTCCAGAGCCAGCTTGATGGTCGGCAGAGTCGCCACGATACGTGCATCGGAGGTGACCTTGCCGTCTTTTACCGGCACGTTCAGGTCAGCACGGATCAGAACGCGTTTGCCCGCCAGATCCAGGTCAGTCATCTTGATAACAGACATATTCAGTCCTCTATATTTTCAGGTAATGTTAAAAACAGTAACCTTGCGCCCGGTGCAGGCTCTCAGCCTGCGGCCATCATGGCCCGGGTGGTATCCAGCATGCGGTTGGCGAAGCCCCATTCGTTATCACACCACATCAACATCTTGACGAGGTTGGCATCGCTGACCCGGGTCTGGGTACCATCAATGATGCAGGAGTGAGCATCATGATTAAAGTCTACGGAGACCAGTGGCTCTTCCGTGTAATCCAGAATACCGCTTAATGTACCTCTGGATGCCCGTTGCAGGGCTTGATTTACGTCAGTAACCGTCACTTTTTTACGAACAGTAATACTGAGATCCATTGCCGTTACATTGATGGTCGGTACCCGTACCGCGATCGCCTCGAACTTGCCGGCGAAGTGGGGGAGGATCCGCTCCAACCCCTTGGCCAGCTTGGTATCCACCGGGATGATGGACTGGCTGGCAGCACGGGTTCGACGCAAGTCGCTGTGGTAGGCATCGATGACTTGCTGATCATGCATGGCCGAATGAATTGTCGTAATAGTACCACAATTTATCTCGAATTCTCGATGCAATGTTTCGATGACGGGGACCACGCAGTTGGTGGTGCAGGAGGCGTTGGAGACGATCCGCTCGCGCCCGGTCAGCATCTGATGGTTGACCCCGTAGACGATGGTGGCGTCCACGTCCGCCTCGGCCGGATGGGAGAACAACACCTTGCCCGCCCCCGCCGCCAGATGCAGCTCGGCATCGGCCCGCGAGCCGAACACCCCGGTGCAGTCCAGCACCACATCCACCCCCAGCGCCCGCCACGGCAAGCGCGACGGATCCCGCTCGGCGAACAGGGAGATGAGATCCTCCCCCACCAGCATGCTGTTGCCGGCCAGCTGCACCGGATGGTGGAAGCGACCGTGGCTGGTGTCGAAGCGGGTCAGGTGCACCATGGCTTCGGGGGCGGCCAGCTCGTTGATGGCCACTATCTTGATGTTCTTGTCGCGGCCGCTCTCGTAGAGGGCCCGCAGCACGTTGCGGCCGATCCGCCCGTACCCGTTGATGGCAATCTTGATCATGAAAACTCTGGGTCCTTAGCTGGGACAAAGGGACAAGCGGATGGCTGACTCACGACAGTAGAGCATCCTGAAATTCACCGCGGGCCAGCAGTGCCGCCCCGAATACCCCGGCGCTGTCCCCCAGGGCTGGAGCAATAATGGGGGTGGCGAAGCGGGGATTAAAGAGGAAGGGCAAAATAGTCTCCCGTCCCACGCTGTACAGGCTCTGCACGTTGCCGACCCCGCCGCCGATGACGATCACATCCGGATCCAGGATGTTGACCACGTTGGCCAGCGCCTGGCCAAACAGCAGATGCAGCCGGTCGATGGTGAGCTTGGCCACGTGGTCGTGAGCCGTCGCCGCCGCTATCTTGGCCAGCGAGAGGTGACGCTTGGCCTTGGCTTCGTACCAGGCCTCCAGCGCCGGGCCGCTGATGAAGGTCTCGACGCAGCCGCGCTTGCCGCAGTAGCACTCGGGGCCGTCGGGTGAGAGCACGTTGTGGCCCCACTCGCCAGCGATGCCGTGGTGACCGTTGAGGATGCGGCCGTTGATGACGATGCCGGAGCCCACTCCGGTGCCCATGATGATGCCGAACACAACCTTGGCATCAGGATGGTGCTGACGCACCGCCCCCAGATGGGTTTCCGCCAGCGCGAAGCAGTTGGCGTCGTTGGCGATCAGCACGGGCACGCCGAGCCGGCGTTCCAGATCTTCCTTGAACGGCTTGCCGTTGAGCTCAGTGGTGTTGCAGTTCTTCATCAGGCCGGTTTGCGGATCCCGCGCCCCCGGCGTCCCCATGCCGATGAGGGTCGGCCGCTGACCGATCTTGTCGGCGCACTCTGCCACCAGTTTGGCGATCTGGCCGATCATGTGGTCATAACCGCCGGCACGCTCGGTGGGAATGCGATGGCGCAGCAGCACCTCGTCCCCTTCCAGTACCACGCATTCGCACTTGGTACCGCCAAGGTCGATACCCCAATCCAACAACCTGTTGCTCATCCTGCCTCCAGCCATGACCTTGGGGCGTCAGGCCCGGGTGCACCTTGCCGTGCCCGCCTGCCGTCGACCGCCCGCTACCGGGTTGCAGTGTAACCCGAGCGGCGGTCAGGATGCAGCCCCCGCCGCAGACAGCAAAACGGGGCCCGCAGGCCCCGTTGTTCACTGTACTGTCGGCGGTGCTCAGCGGCCGTGGTACTGGGCGGACAGCTCGTGTACCGCGTTGACGAACACGCCGGCATGTTCCGGGTTCACATCCTGATGGATGCCGTGACCCAGGTTGAAGACGTGGCCGTTGCCGTGACCGAAACCGGCCAGGATGGAGGCGACCTCTTCACGGATGCGGGCCGGGCTGGCGTAGAGCATGGAGGGGTCCATGTTGCCCTGCAGCGCCACCTTGTCGCCGACCCGGCGCTTGGCGTCGGCGATGTCGGTGGTCCAGTCCAGACCCAGCGCATCGCAACCGGTGGCGGCGATCTGCTCCAACCACTGGCCACCGTTCTTGGTGAACAGGGTGACCGGCACGCGGCGACCGTCGTGCTCGCGAATGAGGCCGTCGACGATCTTGTGCATGTACTGCAGGGAGAAGTCGCGGTAATCGCGCGGGGTGAGCACGCCGCCCCAGGTGTCGAACACCATGACCGCCTGGGCACCCGCCTTGATCTGGGCGTTGAGATAAGCAATCACGCTGTCGGCCAGCTTGTCGAGCAGCAGGTGCAGGGTCATGGGCTCTGCATACATCATCTGCTTGATCTTGGTGAACGCCTTGGAGCTGCCCCCCTCCACCATGTAGGTGGCCAGGGTCCAGGGGCTGCCGGAGAAGCCGATGAGCGGCACTTCGCCCTTGAGCTCGCGGCGGATGGTGCGCACCGCGTTCATCACGTAGCCGAGTTCATCTTCCGGATCCGGCACCGGCAGCGCCTGCACGTCGGCCATGGAGGTGATCGGACGCTCGAAGCGCGGGCCTTCACCCTGTTCGAAGTAGAGACCCAGCCCCATGGCATCGGGCACGGTGAGGATGTCGGAGAAGAGGATGGCGGCATCGAGTGGATAGCGGCGCAGCGGCTGCAGGGTGACTTCACAAGCCAGCTCGGCGTTGCGGCACAGGGACATGAAATCCCCCGCCTGGGCGCGCGTGGCCTTGTATTCCGGCAGATAGCGGCCAGCCTGGCGCATCATCCATACCGGGGTCATGTCCACTTCCTGGCGCAGCAGGGCACGCAGGTAACGATCGTTCTTCAGCTCTTTCATCCCAGTTCCTGAGTCATATCCAGCATAAAATGGCGGATATGATACCACTTTGTGCGCGGCGGGGGGCGGCTCAAACGCCTGCCGCCGCCGTTGGAGTGCAAAGATGTGAAGGGGCGCAAACAAGCGCCCCTCTTTGCATCCCTCAGGCTTGCTCGTCGAGGCAGAGCGAGATGAGCCGCCGCGCTATGGTGCCGTGGGGCGGCAGCCTTGGCAGCCCGTCGGCCTCGAAGAAATCGGCCGCCACCAGCTCTTCGTCCTGTACCCGGATCTCGCCACTCTCATAATCGGCGGTAAAGCCCATCATCAGGCTATGGGGAAACGGCCAGGGCTGGCTCGCCACGTAACGCACATTGGTCACCCGGATGCCGCTCTCCTCGAACACCTCCCGCGTCACGCACTGCTCGAGGTTCTCCCCCGCCTCCACGAAGCCGGCCAGCACGGTATACATGGGATCCTCGGCCTGATAGTGACGACGGTGGGCCGCCAGCAAGATGGCGGGCCCCTTGCGCACCGCCACGATAATGCAGGGGGAGATGCGCGGATAGACCAGGTGGCCATGGCGGCACCCTTGTGCCCACTCCCCTGCCTTCGGGCTCATGGGGGCGCCGCACTCGCCGCAGAAGCGGTGGGTGCGGCGAAAGGTGGCGAGTTGCCAGGCGCGGCCGGCTAGCTGAAAGCCCGTTTCATCCCCGACCACCATCAGTTGGCGCAGGGGAGTCAGGGTCGCGGTGTCGGCCGCCTCCCCCAGATCCAGCAGCAGGCAGGGCAGCCCGTCCCACTCGTCAAAGCGCTCAAAGGCGGCATGCTGCAAGTGGCTGGGCAGACAGGCACGGGGGCCTTGTGGAATGCGCCCCTGGTCATCCAGCAGGACGAGGTGATCGCCCCCCAGTACGAACCAGCGGGCCTGTTCGGTTAATGGCATAGATGCAGCACTCTTTGTTGTGACGTCGGTCGGGATGCGCGCCCGGGGGTGTGCGGCGGTGACGGATGAAAGCGACAACCGGCCACCATATTAAGACGCGGCAAGCCGGGTGGCGACCCCAAGATGGCGGCTTTTCAATGCTCATGAGAACGCCCATGAAAAAGGCCGCCCGCAGGCGGCCTGATGTTGGTCACGGTCGATCAGGCATCGCCCATCGCCAGCAGGGAGGCGTTGCCGCCCACCGCCGTGGTGTTGATGGTGCGGGTCTTCTCGGTCACAAAGCGGCTCAGGTAATGGGGGCCGCCCGCCTTGGGACCGGTGCCGGAGAGGCCCTGCCCGCCGAACGGCTGCACCCCGACCATGGCGCCTATCTGGTTGCGGTTGATGTAGACGTTGCCCACGTTGATGCGGCTCGCCAGCTCCTCGGCATGGGATTCGTTGCGGCTGTGGATCCCCAGCGTCAGGCCGTAACCGGTGCCGTTGATATCGCTGATCACCTTGTCCAGATCCCGGGCGGCGTAGCGCACCACGTGCAGGATGGGGCCGAACTGCTCGCGGGTCAGCTCGCGGATGGAGCCGATCTCCAGCGCGGTCGGCTGCACGAAGTGGCCCCCCAAAGTCACGGCCGGCATCGGCGCCTGGGCGATCAGGCGGGCACGCGGGATCATGTGCACCAGGTGCGCATCCAGCCCAGCCTTGGCCTCGGCGTCGATGACCGGGCCGACGTCGGTGTTGTGCTCGGCCGGGTTGCCCACTTTGAGCTCCTGCAGGGCACCGGTGAGGATCTCCAGTACCCGCGGCGCGATCTCTTCTTGCAGGTAGAGCACCCGCAGGGCGGAGCAGCGCTGGCCGGCGCTCTGGAAAGCGGCGCTCACCACATCGCGCACCACCTGCTCCGGCAGGGCGGTGGAGTCGACGATCATGGCGTTCTGGCCGCCGGTCTCGGCGATGAGCGGCAGGATGGCGCCATCGCGCTGGGCCAGGGTCATGTTGATGAGCTTGGCGGTCTCGGTGGAGCCGGTGAAGCAGACGCCGCCGATGCGGGCATCCGCCGTCAGCTTGGCACCGACGGTAGCGCCGTCACCCGGCAACAGTTGCAGCACGTCGCCGGGAATGCCGGCCTGATGAGCCAGGGTCACCGCCAGGTGAGCGATGAGACCGGTCTGCTCGGCCGGCTTGGCGATCACGGTGTTGCCGGTGGCCAGCGCCGCGGCGACCTGGCCCAGGAAAATCGCCAGCGGGAAGTTCCACGGGCTGATGCAGACAAACACGCCACGCCCCTGCAGGAACAGCTCGTTCATCTCGCCGGTGTAACCCGGCAGCAGGGTCGCCTGCCCCATCAGGCCACGAGCCTGCACCGCGTAGTAGCGGCAGAAGTCCACCGCCTCGCGCACCTCGTCGATGCCGTCCTGCAGCAGCTTGCCCGCCTCGCGGGTACAGAGGGAGATGAACTGCTCGCGGTTCGCTTCCAGCAGATCCGCCAGCTTCTCCAGCGCCGCGGCACGCTCGCTCACCGGGGTCTCGCGCCAGCGCGGGAAGGCGGCATGGGCCGAGGCCAGCGCCTGCTCCACCGCCTGCTCGTCGGCCCAGTGGATCTTGCCGACGGTCAGGCTCACATCCTGCGGGCTCAGCACCACGCGGGCCTCGCTGCGCTTGAGGGTCTCGCCATCGATGATGGGGCCCGCCAGCCACTGCTTGCTCTCCAGCTCCTTCAGCTTGGCGAAGAAGGGACGCTGGATGGAAACGATGTTCATGTTGACGCCGCTGGAGTTCTTGCGGTCGCTGAACAGGTTCACCGGCTGCGGAATGCGATCGTTGGCCAGGCTGGAGTAACGCTTGAGGGTGCGCAGCGGGTGCTCGGCCAGGGAGTCGACCGGGGTGTTGGGATCCACCAGCTTGTGGACGAAGGAGGTGTTGGCCCCGTTCTCCAGCAGGCGACGCACCAGGTAGGGCAGCAGATCCTTGTGGGCACCCACCGGCGCATAGATACGGCAATGCAGGCCGGGATGCTCGTTCAGTACGGCGTTGTGCAGCTCCTCCCCCATGCCGTGCAGACGCTGGAATTCGAACTGGCGATCGCCGGCCATCTCCAGAATGCTGACCACGGTATTGGCGTTGTGGGTGGCGAACTGGGGCGAGATGAAGCCGCGGGTCGGCTCGCTCAGCAGGTAGCGGGCGCAGGCAAGGTAGGAGATGTCGGTGCCCGCCTTGCGGGTAAACAGCGGATAGCCGGGCAGGCCTGCCTGCTGGGCATATTTCAGCTCGCTGTCCCAGTAGGCGCCCTTCACCAGCCGCACCGGGATCAGGTCCCCCTGTTCGCGGGCCAGCCCGGTGAGCCAGCAGAGCACCGGCAGGGCGCGCTTGGAGTAGGCCTGCACCACCATGCCGAGCTTGCCCCAGCCGCGGTTCGCCTCGGAGCGATAGAGCTGCTCGAACAGATCGAGGGAGAGCTCGAGGCGGTCCATCTCTTCGGCGTCGATGCTGATGGCCACGTCCTTGTCACGGGCGAGGCGCACCAGTCCCACCAGCCGCTCGCACATCTCGCCGAGCACCCGCTCGCGGTTGGCCACGTCATAGCGCGGATGCAGCGCCGACAGCTTGATGGAGATGGAAGGGGCCGGGCCGCCGTCGCTGATGCGCTCGTTGCCCACCGCCTCGATGGCGCGCTGGTAGTCACCGAAATACTTGTCGGCATCGGCCAGGGTCAGGGCGGACTCCCCCAGCATGTCGTAGGTGTGGGTGTAACCCTTCTCGCGGGACTTGCGGCTCGCCTTGAGGGCTTCCTTCATGTCGCGCCCCAGCACGAACTGTTTGCCCATGATCTTCATGGCGGCGTACATGGCGGAGCGCACCACCGGCTCCCCCAGCTTGTTGACCATGCGGCCCAGCAGGTTGGCCGGGTTGCCGTCCAGCTTCTTGTCCAGCTTGATGATCTTGCCGGTCAGCATCAGCCCCCAGGTGGAGGCGTTCACCAGGGTGGAGTCGCTCTTGCGAAAATGGGACGACCAGTTGGCGCCGGAGAGCTTGTCCTTGATCAGGGCATCGGCAGTCTCGGCATCGGGAATGCGCAGCAGCGCCTCCGCCAGGCACATCAGGATGATCCCCTCCTGGGTATCCAGGCTGTACTCCTGCAAGAAGGCGTCGATGCCGTCGCCGGAGCCGCTCTCCTTGCGCACCTTAGTCACCAGGGTGCGGGCACGCTGGGTCACCCGTTCCAGCGAGGCGCCATCCCCCGGCAGCATGGCCGACAGCTCGGCCAGATAGGCATTTTCATCCACCACGTAGTTCTGGGTGATGGCTTCGCGCAGGGCGGCCAGATCGGAGGGAACATAGTCAGCGGCAAGCACTTGGGTAGCTTTGAACATATGGGGTCTTCCTGTACGCCCTAGGGCTGATATCGACGAAGGCGGCCGTGCCGCCGAAACGCCGATAATGTATACAATATCGACCCATAGATGAAATGAAATTGTTGCCTATTATTAACAAAGATCGCTGATTGGCTCATATGACGCACGATATCGGCGCCATATGCTAACCATACAAAATTCATGGCCTTATTTTGTATACAATTTTACTCCAGACAAAAAAGAAGGGTCGCCATGGCGACCCTTCACTTTGCTTCCGACAGCCGTTGTCAGTTCATCCAGCGATCGCCGCGGCTGCGACGACGGGGCAGCATGGGCAACAGGATGCCGAGCAGGATACCGCCACCCACCATGGCACCACCGCGGATGAACCAGTCCATCTGCATGTCGTGCTCCTGGTTGTCGTAGCTCTGGGTCAGGGCGTCGTTCTGCTCTTTGAGATTGCCCATCTCCTCGCTCTGGCTGGCCAGCTGAGCCTTCAGGCTGGCGATCTCCTTGCTCTGCTCGGCGATCTTGCCATCCTTCTCGGTGAAGCGTTTCTCATTGTCACCGTTGAGGTTCAGCAGACGAGCCTTGGCCTCTTCCAGCTCTTTTTGCACCTGGGGCAGCCGTTCGCGCAGGCTGATCTCGCCCTGCAGCTCGCTGCTCTTGATCCAGCCTTCACGGCCACGACCATCCACCACCTGGGTGAAACCGGCTTCGTTGTTCACTGCCTTGACGTCCAGCGGCTCACCCGCCTTGACGCTGCCAAGGATCCGGTACTGGGTACCCGGACCATTGTGAATAAAGGTAAAGATGTTGTCTGAAACATAACGGGTATCGGCCAGTGCCTGTTGGGCACACAAGCAGATCAGGATCCCGAGAAGGGCGCGCATGGTCGATCGGTTCTCTTCGTTTGGTTAGGTGACTGGCGAATGTTAAGCCGCCTGCGGGTCAAAGGACAAGCAAAGAAAAGTGGCGCCCCCCGAGCTGAGAGCTGGCTCGCAACTTGTCTGCGCCGCGACGCGACCATTCCGGACGCCGCTGCCTATTTCTGTTTCAGTGCCTTCACCTCGTCCCGCAGGGCACGCAGCTCCTGCAACAACAGATCCTGCTGTGCACTCTGGTGATGGCGCCACTTCTCCAGCTCGCCATCCCCCCGCCCCGGCTGCAGAAACAGGCTGGCCATGAAACCGCTGATGGCGCCAAACAGGCCGACCCCGAACAGGATCAGCAGGCTGGCGACGAAACGCCCTTGTTCCGTCTTGGGCACCAGATCGCCGTACCCCACGGTCGACAGGGTCACCAGCGTCCACCAGAAGGCATCGTAGGGCGTCTGGATCTGGCTGCCGGGCTGGCCCGATTCGATCAGATACATGACCCCGGAACCAACCCCCAGCAGCAGGAAGAACAGGAACAGAATGCCGGAGAGGGTGGTCTCGTTGCGCTCGCGACGGAACATGGCCCAGAGGTCCGGGTGCTCCTTGAACAGCTGATAGACCCGCCACAGCTGCAGCAGCCGGGCCCAGCGCAGCTGCTCCACCATCGGCAGGCTGCCCGGCAGATAGAACCAGTTGGCCTTGAAGAAGGCCATCCGGTCGGGGGCTCGGGCCCAGCCATAGGCGAAGTGGGCGAGGAAGAAGTAGCAGATCAGGCTGTCGACGTCATAGAACAGCTGCAGGGTCTGGGGGGTGAGCTGGGCATGTCCCCACCAGCGGGCCGTGACCAGCAAAACCGAGATCACCGACAGAAACGCCATCAGCAGATCCATGGCGCGCAGATGAGTTAAGTGATGTCGCATACATTTTCCCACTTTAGGCACGGTGCGAATTAATAAAAAGGAAGATAATGCCGATAGTCCTGAGGACAAAGGAAAACCGGTCATTAAAAGGAGAAATATTATGCAGTTAAACCCGCTGGAGAGGCGAATGAGCAATATCCGGCTGGTACCCAAAGTGGTACTGCTCATGGTGTTCAGTACTGTGCTGCTGCTGGTCAAGCTCTGGTTCGACGCCAGCAATCTGGAAACCACACTGCTCAGCGAAGGCATCGCGCCCGACAAGGCGGACACTATCGCCAACAGCCTGCTCTGGACCGGGTTGATGGAGACCGCCATCATGGGGCTGCTGTTCGTGGTGCTGCTGCTGACCGGCTCGCGCCTGATGGTCAAGCAGGTGCACTATCTGGTGGGCCTGCTGGAGCGCTTCGCCCGCAAGGATCTGAGCCACCGGGTGCTGCTCAAGTCCCGTGACGAGTTCGGTGACATCGCCAAGGCGGTGGCCCACTCCCAGGAGAACCTCAAGGAGGTGTTCGGCACCCAGCGCGTCGCCTGCAAGGAGCTCAACGACATCGCCTCCCAGGTCACCCTTTGCATGGAGGAGGCCAACGAGGCCATCAGCGAGGAGTTCACCCAGATTGAGCAGTTGGCCAGCGCCATGAGCCAGATGGTGGGCGCCATTCGCGAGGTGGCCGCCCATGCGGAGCAGGCCTCCCACGCCACTGCCGAGACCAGCCTGCTGGCCGAGGAGGGCAGCCGTTGCGTGGCCGCCACCGTCAACACCATAGACACCCTCTCCGGCAACATTCAGCGCTCCTCCACCGTGGTCAATCAGGTGGAACAGGGGGTCGAGCAGATTGGCTCCGTCGTGGATACCATTCGCGGCATCTCGGAGCAGACCAACCTGCTGGCGCTCAACGCCGCCATCGAAGCCGCCCGCGCCGGCGAGGCCGGCCGCGGCTTCGCGGTGGTTGCGTCCGAGGTGCGCGAACTGGCCAACCGGGCCCAGGCCGCCACCGTCGAGATCCAGAAGATGATCGAGCAGCTGCAGGGCAACGCCCGCCAGGCCGCCGAATTGATGGCCCAGAGCGTGCAGCAGGCCGACAAGGGGGTGGAGCAGGTGACCCAGGCCGGCGACCAGCTCGCCACCATAGTGCAGCGGGTACAGGGGGTGGCCGACATGAACCGCCAGATCGCCGCCGCCTCCGAGCAGCAGAGCTCGGTGGCCGAGGAGATGAGCGGCAACCTGGAACAGGTCAAGCAGGTGGTTGAGGGTTCCGTGGTCGTCCTGCGCGAGCTGCAGGAGGCCTCCGAACTGGTGGAGCGCCACAGCCAGACCCTGGATACTCATATTCAGGCCTTCAAGCTGGCCTGACGGGCGCCATCTCACAGACAGGAAGAGATGGGCCAGCCCCTGGACAGCACTCATCATTCAGGCCTTCAAGCTGGCCTGACACAGGGCCGCTGTTGTTGAACGTCGCAATCCGGTTAGACTGGAAGGCCCCACGAGGGGCCTTTCTTTTCTCATCGCGGCAAGGAGCCAGGATGCAGACCACAGAACTTGCGCTTGAAATCAGCGCCGACAAGGGACGGCTCGACGTGCCGCTGATCCACCGCTTCTTGTCTGAGGAAGCCTACTGGTGTCGCGGCATTCCCCTTGCCACCCTGCAGCGGGCCATCAACCATTCGCTCTGTTTTGGCGGCTACCTCGGCGCTCAGCAGGTCGCCTTCGCCAGGGTCATCACAGACAAGGCCACCTTTGGCTATCTGGCCGACGTGTTTGTCCTGCCCGAGCATCGCGGCTGCGGCTACAGCAAGGCGCTGGTGGCGGCCATGCTCGACCATCCCGAGTTGCAGGGATTGCGTCGCCTCTCCCTCGCCACCTCCGACGCCCACGGCCTCTACGCCGGTTTCGGTTTCGTGCCGCCCGCCGGCCCCGGCAGCCTGATGGAGATCTACCGCCCCGATATCTACCAGCGCACCTGAATCACTGGCTGCCGATAATTCCCGCCGGATCATGCTTCTCGCCCCTGCGCTGTGACGCGGGGGCCCGACAGTGCTAGATTGGCAGCCAGCGTTTTATCCGGCAGTTTCGTTAATCACAAGGACGGCAACCGTGGCCCAGCACTCTCCCTCTTTCTCCGCCTTCTCCCCCCTGCTGCAGGAGCTGGCCCAGCGCCACTGGCAACGGCTGATTGAACTGGCCCCCGACTATGGCAACCAGCCCGAGTCGGTGCGCCAGACCCTGCTGACCCTGCTCGGTCTCTCCGATTTTGTCGCCGATTCCCTTTGCAAACAGCCGGAGTTGCTGGGGCAACTTCTGGCCTCCGGAGATCTGGAGCGCTCCGAACGCTGGCCCGCCTACCAGCGCGATCTGACCGCTCTGCTGGCCGAGGTGGACGACGAGGAGGCGCTCAAGCGCATCCTGCGCCAGTTCCGTCGCAGCCGCATGCTGGTGATCGCCTGGCGCGAGCTGCTCGGTCACGCGGCGGTGGAAGAGAGCTTTATCCACCTGACCAGACTGGCGGATACGCTGATCTGCGCGGCCCGCGACTGGCTCTACGCCAAGCAGTGCGGCGAGCTGGGCACCCCGATGGATGGCGACGGCAATCCGCAGCCGCTGCTCATTCTCGGCATGGGCAAGCTGGGGGGCGGTGAGCTCAACTTCTCCTCTGACATCGATCTTATCTTCACCTTCCCCGAGAACGGCTACACGGTCGGCGGGCGGCGCGAGCTCGCCAACCAGCAATTTTTCATCAAACTGGGCCAGCGCATCATCAACGCCCTGCACCAGAGCACGGTCGACGGCCAGGTGTTTCGGGTCGATATGCGCTTACGCCCCTTTGGCGACGCGGGGCCGCTCGCCATCTCGTTTGCCGCCATGGAGGATTATTACCAGCACCACGGCCGCAACTGGGAGCGCTACGCCATGGTCAAGGCGCGGGTGCTGGGGCCCCAGTGCGAACACGCGGTCGAGCTGGCCGAGATGCTGCGCCCCTTCGTGTTTCGCCGCTATATCGACTTTGGCGTTATCGACGGCCTGCGCCAGATGAAGGCGATGATCGCCGCCGAGGTGCGCCGCAAGGGACTGGAGGGCAACATCAAGCTGGGGGCTGGCGGCATCCGTGAAGTGGAGTTTATCGCCCAGGCGCTGCAGCTGATTCGCGGCGGTCGTGAACCTGCGCTGCGGGTGCGCCACCTGCCCGAAGCGCTGGCTGCCATCGCCCAATGTGGCGCCCTCGAATCCGCCCATTGCGATCGCTTGCTGGATGCCTATCGCTTTCTGCGTCGGGTAGAGAACATATTGCAGGAGATCGGCGATCAGCAGACCCAGACCCTGCCCACCGAAGAGCGGGATCGCCAGCGGCTCGTCGCCGCCCTCGGCTTTGCCGACTGGGGCGCCTTTATGGCTCATCTCGATGAGGAGATGGCCGCCGTCCATCAGGAGTTCGCCGCCGTGGTGGGGGAAGAGAAAGAGGCACCCGCCCATCTGGAGCAGCTCTGGCTCGATCTGTGGCGCACCGAGCTCGACGCCGCCGAGCTGGAAAAACTGCTGACCGCGCAGGGGGTGACCGAGCCCGCCTCGCTCTGCGGTGCCCTGCTGCGCTTCAAGGAGGAGTACAAGCGCCGTCAGGTGGGGCCGCAGGGGCGCATCGCTCTGGACTGGCTGATGCCGGAACTGCTGCGCCTGGTGGTCGCCAGCGAGCAACCCGCCCGTTTGTTCGAGCGGGTGTGCGAGCTGCTGACCCGCATCTTCACCCGCAGTGCCTATCTGCAGCTGCTGGCGGAGAACCCGGGTGCCCTGCGCCAGCTGGTGCGGCTCTGTGACGCCAGCCACCTGGTGAGCGAGCAGCTGGCCCGCTACCCCATCCTGCTGGACGAACTGCTCGATCCCCAGCACCTCTATCACCCCACCCCGCTCGATCAGTACAAGCCCCAACTGCGCCAGTTCCTGCTGCGCATCCCCGAAGAGGACGTAGAGCAGCAGATGGAGGCGCTGCGCCAGTTCAAGCAGGTGCAGCTGCTGCGCATCGTGGCGGCCGACATCGCCGGCGCCCTGCCGCTGATGAAGGTGAGCGACCACCTCACCTGGCTGGCGGAGGCGATCACCGAAGAGGTGGTCAATCAGGCCTGGGCCCAGATGAGCGAGCGCTACGGGGTGCCACCCGAGGTGGCGGTGAGCGGCCAGCGCGGCTTTGCGGTGGTGGCCTACGGCAAGCTGGGCGGTATCGAGCTCGGCTACGGCTCGGATCTCGATCTGGTGTTCCTGCACGGCGGCGACCCCAACAGCTACACCGACGGGCGCAAGCCCATCGACAGCCGCCAGTTCTACCTGCGCCTGGCCCAGCGGATCCTGCACCTGTTCAGCACCCGCACCCCGTCCGGTATTCTCTACGAGATCGACATGCGGCTGCGCCCCTCCGGCGACTCAGGCCTGCTGGTCTCGTCGCTGTCGGCCTACGAGTTGTATCAGCAAAACGAGGCCTGGACCTGGGAGCATCAGGCGCTGGTACGGGCCCGTCCCATCTATGGCGATGAGGCGGTGATCGCCGAGTTTGCCCGTATTCGCCGCGCCGTGCTGGCCAAGGAGCGCGAACTGCCGACCCTGGCTCGCGAGGTGCGCGAGATGCGCCACAAGATGCGGGATCACCTGCTGAAAGCGGGTGCCGGCGAGTTCGACCTCAAGCAGTCCCCCGGCGGCATGGTGGACATCGAGTTCATCGCCCAGTACCTGGTGCTGGCCCACGCCTGCGGCGAACCAGAGGCGCTCACCCGCTGGTCCGATAACGTGCGCATCTTCGATGAGTGCGTGCTGGCGGGGGTGCTGACCCTGGAGCAGGCAGAGGGGCTCAAGCACGCCTATCTGGAGATCCGCAACCTCGGCCATCGCCTCAACCTCTCCGAGGTCTCTCGCAAGGTGGGCGACGACAGGCTGCTGCCGGAGCGCGGCCATGTGCTGGCGGTCTGGCAACAGCTGCTGGGGGAATAAACCGAAGGGGCGCCGAGGCGCCCCTTGTTGTATCTATCATCGGGTCGGGGTCAGCGCCCACCGGCCACGTCGATGAAGGTGCCGGTGACGTAGGAAGCCTCATCAGACAGCAGCCAGGCGATGGCGGCAGCCACCTCGGCCGGCTGACCGCCCCGTTGCAGCGGGATCTGCCCCTTCACCCGGTCGACCCGACCTGGCTCGCCGCCGTCGGCATGCATGTCGGTGTAGATAAAACCCGGACGTACCCCGTTGACCCGGATCCCCTGGGCCGCCACCTCCAGCGACAACCCCTTGGTCAACACGTCCACGGCCCCCTTGGCGGCGGCATAGTCCACGTACTCCCCCGCCGAGCCCAACCGGGCGGCGGCCGAGGAGACATTGACGATGGCGCCTCCCGCCGTCATCCGGCGCACCGCCTCGCGGCAGCAGAGAAAGCAGCTGGTGACATTGGTGGTCAGGGTCTGGTTGATGCGCTCGGCGCTCATCTCCAGCACCCGCATCTGCGGCTGCAACCTGCCGGCGTTGTTGACCAGATGGGTGACGGGGCCAAGCCGCGCGTCCATCTCCTCGAACAGACGCACCACCTCGGCCTCCACCCCGACATCGGCCTGCACCGCGATGCAGCGGACCGGATGGGAGGCCAGGATCTCGGCCACCAGCGCCTCGGCACTGGCCTTGTCATGGCGATAGTTGAGGCACAGATGATAGCCCTGCCCCGCCAGATGGCGGGCAGTGGCGGCGCCAATGCCTCTGCCTCCGCCGGTGATCAGCACCCGTTTGTTCATGGACCCTCCTGGTCATGTCGCGCATGGTGGCACTGCGAGATGGATGGCTGCCGTGTCAGGCCGGGCCGTGATCCATCACAGTCTCCACCAGCACCTTGTTGAAGCGCCGATAGCCCTGCTCATCGAGCGGGGCCGGATAGCTCAGCACCCGCAGCGCATGGCCTTGATAATCCGGCTGATAGGGCGGGTGCACGTGATCATGCTCGTTCAGGCAAAAACCCAGTGACTGATAGAAGCGCAGCCGGCGCAGGGCGATCTCGTCCTCTGGCGGGTCTATCTCCAGGATGACCGGGCGCCCCGCTGTCTCGCAGAAGGCGGCAAGCAGGCGTGAGCCGTGGTTCTGGCCGCGCAGGGCCGGGTTGATGGCCAGGTGTTCGATGTAGATCTGCTCGCCGCAGTCCCACCAGAAGATGAAGCCGAGCAGCTGCTCGCCCTGATAAAAGAGCTGACAGTGAAAGCGGGAGTCTCCCATCTTGAGCTCTTGATGCTGCGGCTGGCGCTGTTCGTAGCGGGGAAAGCTGCTGCCGTAGATCTGCCAGACCAGTGGCCAGTCCGGATGGGATATCTCTCTTGCGATTTCACTTCGACTCATTCATCTGCTCCTTGGTAAAACCACAGTGATACCATCTTTGTCCGGCCCAAACACCCCTCTCTTTTGCTGCCGACGCCGGCAGCATCCCGCTTAGACACCTTGCTCGCCAGTGGCCCACAATGCACAGAGCCCGCACGGGGCGGGCTCTGCATGGCGATAACGCGAAAGGCTGGGGCTATTTGAACAAGCCCTTGAGCAGCTGATCGGCCACCCCCTTCACCCCTTCGTTGTCGGCCTTGTCACCCAGCAGCTTCTTGAGACCGCGCTCGGCCTCCTTGCGGGCCTTCTCCTCCAGCAGCTTGTTGTTGCTGAGCAATTCCTTCACGTCGAGCCGGTAGCTCGGTGCCTGCCAGTGGCCGCCGATGCGCACCGGTATGGTGATGTCCTTGAGCTCGTCCACCGTCTTGCCCCCCTGCCCCTTGCTGCTCTCCACCACCGAGGTGAGGAACAGGAAGTCGAGGGTCTCCGGCACCAGGGCGGTCTGGCCCTGCCCCTTCACCCGCAGGGCGGGGGCAAACAGCTGGATGTCGTCGCTCCTGGCAACCCCGTCAGCAATCCGGAAGCTGGCGGTGAGCGCGCTGAAGTCGGTCTTGCGCACCTCCTTCACCTGATCCGCCCCCTTGCCAGTCAGGGTGGCCCGCGCCTCGCGGATCATCTCCGCCAAGTTGATGCCGTGCAGGGCACCGTCGCTCAGTCTGAGGCTCACCTTGCCCTGCATCCGGCTGCGCAGCGCCTGTTCGGAGAGTCCCGAGCCCTGCGCCTCGACCTCCAGATCCCCCTTGCCTTCCAGCAAATCGGTCTGGGCCAGGGTCTGCAGCAGCGGCCGCACATCGACCCCCTGCACCCGCTTGTGCACCTGATAGCGGGCCGGCTGCTGACGGGCATCGAGCACGCCGCTGGCGGTCACCTGGCCGCCGGCCACCCCGGCGCTGAACTGCTTGAGGGTGAGCTGGCCACCGGCCAGGGCCAGTTGCAGATCGACAGCGCTCAGATCCAGCCCCTTCAATCGCAGGCTGCCCAGTTGCAGCCGGCCAGCCAGGTCCACCGCCTTGAGGGCGGCCAGGTCGGGCTCTTGCGTTGAGAGCGCCTTGGCGGCGGGCGCGGTGGTCTGTGCCGGCGCCCCGGCCGGCGCTGCAGCACCCGAGGTGGCGGTCGCAGGCGCCGCCTTGGCCGGCTGACCGAGCCAACTGTCCAGGTCAAGCTTCTCCCCCTTGAGGTCGAACCCTACCCTGGGCACGGCACCCAGCTGCACGCTGCCGTTGCCGCTGAGCAGGGCATCATCCACTCCCATCACCAGGTTGCTGAGGGTGACGGCCTGTTTGCCCAGCTCGGCGCGGGCAAAGCCTGCCAGCTTCACCTGCATCTGCGGGCGCGGCAGGGCATCGCCGCTGAGCTTGGCGGCCAGCACGGCATCCGACAGCTCCAGCAGTTGCCGGTTCTCATCGAGCCGCGCCTTGAGGGTTCCCTCCAGCGTACCGGCCAGGGTCGGCTTGTCCGCCGCCCCCTGGGCCCCTTGCAGACTGAGGGTGAGGCTGCTCCACTGTCCCAGTGCCAGCCGGTCGGCCTTGAGGGAGAAGGCATCCAGCCGCTGGGTCGGTTCGCTCAGACTCCCCGCCAGCGCGACGTCTTTCAGCTCGCTGCGGCTGACATCGGGCGCCAGCTTGAGCTGGGCCGACCCCTTGAGATCAAACGCCAGCTCACCCTGGGCCCCCTTGGCGGCCAGGGTCACCGGCACCCACTGATCCACCGCCAGCTGGCCCAGGTTCAGGTCCAGCTGTTCGAGGTGGGAGACGGTGCCGTTGCGATCGTCCTGCAGCAGGGCGCTGGCCTGTTGCAGCTCCACCCCTTGCAGGCTGATCTGCCAGGGTTGCTTGTCACTGGCGGGCGGGGGCGTCGTTGCGGCAGGCTCGGAGGTCGTCGCCTCCCCCTTGGGCTCGGCGGAGGCCTTGAGCAGATCGCTCAGGTTGGAGCTGCCGTCAGCCTTGGTCTGGATAAACAGATGGGCGCCGCTCAGGGTCACCTTGCCGATCTTAAGCTTGTGGGAGAGCAGCGGCAGCAGGCCCACCGAGGCCTCCCCGCGGGTGAAGCGCACCAGGTCGGGCTCGGCAAAGCCGGCAGGGTTACGCAGCGCCACCTGCTCGAGGGAGAGGCCGAGGCTTGGCCAGAAACGCCAGCCGATATCCCCTTGTATCACCAGCTCGCGGCCGGTGCTCTTGCGCACCTGTTCCACCAGCTGGGGCTTGAACTGATTGGGATCGATGAGGGACACCAGGGCGGCGATGGCCACCACGGCCGCCAGCGCCAACCCCAGCAGGATGTAGATGATCTTCTTCACGATGGACTCCTTGAATGCGGATCTTGTTGCTGACTATACCACCGGGGGGATGACAGATGGGGCCCGTCTGCCAAAACGGGCCAGCGGCGAGACAGGGATGGTCGCAGCGAGTCCTGCCAGCGCAGCCCTGCCAACGCGCGGCAATGAAAAGGGCCCCGCAGGGCCCTGATGATAGTGGATGGCTGGCGCCCGTCTCGCCCGGATCAAGGCTGACGCGGCAACTGCTGATAGCCCATCTCGTACAGGGTGAAGGCATAGATGTCCGCACTCTGCTCGATAAGCTTGGCCACCGGCGTGCCCGCCCCGTGCCCGGCATTGGTCTCGATGCGGATGAGCTGGGGATGGGGGCCGGCATTGTCGGTCTGCAGGGTGGCGGCAAACTTGAAGGAGTGGGCCGGCACCACCCGATCGTCGTGATCCGCCGTGGTCACCATAGTCGAGGGGTAGCTGACCCCTGGCTGCACCTGGTGCAGCGGCGAGTAGCCCTTCAGGTAGTCGAACATCGCCTCGCTGTCGGCGCTGGTGCCGTAGTCATAGGCCCAGCCTGCCCCGGCGGTGAAGGTGTGGTAGCGCAGCATGTCGAGCACCCCCACCGCCGGCAGGGCGACCCGCATCAGATCCGGCCGCTGGGTCATCACAGCCCCCACCAGCAGACCGCCGTTGGAGCCACCACGGATCGCCAGCCGATCGGTGCGGGTGTAGCCCTCGGCCTTGAGGTACTCGGCCGCCGCGATGAAGTCGTCGAACACGTTCTGCTTGTTCATCCTGGTGCCCGCCAGGTGCCAGGCCTGGCCATACTCGCCGCCCCCGCGCAGGTTGGCCACCGCATAGACGCCCCCCAGATCCAGCCAGTTGGCCACCGACACACTGAAGCTCGGGGTCAGGCTCACGTCGAAACCGCCATAGCCGTAGAGGATGGTCGGGTTGCTGCCATCGAGTTTCAGCCCCTTGCGGTAGCTGATGATGAGCGGCACCCGGGTGCCGTCCTTGCTCTGGTAGAAGCGCTGCTCGGAGACATAATCCGCTGGCTTGAACGGCGCCGCCGAGGCGCGATAGAGGCTGATGGCGCCGCTCTTTGGCTCGAACCGGTAGAGAGTGGGCGCCTGGGCATAGTTCTCGAAGCCGAAGTAGAGGGCGGGATCATCGTGCTTGCCGTTGAAGCCGCTGACGCTGCCAAGGCCGGGCAGCGCCACCTCGCGCACTCGCTTGCCCTCATAGTCGAACTGTTCGACCCGGGCGGTGGCATCCACCATGTACTCGGCGAACAGATAGCCGCTGCCGCTGTGCACCGTCAGTACCTGTTGACGCTCGGGGATGAGATCCCGCCAGCGGGCCGGCCCCGGGTTGGCGGCATCCACCGTCACCAGCCGGCGGTTGGGGGCGTCCCGGTTGGTCAGCAGGTAAAGGGTGCTGCCCTGGTTGTCCACCAGGCTCACATCCGCATCCAGATCCCCCTGCACCGTCAGCAGCGGCGCGTTCTCCTGGCTCAGATCCTTCACATAGAGGCGGTTGCCGGAGGTGGAGTTCGCCGCCGAGATGAGCAGGAAGCGGTCATCTTCGGTGACGGTCGCCCCCACGTAGCGGTGGTGCTGGGCCGGGATGGCGCCGAACACCAGCCGGTCATCCTCCTGCGCCGTGCCGAGCCGGTGGAAATAGACCTTGTGCTGATCGGTCTTGGCCGACAGCTCGCTGCCATCTGGCTTGTCGTAGCTCGAGTAGAAGAAGCCCTCGTTGCCGAGCCAGCTGATGCCGCTGAACTTCACGTCCTTGAGCGGCGCCTCCAGCGGCTGCTTGCTCTGTACGTCCATCAGGTGGATCTCGCGCCAGTCGCTGCCGGCCAGCGACAAGGAGTAGGCCAGGATGCGGCCATCGCGGGAGAAGCTCAGCTGATCCAGCGCCGTGGTGCCGTCGGGGCTGAGGGTATTGGGATCGAGGAACACCTCGGCCGGCTTGCCCTCCAGCTGGCGCCACAGCACGTTCTGGTTCTGCAGGCCGTCGTTCTTGAAGAAGTAGTGGTAGCGCCCCTCGCGAAACGGCGCCCCCTCCTTGGCGTAGTTCCAGGAGGCGGCCAGCTTCTCCTTGATGGCGGCGCGATACGGGATCTCAGCCAGATAGTCCCGGGTCACGGCGTTCTGGGCCTTGACCCAGGCCTCGGTCTCGGGGCTGCGATCATCCTCCAGCCAGCGATAGGGGTCGGCCACGGCCTGGCCGAAGTAGTGATCCACCTGCTCACCCTGGCGGGTGACGGGGTAGTGAAGGCGCGCTTTCCCTGACATGGCATCCTCTTTGGTTGACTGGCCACTGCACGCACACAGCAGTGACAGGGCCAGCAGGCTGACAATGGCTCGCATCGATGCGGCTCCCTGCGATTTCGGGTGAAGCGGGCAGGTTAGCAAAGAGTGCCGGACGGCCCAACCCCCCAGCGGGTGACCAGGCAACATGAGCGGGCAACCGCCACAACCCTGAACAATCGGAGTCATATGAATTTTTTCGCTTAGGTTTGCCAGTTTATTTTGTTTGTTATCCGGCACTTGGGTCACAGGATGGAATAAGCGACTGACCATCTCGACTCATTCAGGATAAAGCATGCCGTACAGCTACCTATCACATCTGCGTTGCAGCAAGACCGGCGAGATTGTGGATGCCGATCAGCCCCAGCAGCTGAGCCCGGTCGGCGCCCCCTTGCTGGCCAGCTACGACCTCGAGGCCCTGAAGCAGGCCTGGCATCCGGCCGCCCTGCTGGGTCGTCCCGCCAGCCTGTGGCGCTACCACGAGCTGCTGCCGGTGCGCGACCCCGCCCAGGTGGTCACCCTGGGGGAAGGCTTCACCCCGCTGTTGCCGCTGCCACGCCTCGGCAAGCAGGTCGGCATTCCGGATCTCTGGATGAAGGATGAGAGCCTCACCCCCACCGGCTCCTTCAAGGCCCGCGGTGCCGCGGTCGGCGTCTCCCGCGCCCGCGAACTCGGCGTCACCCACTTCGCCATGCCCACCAACGGCAACGCCGGCGCGGCCTGGGCACTCTACGGCGCCCGCGCCGGCTTGCGCAGCACCATAGTCCAGCCCCAGGCGGCCCCTGCCATCACCCGGCTGGAGAGCGCCCTGGCCGGTGCCCGCCTCTATCTGGTGGACGGCCTCATCAGCGACGCCGGTCGCCAGGTGGCCGAGGCGGTGGCGCAGCAGGGGCTGTTTGATGCCTCCACCCTCAAGGAGCCCTATCGCATCGAGGGTAAGAAGACCATGGGGTTTGAAATCGCCGAGCAGCTCGGCTGGACCCTGCCGGACGTCATCCTCTACCCCACCGGCGGCGGGGTCGGCCTCATCGGCATCTACAAGGCGCTGCGGGAATTGCAGGAGCTGGGCTGGGTGCAGGGGCCGCTGCCGCGCCTGGTGGCGGTGCAGGCGAGTGGCTGCGCCCCCATCGTCCAGGCCTGGCAGCAGGGGGAGCGCGAGTCGCGCTTCTGGCCCGACTCCCAGACCCTGGCGTTCGGCATCAACGTACCCAAGGCGCTGGGGGATTTTCTGGTGCTGGATGCCCTCTATCGCACCGAGGGCTGCGCCGTTGCGGTGGAAGACGGCGCCATCCAGCGTGAGCTGCGTCAGCTCGCCTCCCAGGAGGGCTGCTTCGTCTGCCCGGAAGGGGCGGCCGCCTTCGCCGCCGCCCGCCAGTTGCGGGAAGCGGGCTGGATCCAGGGGGGCGAGCGGGTGGTGGTGCTCAACACCGGCGCCGGCATCAAGTACCCGGACGCCATCACTGTCGTGCCCCAGCGGCTGCGCCGCGACGGGAGGATCCCGGCATGAGCTTCGACTGGTCCTTTGTTCTCACCACCCTGCCGGCGTTCGGCCAATCGGTCTGGATCACCCTGCAGCTCGGCGCCATCGTGATCCTCACCTCGCTCGCCGTGGCGCTGCTCAATGTGACGCTGCAAAGCCTGCACAGGCCCTGGCTGAACAGGGTGATCCGCGCCTATGTGGAGCTGGCCCGCAACACGCCGCTCTTGATCCAGCTGTTCTTTCTCTACTTCGGGCTGCCGGCGCTCGGCCTGTCTCTGTCGGGCTTTGCCACGGCGGTGATCGCCATGACCTTCCTCGGCGGCGGCTACCTGACCGAAGCGCTGCGGGCGGGCATTCAGGCGGTCCCCCCCAGCCAGCTGGAGGCGGGGCGAGCCATCGGCCTCTCCCGCTGGCAACTGCTGCGCCACGTGCAGTTGCCCCAGGCCTGGCTCGCCAGCCTGCCAGCGCTGTTTGCCAACTTCATCTTTCTGCTCAAAGAAACCACGGTGGCCTCGGCGGTGGCGGTGCCGGAGCTGCTCTACACCACCAAGAACTACATCGCCCTCTACTACAAGACCTACGAGATGCTGGCGGTGCTGACCTTGATGTGCGTGCTGATCTTTCTGCCGCTATCGCTCGCCCTGCGCGTCGTTGAAAGGAGGCTGCAACATGGTCAGTTCGGTCACTGAATCGCTGATGCAGGCATCGATCGTCCTGCTACCGCTATCACTCGCCACCGAGGTGCAGGAAAGGAGGGATCAATATGGTCAGTCCGGTCACTGAGCCACTGATGCAGGCAGCGATCGTCCTGCTGCTACCGTTCGCCACCCATGCACCAGAAAGGAGGGCTCAATATGGCCAGTCCGGTCACTGAGCAGCTGACTCAGGCGCTGCCGCTGCTGGCGGTGGGCGCGGGTCAGACCCTTGCCATCTCGCTGCTCGCCATCCTGTTCGCCACCCTGGGCGGGGTCGGTTACGGCGTGCTGGCCCAGCAGGGGGGAAGGCTGACTCGGGGAGTGTTGCGGGTATATCTGGAGCTGTTTCGGGTGGTGCCCGTGCTGGTCTGGCTCTACCTCTTCTTCTTCGGGCTGCCGATCTTCTTCGGCCTGGACATCCCGGCCTTCTGGTGCGCCGTGCTGGTGCTGGCCCTGTGGGGCGCCAGCGAGGTGGGAGAGGTGGTGCGCGGTGGCCTCAACTCCCTCGCCCGCGGTCAGCAGGAGGCCGGCCTGGCGCTCGGGCTCTCCCGCTGGCAGCTCTATCGCCACGTGTTGCTGCCCCAGGCGCTGCAACGGCTGACGCCGCCGACCATCAACATCTACACCCGCATCATCAAGACCAGCTCGCTGGCGGTGCTGATCGGGGTGGTGGAGGTGATCAAGGTGGGCCAGCAGATCATCGAGCGCACCTATGGCTCGCTGCTCATCTACGGTCTGCTGTTCCTGTTCTTTTTTCTGGTCTGCTATCCGCTCTCGCTCGCCTCGCGCCGGCTGGAGCAACAATGGGGTAATGCGGTATGACACCTCTGCTTGAGCTCAATGCTGTCAGCAAACAATTCGGCCAAAACCGGGTACTGGACGAGGTCAGCCTCACGGTGAACGCCGGGGAAGTGATCGTCATCCTGGGGCCGAGCGGCTGCGGCAAGAGCACCTTGCTGCGCACCCTGAACGGGCTCGAACCGATTCAGGGGGGCGACATTCGCTTCGATGGAGAGCGGCTGGATGCCAGCACCGACTGGCAACGGGTACGCCAGCGGATCGGCATGGTGTTCCAGAGCTATCACCTGTTCCCCAACCTGACGGTGCTGGAGAACGTGCTGCTCGGCCCCCTTCAGGTGCAAAAACGAGAGCGGCAGGAGGCCCTGCTGCAGGCGGAGCAGCTGCTGACCCGCATCGGCCTGTGGGAGCGGCGCCACGACTATCCACGCCAGCTCTCCGGCGGCCAGCAGCAGCGCATCGCCATCGTGCGGGCCCTGTGCATGAACCCGCAGGTGATGCTGTTTGACGAGGTAACCGCTGCGCTGGATCCCGAGATGGTGCAGGAGGTGCTGGAGGTGATCCGCGATCTCGCCGGCAGCGGCATGACCCTGCTCATCGTCACCCACGAACTGGCCTTCGCCCAGGCGGTGGCCGATCGCATCGTCTTCATGGACGGCGGCCACATCCTGGAGCAGGCCGCGCCCCACCAATTTTTCGACAATCCCAGGAGCCAGCGTGCGCGCCAGTTCCTCGCCAAGTTTTCTTATACAAATGTCATCAAACGAAAGGAGTCAGCATGAAAAAAATCACCTCGGTTCTGTTCAGTGCCTTGTTGGGACTGGGTCTCGCCAGCGGCGCCGCCCATGCGGCGGACGGTTCCCTCGACAAGATCAAGGCGCGCGACAAGCTCATCGTCGGCGTCTTCACCGACAAGCCCCCGTTTGGCTATGTGGACGAGAAGGGCAACTACGTCGGCTTTGACACCGACCTCGGTCGCCGTTTCTCCAAGGATCTGCTGGGGGACGAGAACAAGGTCGAGTTCGTGGCGGTCGAGCCCGCCAGTCGCATCCCCTTCCTGCAGAGCGACAAGGTGGATCTCATCCTCGCCAACATGACGGTGACCCCGGAGCGGCGGCAGGTGGTGGACTTCACCAACCCGAACCTGCGAGTGGCGGTACAGGTGCTGGTGCCACAAGGGAGTCCGGCCAAGCAACTGGATGATCTGGCCAGCAAGCGGCTTATCGTCACCACCGGCACCACGGCCGACATCTGGCTGACCCGCAACCACCCGGACTGGAAGGTGCTCAAGTTCGAGAAGAACACCGAATCCCTGCAGGCACTGACCCAGGGCCGTGGCGACGCCTATGCCCAGGACAACCTGGTGCTCTTCAGCTGGGCCAAGGAGAACCCGGGCTATCGGGTGCTGCCCGAGAAGCTGGGCTCGGAAGACCCCATCGCGCCGGCGGTGAAGAAGGGCAATATTGAGCTGCGTGACTGGGTCAACGACCGCCTCGCCAAGCTGGGGGAAGAGAAGTACCTGCTGAAACTCTACGACCAGTATGTGCGCGACAAACTGAGCGCCGATACCGATCCCAACGACGTGATAGTGGAAGGAGGCAAGTGGCAGGGCTGAGCCTGCCAGAAGTGCTGAGAGTGTGATGTGTGTGAAATCTTGGTTCCGTTGGTCCGCAAACCGCAAGGTTTGACCTTTCAGGCGTCCCCCTCGGGTGGCGCCTTTTTTTCGCATGAGAAAAAGAACCGGGCCAGGGGCCCGGTTGAAAACCCGCGCAGAGCAGGCTGTGTCACGTCGATGACACGGTTCAGGCTGCCGGACTGGCACAGGGTGCCGTCCGGCCAACTCGCCAGGCCACCGAGGCGGGATGAGCCCTCGGCAGCGCCGGCGAATGGGGTGGCGCCGCGGGCGCCGAAGAGAGTGCCTACTCCCGCTCCAGTGCGTGGATGGGGTCCATCCGCGCCGCCCGCCGTGCCGGGAAGAAGCCAAACAGCACGCCGATGAGGCTCGAGCAGAAGAAGGCCATCAGCACGGCGTCCAGGGAGTAGCTCAGGGTGAACTGGCTGCTGAAGTGCTCGAACAAGACACCGATCAGCAGGGAGAGCAGCACCCCGGCCGCCCCGCCCAGCAGGCAGACCAGCACCGCCTCGATCAAGAACTGCTGCAGTATGTCGCCGGTTCTGGCCCCCACCGCCATCCGCACCCCAATCTCGCGGGTGCGCTCGCTCACCGACACCAGCATGATGTTCATCACCCCGATGCCGCCCACCACCAGGGAGATGAGCGCAATCATGGCGATCAAGAGGGTCAGGGTGGCATTGGTGCTGGTGATCGCCTGGCGGATGCTGTCGGTGTTGAGCACGAAGAAATCCTGAGCGCCGTGCCGTTCACGCAGCAAGCGGCTGATGCCATCCTCGGCGGCGGCCAGCGCCACCTCGTCCTGCACCCGCACGCTGATGCTGCGCAGGTGGCTCTGGCCCAGCATCCGCGTCATGGCCGTGGTATGGGGGATCCAGACATTGAGGTTCTCGTCGCTGCCAAAGCCGCTCTGATTGCGGGCCACCACCCCGATCACCCGGCACGGCAGGCTCCCCAGCAGGATCACCTGACCGAGCGGCGACTCCCCCGCACTGAACAGGCGCGCCAGGCTGTTCTCGTCGATCACCACCTCCTGCGCCAGAGCGGTCACGCTGGCGGCATCGAACAGCATGCCCTGCAACAATCGGTAGCCGCGCACCTGGAAGAACTGCTCCCCCACCCCGTTCACCGAACCCAGCACCGCCTGGCTGCCCCGACGCAGGGTGACGCTGGTGGCCAGACTGGGGGTCACGCTGTGCACATAGCCGAGCCCGGCGAGGGCCTCGGCATCTTCCACCCTGAGGGTCTGGACCGCCTCGGCCCGCCGATCGCCGAAGCCGCTGCCGGGGAAGATCTCCAGGGTGCTGGTACCCATGGCATTGATGTTGGCCAGCACCTGCTGCTGGGAGCCACGCCCCAGCGCCACCACCGACACCACGGCGGCGATACCGATGATGATGCCGAGCATGGTGAGGAAGGTGCGCATCCGCTGGGCCCGCATGGCCAGCAGCGCCATCTTGAAGGCGGCGCCGAGCCGCCCGGCCAGAGCGCCGCGTTCCTCGGTGTCGGTACGGGGAGTGGTAGGCGCAGGGGACGGCGGTGTCGGCTGGCGACGACGGTCGGCCACCACCTCGCCATCTTTGAGCTCGATGATCCGCTCGGCCTGTTCGGCGATCGCCATGTCGTGGGTCACCAGCACCAGCGTGTGGCCCTGCCGATGGAGCGCGCCCAGGATACCGAGCACCTCGGCCCCGCTCTGGCTGTCGAGGGCGCCGGTCGGTTCGTCCGCCAGGATCACCTGACCGCCGTTGATGAGGGCGCGGGCAATGCTGACCCGCTGCTGCTGGCCGCCGGAGAGCTGGCTCGGCTTGTAGTCGAGCCGGCTGCCGAGCCCGAGCCGCTGCAGCAGGCTCTCGGCCCTCGCCTTGCGCGCATCGCCGGCCAATCCGGCATAGAGCGCAGGCAGCGCCACGTTGTCGCGGGCACTGAGATCCCCCAGCAGGTGATAGCGCTGAAAAATGAAGCCAAAGTGCTCGCGGCGCAGGGTCGCCAGCGCATCGGCCGTCAGCCGGCCCGTCTCCCGTCCGGCCACCCGGTAGCTACCCTCGCTCGGCTGATCTAGGCAGCCCAGAATATTGAGCAGGGTCGATTTGCCGGAGCCGGAGGCGCCGACGATCGCCACCATCTCGCCCCGCGCGATGGTCAGGTCGATCCCCTTGAGCACCTCGACGCGTCGCTCCCCGTCACCAAAATGGCGGCGGATCCCGCTCAGTTGCAACAGTGGTTCCCTCATGGTCACATCCCCATCGGTGGGCCCATTCGCCCGCTCTGCTGGCGCTGGGCCGTCAGCTGACTCACCACCACGGCCTCCCCGGCGGTCAACCCCACCAGGATCTGGGCATCCACCTTGTTGTTGAGGCCCACCTTCACCTGCCGCCATTGTGGGCGGCCGGCCTCATCCACCACCTGCACCCGCCCCTCGCTCAGGGCGATGGCCGGGATCACCAGGGCGTTGCGCTCGGTCGCCAGCACTATGTGCACCTGGGCCGTCATGCCGATGCGCAGGGCCCGCTGCGGGTTTTCCACCTCAAACAGACCGTGGTAGTAGACGGCCGTGCTGGTCGAACTGCTGCTGGTCGTGTCGTCGTTGATGGTGTCGGGGGCGGGCTCGATGGCGCGCAGACGGGCCTGATAGCGCTGCTCGGGTGCCCCCAGCACGGTGAAATAGCTGGGCAGGCCGGCCTTCACCCTGATCACGTCCGCCTCCGAGATCTGCGCCTCCACCGTCATGGTGTCGAGCCGCGCCACCTTGACCATGGTCGGGGTACTCTGCACCGCGTTGACCGTCTGCCCCTGCTCCACCGGGATCGCCACTATGGTGCCCGCCATGGGGGAGACGATGCGGGTATAACCCAGATTCACTCTGGCGGTGTCGACCGCGATGCGGGCCTGCACCGCTTGCGCCGTCAGCGCCCGGATGTCGGCGCGGGTGGCCGTCAGGGTCGCCTCCGCGCTGTCGTAGTCGGCCTGGCTGCCCAATCCCCGGGCCAGCACCTTGCGCTGGCGCTCGAAGGCCAGCTGGTTGTTGCGCAGAGTTGCCCGGCGCGAGGCCAGCTGGGCCTGTACGTTGTCGAGGGCGGCGTCGGCATCCTTGAGGGCGTTCTGCTGGGTGAGATCGTCGATCTCGACCAGCAGATCGCCCTGCTTCACCTCATCCCCCAGCGCCACGTGCAGCGCCTTGATCTGCCCCGACACCTGGGCCCCCACGCTCACCAGCTTCTGGGCCTGCAGGGTGCCGTCGGCCAGCACGCTCTGCTCCAGATCCCGCCGCTCGACCGGGGCCGTGATGTAAGAGGCGGTTGGTGCCGCAGTGGAGGGCAGCAACAGCCAGCCGGCACCGACCAGCACCAGGGCGGGCAGCAGCAGGCGAACAACGAGGAGACGGGCACGGGCCATCGCGGATATCCTTGGCTGAAACAGAGGGTAAAACAGACCCGGGCAATCTACTCCAATGTCCGGTTAAGCCTCTTGCAGGGCAGTGTAAGGATTGCGTAAAAGCAGCTGTCAGGTGGAGACGGACACGGGAAAATGGCGCCAACCCGAGACGGAGAAGAGCGATGAAGATCCTGCTGGTGGACGACGATCTGGAGCTTGGCACCATGCTGAGCGAATACCTGGCTGGCGAAGGCTTTGCCACCACCCATGTGCTGACCGGCAAGAGCGGCGTGCAGCACGCCCTCTCCGGCAACTATGCCGCCGTGGTGCTCGACATCATGCTGCCCGATCTGAACGGCAGCGAGGTGCTGCGCCACATTCGCCGCGACAGCCGGATCCCCGTCATCATGCTCACCGCCAAGGGAGACAACATCGATCGGGTGATCGGGCTGGAGATGGGGGCCGATGACTATGTGCCCAAGCCCTGCTACCCACGGGAACTGGTGGCCAGGCTGAGGGCAGTGCTGCGCCGGGTCGAGCCTGCCCCCGCCCATCCGGGCAAAGAGCAGGGTCTGCGCCTTGGTGAGCTGGTGCTCTCCCCCGCCAGCCGTCAGTGTCACTGGCAGGCGCAGCCGCTGGAATTGACCGCCACCGAGTTCAACCTGCTGGAACTGCTGCTGCGATCCCCAGAGCGGGTGGTCAGCAAGGATGAGCTCTCCCTGCACGGGCTCGGCCGCCCGCGCGAGCCCTATGATCGCAGTGTCGACGTGCACATCTGCAATATCCGTCAGAAGCTGCAGGCCCTGGCGGGCGAAGCCGTCGGCATCGAGACGGTGCGCAGCATAGGATACCGGTTGGCATGATCCTCAAGGGGCGCCTGTTCTGGAAGATCCTGTTCGGCTTCTGGTTCACCATCATCATGATGAGCCAGCTGCTGTGGGTGGCCTTCAGCCTCTATCGCCACGAAGGGCCGCCGGAGCAGCGGATGGCCAACCAGCTGGCCGAGCGTCAGCTGGCAGCCGCCGCCAGCCTGTTGCAGCGGCAGGGACCGGCTGCGGTTGCTGCCCTGCAGGCCAGCTGGCCGGCCCGGGAACGAAGGCTGCTGCAGCTTGAACCGGTCGCAGCAGAGCAATCCACAACACAGGGCGGCCGCATCCTGTTGGGAGCCGATGGCCGGCACTACCGGCTCGACTACGACAGTGCCGGCCTGCAGCAGTTGCTGGCACCGCCCCAGCCCCGCCGCAACTGGCTCAACATGCCACCGCCCATGTGGTGGATCGGCGGACTTGGCGGCCTCTTCTTCAGCGCCCTGCTCGCCTGGCACCTGACCCGCCCCATGAACCGCTTCCGGCAGGGATTCGAGCGCCTCGCCCAAGGGGATCTGGCAGTGCGCCTCTACCCCGCCATGCGGCGGCGCCACGACGAGATCAGCGATGCGGCCCGCGACTTCGATGCCATGGCCGAGCGGCTGCAACTGCTGGTGGAGAGCCGCGAGCAACTGCTGCACGACGTCTCCCACGAGCTGCGCTCCCCCCTTGCCAGGTTGCAGCTGGCCATCGGCCTCGCCCAGCAGGATCCGGCCAGGATCGAGGGATCCCTCGAGCGGATCCAGCTCGAGACCCAGCGCATGGACAAGATGATCGGCGAGCTGCTGACCCTCACCCGCGCCGGCCATGGCGAGCGAGACGGCGAGGAGTATTACGATCTGCAGGGGCTGGTCGACGCCGTGGTGAGCGATGCCCGCTACGAGGCGCAGCACATGGGCGTCGAGATCAAAACCTGGGTGGATGAACCCCGGGAATACACGGTCTGCGGACAGGCGGAGCTGATCCGCCGGGCCCTCGATAACGTGCTGCGCAATGCCTTGCGCTTCTCGCAAACGGGCCAGACCATCCGCCTGACCCTGATGCGGCAGGGCGACGAGTTCATCGTCGAGGTGGCGGATCAGGGGATGGGGGTGGATGAGAGCAAGCTCTCCAGCATCTTCGATCCCTTCGTGCGGATCGGTTCCCCCGCCGCAGGCAAGGGTTATGGGCTGGGCCTTGCCATCACCCGCAAGGCGATCCAGGCCCAGGGCGGACGGGTCAACGCCAGAAACGGTGAAGAGGGCGGCCTGATCGTTACCCTCCATCTGCCGGGCTAGCGGCTCCGCCCTGTCACCACTGCTATCGGTTAGCCCCGCAGCCGCTGCAATTGACTGATGGCGGCGCCGGTAGAGCGGAAAGCAAACTCGGCAGGGGCAAGGCCGGCCAGCTTGCGCCACTCGCAGGCGGCCACATCGTCGGCCGCCACCACCAAAGGTTTGTCTACCAACTCCAGCAGAAAGACGGTGTCGCAGGTGTGATAGGTCACCTCGTCATAGGGATAGACGTTAGCATAGGAGCCCAGGTAGCGCGGCGTCTCCCCCGTCAGATCCAGTCCCAGTTCCTCCTTGAGCTCCCTCACCAAGGCTTTCTCCAGCGATTCGCCGGGATCGACGAAGCCGCCCGGCAGATCCAGCAAGCCCCGGCCGGGATCACGGGCCCGCACCGCGACCAGCAGCTCGTCCTGCCAGCACAGCGCCACCATCACGGCCGACGCCACATTCTGGAAATAGTGAAAACCACAGCCACAGGCAAACTCTTTCTCGCTGCGCTGTTGCAGCGATCCGGAACCACAACGCGGACAAAACATAGGGGGACTCCCATCTGACACCAAAGGCGCATTGTATGCCGAACTCCCTCCCTGATGGAAAGGCTTGAGGCACAACCCCCATGACGTGATAAATCAGCGGGATATAAAAGAGAGAGGGGGCAATTCGGGGAAAGTGAAACGAAAAAAAGCCCAGTCTTTCGACTGGGCTTCTTAAGTAGTGGCGGAGCGGACGGGGAGACGGACAGAGTCCGGCTCAAGCACAAAGGACCACAGAAAGGGACCGAG
>NZ_JBGLRI010000012.1:0-128232 GCF_041403025.1 Aeromonas sp. S5(2024) | reverse complement strand
AGTTGAGGCAGTTGAGGCAGTTGAGGCAGTTGAGGCAGTTGAGGCAGTTGAGGCAGTTGAGGCAGTTGAGGCAGTTGAGGCAGTTGAGGCAGTTGAGGCAGTTGAGGCAGTTGAGGCAGTATCAGAATCCATTAAAAGAAAAGCCGGGACAAGCCCGGCTTTTTCTTTATCACTCAGCAGCTGCTTCAGCAGCGGCCGGGCGGTCTACCAGCTCAATGTAAGCCATAGGGGCGTTGTCGCCTGCACGGAAACCGCATTTCAGAATGCGAGTATAACCGCCGGCGCGCTCCAGGTAGCGCGGGCCCAGTTCATTGAACAGCTTAGCCACGATCGCGTTATCGCGAGTACGGGCAAATGCCAGGCGACGATTAGCAACGCTATCAGTCTTGGCAAGGGTGATCAGCGGTTCAACTACACGACGCAGCTCTTTTGCCTTAGGCAGAGTCGTCTTGATGATCTCATGACGAACCAGGGAGCTGGCCATGTTGCGGAACATAGCCTGACGATGGCTGCTGTTCCGGTTCAGTTGACGACCACTCAAACGATGGCGCATGACCTTATCCTTCTAACTAAATCTGTGAAACCCGTAATCTGGATTACTCGTCAGCGATGCTGGCGGGCGGCCAATTCTCGAGGCGCATGCCAAGAGACAGACCACGGGAGGCCAACACGTCCTTGATCTCAGTCAGGGACTTCTTACCGAGGTTAGGAGTCTTAAGCAACTCAACTTCGGTACGCTGTACCAGATCACCAATATAGTGGATAGCTTCTGCCTTCAGACAGTTCGCAGAACGAACTGTCAGCTCCAAATCATCGACAGGACGCAGCAGAATCGGATCAAACTCGGGTTTCTCTTCTTTCTTCTCGGGCACGCTGACATCGCGCAGATCCACGAAGGCTTCCAGTTGCTCAGCCAGAATAGTGGCAGAACGACGGATGGCTTCTTCAGGATCCAGAGTACCATTGGTCTCCATGTCGATGACCAGCTTGTCCAAGTCGGTACGCTGCTCCACACGTGCTGCCTCAACGTTGTAGGCAATACGAACGATGGGGCTGAACGCGGAGTCCAGCAGCAGGCGACCAATAGGACGCTCTTCATCATCGTTGTGAACACGAGCAGAAGCAGGCACATAACCACGACCGCGCTGAACTTTCAGGCGCATGCTGATTTCAGCATTGGCACCAGTCAGGTGGCAGATTACGTGCTCCGGGTTTACGATCTCGACTTCATCACCGTGAGTGATATCACCAGCGGTAACGGGGCCTGTTCCAGACTTGGTCAGGGACAGAGTTACCTCGTCCTTGCCTTCCAGCTTCACAGCGATACCTTTCAGGTTGAGCAGGATTTCAAGAATGTCTTCCTGTACACCTTCTTTGCTGCTGTACTCATGCAGTACCCCGTCAATTTCGACTTCAGTAACTGCACAACCGGGCATAGAAGACAGCAAAATACGACGCAGGGCATTACCCAGCGTGTGACCAAAGCCACGCTCAAGTGGCTCGAGAGTCACTTTCGCATGAGTCGGGCTAACTTGCTCGATGTCAACTAGCCGCGGTTTAAGAAAATCTGTTACAGAACCCAGCATTGTGTCCTCTCTTTAGAAGCTAGCTTTACTTGGAGTAAAGCTCGACGATCAGCTGTTCGTTAATGTCGGCAGACAGGTCGGAACGCTCTGGCAGACGCTTGAAAGCACCTTCCATTTTAGCGGCATCAACCTCTACCCAAGTCGGCTTCTCGCGCTGACCAGCAACCTCGAGGGATGCTTTGATACGCGCTTGCTTCTTAGCCTTCTCACGAACGCAGATCACGTCCTCAGGGGAAACCTGGAAAGAAGGAATGTTCACAACGCGACCGTTGACCATGATGGCCTTGTGGCTCACCAGCTGACGAGATTCAGCACGGGTAGCGCCGAAGCCCATACGGTAAACAACGTTGTCCAAACGACCTTCCAGCAGCTGCAACAGGTTTTCACCGGTGTTACCCTTTTGACGGGCAGCGTCGCGGTAGTAGTTGCGGAACTGTTTTTCCAATACGCCGTAGATACGACGAACTTTTTGTTTCTCGCGCAGCTGAACACCGTAGTCAGACAGACGCGCTTTACGCGCACCGTGTTGACCAGGAACGGTGTCAATCTTGCACTTAGAATCAATCGCACGAACACCAGACTTCAGGAAGAGGTCGGTGCCCTCACGACGGCTAAGCTTAAGCTTAGGACCGATATATCTTGCCATCTTCTTTCTCCAACAATCCTAGACCAAGTAGCTACAGCGTTACACGCGGCGCTTCTTGGGAGGACGACAACCGTTGTGCGGGATCGGAGTCACATCAGTAATATTAGTGATGCGGAAACCAGCCGCGTTCAGAGCGCGGATGGAAGACTCACGACCGGGACCCGGACCTTTGACCATGACTTCCAGGTTCTTCACGCCGTATTCTTTGGCGATCTCACCAGCACGCTCAGCAGCTACCTGGGCAGCAAACGGAGTGGACTTACGGGAACCACGGAAACCTGAACCACCAGAGGTAGCCCATGACAGAGCATTGCCCTGACGGTCAGTAATGGTCACGATTGTGTTGTTGAAAGATGCATGAACGTGCGCAATACCGTCGCTCACTTGCTTTTTAACGCGCTTGCGAGCACGAGTCGGAGTTTTAGCCATTTTCTACCTTCCCGTTACTTCTTGATAGCCTTGCGCGGACCCTTACGGGTACGAGCGTTGGTCTTGGTACGTTGACCACGAACAGGCAGGCTACGACGGTGACGCAAACCACGGTAGCAACCCAGATCCATCAATCGCTTGATGTTCATGGAAATCTGACGACGCAGGTCACCTTCAACGGTGAATTTACCTACTTGTTCACGCAGACTCTCGATCTGAGCTTCGTCCAGGTCTTTAATTTTCACATTCTCAGCGATACCGGCTGCGGCACAGATGGCCTTGGAGCGGGTACGACCGACGCCATAAATAGCAGTCAAAGCAATGACTGCATGCTTATGGTCAGGAATGTTAATGCCAGCGATACGGGCCACTATTCACTCCTACATATAGTAGATTACGACCACCACAAAGCCCGTGAGCGGATACGTGGCGGTCAACCAATACACAACAAAAGTTGGCTGGCTATATTAGCCAGCACAACTATTTGTTGCAAGTACTAACCGTAAAAAATTAGCCTTGGCGCTGTTTATGCTTTGGCTCGCTGCAAATCACACGCACCACACCGTGACGCTTGATGATTTTGCAGTTACGGCAGATTGCCTTAACGGAAGCACGAACTTTCATTGCTTAACTCCGTAACTACGCCGACCTTTAGCGGCCGTAGCCCTTCAGGTTGGCCTTCCTCAGGACATCACCATACTGATGAGACATCATATGGGTCTGAACCTGAGCCATGAAGTCCATGATAACTACCACGATAATCAGCAGCGAGGTGCCACCGAAGTAGAACTGTACGTTCCAGGCAGTCATCAAGAACTGGGGTACCAGACAGATAAAGGTTATATAGAGCGCACCTGCCAATGTCAGGCGAGTCATAACCTTATCGATATAACGTGCTGTCTGCTCGCCCGGGCGGATCCCCGGGATAAAGGCTCCACTCTTCTTCAGGTTGTCTGCTGTCTCGCGGGGGTTGAACACCAGCGCGGTATAGAAGAAGCAGAAGAAGATAATGGCTGCTGCATAGAGCATCTCATACAAGGGCTGACCCGGCTGCAGGACCATAGAGACCTGTTGCAGGATGTCAGCGATCTTGCCCTCGCCCTGACCAAACCAAGAGGTAATGGTCCCTGGGAAGAGGATGATGCTGGATGCGAAAATCGCAGGAATCACACCGGCCATATTCACTTTCAACGGCAAGTGTGTGCTTTGCGCGGCAAATACCTGGCGGCCTTGTTGACGCTTGGCATAGTTAACGACGATACGACGCTGACCACGCTCCACGAACACCACAAAGTAAGTCACTGCGAAAACAATCAAGCCCAGCAACAACAACAGCAGGATGTGCAATTCCCCTTGACGTGCCTGTTCGGCCGTAGCGCCAATGGCATGAGGCAGACCAGCAACGATACCTGTGAAGATAATCAACGAGATACCATTACCAATCCCACGCTCGGTAATCTGCTCACCCAACCACATCAAGAACATGGTGCCGGTGACCAGACTCACAACGGCCGTGAAATAGAAGCCCAAACCCGGATGAGTCACGAGTCCTTGCATCATATTCGGCAGACCGGTTGCAATACCAATGGCCTGGAACGTTCCCAAAACCAGCGTGCCCCAACGGGTATATTGGCTAATCTTGCGACGGCCGGATTCACCTTCCTTCTTGAGTTCAGCAAGAGCGGGGTGAACCACAGTCAGCAGCTGGATAATGATCGACGCCGAAATGTACGGCATGATCCCCAGCGCAAGAATAGAAGCACGCGAGAGTGCACCACCACTGAACATGTTGAACATCTCAATGATGGTGCCCTTCTGTTGTTGGAACAACTCGGCCAGTACGGCGGCGTCAATACCAGGAATCGGCACATAAGAGCCTGCACGGAAAACGATAATCGCCCCGAGAACGAAGAGCAGACGGCTCTTCAGTTCACTCAGACCACCCTGTGCTTTAACATCCAATCCTGGTTTCTTAGCCATTGTACTGATTATTCCTCGATTTTACCGCCAGCGGCCTCGATGGCTGCACGTGCACCTTTGGTGACGGACAGACCACGAACGGTCACAGCACGGTCAATGTTGCCAGAGAGAACAACTTTAGCGAACACGATGTTTTTAGTAATAACACCGGCTTGCTTCAGAGTGCTCACGTCGACCACATCACCTTCTACCAGGGCGATTTCGTTCAGGCGCACTTCGGCAGAAACCAAAGATTTGCGGGAGAAGAAACCGAACTTCGGCAGACGGATTTTCAAAGGCATCTGGCCGCCTTCGAAACCGTTGCGGACTTTGCCGCCACCGGAACGAGAGGTTTGACCTTTAACACCACGACCACCGGTCTTGCCCAGACCAGAACCGATACCACGGCCCGGACGGTGCTTAACGCGCTTGGAGCCAGCGGCCGGAGACAGAGTATTCAGACGCATGCTTAGCCCTCCACCTTAACCATGTAATAAACCTGGTTGATCATGCCGCGTACGCAGGGAGTATCTTCCAGCTCAACGGTGTGACCAATGCGACGCAGACCCAGACCACGCAGAGTCGCCTTGTGCTTTGGCAGACGGCCGATAGAGCTGCGAGTTTGAGTTACTTTTACAGTGTTAGCCATGTCGCATTACCCCAGAATTTCTTCAACGCGCAGACCACGCTTGGCAGCGATCTGGGCCGGGGATTGACCCTGTACCAGAGCGTCGACAGTTGCGCGAACAACGTTGATTGGGTTGGTGGAACCGTAGGTCTTGGCCAGCACGTTGTGGATACCAGCAACTTCCAGAACAGCACGCATGGCGCCGCCTGCAATGATACCAGTACCTTGAGAGGCCGGCTTCATGAACACGGTGGAACCAGAGTGAACACCGCGCACCGGGTGGTGCAGAGTGCCGTTGTTCAGCTCAACCTTGTTCAGGTTACGCTTAGCCTGTTCCATCGCTTTTTGAATAGCGGCGGGAACTTCACGGGCTTTACCGTAACCGTAACCTACACGGCCGTTACCATCACCCACCACGGTCAACGCGGTGAAGGACATGATACGACCACCTTTAACAGTTTTCGAAACACGGTTTACTGCAATCAGCTTTTCTTGCAGTTCGCCGGCTTGAGATTCGACTTTAGCCATCTTCGACTCCTAGCTTAGAACTGAAGACCAGCGTCACGTGCAGCAGCTGCCAGAGCAGCGATGCGACCGTGATACTTGAAACCGGAACGATCGAAAGATACGTTCTGAACGCCTTTGGCAATAGCACGCTCAGCGATTGCTTTACCTACCGCGGTCGCTGCATCAGCGTTACCGGTGTATTTAATAGCTTCACTGATGGCTTTCTCTACTGTGGAAGCAGAGGCCAGAACTTCGGAACCGTTGGCTGCAATAACCTGCGCATAGATATGACGCGGGGTACGGTGAACAACCAGACGGGTAGCTCCCAGTTCCTGCATCTTTTTCCGAGCACGAGTAGCACGACGGAGACGAGCTGCTTTCTTGTCCATAGTGTTACCTTACTTCTTCTTAGCTTCTTTAGTACGCACTTGCTCGTTGGCATAGCGTACACCCTTGCCCTTGTAGGGCTCCGGAGCGCGGTAAGCACGGATATCGGCGGCGACTTGGCCAACCAGCTGCTTGTCGACACCACGCAGAACGATTTCTGTGGCAGTCGGGCACTCAGCGGTCACACCAGCCGGCAGCGCATGCTCTACCGGGTGAGAGAAGCCCAGAGCCAGCGCAACAGCATTGCCCTTGATGGAGGCTTTATAACCTACACCAACCAGCTGCAGCTTGCGCTCGAAGCCTTGGGTAACACCGATTACCATGTTGTTGACCAATGCACGGGCAGTACCGGCCTGAGCGTCAGCACCAGCGATGCCGTCGCGCGGGGCGAACTTCAGTACATTGTCTTCTTTGGTCACTTCTACACCGGCGTGAATAGAGCGAACCAGGGAACCTTTACCACCTTTGATGGACAGTTCCTGGCCGTTCAGAGTCACCTCTACGCCAGCAGGAATAGTGACGGGTGCCTTAGCAACACGAGACATTTCCTACCTCCTATTAAGCGACGTAGCAGATGATCTCACCGCCCATGCTTGCTTTGCGGGCAGCACGGTCAGTCATCACACCTTTAGACGTGGACACGATAGCAACACCGAGACCGCCCATAACTTTCGGCAGATCAGTAGTGCGCTTGTAAATACGCAGGCCGGGACGGCTCACGCGTTGGATCAGTTCTACAACTGGCTTGCCCTGGAAATATTTCAGTTCAATTTCCAGTTCCGGCTTCACGTCACCAGCTACGGAGTAGCCAGTGATGTAACCTTCTTCTTTCAGCACTTTGGCGATAGCCACTTTCAGCTTGGAAGAAGGCATGGAAACCGCAACTTTGCTCGCCGCCTGACCGTTACGGATGCGGGTCAGCATATCCGCGATCGGATCTTGCATGCTCATAAGTCTAACTCCCGAGATTCGTTACCAAGAAGCCTTCTTCAGGCCCGGAATTTCGCCCTTCATGGCATGCTCACGCACCTTGATGCGAGACAGGCCAAACTTGCGCAGGAAACCGTGCGGACGACCAGTAATATTGCAACGGTTACGCTGGCGGGACGGACTGGAATCACGGGGCAGCTGTTGCAGTTGCAGGACAGCATCCCAACGCGCTTCTTCAGAAGCGTTCATATCAACAATGATAGCTTTCAGCTCGGTTCGCTTGGAGGCGAACTTGGCTACCAGCTTCGCACGCTTTGCTTCACGTGCTTTCATGGAAGTTTTAGCCATAACCCTAACCTTACTTGCGGAATGGGAAGTTAAAGGCAGCCAGCAGAGCACGGCCTTCTTCATCGGTATTCGCGGAAGTGGTGATGGTGATATCCAGACCACGGACGCGATCGACCTTGTCATAGTCGATTTCCGGGAAGATGATTTGCTCACGCACGCCCATGGAGTAGTTACCACGACCGTCGAACGCTTTAGCGTTCAGGCCACGGAAGTCACGGATACGCGGTACGGAGATGCAAATCAGCCGTTCCAGGAACTCCCACATACGCTCGCCACGCAGGGTTACTTTACAACCTATCGGGTAGCCTTCACGAATCTTGAAGCCCGCAACAGATTTGCGAGCTTTGGTGATCAGCGGCTTCTGACCGGAAATGGCAGCCATATCGGCAGCAGCATTTTCCAGCAATTTCTTGTCAGAGATCGCTTCACCAACACCCATGTTCAGGGTGATTTTCTCGATCCGAGGGACTTGCATGATAGTCTTGTAACCGAACTGTTTGGACAGTTCATTTACTACATCGGATTTGTAGTAATCATGCAGTTTCGCCATCGTTAAACTCCAATTACTTCACAAGTTCGCCGGTGGATTTGAAGAAACGGACTTTTTTGCCGTCTTCAATCCGGAAACCAACGCGGTCAGCCTTGCCAGTGGCAGAGTTGAACAGCGCTACGTTAGATACATCGATGGGGGCTTCTTTGGTGACGATACCGCCAGCCTGACCCAGTGCGGGTACCGGCTTCTGGTGTTTCTTCACCTGGTTGATGCCTTCCACGATTACCTTACCTTTTGCAATCAGGACTTGAGTGACTTTGCCACGCTTGCCCTTGTCTTTGCCGGTAAGAACAATCACTTCGTCTTCGCGACGGATTTTAGCTGCCATCGTTCGACTCCTTACAGTACTTCGGGTGCCAGGGACACAATCTTCATGAACTTCTCATTACGCAGTTCACGAGTCACCGGGCCAAAAATACGAGTACCGATTGGCTGTTGGTTGTTGTTAAGCAACACAGCCGCATTGTTGTCGAAACGGATGACAGAGCCGTCCGGACGACGAACGCCTTTACGGGTGCGTACGACCACCGCGTTATACACATCACCTTTCTTCACTTTACCGCGAGGAATGGCTTCCTTGATGGAAACCTTGATGATGTCGCCGATGCCGGCGTAACGGCGGTGCGAACCACCCAGAACCTTAATACACATTACACTGCGAGCGCCGGAGTTGTCGGCAACACCCAGCATACTTTGCATCTGGATCATCTTAGTGCTCCGCTTTGTTTACTTCTTATCCCTCTCGGGATCTGGCTGCCTTCAAAAGGCGCGAAACTATAACACAGGATTTTTAGAAAAGGTAGCCTAAAAAACAAACGGCCCCGCTAAGGGGCCGTTTGGACTACAAAGTACCGATTAGGCCTTTTCTACAACGGCAACCAGGGTCCAGGACTTGGTCTTGGACAGCGGGCGGCATTCGCGGATTTCCACGAGGTCGCCAGCTTTGCATTCGTTGTTTTCATCATGTACGTGCAGCTTGGTAGTGCGCTTGATGATCTTACCGTAGATCGGGTGCTTTACCTTGCGCTCGATAGCAACAGTGATGGACTTATCCATCTTGTCGCTGATTACACGACCTTGCAGAGTACGGATCTTGTCAGTCATTACGCACCTGCCTTCTCAGTCAGTACAGTCTTGATACGTGCGACGTCACGACGCACTTGTTTCAGAGTGTGAGTCTGAGCCAGCTGGCCGGTGGAAGCTTGCATGCGCATGTTGAATTGCTCACGCAGCAGACCCAGCAGCTCCTGGTTCAGTTCTTCGACGCTCTTTTGACGCAGATCTTGGGCTTTCATCACATCACCGTCTTAATTACGAAAGTGGTCTGAACGGACAGCTTAGCTGCGGCCAGGGCAAACGCTTCACGCGCCAGAGCCTCAGGTACACCATCCATCTCGTACAGAACCTTGCCAGGCTGGATCGGGCAAACCCAGTATTCCACGTTACCCTTACCTTTACCCATACGAACTTCGAGGGGCTTTTCGGTGATGGGCTTGTCCGGGAACACACGGATCCAGATCTTGCCTTGACGCTTAACGTGACGGGTCATGGCACGACGGGCTGCTTCGATTTGACGAGCAGTCAGTTGACCACGGGATGTCGCCTTCAGGCCAAAGGTACCGAAGGATACTTCGTTACCAGAGTTGGCCAGACCGCGGTTACGACCCTTGTGGGTCTTGCGGAATTTAGTACGCTTTGGTTGCAACATTTACCGAATCTCCTTACTTAGCAGCGCGGCGCTTGTTGTCACGCTTGGGCTTTGCAGGAGCTTGCTCTTGAGCAGCAGCGGCATTAACAGCAGCCAGACCGCCCAGAACTTCGCCCTTGAAGATCCAAACTTTAACGCCGATCACACCGTAAGTGGTGTGGGCTTCAGAAGTTGCGTAGTCGATGTCGGCACGCAGGGTGTGCAACGGCACACGACCTTCACGGTACCATTCGGTACGCGCGATTTCAGCGCCGCCCAGACGACCGGAAACTTCCACTTTGATGCCCTTGGCACCCAGGCGCATTGCGTTCTGTACGGCGCGCTTCATAGCACGACGGAACATTACACGACGCTCCAGCTGGGAAGTGATGCTGTCGGCAACCAGTTTGCCATCCAGCTCCGGCTTGCGGACTTCGGAAATGTTGATCTGAGCAGGCACGCCAGCAATTGCGGCTACAGCTTTGCGCAGTTTCTCAACGTCTTCGCCTTTCTTACCGATCACAACACCCGGACGAGCGGTGTGAATGGTCACACGGATGCTCTTGGCCGGACGCTCGATGGTGATCTTGGACAAGGACGCGTTTTTCAGTTCCTTGGTCAGGAACTGGCGTACTTGAAAATCGCTGTACAGGTTGTCAGCGAAGTCTTTGGTGTTCGCGAACCAGGTAGAATTCCAAGGCTTGGTAATACCCAGGCGAATGCCATTAGGATGTACTTTCTGACCCATTGCTTATCTCCCAGCCTTAGCGTCGGATACCACTACGGTGATGTGAGCGGTACGCTTGAGGATACGATCCGCACGACCTTTGGCACGCGGACGGATGCGCTTCATGGAGGGACCTTCGTCGACCATGATAGTAGCAACACGCAGCGCGTCGATATCGGCGCCTTCGTTGTGCTCAGCGTTTGCAATGGCAGATTCCAGCACTTTCTTCACCAGAGCTGCAGCCTTTTTCGGGCTGAAGGTCAGGATGTTCAGAGCCTTGTCTACGGACAGACCACGTACTTGATCGGCTACCAGACGAGCTTTCTGGGCAGAAGTACGGGCATAACGGTGTTTAGCGATAGCTTCCATCATTTATCCCTTAGCGCTTCTTAGCCTTCTTATCAGCAGCATGGCCGCGATAAGTACGAGTCGGTGCGAATTCACCCAGTTTGTGACCGATCATTTCTTCGGTAACGAAAACCGGAACGTGCTGACGACCATTATGGACAGCGATGGTCAAACCGATCATGTTCGGGATGATCATTGAACGACGGGACCAGGTCTTAACCGGCTTTTTATCCCCGCTTTCCACCGCTTTCTCTACCTTCTTCAGCAAGTGCAGGTCAATAAATGGACCCTTCTTGAGAGAACGTGGCATGGTGATTCCTCTATGTTAACAATTACTTGTTACGACGACGTACGATGTACTTGTCGGTACGCTTGTTCTTACGGGTCTTGAAGCCTTTAGCCTTCTGGCCCCATGGGGACACAGGCTGCATGCCCTTGTTGCGACCCTCACCACCACCGTGCGGGTGGTCGACCGGGTTCATCGCCATACCGCGAACGGTCGGACGAATACCACGCCAGCGGTTTGCACCGGCTTTACCCAGTTGACGCAGCATGTGCTCGGAGTTACCAACTTCACCGATGGTGGCGCGGCACTCGGCCAGAACTTTACGTACTTCGCCGGAACGCAGACGCAGAGTTACATAGTTACCTTCACGAGCCAGAATCTGGATGAAAGTACCAGCGGAACGAGCCAGCTGGGCACCTTTACCAGGCTTCATCTCAACAGCGTGAACGGTAGAACCGACCGGGATGTTGCGCATCGGCAGGGTGTTACCTACCTTGATTGCGGCATCAGCACCAGAAGCGATTGCATCACCAGCTTTCAGGCCTTTCGGAGCCAGGATGTAACGACGCTCACCGTCTGCATACAGCACCAGGGCGATGTTTGCGGTACGGTTAGGATCGTATTCCAGGCGCTCTACTTTGGCCGGGATACCGTCTTTGTCGCGCTTGAAGTCGACGATACGGTAGTGTTGCTTGTGACCACCGCCGATGTGACGGGTGGTGATGCGGCCGTTGTTGTTACGACCACCGGACTTGTCTTTCTTGTCCAGCAGAGCTGCAAAGGGCTTGCCCTTGTACAGGTCTTGGTTGACGATCTTGACGACGTGGCGGCGGCCCGGAGAAGTAGGCTTGCACTTAACGATTGCCATTTTTCAGAACTCCTCTTACTCGGCTGCGCCCATGAAGTCGATGTCCTGACCAGCTTTCAGGGTCACATAAGCCTTTTTCCAATCGGAACGACGGCCTACGCGTGCACCTGCGCGCTTGGTCTTACCCTTCATGTTCAGGGTACGGACGGTCTCAACTTCGACCTCGAACAGTTTCGCAACTGCAGCTTTGACTTCCGCCTTGGTGGCATCAACAGCAACTTTGAACACGATAGTGTTCTGCTTTTCTGCGACCATGGTGCTCTTTTCAGAGATGTGCGGAGCCTTCAGAACTTTCAGCAGACGCTCTTCACGGATCATGCCAGCATCTCCTCGATTTGCTTAACTGCGTCAGCAGTCATCAGAACCTTGTCGAAAGCGATCAGGCTGACCGGGTCGATACCGGCCACGTCACGCACGTCAACTTTGTACAGGTTACGAGCAGCCAGGAACAGGTTCTCATCGACTTCAGCAGTCACGATCAGAACGTCAGTCAGTTCCATTTCTTTCAGCTTGGCGATCAGTTCTTTGGTCTTCGGAGCTTCGATGCCGAACTTCTCAACAACGATCAGGCGCTCTTGACGTACCAGCTCGGACAGGATGCTACGGATAGCGCCGCGGTACATCTTCTTGTTTACTTTCTGGCTGTGATCTTGCGGCTTAGCTGCAAAAGTCACACCACCGGAACGCCAAATGGGCGAACGGATGGAGCCAGCACGGGCACGACCAGTACCCTTCTGACGCCACGGCTTTTTGCCGCCACCAGACACTTCAGAGCGAGTCAGCTGCGCACGAGTACCCTGACGGGCACCAGCGGCATAAGCAACGACAACCTGGTGAACCAGAGCTTCGTTGAATTCGCGCCCGAAGGTAGTCTCGGAAACTTCAAGAGCGCTCTTGGCGTCTTTCATTACCAATTCCATTACTATCTCCTCAGACGTTACGCTTTGACGGCAGGTTTAACGATCACGTTGCCGTTGGTTGCACCCGGTACTGCGCCTTTGATGAGCAGCAGGTTGCGTTCAGCGTCAACACGAACCAGTTCCAGGTTCTGAGTCGTTACACGCTCAGCACCCATGTGACCAGCCATCTTTTTGCCCTTGAATACACGGCCCGGGGTCTGGTTTTGACCGATGGAGCCAGGTACACGGTGGGACAGAGAGTTACCGTGGGTCATATCCTGGGTGCGGAAGTTCCAGCGCTTAACAGTACCGGCAAAACCTTTACCCTTGGATGTGCCGGTAACGTCTACCAGCTTAACGTCAGCGAGAAGATCTACTTTCAGCTCGCTACCAACAGTGAAAGTTTCACCGTTGTTCAGGCGGAATTCCCACAGACCGCGACCGGCTTCTACACCAGCTTTGGCGAAGTGGCCAGCTTCCGGCTTGGTTACACGGCTGGCTTTCTTGGCGCCAGTGGTAACCTGAATAGCGTTGTAGCCGTCGGTTTCTACAGATTTGACCTGAGTTACACGGTTAGCTTCAACTTCGATAACAGTCACCGGGATAGAAACGCCATCTTCAGTGAAGATGCGAGTCATACCCACTTTGCGACCTACAAGACCGATTGTCATTGTTATCAACCTCTTTCCGTAATTAACCCAGGCTGATCTGGACGTCTACACCAGCTGCCAGATCCAGACGCATCAGGGCGTCAACGGTCTTGTCAGTCGGCTCAACGATGTCTACCAGACGCTTGTGAGTGCGGATCTCGTACTGATCACGCGCATCTTTGTTGACGTGCGGGGAGATCAGGACGGTGAAGCGCTCTTTGCGAGTCGGCAGCGGAATAGGACCGCGAACCTGCGCGCCGGTGCGCTTTGCAGTTTCAACGATTTCCGCAGTGGATTGATCGATCAGGCGATGATCAAAAGCCTTCAGGCGGATACGGATTCTTTGGTTCTGCATTGACAGAGCTCCAATAGATAAAAGAACATAAATCAACACCGCCCGACCGAGATTACTCCCGCCAGAGGTGTGATTTTTCACGTTTCCTCCCATATCGGGAGGACTGTATGGCTGGCCCCCGCAAGCGGGAAACTCAGCAAGCAGACATATCGTCTGACTTACCTCATGGGTAAGCGGAGGGGATTATACGGATTTTTTCAATTTGCGCAAGAGAAGGCGAACAGATTGTGCGCAATTTTATGTGACAGATGGACCTCGCCAACGGCTGGGCAAGCCCTTGCCTGACGGGGGGAACGACAATGTTGCAAACAGGCTGGTAGACTGTGCGCCGGCCTTCGTCATCGGAACGACACCCCATGCTCAAAGATCAGAAAAAAGCCTATCAATATGGACTCTGCGCCGTCGCCCTCTGGTCGACGGTCGCCAGCGCCTTCAAGATCTCCCTCGCCTACTTTGAACCGGTACAGCTGCTGCTGGTCGCGGCCTGCACCTCGACCCTGACGCTGGGGGGGATCGTGGCCTGTCAGGGCAAACTGCCGCTGTTGCTCGGCTACATCAAGAGTCGCCCCCTCTACTATCTGGCACTGGGGGTACTCAACCCCTTCCTCTATTACCTGCTGCTGTTCAAGGCGTATGACCTGCTGCCCGCCCAACAGGCACAGACCCTCAACTACACCTGGGCCATCACCCTCAGTCTGCTGGCGGTGCCCTTCCTAGGTCAGAAACTGCGCCGCCGCGACGGGGTGGCTATCGTGCTCGGCTACTTCGGCGCGCTGGTGATCGCCACCAGGGGGGATGTATTCGGTCTGCAGTTCGACAGCCCCCTCGGCGTCACGCTGGCACTGGTGTCGACCCTGATCTGGGCCGGCTACTGGATCCTCAACACCCGCAACCAGGGCGATCCCATCGTCAGTCTGCTGCTGGGCTTCATCATCAGCCTGCCCTTTATCGTCGCGGCGACCTGGCTGCTCTCGGACTTTGCCATGACCGCCTGGCAGGGGTGGGCCGGCGCCATCTACGTGGGGTTGTTCGAGATGGGTTTTGGCTTCGTGCTCTGGTTGATGGCGCTGCGCCACGCCACCAACACGGCCCCCATCAGCAACCTCATCTTCATCTCGCCGTTTGCTTCGCTGGTGCTGCTCAACCTGCTGATCGGCGAGACAATCCACCCGGCCACCCCGATCGGGTTGGCGCTCATCGTCGCCGCCCTGCTGATCCAGCAGCTGAAATACGGCAGGCGCTACCGCAAGACTAGCGAGCCGCAAGCCTGACATGCAAAGGGCGTATCCACGGATACGCCCTTCGTTCAATCAATCCACTCTAGCGGCTGGTTCTTGGGCAGCCGGATCTCCACCAGCAAGCCCCCCAGCTCGGAGCGCCCCAGCCTGATGGTGCCATGATGCTGGGACACGATCTTGGCGACGATGGCCAACCCCAGGCCACTGCCGCTGCCGGTACGGGCCTCGTTGCCCTGGGTGAAGGGCTTGAGCACCCGGTAGTAATCCTGCTCCGGAATGCCGGGGCCGTCATCCGACAGGCGCAGCCGCACCCAGTGGCCATCGTCCTTGAGCTCGGCCTGCAGCCGGCTTGCGCCATAGCGCAGCGAATTGCCCGACAGGTTGTTGAGGATGCGGCGGATGCTGATGGGGTTGCAGGCCACCCGTACCGCCTCGGCCGGCAACTCGAGCTCCACCTCCAGTCCCTGATCGGTCTGCACCAGCAAGCTGTCGTGGATCAGCTGGGTCAGGTCGATCTGCTGGGTATCCAGCCCCTCGTCCGGCCGAATGTAATCGATGAACTGATCGATGATGCCATTGGACTCGTCAATGTCCGCATTGATGCTCTCCTTGAGGTACTCATCCCCGGAGGACATCATTTCGGTCGCCAGCCGGATACGGGTCAGCGGGGTACGCAGATCGTGGGAGACACCCGCCATCATCAGGTTGCGCTCCTCGATCAGGCCCTTGATGGAACTCGACATGTGATTGAAGGTGCGAGTCAGCCGACGCACCTCCCGCGATCCCTGCTCCCCCAACGCATCGGGGAAATTGCCACGCGCCACCGCCACGGCCCCCGCTTCCAGATCCTCCAGCGGCCGCACCAGCTGGCGGGCAAAGCGCCAGGCGGCGAACAGGGTCACCACCAGCAGCACGCTCATGTAGAGGATCAGCGGTTCAATATCGTCGTCCTCGATCTCGGTCAGCGGGATGCGCACCCACACCTTGTTGGCCTGGGGCGGCTGGATCCAGATGATGTAGTGATCCTGGATCTCGACCCTAACCTTGGTCTTGCCCCCCAGCTCGCGGCTGATGCTCTCTTCCAGATAGGTGTAGGGCTTGGACTCGTTGAGCCCGTGCTGCTCCGCCTCGGTCTGGGTATAGATGTCGCTGCCGGTCGCCACATAGACCAGCGCCTCGGCGTCTTCACTCAGCGCCAGCTGGTTGCTCTCGACCGGGAAGATGAGCTTGACCTGGTTGGCCAGCAGGTGACTGATCTGCTTGACAGTCGGCGCCAGCAGATAGTTGTAGAAGGTGGCATAGGAGACAAACTGATAGACCACCAGCACGGCGGCCAAAAACCAGAGCATGCGGGAGAACATGCTGCTCACTTTCTTCATTCGCCATCACCGTCCGGCACGAACACATAGCCCAGACCCCAGACGGTCTGCAGATAACGGGGCTGCGCCGGATCCTGCTCCAGCAGACGACGCAGGCGGGAGACCTGCACGTCGATGCTGCGCTCGGTGGCGGTATATTCGCGACCGCGGGCCAGGTTCATCAGCTTGTCGCGGGAGAGAGGCTCGCGCGGATGACTCACCAGCACCTTGAGCACGGCGAATTCGCCGCTGGTCAGCGCAACCGGATCACCATCGCGGCTCAGCTCGCGGGTCGCCAGGTTGAGCTGATAGCTGCCAAAGCTCACCACCTTCTCGGCGGTGGAGGGGGCGCCCGGCAACTCGACGGTGTGCCGGCGCAGCACGGCGCGGATCCGGGCCAGCAGCTCACGGGGGTTGAACGGCTTGGGCAGGTAATCATCGGCCCCCATCTCGAGCCCGACGATGCGATCCACCTCATCCCCCTTGGCGGTCAGCATCAGCACCGGGATCTGGTTACCAGCCTCGCGCAGGCGGCGGCAGATGGAGAGGCCGTCTTCCCCCGGCAGCATCAAATCCAGCACCATCAGGCTGAAATTCTCACGGGTCAGCAGGCGGTCGGCCTGTTCACCATTGGCGACGCCCCGAACCACGAACCCCTGTTCGGTCAGGTAGCGCTCCAGCAGGGAACGTAATTTCAAATCATCGTCGACGACCAGAACCTTGTATTGCTGACTCATTGCTTGCCTCTCCTCTCGATATGCTGCCAATACTAGAGCTCGGGCTCGTAACGGCCAAGCCTAAATATGTTACCGGTTATTGCCCATTCAGCTGATTTTGCGCCCCTTCACCCCGCTTCTCATCACTCAGGCATCCCCTCAGACGCCCCAGTTTTTGCTCGACAGCAAGGCGACAACGGATAAGATCTGCCGAGCCATAAGAGGCTCATCAGCCCCACTGACACAGGTAACGACCGATGAAGACCAAGCTGATCACCCGTGAAGGCTACAACAAGCTCAAACAGGAGCTCGATTTCCTCTGGCGCGAGGAGCGCCCCGAGACCACCCGCAAAGTGGCCTGGGCAGCCAGCCTCGGTGATCGCAGCGAGAATGCCGACTACCAATACAACAAGAAACGGCTGCGGGAGATCGACCGGCGGGTCCGTTACCTGCGCAAGTGCCTCGAGGAGCTGGGGATCGTCGACTACTCCCCCGCCCAGGAGGGCAAGGTCTTTTTCGGTGCCTGGGTCGAGGTGGAAAACGAGGAGGGAGAGACCAAGCGCTTTCGCATCGTCGGCTATGACGAGATCTTCGAGCGCAAGGATTACATCTCCATCGACTCCCCCATGGCCCGCGCCCTGCTCAAGAAAGAGGTGGGGGACGAGGCCATAGTACGTACGCCAGTCGGTGACGCCTGCTGGTACATCAATGAGATCAGCTATCCCAAATAAGCCAGCGCCGGCCCAGATGGCCAGATCGGCTGACGAGGCCAGGAGAGACCGAGCATGTCCACCCAACGGGTATGACAAGCGTCGTTTTTGCCGGGGTGGCATCCCGCTGCCCGACCCCATATAGTGCTCACACCCGGCGCCTTGCGGCGCCAACCGGCCCGCGCGGCAGTGGTCCGGCTGGTACCTTGAGTACCGCCAGGACAGACCCCCTGCCCGGCGACATCGCCTCGCGCCTGCCCGTTGACCAGGACCCGACCAAGAGACCCTCGATGCAAAGCCACGTAATAGAACATCAGATTGCCGGTGAGCTGAATGCCCGCCCGGAACAGGTGCAGGCCGCCGTTCGCCTGCTGGACGAAGGCGCTACCGTCCCCTTCATCGCCCGTTACCGCAAAGAGGTGACCGGCGGCCTGGACGACAGCCAGCTGCGTACCCTGGAGAGTCGCCTCGGCTACCTGCGCGAACTGGCGGATCGCCGCCAGGTGATCCTGCGCTCCATCGAAGAGCAGGGCAAACTGACCCCGGAACTGGCCCGCGAGCTGAATGACGCCGACAGCAAGACCCGGCTGGAAGACCTCTACCTCCCCTACAAGCCCAAGCGGCGCACCAAGGGGCAGATGGCCATCGAGGCGGGATTGGAGCCACTGGCCGACCTACTGCTGAGCGACCCGCTGAAAGATCCCGAGCAGGAGGCGGTTCGCTTCCTCAATGCCGAGCAGGGGATCACCGACGGCAAGGCCGCCCTCGACGGTGCCCGCTACATCCTGATGGAGCGCTTCGCCGAGCAGGCGGATCTCCTCGAGAAGCTGCGGGACTACCTATGGCACAACGCCACCCTGCACGCCCGCGTAGTGGCCGGCAAGGAACAGGAAGGGGCCAAGTTCAAGGATTACTTCGAGCACGACGAACCGCTGCACAAGGCCCCCTCCCACCGGGTACTGGCCATGTTGCGCGGTCGCAACGAGGGGATCCTCAACCTGGCGCTGGTTGCCGGCGACGATGAGGGTGCCAGCCCCTGCGAAGGGATCATTGCTCATCACCTCAAGCTCAACCTGCAAAATCGTCCGGCCGACAAGTGGCTGCAGGGGGTGGTGAGCTGGACCTGGAAGATCAAGCTCTCCTTGCAGATGGAGACCGAGCTGATCGGCCGCATCCGCGAGTCAGCAGAAGACGAGGCGATCAAGGTATTCGCCATGAACCTCAAGGATCTGCTGATGGCGGCGCCGGCGGGCATGCGCTGCACCATGGGGCTGGATCCGGGTATCCGCACCGGGGTCAAGGTCGCGGTGGTCGATGCCACCGGCAAGCTGGTCGATCACACGACCATCTATCCGTTCGAACCCAAGCGCCAGGTTGACCAGAGTCTCAAGACCCTGAGCGAGCTGTGCCAGAAGCACAAGGTCGAACTCATCAGCATCGGCAACGGTACCGCCTCGCGGGAAACCGACCGCCTGGTGAGCGATCTGTTCGAGCGCTACCCGGCCGCCAAGGCGCAGAAAATCGTGGTGAGTGAAGCGGGGGCATCGGTCTACTCCGCCTCCGAGCTCGCCTCCCAGGAGTTTCCGGATCTCGATGTCTCCATTCGCGGCGCCGTCTCCATCGCCCGCCGACTGCAAGATCCGCTGGCAGAGCTGGTCAAGATCGATCCCAAGAGCATAGGTGTCGGCCAGTACCAGCACGACGTCGGCCAGAGCCAGCTGGCCCGCCGGCTCGATGCGGTGGTCGAGGATTGCGTGAACGCAGTCGGGGTGGATGTGAATACCGCCTCGGTCGCCCTGCTCAACCGGGTTTCCGGCCTCTCCCAGACCCTGGCCCAGAACATCGTCGCCTACCGCGACGAGAACGGCGCCTTCAAGAGTCGTCAGCAGCTGCTGAAAGTAAGCCGACTCGGGCCCAAGGCATTCGAGCAGTGCGCCGGCTTCCTGCGCATTCGTGGCGGCAGCAACCCGCTGGACGGCTCGGCGGTGCACCCGGAATCCTACCCAGTGGTGGAGCGGATCCTCGCCAAGCTGGAGCAGACCGTGGACAGCCTGCTCGGCAACAGCAGCCTGCTGCGCACTCTCAAACCCGCCGACTACACCGACGAGCAGTTCGGGGTGCCTACCGTCACCGACATCATCGGTGAGCTGGACAAGCCTGGCCGCGACCCGCGTCCCGAGTTCAAGACCGCCACCTTCAAGGAAGGGGTAGAGAAAATCAGCGATCTGGTGCCCGAGATGGTGCTGGAGGGGGTGGTCACCAACGTCACCAACTTTGGCGCCTTCGTCGACATCGGCGTCCATCAGGACGGCCTGGTGCACATCTCCTCCCTCACCGATCGCTTCGTCAAGGATCCCCGCGAGGTGGTCAAGGCTGGCGACATCGTCCGGGTCAAGGTGCTGGAAGTAGACGTACCGCGCAAACGAATCAGTCTGACCATGCGTCTGGATGAAAAAGCCGGCCAGCCAGCACGCAAACCGGCCGAGCCGCGCCACACCGGCAATGCCAAACCGAAGCAGGCACCGCGTCAGAGTCCCCCGGCCGATGGCGCCATGGGCAACGCCTTCGCGGCCGCACTCTCGAAGCTGAAGAAATAAGCCCCCGGAATGCAAAAAGCCCCGCGAGGGGCTTTTTTGTCGCCGTTGTTCAACCTCATTGGGCCAGCGCAGCCAGAATGGCGTCAGCCTCCCGATGGGCTGCCAGTACTTCCCGCAGCCGGTTGAATGCCTTGCAGGCCTCTTGCGGATACTTGCCATAGGAGACCACGCCGGTATGGCTCCAGCCTGCCGCCAACATCACCTTCTTCTTGAAATGGGTGCCTTCGGTACCGCCCCCGCCGAGCTGCATCAAGAACTGCTCCATCTGGAGGTGCGGCGGCGGTACACGGGAGAAGGTGGCAAAATCTTCCGGTTTGACTTCATCAAAGTGCATGACGACTCCTGTGAGCGTGGATGGGATTACCCCTCAGATTAGTTGCAAATGCCTGCTCGCGAGGGAAAAACCGGGCGGAAATACAGTGGAAACCTCAGACACTCAGGCTCAGGTTCTGCTGGGCCGCAGGCTTGACGGCCTGCTGATAACGCTGGGCGATGACCTGGTTGCGCTGCTCCATGTAGCCGTTCAGCACGCCCGTCTTGGCGCTGCCATCGGCAGCCAGGGCGGTATCAGGGTTGGATGAGAGCAGTGCCTTGCGGGCCTGCGCCTCCTTGGCTGCAGCACTTCTGGCTACGCTCAGATCCTGAGAGGAGGGCTCGGCAGGCGCCAGTGCGGCGGCCCGCACCTGTTGCATCTTGGCGATGGTGGCTCTGGGATCGCCGGGGATGGTCCCGATGTCGATGGAGACGCCACCGCCGGTCGCGTAACGCTTGCCATCCGGCCCCATGGCAAATTCATAGGTAGGGCTGCCCGCATACTGACCGCCGGTGCTCTGGTGCGCCTGCTCGTGAGTGCGCACCTCCTGATCCCTGTCGGCCAGCTCCTTGACCTGCAACTCCTGCTTCTGCTGTTGCTCCTGCTGCTTGGGATCCTGCTGCTTGTTGCGCTGACCGTCCTCACCGGTGGCCTCGACGAAGCGATTGTCGATCGCCGCCTGCGGGTTGCCGGTCTGGGAGCCTTCTCGGGCCTGCTGGGAAGTCTGATTGGGATTGGCCTGGCTGGCTCTGGACTTCTCTTTCTGGGAGCCGACTTCGGACTCAGCGTTGAAAGCCTCGCTCTGACGGCTCTGGGGGATGAGTGCCGCGCGACGATTGTCAGTGCGTGCCGATTCCGTCTGCGGTTGCAGCTGGTTGGGAATGATGGTCGGCAGACTGACATTGATGTTCATGTCACACCCGGATGTCGATCAGGGTTCCCATCATGTCGCTGGCGGTCTGGATCACCTTGGCAGAGGCGCCGGCCTGCACCTCGGCACTCTTGAGGTTGACCAACTCATCGGGCAGCTGAACCTTGTCACCGCTCGGGGTATTGAGCCTGGCGATCTGGCTGGACGCCTTGTCGGCGATCTGCTCCGCACGCTGAAAGCCTTGCACACCGCTGTTCAATGCTGAATCTATACGCATGACAACTCTCCTCTGACACTGGATTAATTATCCGTCACGCCAGAGGATTAATGAAGCAAATTGGCTATTTTTCAACCTACAAAATGTTCAATAATTTCAATGAACTGTTGTGGATGGGAAATAAAGGGTGCATGTGAGGCCTTTTCCAGCACCACACTGCGGCTGCCTGGGTAACGCTCGTCCAGCAGAGGGATGGACGCCTTGGGCACCAGCGAATCCAGCCGACCGTAGACCCGCAGCCAAGGCTGGCTCAATGGTGTCAGCTCATCACGCAGATCGACCTCGGCCAGCAAACCGAGTCCGGCCTCCAGCGCCGCCAGCTGGGGAGCGGGCCGCTCCGCCAGCCAGTGGCGCAACTGGCGGATGTCATCCCTGGCATGTTCGCTACCCATGGCCTGGATCGCCAGGAAGCGTTCGATGGTCTGCTTGAAGTCCCCCGCCAGCATCTGGTTGAAACCGGCCAGTACCTTGGGGGCGATCCCCGGCCATTCGTCACGGGCCATGAAACAGGGGGAGCTGGCCACCGTGATGAGGGAGTGCAGTCGCTCGGGATGGCTCAAGGCCAACTGGCTTGCCACCAGGCCACCGAGGGACCACCCCAGCAAATGACACTGCTCCGGCAGGATGGCTGCCACCTGTTCAGCCAGCCAGGGCAGACTGTACGCTACCTCGCCTGCCAGCGGACTGTTGCCAAAGCCGGGCAGATCCACCAGATGGACGCGATAGCGAGACGCCAGGGCCGGCACAATGCCATGCCAGACCGCGCCATTCATTCCCCATCCGTGCAACAGCACCAGATCGGGCCCCTGACCAAACCGCTCAACCGACACGCTCATCTAGACTCAGATCCTGTTCACTCTGTTGGGGTCAGCATGTTAAAGCGGCTGCTCGCCAAAGCAAGTCCGATCCTCGGCCGCCACGCCGATTGGCAGGGCAACTGCCTGCTCTGCCAGCAGCCTTGCGATGTTGACCCCTTGCTGTGCAGCTGGTGCCGGCAGGCACTGCAGCAAGCTGACCACACCTGCCGCTTGTGTGCAGCCCCCTTGCCGGCAATGCATGAAGAACGCCTGCCGATCTGCGGTCGCTGCCAGCGCAGGCCGCCGCCCTGGGAGCGGCTGCAGGTCATCGGTGACTACCGGCCACCCTACCCCATGCTGATCCCCCGGCTGAAGTATTCCGGCCAGATCCTGCTGGCCCCGCTGCTCGCCCGGCTGCTGGCCGATCATCTGGATCTCAGCGAGCCGCCAGAGGCCATCATTCCGGTGCCGCTGCACTGGTGGCGCCAATGGTGGCGCGGCTTCAATCAGGCGGAAGAGATAGCCCTCGCTCTCAGCGAGCTGACCGGCATTCCTTGTGACAAGCGCCTGCTGCGCCGGGTCAGGGCAACCCCGCAGCAAACCAAGCTCAGTGCCGGCCAGCGGCGGCGCAATCTGCGCGGCGCCTTCCAGATCCGCCCCCACGCCTACCAGCACGTGGCGCTGCTCGATGATGTGGTCACCACGGGCGCGACCGCCGGCCATCTCACCCGCTTGCTCCATGAGGGCGGAGTCACAAAGGTGGAAGTGTGGGCCGTCTGTCGCACCCTCAAGCATCTCAAGTAACCATCGGCATGCTACCCAAGCCTTGCCAAGAGAGTTATCATGAATACCCTAGTCGTACACTCAGGTTTATGAGGATAGTGATGATCAGCATTTCCGACACCGCCCAGGCCCATTTCCGTAAACTGCTGGAAAAACAGCCTGATGGCACCAATATCCGGGTGTTTGTGGTCAATCCGGGAACCCAGAATGCCGAGTGCGGCGTATCATATTGCCCACCCGACGCGGTCGATCCGGAAGATCAACACCTGCCCTTCAGCGGCTTCGACTGCCTGGTCGATCCCCTGAGCGCCCCCTTCCTGGTGGATGCCACCATCGATTTCGTCACCGATCAGATGGGCTCCCAGCTCACCCTGAAAGCCCCGAACGCCAAGATGCGCAAAGTGGCCGACGACGCCCCGCTGATCGACCGTATCGAGTACGTGTTGATGTCCGAGGTGAACCCCATGCTGGCCGGTCACGGCGGCAAGGTCACCCTGGTCGAGCTGACCGAGGACAAGCTGGCCATCCTGCAGTTTGGCGGTGGTTGCAACGGTTGTTCCATGGTCGACTACACCCTGAAAGAGGGGATCGAGAAACAGCTGCTGGAGAAATTCCCGGGCGAGCTCAACGGCGTCAAGGATGCCACCGAGCACCAGCGCGGCGATCACTCCTACTACTGATTTTCTGCCCTTGTCGCAAAGACATGCGGCAAAGAAAAGGCCCCGCCAGTTGGCGGGGCCTTTTGCATTCTGCAGCGGGCGGATCACTCGTCCTTCTTGTCTCGCGACAGCAAAGCGATGGCCGCTTCTTTCGGATTCTTGCCTTCGTACAGCACCTTGAAGATCTGCTCGCAGATGGGCATCTCGACGCCACAGCGGGCCGCCAGCAGATGCACCTCCTTGGTGTTGCGATAGCCTTCCACCACCTGGCCGATCTCGGCCATGGCAGTGTTCACATCCTTGCCGGCCCCGAGGGCCAGCCCGAAGCGACGGTTGCGCGACTGGTTGTCGGTACAGGTCAGCACCAGATCCCCGAGCCCCGCCATCCCCATGAAGGTCTTGGCATCTGCCCCGAGCGCGGCGCCCAGGCGCTGCATCTCTACCAGACCCCGGGTGATGAGCGCGGTCCTGGCGTTGGCGCCAAAACCCAGCCCGTCGGAGAGACCGGCACCGATGGCGATGACGTTCTTGACCGCCCCGCCCAGTTGCAGACCGATGAAGTCCGGATTGGTATAGACCCGGAACGAACGGCCGCAGTGCAGCAGCAGGGAGAGATCGTCAGCGAAGTCGTCGTGGGTCGACGCCACCGAGATGGCGGTCGGCAGACCGGCGGCCAGCTCCTTGGCGAAGGTAGGGCCGGAGATCACCGCCAGCGGAATCTCGTCACCCAACACCTCGCGCGCCACGTCTTGCAGCAGGCGGCCGCTGTCCGGCTCCAGCCCCTTGGTGGCCCAGGCGATACGGGTATCCGGGCGCAGGAAGGGTTTGACCTGGGCCAGTACCTGGCCGAACACATGGCTCGGCACCACCAGCAGCAGCACCGGGGCAGCTTGTACCGCCTGTTGCAGATCGGCGGTCAGCTGCAGATCGGCAGGAAAAGGGACATCCGGCAGAAAAGCCTTGTTGCAGCGGTCTTGTTCCAGCTCGGCGACATGGGCAGGGTCGTGACCCCACAGCAGGGTCGGATGACCGTTGCGCGCCAGAGAAATGGCAAGGGCGGAGCCATAAGACCCCGCCCCCAAGACCGAGATAGCGATCTGGTCGGCCATTATCAGGCTTCCGCAGTCGCCTGCTGGGCCTGTGCCTGCGCCATGTGCTGGGCAAACAGAGCATCGAAGTTGACCGGTGCCAGGTTCAGCTGCGGGAAGGAACCCTTGCTCACCAGATTGGACACCGCTTCGCGGGCATACGGGAACAGGATGTTCGGGCAGAAGGCAGCCAGGCAGTGAGCCAGTTGTGGCTCCGGCAGGTTGCCGATGGTGAAGATACCGGCTTGCTGAACTTCACACAGGAAGGCCGTTTCGGTTTCCAGCTTGCAGGTCACGGTCAGGGTCAGCACCACTTCATAGACGCTGTCGGCCAGGATGTTGGTCTTGGTGTCCATGTCCAGCTTAACGTCCGGCTGCCACTCTTTCTGGAAGATGTGCGGGGTATTCGGCGCTTCGAAGGAGACGTCCTTGGTGTAGACGCGCTGGATGTGGAATTCCGGTTGTACTTCCTGGTTGTTGATCTCTTCAGCCATTTTGTTTGATTCCTTTTTATGAAAATAGGTGGGCGCAGGCCCTTAAATCAGCGTTTTTTGGTCACCGGCAGATTCTCTGCACGCCACTGGGCCATGCCACCGCTGAGCACATACACCTGCTTGAAGCCGGCTTTGCTCAATTGGCGACCCGCGCCACCAGCGGTCATCCCCGACTCGCACACCACTATGATGGGGGCATCTTTATGCTTTTCAACCGGGCCCAGATTATTGCTCTGGATCTGGCTGAGCGGCAGGTGCTGGGCACCGGCCAGATGGCCCTTGGCAAACTCTTCCTGACTGCGAATATCCACCACGGTGGCGTTTTCACGGTTGATCAGCAGGGTTGCGGTGTGGTTGTTCACCGACTTCACCGGAGAAAAACGAGCACGCACCGTGGTGTAAACCAGGGTGCCTGCTAGGCCGAACCAGGCTGCGGTCAGCAGCGGGTTGCGGGCCGCAAAATCCAAATACTCTTGCATCTTCTACTATCCAGGGACCAAGACAAGTGCCCGAGTATACATGGGGACCCAGCCAAGATCAGCCATCTTGGCGGCAAAGCGGGAGCGGGCTCCCACCAGACGGGGACGGGGGAAAGCGGCGGCATAAAAAGTGGCATTCAGCCCGCTAGGGCGAGGATTCGTCGAGTGGTGCGACAAGCCGGCGACAAAGCAGAAACAGCTCGGCAACAGCGTGCGGCCCCCACCGGACGGGGCTTGGCTATCAGGTGACTATTTCGGCAGATGTAGTAATATTACGCTAGTTTCACTTCCCGCAATTCATTCCTATCCGAGAGGACATAGCCTTATGTCAACAGCTAAGAAACCTTTGGTTCTGGTCATCATGGACGGTTGGGGCTATAGCACCAAGCAAGAGCACAACGCCGTCGCTGCCGCCAAGACTCCCAACCTCGACCGTCTCGCCCGTGACTACACCAGCACCCTGATCTCCGGCTCCGGCCTGGACGTGGGTCTGCCGGATGGTCAGATGGGGAACTCCGAAGTGGGCCACGTCAACATCGGCGCCGGTCGCATCGTCTATCAGGAACTGACCCGCATCTCCAAAGACATCCAGGACGGCGACTTCTTCCAGAACGTCGAGCTGGCCAAGGCGGTCGATGCTGCCGTGACCAAGGGCAAGGCCGTACACATCATGGGCCTGATGTCCCCGGGTGGCGTGCACAGCCACGAAGAGCACATCATGGGCATGATCGAAATGGCCGCCAAGCGTGGCGCCGAGCAGATCTACTTCCACGCCTTCCTGGATGGCCGTGACGTGCCGCCGCGCTCCGCCCAGTCTTCCATCGAGCAGTTCGATGCCCTGTTCGCCCGCCTGGGCAAGGGTCGCTTCGCCTCCATGATCGGCCGTTACTACGCCATGGACCGCGACAACCGCTGGGATCGCGTGCAACAAGCCTATGACCTGATGACCCAGGGCAAGGGCGAGTTCACCGCCGACAGCGCCAGCGAAGCCCTGGCCGCCGCCTACGCTCGCGACGAGAACGACGAATTCGTCAAAGCCACCCGCATCGGTGCCGCCGCTCCCATGCAGGATGGCGATGCGCTGATCTTCATGAACTTCCGTGCCGACCGTGCCCGCGAGATCACCCGCGCCTTCGTCGACAGCGACTTCACCGGCTTCGCCCGCACCGCCACCCCGGCGCTGAACTTCGTGATGCTGACCGAGTACGCGGCCGACATCAAAACCGCCTGTGCCTACCCGCCGACCGCGCTGGTCAACACCCTGGGTGAATGGCTGGCCAAGCAAGGCAAGACCCAGCTGCGCATCTCCGAAACCGAGAAGTATGCCCACGTCACCTTCTTCTTCAACGGCGGCGAAGAGGCCTGCTTCACTGGCGAAGATCGCGAGATCGTCGCCAGCCCGAAAGTGGCCACCTATGACCTGCAGCCGGAGATGAGCTCCGAAGAGCTGACCGACAAGCTGGTCGGCGCCATCAAGAGCGGCAAGTACGACGTCATCATCTGCAACTACCCGAACGGCGACATGGTCGGCCACACCGGCGTGTTCGACGCCGCGGTCAAAGCCTGTGAAGCGGTCGACCACTGCATCGGTCGCGTCACCGACGCCCTGGCCGAAGTGGGTGGCGAGTGCCTGATCACCGCCGACCACGGCAACGCCGAGAAGATGATGGACGAAGAGACCGGTCAGGCGCACACCGCCCACACCAATCTGCCGGTTCCGCTCATCTATTTCGGTCGCAAGGCCGAGGTGGCTGAAGGCGGCAAATTGTCCGATCTGGCCCCCACCATGCTGACCCTGATGGGTCTGCCGGTACCGCCGGAAATGACTGGCAAGCCCCTGATGATTCTGAAATAATCCTTCCCCATGCGGGGATGCGAAGTTATTTCAACCAAAACCAGTCGCGTCGGCCTGTTGGCCGGCGCGCTGTTTTTTTGTCTGTCGTTCGGGCCGGCCACGGCTTGGGCTGCCAACCAGCAGCTCGGTGCCATGCAGTCCCAGATCAAGGAACAGCAGAAGACCATCAAGCTCAGCAAGCAGGAGCTTGCCAAGCTCAATACCCAGCTCAAGGCTGATGAGCAGGCCATCTCGGCCGCCGCCGCCAAGCTCGAGCAGACCAAGCAGCAGCTCAGAGAGAACCAGCAGAAACTGGTGGGGCTGCAGCAGGACAAGCTGGATCTGGAACAGCAGGCCAGCCATCAGAAGCAGTTGCTGGCCAAGCAGGCGGAGAGCGCCTTCACCGCCGGCAACCACGATTACCTCAAACTGCTGCTCAATCAGCAGGATCCGGCCAAACTGAGCCGCTCCCTCGATTACTACGACTACCTCAACAAGGCTCGCATCGAAGCCATCGAGGCGCTGCGTGCCACCCGCACCAAGCTGGCCAAAAACCAGCAGGCCACCAAAGAGACCGAAAGCCGGCTGCAAAGCCTGCTGAGCGAACAGCAGCAACATCATCAGAGCCTGCTGGCCAGCCAGCAGAGCCGCGCCAAGGTGCGCAACCAGCTGCAGCAATCGGTTCAGGATGACGAACAGAAGCTGAGCAAACTGGTCAAGGCGGAAAAAACCCTGAAAGCCCGGCTGGAAGAGCTGCGCCGCCAGCGGGAAGAGCAGGAACGGCGCGAACGGGCCGAGCGGGAACGCCTCGCCAAGCTGAAGGCGGAGCAGGAGCGGCAGCGCAAGCTGGCAGAGCAGCGCCGTGCCGAGCAACAGCGGCTCGCCGCCCAGCAAAACCAGGCAGCCCAGCAACAGCAGCCGACCGAGGAAGTGGCCAGCAGCAAACCCGAGCGAGGTTCGGGGATCAGCAGTGCCGGCTATTACAGCGGACTCAAGACCAACGGCAGCCTGCGCTGGCCGGTGCAGGGCCCCATCCTCATTGCCTACGGCTCGCCGCGCACCGCCGAACTGAAGTGGAAAGGCACCCTGATCGGCGCCAGTGAGGGTACCCAGGTCAAGGCGGTGGCACCGGGCCAGGTGGTCTATGCCGACTGGCTCGATGGCTTCGGCATGCTGCTGGTGATCGATCACGGCCGCGGCTACATGAGCCTCTACGGTCACAACCAGTCGCTGCTGCGCCAGGTGGGGCAGAACGTGGAACAGGGTGAACCGGTGGCGCTGGTCGGCGACAGTGGCGGCCAGGACAGGCCCGGCCTCTACTTCGAGATCCGCTATCAGGGCGAGGCGATCAACCCCACCAAGTGGCTGGCCAAGCGCTGATCACCGCCACCCGGCCGCCAACCTGTCATCCAAAAAAGCCTGCATCATGCAGGCTTTTTTGATCGCCGCCAGCAGCGGGCATGACGGCAGATGACGAAAACTTACCTCTTTTCCTGCCAGCTCAGGGGAAGACGATCAGCCCGATCTGCTCCAGCAAGGCCTGCTGCTGATCTTCGTTGATCTGCACCCCGTCCAGATTGACCCGCCGCAGATCCAGCCCCGGCAGATCGCACTGGCGCAGGTCACAACCCTGCAGGTTGACGCTGGCCCAGTCTATTTGGCCAAACTCGGATCCGCTGAGATCGGAGCCCGCCAGCGAGGCACCGAACAGGTTGACCCCCTGCCAGCGATTGCCGCTCAATTCGCATTGCTCCAGCAGGCACCCTTCGAAATTGGCGTAACTGAAGTTGTTGCCGGTCAGGTGCGCCTCGCAGAAGTAGCTCTTGACGGTGATCTGGTTGGCAAAGCTGGCGCGGGAGAAGTTGATCCCCAGCGCCTGACAGTCGCGCAGCTCCAGCCCCAGACATTGGCTTTGGCTGCAGTCGGCCATGGTGAGATCGCAGCGCAGGAAGCTGGCCTCGCGCAGGTCGCAACCCTGCAGCAAACAGCTCAGCTCGCGCTCCCGGTCATAGAAGCTGCAGTCGACGAAGCGGCATTCGGCCAGATCGAGCCAGGAGAAGTTGCAGCCGATGAAACGGCAACCCTGGAACTGCTCCCCCTCCAGGTCTTGCTGCTCGAAGCGCACGCCCTCGAAGCACTTGTCCTTGATCATCCCGCGACTCCCCCTGTTGATGGCGTCATATGCTGACTTTGTTAAACAAAAACGGTAATGTTACGTGTAACATTTCTGCCGGATCCCGAGATGAACGACACCCGCAAGCGCCGCCCCACCCTGCAGGACATAGCCGACCTGACCGGGGTCACCAAGATGACCGTCAGCCGCTACCTGCGCGACCCACAGGCCGTGGCCGAGGGCACCCGCGAGCGGATCGCCGCCGCGGTGGAAGAGCTCGGCTACATCCCCAACCGGGCACCGGACATTCTCTCCAACGCCACCAGCAAGGCGATCGGCATCCTGATCCCCTCCCTCTCCAACCAGGTCTTCTCCGCCGTGGTGCACGGCATCGAGTCGGTGACCCGGCCCGCCGGCTACCAGACCCTGCTGGCCCACTACGGCTACAGCCCGGAGCGGGAAGAGGAGCAGGTCGCCTCCCTGCTCTCCTATCACGTGGATGGGCTGATCCTCTCCGACAGCCAGCACACCGAGCGCACCCGCAAGATGATCGCCACCGCCGGCATCCCGGTGGTGGAGACCATGGATCTGCCGCAGAACCCCATCGACATGGTGATCGGCATGGATCACCGGGCGGCCGCCCGGGCCATGGTAACAGAGATGCTGCGCCGGGGCCGACGCAAGCTGGTCTATCTCGGCGCGCGGCTCGACGTGCGCACCCAACTGCGGATGGAAGGCTACTACCAGGCGATGCAGGACTTCGGCCTGAGCGGCCAGCACCTGCTGACCGAGCAATCCTCCAGCTTCACCCTCGGCGGCCAGCTGCTGGAGCAGGCGCTGGTGCGCTATCCCGACCTGGACGGCCTGTTCTGCACCAACGATGACCTGGCCGTGGGCGCCCTGCTGCAGTGTCAGGCCAAGTGGATACCCGTGCCCCAGCAGATCGCCATCGCCGGCAGCAACGCCCTCGACATCGGCCACGCCATGACCCCCAAGCTGGCCAGTATCGTCACGCCGCGCAAGGAGATCGGCCGTGCGGCCGCCACCATGCTGCTGGCCCGCCTCAACGGCCAGCCGCTAGCCGACACCCGGCTCGACATGGGCTTCTCCCTGTACGAAGGGGACAGCCTGGGCTGAGGGCCAGATCCCCGCCATGCAGCCAAAACAGAGCGGGCCACCCGAGGGTGGCCTGCTTGCTTGGCAAACGGAAGGTCCGGCTCACGCCGGCGTCAAATCAGGATACGACCAGGGCGACGGCTTCGCGGGAGAGGCGGGTCACCTCTTCCCAGTTACCGTTCTTGACGGCCTCTGCCGGCAGCATCCAGGAGCCGCCGACGGTGGCGACGCATTTCAGCGCCAGGTAGTCGGCCACGTTTTTCGGGCCAATGCCGCCGGTAGGGCAGAACTTCACCTGGGGCAGCGGCGCGGCGATGGCGGAGAGCGCCTTGGTGCCGCCGTTCGCCTCGGCCGGGAAGAATTTGAGGTGGTCGTAACCCGCTTCCAGCGCCTGCATCACCTCGGACGGGGTGGCCACGCCCGGGATCAGCGGCGCCGTGCTGTTGGCCGCGTGGGCCAGCAGGGCCGGGGTCATCCCCGGGGAGATGACGAAGCGGGCACCGGCGGCCACGGCGGCGTCAAACTGCGCGCAGTTGAGCACGGTACCAGCACCGACCATGGCGTCCGGCATCGCCTTGGCGATGAGGGCGATGGCCTCCAGCGCAACCGGGGTGCGCAGGGTGATCTCGAACACCGAGATGCCGCCGTCCAGCAGCGCCTTGGCCATCGGCAGGGCTTGCTCCAGCTCATTGATGACCATCACGGGTACCAGCGGGGAGGCGGCAAACACCTCGGCCGGGGTCACTTTCCAGTTCTGCATAGCTCTTCCTTAGTCAGCTCTTAATCAAAGATGGTGGCGCCGCACTCGGCGCTCGATACCGCGCGACGCATCACGCTGAACAGTTCACGGCCCCACCCCTCTTGTTCCAGAGTGAGGTCGATCTCGGCCTGGGTACGGCCACTCAAGTCGGTCAGGCAGTCGAGGCTGCCGTTGACCGCGTCAACCCGTAGCAGGTCGCCATCGGCAAGCAGGCCGATGGCCCCGCCGTGCAGCGCTTCTGGGGTGACGTGGATGGCGGCCGGGATCTTGCCGGAGGCACCGGAGAGACGGCCATCGGTGACCAGCGCCACCTTGTAACCCGCCTTCTGCAGGTTGCCGAGCACCGGCATCAGCTTGTGCAGCTCCGGCATGCCATTGGCGGCCGGGCCATTGTGGCGCACCACGATCACGGCGTCCTGATTGAGATCGCCCGCCTTGTAGGCCGCCTCCACCGCATGCTGGGAGGAGAAGACCCGGGCCGGCGCCTCGATGACCCGATACTCGGGAGCCACGGCGGAGACCTTGACCACGGCGCGGCCCAGATTGCCCGCCAGCAGCTTGGTGCCGCCGGTGGCCTGAAATACGCTGCCGGAAGGCGACAACACGCCCGCATCGCCGCTCTCGCCCACCGGCTGCCATACCAGCTGGCCATCCACCAGTGCCGGACGGCTGAGGTAATCCTGCATCTCGCCAAAGACCGGGGTGGCGTCCAGGTGGATCAGCCCCTCTTGCGCCAGCCGGCGCATCAGGCCGGGCACACCGCCCGCCTGTTCGAAGGCGTTGACGTCGGCCGGGCCGTTCGGGTACATGCGCACCAGCAGCGGCACCACGTCGGAGAGATCGCTGATGTCGTCCCAGGTCAGGTGCAGGCCGGCGGCGCGGGCCAGCGCCACCATGTGGATGCTGTGGTTGGTGCTGCCGCCGGAGGCAAGCAGGGCCACCAGCCCGTTGACCAGCGAGCGCTCGTCGATCACCGCACTCAGGGGGCGATAGGCCGGGGAACCCGGGATCATGGCGCTGATGCGGCGGGCCGCCTCCTCGGTGAGGGCGCGGCGCAGCTCGCTGTGCGGGTGCACGAAGGCGGAGCCCGGCAGCATCAGGCCCATGGCCTCGAACACCAGCTGGTTGGTGTTGGCAGTGCCGTAGAAGGTACAGGTGCCCGCCGCGTGGTAGGCACCGCACTCCATCTGCAGCAGGGCTTCACGGCCCACTTCGCCGGCTGCGTACTGCTGGCGCACCTTCACCTTCTCGTCGTTGCTGATGCCGCTCGCCATCGGACCGGCCGGCACGAAGGCGGTGGGCAGGTGAGCGTGGGAGAGCGCCCCCATGATCTGGCCCGGCGCAATCTTGTCGCAGATACCGAGCAGCAGGGTGGCATCGAAGGTGTTGTGGGAGAGCGACAGCGCGGTCGCCTGGGCGATCAGGTCGCGGGAGAACAGAGACATGTCCATCCCCGGCTGCCCCTGGGTCACGCCGTCACACATGGCGGGCACGCCACCGGCCACCTGGGCGCTGTGGCCCAGCTCGGCCAGCGCGGCCTTGATGATGTCCGGATAGCCCTGATAGGGCTGATGGGCGCTCAGCATGTCGTTGTAGGCGGTGACGATGCCGACGTTGGCGCGGGTCATGTCGAGGATGCGCCCCTTCTCGTCACAGCTGGAAGCGGCCACGGCATGGGCCAGGTTGCCGCAGGCCAGCGCGGCGCGGGTCTTGCCCTGATCGGCCTGACGCTGGATGCGGGCCAGGAAGGCCTGGCGACGGGCGGCACTGCGCTCGCGAATGCGGGCGGTGACGCTGGAAATGACCTGATGGATCATTGGGCTTGCTCCAATGCTGTGACGGCGCGATCAACCACCTGTTCGAAGGTGCCGTCGATATCGATGTGGAATACACCGGCTTCGCCGTCCGGGCGCTCCAGGGTATCGAACTGACTTTGTACCATGCTTTCGCGCATGAAGTGGCCCTTGCGGGCCCGCATCCGCTCGAGGATCAGCGGCTGGCTGCCGTCGAGGAAGAGGAAGCTGACCGACTCGTTGCCTTCACGGATCTGGTCGCGGTACTGCTTCTTGAGGGCCGAGCAGACGATGACGCCCACCTCGTTCTTCTGCTCCAGGCTGTAGGCCGCGTCACGGATCCGCTCCAGCCAGGGGGCGCGGTCCTCGTCGTTGAGCGGGTTGCCGCCGGCCATCTTCTGGATATTGGCCCTGGGGTGCAGATCATCACCGTCGATGAACTTGGCGCCCAGCACGTCGGCCACCTTGAGGCCCACGCTGGACTTGCCGCTACCACATACACCCATCACGATAATGCTCTTACCCGCCATTGTTTGACCTCTATCTCATTTTTCAAAAAACGTGCTGCCGATGGGTTCTAACTTAGCACGTTACCGGTAACATGTTACCGGTAACAACAAGAATTGTGAAGTCTGCCACAGACTGAGCGCACTCATAGTCACCTGGGCAATCGAGTTTGAGCCCTGGCCATAAATCTAAATAAATCATAAAGATATGGTCTGCCGATGGATCGGCAGGGTGTCGACACTGAACTTGGAACAAGGAATGCACAACAATGTCTGACCTCTCCCTGATCATGACGGCCGCCGGCTCCATCGTGCTGCTGCTCTTTCTGGTGATGAAGGCCCGCCTGCACGCGGTCGTCTCGCTCATCCTGGTCTCCATGGTGGCGGGGCTCGCCGCCGGCATGAACCCGGCCGACATCGCCGCCACCATCCAGAAAGGGATGGGCGGCACCCTCGGCTTCGTCGCCGTGGTGGTGGCACTGGGCGCCATGTTCGGCAAGGTGATGGAAGTCACCGGCGCCCTCGACCGGGTGGCCCACACCCTGCTCGGCAAGTTCGGCGTCAAGCGCGCCAACTGGGCCATGGCGCTGACCGGCTTCGTCTGCGCACTGCCGCTGTTCTTCGACGTGGCCGTGGTGCTGCTGATCGGCGTCGCCTTCGCCATCGTCCGCCGTGGCGGCGGCAGCGTGGTGAAGATCGGCATCGCCCTGCTGGCGGGCATCGCCACCTGCCAGGCCTTCCTGATCCCGGCGCCGGGCCCCATTCTGGTGGCATCCCAGCTGGGTGCCGACTTCGGCTACATGATCCTGTTCGGCCTGATCGCCGCCGTTCCGGCCCTGATCCTGGCCGGCCCGCTGTTTGGCGAGCTGATCAGCAAGGTGGTGGATGTGCCGCTGCCGGCCGACGCCCAGAGCAGCGCCCACGACGACGGCCAGAACCTGCCCTCCTTCGGGCTGGCCATGGGCCTCATCGGTCTGCCGCTGCTGCTGATCGGTCTCAAGACCATCGTCGGCCGCTTCGTCGAGGCCGGCACGCCCCTGCACGGCTGGCTGGAGTTCATCGGCCACCCCTTCACCGCCATCATGGTCGCCTGTCTGGCCGCCTTCTACCTGCTGGGGATCCGTCGCGGCATGTCCCGTGACGAGGTGATGAACGTCTGCAACAGCGCCATCCAGCCGGCCGGCGTCATCATCCTGGTGACCGGTGCCGGTGGCGTGTTCAAGCAGATCCTGGTGGATTCCGGCGTGGGTGCCGCTCTTGGCAACATGCTGGCGGACTCCGGCCTGCCCATCGTCGCGCTGGCCTTCATTCTGGCGGCCGCGGTGCGGGTCATTCAGGGTTCCGCCACCGTCGCCATGCTGACTGCCTGCGGTCTGGTGCTGCCGATACTGGAGCCGCTCGGCCTGAACGGCGCCCAGCTGGCGGCGGTCACCATCGCCATCGGCGGCGGGGCCATCGTGCTCTCCCACGTCAATGACTCCGGCTTCTGGCTGGCCAACCGCTACCTCGGCCTCACCGAGAAGCAGACCCTGCAGACCTGGACCGTGATGGAGACCATCATCGGCACCACCGGCGGCGTGATGGCGATGATCATCTACAGCTTCCTCTGATCGCAACCGTGCGGAAAAAGGCCTCCAATGTGAGGCCTTTTTCATCTTTATGACGATTCTTTCTTTGGCTAACAGGGCGAGATTGCTAGAATCGCCTATCCATCGCTCCGAGTGGAACGCTTAACGCAGTGATTTCAGGTTTCTCTATGCATTCATCGGCACATTATCGACAGCTGCTGGCGCGCCTGCCCCAGATCGCCGTCGCCGCAGACCAGTTTGAAGTGCTCAACAGCGCCAAGGACTTCAAGAGCCGGATCCTTTCGCTCATCGCCAGCGCGCGTCAGCGCATCTATCTGGTGGCGCTCTATCTGCAGGATGACGAGGCGGGACGGGAGATCCTCTCCGCCCTCTACGCCGCCAAGCAGCGCAACCCGGCCCTCGACGTCAAGGTGTTCGTCGACTTCCACCGTGCCCAGCGCGGCCTGATCGGCAAGGGCAAGCAAGGCGGCAACCACCTGATGTATCAGGAGATGGCCGCTCGCCACGAGCACCAGATCGCCATCTACGGCGTGCCGGTGAAGGGGCGTGAACTGCTCGGGGTGCTGCACCTCAAGGGCTTCATCTTCGATGACATCCTGCTCTACTCCGGTGCCAGCCTCAACGACATCTACCTGCACCAGCAGGATCGCTACCGTTTCGACCGCTATCACCAGATCACCAGCCCGGAGCTGACCCGCAGCATGGTCAACTACGTGGATGACCTGTTCCTGCGCAGCGAGGCAGTGCAGCGGCTGGATCGCACCGACATCCCCAGCGCCAAGCAGCTGAAGGGGCCGATCCGCCGCTTCAAGCACAACCTGCGCCTCGGCCAGTACCGCTTCGACACCATGCCGGTCAACAGCCAGGAGGTGGCCATCACCCCGATGAGCGGCCTGGGCAAGCGCGGCAACCAGCTCAACAAGATGATCCGTACCCTGGTGCGGGCCACCGAGCGGGAGATCTTCATCTGCACCCCCTACTTCAACCCGCCCAAGGAGTTGAACAAGGATATCGAGGCCCTGCTCAAGCGCGGCTGCAAGGTGACCATCGTGGTGGGCGACAAGACCGCCAACGACTTCTTCATTCCGCCGGAGGAGAAATTCTCCACCATTGGCGGTCTGCCCTATCTGTATGAGACCAACCTGCGCAAGTTCGCCGAGCGCAACCAGCATCACATCGATGCCGGCCGTCTCAACCTGATGCTCTGGTGCTGCGAGCGCAACTCCTACCACCTCAAGGGGATTTTCGTGGATGACGAGTGGGCCCTGCTCACCGGCAACAACCTCAATCCCCGCGCCTGGGCGCTGGATCTGGAGAACGGCCTGCTGGTCTACGATCGTCGTCACCTGCTGCGGCCCCAGTTCAACGCCGAGCGCGAGAACATCCTGGCCAACACCAAGCGCATCAGCCACTTCGATCAGATCGAGCAGATCCAGGACTACCCGGATCAGGTACGCAAGCTGCTGGCCCGGATCCACAGGGTCAAAGCCCACATCCTGCTCAAGCGCATCATCTGACCGGGACGCATCGCACCCTCAGGGATCCCCACAAGGGCCTGCCGCACATCGGCAGGCCCTTGTCATTGTGGGCTCAGCTCCCCACCAGCTGAGCCCCAACCGCACGACGCGGCTTGCGTCGAGACAGCAATAAACCCTATCATCTGGACATATTTACAGTGTTTTCGGGCATCTAATTGATGAAATTGGATAAAATCTCCCTCGACAGCCTCAAGGGCGTCGGCAGCAAGATGCAGGAAAAGCTCGAGCGGCTGGGGCTGGCCACGGTGCAGGATCTGCTGTTCCACCTCCCCCTGCGCTACGAGGACCGCACCCAGGTGTGGCCCATCGGCGATCTGCCGCCCGGCCTGCACGGCGCCGTCGAGGGGGAGATCCAGGACACTCAGCTGGTGATGGGGCGTCGCCGCATGCTGGTCTGCCGCATCAGCGACGGCACCGGCACCCTCACCCTGCGCTTCTTCAACTTCACCGCTGCCCAGAAGAACAGCCTGAGCCCGGGCCGGCTGATGCGCTGCTTCGGCGAGGTGCGCCCCGGCAAGTACGGGCTGGAGATGGCCCACCCCGAGTACAAGCTGCTCGGCGAGGAGCAGGCCGGCCAGACCGAAGAGGTGCTCACCCCCGTCTACCCGACCACCGAAGGGCTGCGCCAGCTCACCCTGCGCAGCCTCACCGATCAGGCGCTGGCCCAGCTCGACCTCTACGGCGTGGAGGAGCTGCTGCCCGCCGGCCTCTATCCCCAGCAGATCGATCTGGCCGCTGCCCTGAAGCTGCTGCACCGTCCGCCCCCCTCGGTGGCGCTGGCCCTGCTCGAGAGCGGCCAGCACCCGGCCCAGCAGCGGCTGGTGCTGGAAGAGCTGCTGGCCCACAACCTCTCGGTCTTGAAGGTGCGGGCCCAGGCACAAACCCAGCTGGCTCGCGCCCTCAAACCGGCACCTGCGCTGGTCGAACAGCTGCTCGGCGCCCTGCCGTTCACCCCCACCGGCGCCCAGAGCCGGGTGGTGGCGGAGATCGGCCGGGATCTGCAACAGAGCCACCCCATGATGCGGCTGGTGCAGGGGGACGTGGGCTCAGGTAAAACGCTGGTCGCGGCGCTGGCCGCCCTGCAGGCCATCGGCAACGGCTGCCAGGTGGGGCTGATGGCGCCGACCGAGCTGCTGGCCGAGCAGCACGCCATCAACTTCGCCAAGTGGCTGGAACCGCTCGGTATCGGGGTCGGCTGGCTGGCGGGCAAGCAGAAGGGCAAGGCGCGAGAAGAAGCGCTGGCCGCCATCGCCGATGGCAGCGTCAAGATGGTGGTAGGTACCCACGCCATCTTCCAGGAGCAGGTGGTGTTCCAGCGCCTCGCCCTGGTCATCATCGACGAACAGCACAGATTCGGCGTGCATCAACGGCTCGCCCTGCGGGAAAAAGGGGAGCGGGAAGGGGTACATCCCCATCAGCTGATCATGACCGCTACCCCCATCCCCCGCACCCTGGCGATGACCGCCTATGCCGACCTCGACACCTCTATCATCGACGAGCTGCCGCCGGGCCGCACCCCCATCACCACGGTGGCGCTGCCCGACAGCCGCCGCCAGGACGTGATCGAACGGGTTAGACTGGCCTGCGAGGAGGGCAAGCAGGCCTACTGGGTCTGCACCCTGATCGAGGAGTCGGAGGTACTGGAGTGCCAGGCCGCCGAGGACACCGCCGCCGAGCTGCAGAACCTGCTGCCCGGCCTACACATCGGGCTGGTACACGGCCGGATGCGGCCGGTCGAGAAACAGCGGGTGATGGAAGAGTTCAAGGCGGGCATACTGCAACTGCTGGTCGCCACCACCGTCATTGAGGTGGGGGTGGACGTGCCCAACGCCAGCCTGATGATCATCGAGAACCCGGAGCGACTGGGGCTGGCGCAGCTGCACCAGCTGCGCGGCCGGGTCGGGCGTGGCTCGGTGGCCTCCCACTGCGTGCTGCTCTATCATGCCCCCTTGTCCAAGACGGCCCAGAGCCGGCTCGGGGTGTTGCGGGAAACCAACGACGGCTTCCTCATCGCCCAGCGGGATCTGGAGCTGCGCGGCCCGGGCGAGCTGCTCGGCACCCGCCAGACCGGCCTGGCCGATCTCAAGATCGCCGATCTGGTACGCGACCAATCGCTCATCCCGCAGGTGCAGAAGATGGCGCGCTTCTTGATGGACCGCCATCCAAGCCATGTCGAGCCCTTGATACGGCGCTGGCTCGGTCTGCGGGATCACTATTCCAATGCTTGACCAAGGCAGATGCATAAGATGGTCACATTGCCTGATGGACCGCCACCCGAGCCATGTCGAACCCTTGATACGACGCTGGCTCGGCCTGCGGGACCACTACTCCAATGCCTGACCAAGCAACAGAAACAGGAGGAAAGCACTGATGAATTCCTGGCTGCGCGGCCTGCTCTACACCCTTGCCTTCCTGTTGCTCTTTGTCTGGGTCGGGCTCGGCCTGTTCGACGCCGAGCGCGCCAAGGGGCCCATCGCCGGCTGGCTCAGCCAGCAGACCGGCGTGCCTGTCACCATAGGCCGGCTGGTGTTCAACCCGCTTCACCCCTACACCCTGCTGGCAGAGCAGGTGAGTTACGGCAACGCCGTGACCCTCGACAAGATCTATCTCGAGATAGAGAGCATCGACTGGCTGAGCCGCGATGTGCGCATCGCCCATCTCGATCTCATCCGCCCGGCCATCAAGCTGCCGCTGCCCAACCAGCTGCCGAGCCTGCCGGTGCACTCCCTCACCATCGCCGACAGCACCATCGACCGGCTCAGCCTGGAGAGCGACGGGCTGACCCTGCGCGGTCTCAACGCCACCCTGAGCGACTGGCAGCTGCTCAATCCGGTGCGCCCGCCCCAGGCCAACCTGACCCTCAACATAAATGAGCTGGCGACCCCGGCCTGGGCCCTCTCCCGCCTCAACCTGGCCGGCCGGCTGGAAGGTCAGGTGCTGAGCACCGACAAGCTGACCGCCAACCTGTTCGACGGTCTGCTCGAGACCGGCATGGTGCTCGACTGGCCCGCCCGCAGCCTGCGGCTGAACAACCTCAAGACCCAGGGCATGCGCATCGAGTGGGGCACCCTTGCCAAAGCCGAATCCCCCCTGCGCCAGGTCAGCCTGGATCTCGGCCAGATCCGGGATCTCAGCTTCAACGACATCGAGCAGGAGCTGGCCCTCAACAACCTCAACGGCCAGCTGACCGCCTTCAACTGGCAGGCCGGCAGCACGCCCAGCGGCTACTTCTCAGGGACCCTCGGCGATCTCGGCCGTGGCCTGTTCCAGCTGGAATCCATCCAGGGCAAGGTCGCCTTCTCGCCCCAGCAGCTGGATGCCGAGTTGCAGGGCAAGGCCTATGAAGGGGAGTTCAATCTGGAGCTCTCCCTCGATCCCCTGCAGCAGAAGCTGACCCTCAAGGACATGGCGCTGAGCGGCATGGACATCAGCTTGCCGGAAGGGTGGTGGCAGGATTGGCAGCGCTGGCGACCGCAACAGATCGACATCCGCAAGCTGGCCTTCGACAAGCTCAAGGTGCTCTCCTTCGACGATACCCTGCCCCTGTCGCTGACCGGCTGGCAGTTCTATCTCACCGATCTCAGCCTGCGTAGCAACCAGCCGGGGCCGCTGCTGGGCCGGGCCCGCCTCGAGAGCGCCTGGTTCGAACTGGTGTGGGACGGCCTCAGCGCCCGCAACGGCGAGCTGGATGGCGAGCTGACAGCCGGCTCCTGGCAGCTCAACAAGCTCACCAGCTCGCTGCCGGATGAGGGCAGCCTCAGCCTGAGCGGCCAGTGGGGACGTGAGCCGGGCCAGACCAGCCGGTTGCAGCTCAAGGGCGAGAAACTGGATCTGGTGCAGTGGGGCAAGATCCTCCACTCCCCCGTCTCCTTCGCCGGCAAGATGGATCTGAGCGCCGATCTGCAGGCGCTGCACGGCGGCACCCCGGGCGCCTGGCGCAGCTCCCTGCAGGGGAACATTGCGCTTGATGCCACCGAGCCGTTCTGGGACAAGGTGAAGATAGATCCGCTACTGGATCAGTGGTTCAAGCAGGCGGCGGCACCAACCCTCAGCCCGACCGAGCTCTGGCAGGCGATGCAGGAGGGTGACACCCCCTTCTATCGCATCAAGCTGCAGGGCAAGGTAGCGCAGGGCCAGCTGAAGATCGAACAGGCCGGCGCTTCCACCATCACCCACCTGCTGGGGGTGCAGGGCAGCGTCGATCTGGTCAATGAGCAGTGGCAGCTGGATTTGGGCGTCCTCAACGGCCAGCACTGCGCCGAGCTGCTCGGCCAGTGGCGCGGGAAGCTCGCCGAGCCGACCCTCAGCTGGGGCTTCCAGCAAAAACCGGACGGCTGTGGCTGGGAAACCGGCGTGCGCTACCCGCCCCAGGGCAACAGCAGCCCGCTCTGGCGACCGGCGCCGAAGGCCCCGGCCGCGCAGGCGGCCAATGGCTAGTCGACAGAAAGCAACAAGGCCTCGTGATGAGGCCTTGTTGCTTGATGGGATCCCGCGCGGGGCTACTGGCCCGGCCGCTTCACCGGCTGCACCACGTAGTGACCGAGGAACTCGGCCGCCAGCTTGTCGCCGCTGAACAGCTTGATCTTGAGGCTGAACTTGGCGGATTCACCGCCCTTGAGCGGCTCGAGCACGGCAGGCATGCCTTCGCGCGCCACCCGCGCCTCCGGCTCCTCCTTGACCGGCCGGTAGTACTTGATGTTGCCCTCCGCCAGAACGGTATCCCCCACCAGCCCCGCCTCCTTGAGCTGCAGCCAGATCAGGCCCCAGCCCGCCAGCACGCACTGGCTGTAGATGCTGCCGGCGAACATGGTGTCGTGCACGTTGAGATTGGCCGCCAGATTGGCCTTGAGGTGGAAGGTCTGGCCGTCGTAGTGGGTGATGTGCACCCCCATCTTCTCGCTGATGGGAATGCCGCGCGACCAGCGGGTGGTAAGGTCCTGGCACCACTCCGGCCGGTACTGGATGGTCTGTAGCGGGCTCAGGGACTTGATCATCTGGCGGTGCGGGATGCGGCCGAAGGAGACGGGGCCTTCCCCCACCTCGAGAAAGCCGCACTTGCGGTAGAACTCCACCGCCTCCTGGCGCGCATTCATCACCAGCCGCTTCACCTTCTCGCTGCGGGCCAGCTGTTCGAGATCTTCCACCATGCGGGCACCCAGCCCCTGACCACGAAATTCGGGGCGCAGCGCCATGAAGCGGATCTGGGCCTCGTCACCGCCGACAAACAGCCGCCCCACCGCGATGGGCGTCCCGTCGGGGGCCAGCATCAGCCGGTGAATGGCGACGGTATCGTATTCATCCCGCTCGGAACCGACGGGCAGATTGAAGGGTTTACGCAGTAGTTCCCAGCGCAACTGGTAGTAAGCGTCCAGCTCGGCTGCCGTTTGAGGAGTGACTACCCGGTACATAAAACGCTCCTTGAGTTAGCGCCGACGGACAGACGGAAGGGCTTGCGCACCCATGCCTCCCAGCTCAACGGATAATGGGCATCCGGTTCGGCTGCCGTCTGGGGGGTGACCACCCGGTACATAGTTCCATCCTTGAGTTACACTGGTCGAAAACCATCTTGCCGTGCAAATTCATGGACTTCAATCTGCAAGCGTACCAAGCCGACCACTTATTGCACCTCAGCGCCAAGCCCCAGCGCCGGCTCACCGTGCAGGAAAATGCCCATCATCGCTGGCTGGAGATCGACGGCGTGGTGCAGTCGGCCATGTCCCTGGCCGAACCCGCCACCCTCTGCCTGCCGCACCAGCAGGTGATCGCCTGTCTGCTGCCCGAGCAGGCCGGCAGCATCCTCGAGCTGGGGCTGGGGGGCGGCGATCTCACCCGCCATCTGCACCAGCGCTGGCCCGATGCCCGTCACGAGTGCGTCGACCTCGACGAAGAGGTGATCACCCTCTATCAGCTGTTCTTTCAGCCCGACCACCACCCGCAGCGTACACCGACCCTGCACCAGGCCGATGCCCTCGCCTTTCTGGAGCAGAGCGAGGCGCAGTACGACCTCATTCTGCTCGACCTGTTCAGCCAGGACGGCAATCCGCCGCTGCTGTTCCAGGAGCGGATCTATCAGGCGCTGGCCCCCCGCCTGAACGGCGAGCTCATCATCAACCTGCTGCCGCGCACCCGCCTCGAGCTGACCCGGGTGCTGATGCTGCTGGAGCAGTGGGTCGGCCCCACCACCCCCTACCCGGTGCCGGGGCTGCGCAACGTCCTGCTGCACACGGCCCCCCGCTACGAGCTGGCGTCAGACCTGTAGCCAGAAGGTGACCGGACCGTCATTGACCAGCGCCACCTTCATGTCGGCCGCGAAGCGGCCGGTGGCGGTCGGGATGCCGCTGGCAGCGGCCTGCGCCACGAAGTAGTCGTACAACCGCTCGGCCTCGACCGGATGGGCGCCGCCGGAGAAGCTGGGCCTCATCCCCTTGTTGGTATCCGCCGCCAGGGTGAACTGGGAGACCACCAGCAGGCCGCCGCCGGCCTGGCTTACGTTGAGGTTCATCTTGCCATTCTCGTCGGAGAAGATGCGGTAACCGCTCACCTTGTGCAGCAGCTTGTCGGCCTTGGCCTCGTCATCCCCCTGCTCCACCCCGAGCAGCACCAGCAGACCCTGGCCGATGGCCCCGGTCACCTCACCCTCTACCGTTACGCTGGCCTCGCTGACCCGCTGAATCAGTGCAATCACATCCCTCTCCTCTCAAAACGAAACGACCGCCCCATCTGCTGATGGGAGCGGTCGTCGATGCTAACAGCAAGGGACCGGATCAGGCCAACTCATCGGCACCCGGTCGCTCATATTCACCGAGGCAGGCGGTGGTTTCCGCGCCAAGCAAGACCACCAACCAGCTCAGGTAGACCCATACAAACAGGATGGGGATGGTCGCCAGCGCGCCATAGATAGCCTGATAGGAGGGGAAGTTGGTGATGTAGATGGCAAAACCGCGCTTGGCCAGCTCGAACAGGGTGGCCGCCACCAGAGCACCGATGAAGGCGTGCATCAGCCGCACCTTGCAGTTGGGCACCACGGTATAGACCAGCAGGAAGGTGAGCACCGAGAACAGGAACGGCAGGCCGCGCAGCAACAGATAGCCGATGCCGAACAGGCTCTCGGCCCCGAACAGCCGCAGCGAGAAAATGTAGGAGGAGATGGCGATGCTGGCTCCGATGAGCACCGGGCCCAGCGTCAGGATCATCCAGTACATGGCGAATGCCTGGGCCAGCGGCCGGCTCTGGGTGGAGCGCCAGATGTAGTTGAGGTTCTTGTCGATAGCCGAGATCAACATCAGCGCCACCACGATCAGGGCGCCGATGCCGACTGCCGTGGTGTTGGTGGCGTTGGCCACGAAGCCGTCGATGTACTCCTTGAGCATCTCGCCGGCGGTCGGCACGAAGTTGTGATAGACGAACTGCTCCATCGCCTGCTTCAGACTCTGGAACACCGGAAAGGCCGACATCATGCCGAATACTACGGCGATCATGGGCACCAGGGAGAGCAGGGTCACATAGGCCAGATAACCGGCGGTGACCGTCAGCCTGTCCTGCTGGAAACGGCCCCAGACGAACTGGGCGAAGTGGCCACCATCGTGGCGTAAAAAAGAGAGGGCATGGCCAAGACGGCCGCCGAATTTCTGCTGCATTGTCGCTCCCAACGTCTTCATAGTGCAGACATTGTGTCAGATAGCATGGTCATTTGACCACCCATGGGCCGGCCGGGTGCGACTCGCACCGGCACCTGCAACCGCCTGCCCGCAACGAGCAGGCATAAAAAAAGAGGCCCGAAGGCCTCTCTCTGTCTGTCGATGAACAGATATCAAGCACGACCGGCGCGCTTGCGATCCATCTCGGTCAGCAGTTTCTTGCGGATACGGATGCTCTTCGGAGTGACTTCAACCAGTTCGTCGTTGTCGATGAACTCCAGAGCCTGTTCCAGCGACATGCGGATCGGCGGAGTCAGCACCTGGGCTTCGTCGGTACCGGAGGCACGCATGTTGGTCAGCTGCTTGCCCTTCAGGCAGTTTACAGTCAGGTCGTTGGAACGGGAGTGAATACCGATCACCTGGCCTTCGTACACTTCGGTCGCGTGACCGATGAACAGACGACCGCGGTCTTGCAGACCGAACAGGGCATAGGTCAGCGCCTTGCCGGTAGCGTTGGAGATCAGCACGCCATTCTGACGCTCGCCGATGCTGCCACCCTTGTGCGGACCGTAGTGGTCGAAGGTGTGGTACAGCAGACCGGTACCGGAAGTCAGGGTCATGAACTCGGTCTGGAAGCCGATCAGGCCACGGCTCGGGATCATGAAGTCAAGGCGAACACGGCCTTTGCCATCCGGGGTCATGTTGGTCATCTCGCCCTTACGCAGGCCGAGTTGCTCCATCACGGAACCCTGGTGCGCTTCTTCCACGTCCACAGTTACGGTTTCGAACGGTTCTTGCAGAACGCCGTCTACGGTGCGCAGGATAACTTCCGGACGGGATACCGCCAGCTCGTAACCTTCGCGACGCATGTTTTCGATCAGGATGGACAGGTGCAGTTCACCACGGCCGGAGACACGGAACTTGTCCGGATCATCGGTCTCTTCCACGCGCAGGGCCACGTTGTGGACCAGCTCCTGGTTCAGACGCTCCAGGATGTTGCGGGAGGTCACGAACTTGCCCTCTTTGCCGGCGAACGGTGAAGTGTTGACCTGGAAGGTCATGTTCACGGTCGGCTCGTCAACGGAGAGCGGCGGCAGCGCTTCAACGGCGCCGTTGTCACAGATGGTGTCGGAGATCTTCAGCTCGCCCAGACCGGTGATGGCGATGATGTCGCCAGCTTGCGCATCGGCCACTTCGGTACGGGACAGACCCAGATAACCCAGCACCTGACCGACCTTGCCGGTACGGGACTTGCCGTCGGCACCAACGATGGTGACCTGCTGGTTGGTCTTGACGCGACCACGGGTGATGCGGCCGATACCGATGACGCCAACATAGGAGTTGTAGTCCAGCTGGGAGATCTGCATCTGGAAACCACCGTCGGCATCAGCCTTGGGCGCTTCCACGTTGTCGACGATGGCCTGGAACAGCGGTTCCATGTTATCGGACTCAACGTCCTGATCCATGGTGGCCCAACCGTTCAGTGCAGAGGCGTAAACAACTTTGAAGTCCAGCTGTTCGTCGGTGGCACCCAGGTTGTCGAACAGATCGAATACCTGATCCATTACCCAATCAGGACGAGCACCCGGACGGTCGATCTTGTTGATGACCACGATCGGCTTCAGACCCTGGGCGAATGCTTTCTGGGTCACGAAACGGGTTTGTGGCATCGGGCCGTCAACGGCGTCAACCAGCAGCAGCACGGAGTCAACCATGGACAGTACGCGCTCTACCTCACCACCGAAGTCGGCGTGACCCGGGGTATCAACGATGTTGATGCGGTAGTCGTTCCAGCGGATCGCAGTGTTCTTGGCGAGAATGGTGATGCCACGTTCCCGTTCCAGATCATTGGAGTCCATGATCCGTTCCTGGCCTTCCGTGGAGCGGTCCAGGGTGCCGGACTGCTGCAGCAGCTTATCAACCAGAGTCGTTTTGCCGTGGTCAACGTGCGCAATAATCGCAATATTGCGTAAATTCTCTAACATTCTCGCCTCAATCACCGGGTAAAATTGGGCGCTAATTGTACTCTCGCCTTTGTGATCTGCCTAGCAGAATTGCAGTACATTCGCGCACAACAGGGGATCAGGATCATAGACCTTCCGATCAAAGCCTGCTTAGATGGGGGCTGACCGTATAACGCGCACCATTTTAGTGCACCAAAACGATCCATGGATGCACTACTTTGAGGCGTAACGCGCTGAGATGGCGGGTCTCAGGACTGGCTTATCGCCCCAAATGCCCTGAAATCAAGCTGTCACAAACTTGGCACGATACTGGCTTATGTGAATGTGATGACGCATTCACCCTAAGAGTTTTAACACCGGAGGTTACTTAGCATGTCAGCCCAGAACGTTTTGGCCCTGATCCAGGAACACGAAGTCAAGTTTGTCGACCTGCGCTTTACCGACACCAAGGGTAAAGAGCAGCACGTATCCATCCCTTCCCATCAGGTTGACGAAGATTTCTTCGAAGACGGCAAGATGTTCGATGGGTCCTCCATCGGCGGCTGGAAGGGCATCAACGAATCAGATATGGTGCTGATGCCGGATGCGGCCTCCGCCAAACTGGATCCGTTCACCGAAGAGACCACCCTGAACATCGTCTGTGACGTGCTGGAACCGGCCACCATGCAGGGCTACGACCGCGATCCGCGCTCCATCGCCAAGCGTGCCGAAGACTTCCTGAAGTCCAGCGGCATCGCCGACACCGTGCTGTTCGGGCCGGAGCCGGAATTCTTCATGTTCGACAACATCACCTTCTCGAACACCATGGGCCACAGCTTCGTGAAGATCGAATCCGAAGAAGCCGCCTGGAACTCCGGTACCGATTACGAGCACGGCAACAAGGGTCACCGTCCTTTCGTCAAGGGTGGCTACTTCCCGGTTGCACCGGTTGACTCCTCTCAGGACATCCGTGCCGCCATGTGTCTGGTGCTGGAAGAGATGGGACAGGTCGTTGAAGCTCACCACCACGAAGTGGCGACTGCCGGTCAGAACGAGATCGCGACCCGTTTCAACACCCTCACCCTGAAAGCGGATGAAGTGCAGGTGCTGAAGTACGTGATCCACAACGTGGCCCACGCCTACAACAAGACCGTCACCTTCATGCCGAAACCCATGTTCGGTGACAACGGCTCCGGCATGCACTGCCACCAGTCCCTGGCCAAGAACGGCGTCAACCTGTTCGCCGGCGACCTGTACGGCGGTCTGTCCGAGATGGCGCTGCACTACATCGGCGGCATCATCAAGCACGCCAAGGCCATCAACGCCTTCGCCAACCCGACCACCAACTCTTACAAGCGTCTGGTACCGGGTTATGAAGCACCGGTCATGCTGGCCTACTCTGCCCGCAACCGCTCTGCCTCCATCCGTATCCCGGTCGTGCCGAGCCCGAAAGCTCGCCGCATCGAAGTCCGCTTCCCGGATCCGGCTGCCAACCCGTACCTGGCCTTCGCAGCCCAGCTGATGGCCGGTCTGGACGGCATCATCAACAAGATCCACCCGGGCGATGCCATGGACAAGAACTTGTATGACCTGCCGCCGGAAGAAGCAGCCGAAGTGCCGACCGTGGCCGGCTCTCTGGACGAAGCCCTGGCCGCGCTGGATGCGGATCGCGAGTTCCTGACCCGCGGCGGCGTATTCAGCGACGACTTCATCAACTCCTACCTGGAGCTGAAGCAGCAGGACGTTGACCGCGTGCGCATGACCCCGCACCCGCTGGAGTTCGAACTGTACTACTCCGTTTAATCCGGAACCCAGCTCAGAACTTGACCAAACCCGCCGACAGGCGGGTTTTTTCTCTGATAGGATTAAGCAAAATCCCGTCAAGGAGAGATGGATGAAAAACGCCAACCCAGTATGGATGCTGAGCCTGTTGCTGCTGGCCGCCACCAGCGCCCAGGCTGCCAAGGTATACTCCTGGACCGACAGCCAGGGGGTCGTTCACTACACGGATGCCCCTCCCCCCGGCCAGAAAGCCAAGGAGGTCGATCTGCGCGTCGCCCCCTTCATCGGCAGTTCCCCCCGCTCGGTGCAAGTTGACAACTTCAACAGCCTGACCGGCGTCGACGCCAAGAAAGAGAAGGAAGCGGCCAAGCTGGTGATCGAACTGCTCTCCCCGGAACAGGGCAGCACCCTGCGCGACAACACCGGCAACGTGGTGTTTCAGGGTCAGATCAGCCCCCAACCGCCGACCCAGTACGATGTGCGCCTGACCCTGGACGGCAAGGCTGCCCCCATCGTTAAAAACTCGCTCGCCATTCGGGTCGAAAACCTCGATCGCGGTGCCCATGAGGCCCAGCTCGAGCTGCTCGCCAAAGACGGTACGATCCTTGCTAAATCCAAGCCAGTCACCTTCTACCTGCACCGGGCCAGCATCGATCCTGCACCCAAAGTGACCCCCCTCAACAACAAGGGGTGATCCTGTGCCTCGATACGGGTAGACTAAATGCACCACATTGGTGCATTGCTGGTGTATAGCACCGTTTTAGGGAGAAATCTGTGCCAACCCGCCCGGATCAAGCCAAGATACTGCTCGATAACTTGCTGACCGCCGTCATCCTGATGGATGAGCGGCTCTGCATACAATTCGTCAACCCGGCCGCCGAGCAGTTGCTCTCCCTCAGTCAGCGCCGGCTGATCGGTATCGAACTGCCCCACCTGCTGGAGCACATCTCCCTCGATCTGCAGCGGCTAAAGCAGTGCCTCAGCTCGGGGCAGGGCTTCACCGACAGCGAAGTCACCCTGGTGGTGGAAGGGGAGCCCAGACTGGTGGAGATGAGCGTCAGCCCGCTGGCCGATCATGAGCAGCGGCTGATGGTGGTGGAGCTGCGCAAGATCGACCAGCAGAAGAAGATCAGCCAGGAGCTGCAGCAGCATGCCCAGCAGCAGGCGGCCAAGGAGCTGGTACGCGGCCTGGCCCACGAGATCAAGAATCCCCTCGGCGGTCTGCGCGGCGCGGCCCAACTGCTGCAAAAGGAGCTGCCCGACCCCGCCCTGCGCGAATACACCGGTATCATCATCGAACAGGCCGATCGGCTGCGAGTGCTGGTCGACCGGTTGCTCGGTCCCCAGCGCCCGGGTCGTCACCAGATGCACAACGTCCACTCGGTACTGGAGCAGGTGCGTCGGCTGGTAGAGCTGGAGCTGCCGCCGACGGTGCGCATCGAGCGGGATTACGATCCCAGCATCCCAGAGTTCGAGATGGAGCCGGACCAGCTGCAACAGGCCTTCCTCAACATGGTGCGCAACGCCGCCGAGGCCATCGGCGAGCAGACTGGCCTCATCCGCATCAAGACCCGCACGGCCTTCCAGATCACCATCCATGGCCAGCGCTACCGACTGGCGGCCGAGATCAAGATCATCGACAACGGCCCCGGCATCCCGGATGCCATCCGCGACACCCTCTTCTATCCGATGATCACCGGCAAGGAGGGGGGCACCGGGCTCGGCCTCTCCATCGCCCAGAACCTGATCGACCAGCACAAGGGGCGGATCGACTGCATCAGCTGGCCCGGCCACACCGAATTCACCATCTTTCTACCGCTTCGCAAATAAGGGAACGTCATGACAGCAAAAGTGTGGATCGTCGATGACGACAGTTCTATCCGCTGGGTGCTGGAGCGCACCCTCGGCAGTGAAGGTTTCGAGTGCGAGAGCTTCGCCGATGGCGAGGCGCTGCTGAGCTCGCTGGAGATGCGCTCGCCAGACGTGATCCTCTCCGATATCCGCATGCCCGGCATCGACGGCCTCAGCCTGCTTGAGCAGATCCATCGCCGCCAGGCCGACCTGCCCATCATCATCATGACCGCCCACTCGGATCTCGACAGCGCGGTCAATGCCTACCAGCGCGGCGCCTTCGAATACCTGCCCAAGCCGTTCGACATCGACGAGGCGGTCACCCTGGTGCGCCGCGCCGAGAATCATCTCAAGGAGCAGCGTACCAAGCGCAAGGCACGCCAGCAGGATCCGGCCAGCAGCCCGGAGATCATCGGCGAGGCACCGGCCATGCAGGAGGTGTTCCGCGCCATCGGCCGGCTGTCACGCTCCAGCATCTCGGTGCTGATCAACGGCCAGAGCGGCACCGGCAAGGAGCTGGTCGCCCATGCCCTGCACAAGCACAGCCCGCGCGCCCACAAGAACTTCATCGCTCTCAACATGGCCGCCATCCCGAAAGATCTCATCGAATCGGAACTGTTCGGCCATGAGAAAGGGGCCTTCACTGGCGCCAACAACATTCGCCACGGCCGCTTCGAACAGGCCGACGGCGGCACCCTGTTTCTCGACGAAATCGGCGACATGCCGCTGGATGTGCAGACCCGACTGCTCCGGGTACTGGCCGACGGCCAGTTCTACCGGGTCGGCGGCCATCAGCCGGTGCAGGTGGATGTGCGGATCATCGCCGCCACCCACCAGAATCTGGAGAAGCGGGTGGCAGACGGCGAGTTTCGGGAAGACCTGTTCCACCGCCTCAATGTCATCCGGATCCACATTCCCGCCCTCAAGGAGCGGCGTGAGGACATTCCCCAGCTGGCCCAGCACTTCCTGCTGCGCGCCGCCAAGGAGCTGAACGTGGAGGCCAAGAGCCTGCATCCGGATACCCAGGCCTACATCAGCCGCCTGCCCTGGCCGGGCAACGTGCGCCAGCTGGAGAACGTCTGCCGCTGGCTTACCGTGATGGCCTCGGGCCAGGAGGTGCTGGTGAGCGATCTGCCCACCGAGCTGCTCACCCCCATCACCAGCACCGCCGAACCGGGTCAGCCGGCCCTGTCCGGCGGCTGGCAGCAGCAGTTGCAGGACTGGGTCGCCGCCAAGCTGGCGCTGGGGGAGACCGATATCCTGGCCGATGCCCTGCCCCAGTTCGAGCGGATCATGCTGGAAACCGCGCTGGATCATACCCATGGTCACAAACAGGAGGCGGCCCGCCTGCTCGGTTGGGGGCGCAACACCCTCACCCGCAAGCTGAAGGAACTCGACCTCTCCTGAGTCCTTGGGAAAAACGATTCCCATCACGCCTTGGCAAATCACCGACCAATAAGACCCCGTTTGATTTCAAACGGGGTATCTTTTTTGAGATCCCTGCCTAGAATGGCAGGCTTTCACACCCGACTCGAAGAAGGCGCCATCATGATTGACAGATCTCTTCCCCTGACCGACCTGCACCGCCATCTGGACGGCAACATCCGCCCGCAGACCATCCTCGAGCTGGGCCGTCAGCACAATATCCAACTGCCCGCCTTCGAGCTGGAGGCGCTGCGCCCTCATGTGCAGATCGTCGAGAATGAACCGAGCCTGGTCGCCTTCCTCAAGAAGCTGGACTGGGGCGTGGCCGTACTGGCCGATTACGACGCCTGCCGCCGGGTCGCCTACGAAAACGTGGAAGATCTGCTGCGCGCCGGTATCGACTATGCCGAACTGCGTTTCAGCCCGGCCTACATGGCGATGGCCCACAAGCTGCACCCACAGGGCGTGGTCGAAGCCATCATCGACGGCGTGGCGGCCGGCAGCCGCGACTTCGGCATCAAGACCAACCTGATCGGCATCATGAGCCGCACCTTCGGCACCGAGCAGTGCAAACAAGAGCTGGATGCCTGTCTGGCCCATCGTGATCGGCTGGTCGCCATCGATCTGGCCGGCGACGAGCTGGGCTTCCCGGGCGAGCTGTTCACCGACCACTTCCGCCGGGTACGTGATGCGGGCATGCGCGTCACCGTGCACGCCGGTGAAGCCGCCGGCCCCGAGAGCATGTGGCAGGCCATTCGCGAGCTGGGTGCCGAACGTATCGGCCACGGCGTCAAAGCCATTCAGGATCCGGCCCTGATGGCCTATCTGGCCGAGCACCGCATCGGCATCGAGTCCTGCCTCACCTCCAACGTTCAGACCACCACGGTGGCGAGCCTGACCGAACACCCGATCCGCCAGTTCCTGGCCGCCGGCGTGCTGGCTTGCCTCAACACCGACGACCCGGCGGTGGAAGGCATCGACCTGCCCCACGAATACGAGGTAGCGGCCCCGGCTGCTGGCATGACGGTGAGCGAGATCCGCACCGCCCAGCAGAACGGCCTGACCCTGGCCTTCCTGAGCGAGGCCGAAAAGGCCGAGCTGAGCGCCCGTGCAGCCCGCCGCTGAGTGCAGCCAAGCCCAATAAAAAAACCGCCTCTCGGCGGTTTTTTTATTTTCCAACAGCATCGACCGGCTTAGATCACCCGGGAGAACTGCTGCTGACGCGCCTTGCTCCGCAGGTAGACATCGAAACACATGCAGATGTTGCGGATCAGCAGCTGACCGGTGGAGACCACCTCCAGCCCCTCTTCGGTCATCCGCACCAGGCCGTCATCGATGAAGGTCTGCAGCAGCTTGAGATCCTCCGCAAAGTACTCCTTGAACACCAGGCCATGGGCCTGCTCGACGGCGGCAAAGTTCAGGCGAAAATCGCAGATGAGGCGCTTGATCACCTCGCGGCGGATCAGGTCGTCCTGATTGAGAGAGCACCCCTTCCATTGGGCATGCCCCAGCGTTTCCACCTGGTCATAGTAGGCCTTGAGCTCTTTCTGGTTCTGGGAATAGGCATCGCCAATCATGCTGATGGAAGAGACCCCCAGCCCCAGCAGATCGCAATCCCCCTGGGTGGTATAGCCCTGGAAGTTGCGGTGCAGCTTGCCCTCACGCTGGGCTACTGCCAGCTCGTCGTCCGGCTTGGCGAAGTGATCCATGCCGATGAACTGATAACCACGGCCGGTCAGGAAGGCGATGGTGTCCTGCAGCATGGCCAGTTTTTCCTGCGGCGCCGGCATGTCCGCCTCTTTCAGCTTGTGCTGAGCGGCAAAACGGCTGGGCAGGTGGGCATAGTTGAAGATGGAGAGGCGGGCCGGGTCGGTCTTGAGCACCTCTTCCAGGGTGTGATGGAAGCTCTCCCGGTTCTGGTGCGGCAGGCCGTAGATGAGATCCAGGTTGGTGGAACGAAAGCCCAGTTCGCGGGCCCGTTCCAGCATGGCGCGGATGAAGTCGTTGTCCTGCTCGCGGTTGACCGCGACCTGGACCTCCTTGTTGAAGTCCTGCACGCCGAGGCTGATGCGGTTGAAGCCGATCTCCCGCAGCACGTCCAGCATGGAGAGTTCGATCTCGCGCGGATCCACCTCGATGCTGATTTCGCCCTCTTCGGCGAAGTGGAAATGCTCACGCAACATGGCCATCAGCCGGCGAGTCTGGGGTTCATCCAGATAGGTGGGCGTGCCGCCGCCCCAGTGCAACTGGGTCACCAGCCGCTGTTTGAACAGCGGAGCCTGCGCCTTGATCTCCTGCTCGAGAAAATCGAGGTACTGATCGGCCTTGTGGCGGTGACGGGTGATCACCTTGTTGCAGCCGCAGTAGTAGCAGAGCTTGTGACAGAAGGGGATATGTACGTAGAGCGACAGGTTGCGCGCCGGATACTGGCTCGCGGCCTGGACGAAGTCCGGATAACCGAAACCCTCGTTGAACTCCAGCGCAGTGGGATAGGAGGTGTAACGCGGACCGCTGTAGTTATACTTCTCGATCAGGGCCTGATCCCACACAATCTGTTCTGCTTGCACGCTTGCTTCCTCTTTTTTGTTATCGGCTCACCGGCTTAACTGAAAATCCTTCAGTCTGGCCACATCCTCGAGGATCTGCGCCTCCAGCTCGGCCTCATAGCCACTGCGTTCGAGATCCATCTTCATTACTTCATTGCGCTTGAGGGCCCGTCTCGCCTCATGAGTCGGCATCTCCTTCACCTTCTCGTAGAGACCGTACAAACCCGGAAATTCGCCGGCAAAGGCGCGACCGCCCTTGATCTGCAACGCATCCAGCAGATTGGTCAACCGGATGGCGCCCTCGGAGTAGTCGCACTGACCATCCCGTACCGCATGGGCAATGACCCTGACACTCTCGAGGATCCGTTCATTGCGGGCCGCGATAGCCTGCTGCTGACTGTCGTGCTGGCGCTTGAGACGTGCCAGCAGGGTACCGGCATACCACGCCAGTCCCAACAAAATCAGGCCGCCCAACAAGGCGGCCAGCATCCATCCACTCATCACTTTTTCTTCGGCTCAGGCTTGAGCTCTGGCTGATAGTCGACCTGGGTGAAACGGTCCCACAACTCCTCTTCGGAGGCTGGTTGACCCGGCTCGTCAAAGTCGACCTCATCAAAGTCAGCTTCGTCTTCGTCATCATCGGTGTCGATGATGCCAAGCTCGTCCATCAGCTCCTGATAGCGGTCAACCCGCTGATCTACCCAGGCCTGCTCGGCTGCTTCCAGGGTCTCACCGGCATCGAGCCGATCCAGCAGGTCATTCAGGCGATCATCATTCTCGATGGAGGCCAGCTCCTGCTCCGCCGTCATCACCAGCTTCTTCTCTTTGACCTGCTTGGGCGCGACCGGCTTGCTGCTCTTCTCTTCCACGATCAGGGCAACCGGCTTGCGGGAACCGATGCGCGGATCCTTGGCCTGTTTGGTTCCACTCTTCTTGCCGGCCTGCTCGACCTGCTGGCGGGATCCTGCCTTCAAGCCCTTGCGCTTGGCGGCGCGTTTGCGCTCACGGCCTTCCTGGGCACTGGCATCTGATTCTTTGCGCTTACCGGCAGGTTTGCGATTGGGTTGTTTAGCCGACATGAATGAATGACTCCGACAAATAACTGGATTGAAACCCGTTTCCGGTTCGAAAAGGTCCGGAAGAGGATGCTGACACGGGGGACGATGGATTAGAAACAGAGCGGGATCCCGCACCAATCCGGCCATAAGTGGCCTTCGAATACCGCAGGATCGGCATCCTCTGGGCATGTTGCTGGTATTTTGACACAGAATGACCAAGCGGGTTAATGACCCAAAAGAAAAAAGGCAGCCGAAGCTGCCTTGATATGTTTATGCGAGTCCCATCCCTGGCGGCAAATCACCCTTGTCCATGGTGATACTTCTGCGCATCATATCTTGTGTATGGTCATCCTGACCTTAATTGGTCGATCCTGAATGTGCGTGTGCTTGCCTGACCCATGCAGACGACGTCCGGCTATCTTCTGGGGTGGTTGCTTCCCGCAGCCCCGCTCTTCCTGAACGGTCACCATCCTGGTCTTTCAATCCATTGCCTGCCACTTGCGTGGCCCTTGGCATCCAGCCTCATCGACATCCTGTCTTCACGACATCCCGGTCGTGAACCGCCGCGTGGGCCATTCCATGCATCCACTGTATCAATTTAATAAAGTGACTCAATCCATCAGGAACGTTTTCAAACGGAGATAAACGACTTATTGTCATTTAACATATTGAAATTAATGAATTACTAAGCATTTTTCTAAAAATTTTTAAGCCCTGGCCAGGCTGATGAATGGGAGATCTCTTACAACAATGCGAGAAAAAATTGGCCAAATGGTGTTAAAGGCCAAAAAGAAACGAGGAGCCGGCGGCTCCTCGTCAATATCAATGAGATAATATCATCCAGCTTGATCAGTGCAGACCTGCCACATATTTGGACAGTACTTCGATATCCTGATCGGTCAGCTTCTTGGCAACGTCCCGCATCATGCTGTTCGGGTCGTTGTCACGAGCAGCGGCCCTAAAAGCCGTGAGCTGAGCCTTGATGTAGGCAGGATGCTGGCCGGACAGGCTCGGATACTTGGCCTGCTCGACGCCCGAGCCGCGCGGACCATGACAGGCAGTACAGGCAGCCAGACCACGGCTCATGTCCCCTCCCATGTACAGCGCCTTGCCTGCAGCGACGGCGTCATCGGGTACCGCGAGCGGCGTCACCTTCTGACTGGAGAAGTAAGCTGCCAGGTCTTCCATGTCCTGTTCAGACAGAGGAAGCGCCATCGGCCCCATGATGGGTGCAACCCGGCCAGTTTGACCAGAAGCTGCAGCCTTCAGTTCAACTAACTGCTTTTTGATATATGATGCGTGCTGACCAGCAATCTTGGGGTACATATCGACTAGGCTGTTGCCGTCCGGTCCATGACAAGCCGCGCAAACGGCCGCCTTGGTTTGTCCCGCAGCGGCATCGCCCTTGGCTTGTGCCATCCCCGTTACGCCAACCATCAGAGCAAGAGTAATGACTAGGTTCTTCATGGCGTTCCAACTTCTCGTTATTAGGCTTCCAGATCCCATGCCGCTGAAGGCATGTTAAAATAAACGCGTTTAAGCGACGCCATTTTACACGATTTCACAAAAAAGTAACTCTATAACCCTCTATCTCTATGGGGAATTTACGTTGGATACACAAACTCTGAATTTCAATAAGGTGCATTTTGTGACCAGCGCACCCGACATCCGTCACCTGCCAAATGATGGGGGTGTCGAGATTGCGTTTGCCGGCCGTTCCAACGCCGGTAAGTCATCTGCATTGAATACCTTGACCAAGCACAAGAACCTAGCTCGCACCAGTAAGACGCCGGGACGCACCCAGCTGATCAACCTGTTTGAGCTGGAACCGGGCAAGCGTCTGGTCGACCTGCCGGGCTACGGTTATGCGCAGGTTCCGCTGGAAATGAAGCTCAAGTGGCAAAAGTCGCTGGCGGAATATCTGCAGCGTCGTGAGTCATTGAAAGGTCTGGTGATCCTGATGGACATCCGCCATCCGCTCAAAGATACCGATATGAATATGCTGGAGTGGAGCTCTCACCGCAAACTGCCGGTCATGCTGCTGTTGACCAAAGCCGACAAGCTGAGCCCAGGTCCGCGCAACAATCAGGTCATCAAGGTACGTCAGGCCGTAGCCGAGCTGGGTCCGCAGATCCAGGTGGAAGCCTTCTCTTCCCTGACCCAGATCGGGGTCGAAAAACTGGCACAGACGCTGACTGGCTGGTATCTCGCAGGCGCCGATGAGATGGCTGACGATGAGCAAGCACCGCTCGAGGAGTAAGCTACGTCCTGTATACACCACAACCAAACCCTGCAATTGGCGGAGCAGCTCCTCCGCTGATTGAAAGGCTTTCAGTCTGCTTGCCATAACCCCCTCTCGCCAGTGACATCGCCCACTCCCTACGATGAGTTCTTGAAACATCATTTTTATCAATGGGATAAATAGTTAATTCTATATAACAATTAACTTTTCATCCCATTGGCAACGTTTTCAAAAATAGATGCCGGCGGGGGCACTCCCTCATCAAATAAGTACCAAAGTGAAATTTTATTACAAAGCAGTCAATGGAAAGGATAAAAATGAGGCCGGTTCTGCAAACGCAGTACCGGCCTTAAACAATCAGTTCAAAAATTGGGAAGAAGCTAAATCTTGAGAACAAAGACGACTGGTTTTCCTCAAGAAGCCCTTTCATTCTAACAAACATTCGCCAACATTAAAGCATTTACTCTAAACGCAACCCATAAAAAAACACCCCGATGATGACTCACCGGGGTCGCTATTCAGCCACATTCAATTACGTGAAATAAAAGGTCTGAAAGATAGAACATCTTACCTCTGTACCCTACGTTGCTAACTGTATAGCAAAGCAGCAGAAAGTGAAAGTAATTTATGTAATTAAGTTTCACGAAAAATGAATTACATAAATCATGTTACTTTTCATATAGATAAAAAAATCCCCAGTACGAATACCGGGGAGTTATAAAGGTGACTAGCTAGCACTTCCTCAACTATCTAGTTAGTCAGCACAACTTGGCGCAAGTTCCGCTGCTTTGAGAAAAAACTTGAAAAAATCAGAGGTAGATGGCGCCATCTTCTGCAAACTCTTGTTCCTCAATGAGTTTTTCAGCAATTTCCTCGATGTCAAAACGCACGCTTTCGAAGGCACGCAGGATGTCTTCCTCTCTGGCGAGGGAGAGCCCGGTCATTTTCTCCAGACGCCGGCGACTGATGTAGCAATCCACCAGCGCCCCCATCTTCTGGGCAGGAAAGTGGATCCGCTGTTCATGCGCTTGCCAGTCGGCCAGCTCGGGAAACAAGATACCTTGATTCATAGGGCCCCCAGATTTCGTTTCAGTTCTCTCAATACCTGTTTAGTCCCTGGCCGGATTCCGCGCCACACGGTAAAGGCCTCTGCCGCCTGTTCCACCAACATGCCGAGGCCATCTACGGTCTGGCGAGCCCCCTGCCCTTTGGCCCAGGCGATAAAGGGGGTATCGGTCGCGCCATACATCATGTCGTAGATGGCAATATCGGCATGGATCAGCGCCGGAGGGAGCGGCGGCAGCTCCCCCTGCAGGCTGGCGGAGGTGGAGTTGATGATCAGATCGAAATGGCCGCTCAGCCGCTCATAGGTCTGGGCACTGACCGCCCCTAGATCGCGAAACTCGGCAGCCAGCTGCTCCGCCCTGGCGTGAGTACGGTTGGCAATAACCAATGCTTCGGGTTGCTCGGCCAGCAGCGGTGCCAGCGCACCGCGCGCCGCGCCACCCGCCCCCAGCAGCAGGATCCTGCTGCCGGCAAGTGCCACACCATGCGCCTTGAGATCGGCCACCAACCCGGCACCATCTGTGTTGTCACCCAGCAGTACGCCATCATCGGTCAGCTTGATGGTGTTGACGGCCCCCGCCCGCCGGGCCCGAGGGCTCAGTCGATCGACCAGGGCAAATGCCTGCTCCTTGAAGGGGACGGTGACATTGCATCCCTTGCCACCCTGGGCAAAGAAGTCTCTCAGACTGGTGGCGAACTCTTCGACGGCCGGCTCGGCCAGACCATATTCCAGCTCTTGCTGGGTTTGTCTGGCAAACAGGGTATGAATAAAGGGAGATTTGCTGTGGCGCACCGGGTGGCCAAAAACCAGATAACGATCCATCAAAAAGTTCCTTCAGAGGGCAATCTCCCGATTTAACGGGTTTTCGCACTCAGGAACAAGCCGAATATCGGCCAATAAGAAGGGGCCATCATGGCCCCTCTGGTCACAACCACTCGCGCGGTTTTAGGTAGTCAGTGTAGAGCAATGCTTCCGGGCTGCACGCTGACGGCTGCCAGTCATATTCCCAGCGCGCCAGCGGCGGCATCGACATCAGGATCGACTCGGTACGCCCGCCAGTCTGCAAGCCGAACAGGGTTCCACGGTCATACACCAGATTGAACTCCACATAGCGGCCACGACGATAGAGCTGGAATTCCCGCTCCCGTTCGCCATAAGCCAGCGCCTTGCGGCGCTCGACAATCGGCAGGTAGGCATCGAGATAGCCCTTGCCGACCGCCTGCATAAAGGCGAAACAGTCGGCAAACGGCCAGCGATTCAGATCATCGAAGAAGAGGCCGCCGACGCCGCGCGTCTCGTCCCGGTGCTTGAGGAAGAAGTAGCGATCACACCAGGATTTGAACTCGGGATAAATGTCGGTGCCGAACGGCTGACAAAGATCGAAGGAGACCTGATGCCAATGCCGCACGTCCTCTTCGAACGGATAAAACGGGGTGAGATCGAAGCCGCCACCAAACCACCAGATCGGCTCCTCACCCTCTTTCTCGGCGATGAAGAAGCGCACATTGGCATGGCTGGTCGGCACGTACGGATTGTGTGGGTGGATCACCAGCGACACCCCCATGGCCTCAAACCGGCGGCCCGCCAGTTCCGGCCGATGGGCCGTCGCCGAGGCAGGCATGGCATCGCCATGAACGTGGGAGAAATTGACCCCTCCCTGCTCGATCACCGCACCGTGACGCAGCACACGAGTGCGACCACCACCACCTCCTTCGCGGCGCCAGGCATCTTCCACAAAGTGTCCGGTGCCGTCGGCCAGTTCCAGACCACGGCAGATCTCGTCCTGCAACTGCAGCAGGAAGGCCTTGACCTGGGCCACATCCGGTTTGCTCATCTTGTCTCCAGTCAGCCAGGATCGTCGCCTGACCCTATTATTGTGATGTCGCCGGATGGGCTAAGCCGATCCGCATTGCCGCTCTCCGAGCGGTTCAAGAGGGGCGAATGATGGCGCCGGTTCTGGCATCCTTGATCTCGGACGGATTGGCCTGTCCCCCCACTTCGCCGGGCAGGATATAGGCCAGCTGACTCGCCAGCAATTCGCCGATGTCCGCCACCTGGCGGGCCGGCTCTTCACCGGTCAGGTTGGCACTGGTAGAGACCAGCGGCTTGCCAAAGGCACGACACAGCCCTTGTACCTGCAGATGGGACGTCACACGCACCGCCAGGGTAGTGAACTGACCGGTCAGCCAGGCAGGGGTATTGCTGCGCGCCGGCATGATCCAGGTGAAGGGACCAGGCCAGCTCGCTTCCACCCGGGCCAGCTGCTCGCTGGTGAGCTGGTCCAGATCGATGTAATCCTGCAACTGAGCCAGATCGGCAGCGATCAGGATCAACCCCTTCTCCACCGGGCGTTGCTTGATCGCCAGCAGACGGTGTACCGCCGATTCGGAGTCAGGATCACAACCCAGGCCAAATACCGCCTCGGTCGCATAGGCAATCACCCCATCGCGCTGGAGGGCGGCAACTGCAAGTTCAAATTCATTGGGCATAAAAAATGCGACAGCCGGGCTGTCGCCTCATCATTGATTAACATTGAGCCTACGGAACGGCGACCCTGGCGTCCCTCCCTCATCGACCAGCGAGGGGCTGATGGCGAACGGGGTGGTGGTTGCCGTCTCGGAGCTTACTTGAGCAGGGCCTGCAAGGCGGCGTCCTTGGCCAGTACCTCGTCGGCATTTTTCTGGCGTTCTGCCTGCACCTTGGCCGCCAGTTCATCATCCTCCACTGCCAGCATCTGAGCTGCCAGATAGCCTGCATTCTTGGCGCCGGCCTTGCCGATCGCCACGGTCGCCACCGGCACCCCGCCCGGCATCTGCACGGTGGAAAGCAGCGCATCCAGCCCCTTGAGCGGGCCGCCATCGATGGGCACACCGATCACGGGACGAGTCGTGATACCCGCCACGGCGCCTGCCAAGTGAGCGGCGAGGCCGGCGGCACAGATAAAGACCTTGCAACCACGGGCTTCGGCGTCGGTCACGTACTGATGAGTCGCAGCCGGTGTACGGTGTGCGGAGGTCACTTTCACTTCTACCGCGATATCGAATGACTTGAGCACCTCGAGGGTGGTCTGCATCACCGGAAAATCAGAATCAGAGCCCATCAATACGGCAACAAAAGGTTTATTCATGGTGGGAATTTCCTTACTCCAAGTGGGGGGTTGAAGTTCGCCGAAAACGTTTCAATTTGTTTGTGGCGGCCGGATTATACCTGCTCGCTCTGGTGGCCGCATTTCTTTTGCGGGCAGATCCAGCGCAGGGCTCCCCTCACCTTTTTCTCGACCATGATACCCCAGCCACATTGCGGGCAAGGCATGGGGACCGGCTTGTCATTCACCACATATTTGCAATGGGGGTAACCGTCGCAAGAGTAGAACTGCTTGCCATAGCGAGAGGTTCGGCTGATGAGGTGCCCCTTGCCACACTCCGGGCAGAGGATCTGGGTATCATCGCTCTCCTGCAGGGATTCGATGTGCTGGCAGGCCGGATACTGGGTGCAGCCGACAAACAGGCCATAACGCCCCTTCTTGATCGCCAGCGGCTGGCCACAATCCGGGCAGGCCGAGCCCTCAAGCACCTTCTCGATGTCACGACCAGATGGGGTCAGGGAGCGGATGTAATCGCAGGCAGGATAGGCGGAGCAACCGAGGAAGGGACCATGCTTGCCCTGGCGGATCACCAGTTCAGCCCCACACTGCGGGCACGGTTCGCGCTCGAAGGCATGTTCGTGGGCTGAAAAGAGGTGATGATCGATTTTTGACATGGGCCGCGCCTTGAAATCCAGATGACCTGAATTCTACCAGCGCGGCACCGGGCTGTCAGTGGATGACACCGTCTGACTCGTCAAACACCAGCTCTTCCATCTGCTGGTAGGCATTTTCACTGCCCGGTACGTTGAACAGCACCATCATGACGACCCACTTCAGATCGTCCAGCTCGATATCCGGTTTATCAAGCTCGAGCAGGCGCTCGATGCAGATTTCGCGGGTTTCGGCATTGAGTACCTGGGCTTGTTCCAGAAACAGCAGGAAACCGCGGCACTCGGTGCTGAGGCGTGCCAGTTCTTGTGGAGCATAGATACGCATGGAGCCTTGCGCGCTGGCGGCCACGTAGACCTCCCGCTCGCTGTCATGCAGGTTGGCCAGTCGCTCCAGCCAGTTGAGCGCCTTCTCGATCTCGTCTTTGTCGAAACCTGCCCGGCTCAGTTCGTCGGTGAGTTCATTCTGCTCGACCATCACATCTGCATCGCTGTGGATGTAGGTCTCGAAAAGGTACATCAATACATCAAACATGATTCGCCCTCCTCGCTCTGACGTATCCACCGGCTACCGCCATCACTGCACCGGCCAGCTCCAGCTCTACCAACCTGCCCAATACCACTTCGACAGGAAGCTGGGACCGTTCGGCAACGGTATCCACGCTCGTGGTCTCATAATCTACGTTATCCAACAAATCGGCATAAGGCAATTCGCTATTATTCGAATGCTCAGACAAGTCAGCCACTTGCTGCAGCAGACCGACAAATCCGGGCAGCTCTTCCACTATATCGGCCGCGCTCAATACAAGTTTGGCCCCCTGCTGGATTAATTTGTTGCAACCCAGTGCCTGCACGTTTTGCGGGGCACCAGGGACGGCAAAGACCTCTCGCCCCTGTTCCAATGCATAACGGGTCGTGATGAGCGAACCACTCTGCTCGGCCGCCTCTACCACCAGGGTACCCAGCGACAAGCCGCTGATGATGCGATTGCGTCGTGGAAAGTGCTCGGCCAGCGGTCCCTTGTCGGGTGCCAGCTCGGAGATAAGCAAGCCGCCTTGCGCCAGGATTTCCATGGCCAACCCCTGATGACGCTTCGGGTAGAGGCAGTCGAGCCCTGAGCCCAGCACGGCCAGGGTAGTTCCCCCTGCCGCCAATGCCTGCTGATGACACACCCCATCGATGCCAAGCGCCAGTCCGGAGGTGATGGCCAGCCCGCAGGCGACCAGCTCACTGCAGAGGCGGGCAGCATTGTCCTTGCCGGCATAGGTAGGATGGCGCGTGCCGACCATCGCCAACTGAGGAACAGACAGGGCAGCCAGGTCGCCACGGCAGTAGAGCAACAGCGGGGCGGCAGGGATCTCTTTGAGCAAAGCGGGATAGGCGGGGTCATCCGGACACAGGAGATGATTGTCGGGCTCGGCGGCCCAGCTCAGCGCCTGTTCGACAACCGGCTGGGGCCACCTCATCTGCTGGATTTGAGCGCTCTGCAGACCAAGGGATCGCAGGGTGCCGTCATCGGCGTCGAACAAGGTGACGATGTCACCGCCAAAATGGGCCAGCAGGCGAGCGGCGGTGACCGGACCAATGCCGGTGACGGCATCCAGCGTCAACCACTGCGCGAGTCGCCCGGATGGAAGATACACGTCAGAAGTTGCTGACCTGATAACCGGTGCTGACCATGTCCTGACTCTGCAGGATCAGGCCATAACTCAGCTTGTCGTACACCTTGAACAGCATGACCCGGGCCACGGCCTCCGACGGCAAAGGTGGCTTGCCGGCCGAATAGAACGCCTTGTCATAGACCGAGGAGTACTCCCGGTAGGCGACCTTGCCATTCTTGCTCACCAGCCGGGCACCGGGGCGCAGAATCTCCAGCACATCACCGGGGGCAACCTGATCACGTATGCCCTTGTTGATGAGCACGACGTCGAACTTGCCACCGCCGCGAGCCTTGCTCGGCAAGTCAACGATATAGCCGGGCGAGATGACGGGGGCAGCCTTGGGAATGAACACGGCGGAGAGGCTCTCCTGCGGCGGGAACGGCATAAGCTTGTCCCCCTGATACACCTCGCGCTGGTTGTGGCTGAGGGTAACCCGGGTGCGGCCGTCTGGCAGCAGGGCTTCCGCCCTGGCCGTGCCGACGAAGACCGCCTCTTGCCCCAGCTGTTCGCCACTCTTCTTGTCTTTGTAGATGGTCCCCGGATGATAGATGCCATAGTCCTGACCCGGGATCAGCGAGCCCTGTACGTAGAGGGTATCCCCCTCCAGCATGCCGATGTGTGCCTCATCATTGCCCAGCACATAAGGCAGCTGCTTTGCCTGCTGGCTGTCAGCCAGAATATGATCGGTTTGCAGGAAAGGGCCGATCTCGCTGAGCGGCAGGGTTGGAATGGGGTTGGCCTTGTTCTCGTAACGACTCTTGGGAGAGAGGTGAACAACCTGCTTGCCACCCTGCATCGCCTTGCCAAGCCGCGGTTCGCCGTTGACCCAGCTCAGATGCAGCACATCGCCCGGGTAGATCCAGTGCGGATTGGCGATCTGCGGGTTGATGTTCCAGAGCCTTGGCCATAGCCAGGGTTCTGCCAGATACTGGCCGGAAATATCCCAGAGGGTATCGCCTTTTTGCACCACATAGGTCTCGGGATAACCCGCTTTCAGTTTCAGCTGGTCGGCCAGCACGCCCTGGCTCAGGGTGGCCAACAGACAGGCGAGGATGGTTTGCTTCAGATACATAACACTCCCTGTTACTTCTGCGCGCAAAGTGTTGCTGTTTTTTGTCGGCGTAAATGACTAGAATTACGCCAATATTGACTGCATTTATACGAAACTAAAGAAAAAACTATGGCCATTCTAGATGTATTGCGTTTCCCCGATGAGCGTCTGCGTACCGTCGCAGCCCCTGTCGAGACCTTTACACCCGAGTTACAACACATTGTAGATGATATGTTCGAAACCATGTACGCGGAGGAAGGCATCGGCCTCGCCGCCACTCAGGTCGACATTCATCAGCGCATCATAGTGATCGATGTCTCTGAAAACCGTGAAGATCCTCTGGTATTGATCAACCCCGAGATCATCGAGCAGGCCGGCAGCACCGGCATCGAGGAAGGGTGCCTCTCCGTGCCCGGCAGCCGTGCCCTGGTGCCCCGCGCCGAGTGGGTCAAGGTGCGTGCCCTGGATCGCCACGGCAAGGCATTCGAGCTGGAAGCAGACGATCTGCTCGCCATCTGCATCCAGCATGAGATGGACCATCTGGTCGGCAAGCTGTTTGTGGATTACCTGTCCCCGCTCAAGCGCCAGCGCATTCGCCAGAAGCTGGAAAAGATGGCCCGTGAAGATCGCAAAGTCCTCTGAGGATCTGCCCCGTTGAATAAGCTGAAACTGATTTTTGCCGGTACTCCCGACTTCGCCGCCCGTCACCTGGCGGCGTTGTTGTCTTCCGACCACGAGGTCGTCGCCGTTTATACCCAGCCCGACAAACCTGCCGGCCGCGGCCAGAAGCTCACCGCCAGCCCGGTCAAGGAGCTGGCGCTGGCCCACGGCCTGCCGGTCTATCAACCCGCCTCCCTGCGCAAGGAAGAGGCCCAGGCCGAACTGGCCGCCCTTGACGCCGACCTGATGGTAGTGGTCGCCTACGGCCTGATCCTGCCGAAGGCCGTGCTCGACACTCCGCGTCTGGGTTGCATCAACGTGCACGGCTCCCTGCTGCCGCGCTGGCGCGGTGCCGCCCCGATCCAGCGTTCCATCTGGGCGGGCGATGCCGAAACCGGCGTCACCATCATGCAGATGGATGTGGGGCTGGATACCGGCGCCATGATCCGCAAGGTGAGCTGCCCCATCGCCGCCGACGAAACCTCCGCCAGCCTCTATGACAAGCTGGCCGGACTGGGCCCGCAGGCACTGGTCGACACCGTCAATGCCATGGCTGCCGGCAACACCGCCGCCGAAGCGCAGGACGATGCACAGGCCAACTACGCCGAGAAGCTCTCCAAGGAAGAGGCCCGCATCGACTGGGCCATGGAAGCCGTCGCCATTGAACGCTGCATCCGCGCCTTCAACCCCTGGCCCATCAGCTGGTTTGAAGTCGCCGGCCAGACCGTCAAGGTATGGCAGGCCGAGGTCGTCGCACAGGATCACGGCCAGGCGGCCGGTACCCTGCTCAAGGCCGACAAGCAGGGGATCGACATCGCCACCGGCAAGGGCGTGCTGCGCCTGCTGACCCTGCAGCCACCCGGCAAGAAGGCCATGTCCGTGACGGACCTGCTCAACTCTCGCCGCGACTGGTTTGAACCCGGCACGCAATTGAATTGAACTGAATTGACACAAGGCGGGGCCCAGGCCCCGACTTGCGCATCTAAGGTACCACTATGAAAACACGCGCACAGGCTGCTCTCGTCATTCAACAGGTGCTGGATCAGGGCCAGTCCCTCTCCGCTGTTCTGCCTGCTGCCCAGGAGAAGGTTGCGCCCCGCGATCGCGCCCTCCTGCAAGAACTCTGCTACGGCACCCTGCGCTGGCTGCCCCGTCTCGATGCGGCGGTCGGCGAGATGATGGACAAGCCGCTCAAGAACAAGAGCCGCATCTTCCACTACCTGATCTTGGTCGGTCTCTATCAGCTCATCTACACCCGCATTCCGGCTCACGCCGCGGTGGCCGAGACCGTCAACGCCGTCAAGCTGCTCAAGGGCACCTCCTTGCGCGGCCTCATCAACGGTGTACTGCGCAACTTCCAGCGCAGCGCCGAAGTCATTCTGCTGCGCATCGATCGTGTCCCCAGCATTCGTCTCGGCCACCCGGAGTGGCTCACCAAGCGGCTGCGCCAGGCCTATCCGGATGAGTGGGAATTCATCATGGAGGCCAACAACCAGCGCCCGCCCATGTGGATCCGCAACAACAGCCAGCGCCAGAGCCGCGAGCAGATGCTGGCCCGCATGGCCGAGGCCGGCATCAATGCGATGGCCGGTGAAGAGGGTGAGGATTGCATCCTGCTGGAACGTCCCTGCGACGTGACCAAGCTGCCCGGCTTCGAGGTCGGCGACTGCTCGGTACAGGATGGCGCAGCACAACAGGCCGCCGCGCTGCTCGATCCGCAGCCGGACGAGTGGGTGCTGGATGCCTGCGCCGCCCCCGGTGGAAAAACTGCCCACCTGCTGGAGCGCCAGCCCGCGCTGGCTGGCGTAGTCGCCGTCGATGCCGACGACAACCGCCTCAAGCGGGTGCAGGAGAACCTGGATCGCATCGGCCTCACCGCCAAGGTGATCCACGGTGATGCCAGCACACCGGACCTGTGGTGGCCGGAGGGTCAGTTCGACCGCATCCTGCTGGATGCCCCTTGTTCCGCCACCGGCGTCATCCGCCGTCACCCCGACATCAAGTGGCTGCGCCGGGATCAGGACATCCGCGAGCTGGCCGAGCTGCAACACCGCATTCTCGGCGCCCTCTGGTCGAAACTGAAAAGCGGCGGTACTCTGCTGTATGCCACTTGCTCCGTGCTGCCGGAAGAGAACCGCGACCAGATCCGCGCCTTCCTCGCGGCCACCCCGGACGCCACCCTGGTACCACTGCATGCGCAGGACACCCCGGAGTGTCCGGGTCGCCAGTTCCTGCCGGGCGAGGCCGAGATGGACGGCTTCTACTATGCCAAGCTGATCAAGCGGTAAGCAGGGCCATCATCACGACGGGTGCCGCTTGCGGCACCCATTACTGCCCAACATCGAGCGCGCTTTCCCTATGAGATTCATCCTGTTGATGACCGTCCCCACGCACCCTGGCCGCCGTTGCAACGGCGACGCTCATGAGGCCGTCCTATGAAGATCATCATTCTGGGTGCCGGTCAGGTCGGCGGCACCCTGGCCGAGAACCTGGCCGGCGAGAACAACGACATCACCATCGTCGACACCGACAGCGACCGGCTGCGCGAGCTGCAGGACAAGTTCGACCTGCGGGTAGTGAACGGCCACGGCGCCCATCCCAAGGTGCTGCGCGAAGCGGGCGCCCAGGATGCCGACATGCTGGTCGCGGTCACCAACAGCGACGAGACCAACATGGTCGCCTGCCAGGTGGCCTACTCCCTGTTCAACACCCCCAACAAGGTGGCGCGGATCCGCTCGCCGGCCTATCTGGTGGAGCGGGATCGATTGTTCCTGCCCGAATCCGTGCCGGTGGATCACCTGATCGCCCCCGAGCAGCTGGTGACCGACTACGTGCGCCGCCTGATCGAGTACCCGGGCGCCCTGCAGGTGGTGGACTTCGCCGGCGGCAAGGTGGGTCTGGTGGCGGTCAAGGCCTACTACGGCGGCCCGCTGGTGGGCAACGCCCTCTCCACCCTGCGCGATCACATGCCCAACATCGAGACCCGGGTGGCGGCGATCTTCCGTCAGGGCCGCTCCATCCGCCCGCAGGGCACCACCATCATCGAGGCCGATGACGAGGTGTTCTTCGTGGCGGCGGCGGGCCATATCCGCGCCGTGATGTCGGAGCTGCAGCGGCTCGAGAGCCCCTACCGGCGCATCATGATCGTCGGCGGCGGCAACATCGGTGCCGGCCTCGCCCGCCAGCTGGAGAAGCGCTACAGCGTGAAGCTGATCGAGCGCAACCAGAAGCGGGCGGAGCAGCTCTCCGAGGTGCTGGAAAACACCATCGTCTTCTGCGGCGACGCGGCGGATCAGGAGCTGCTGGCGGAGGAGCACATCGACCAGATCGACGTCTTCATCGCGGTGACCAACGAGGACGAGGCCAACATCATGTCGGCCCTGCTCGCCAAGAAGATGGGCGCCAAGAAGACCATGGTGCTGATCCAGCGCAGCGCCTACGTGGATCTGGTGCAGGGCGGCTCTATCGACATCGCCATCTCGCCGCAGCAGGCCACCATCTCGGCCCTGTTGACCCACGTACGCCGGGCCGACATTGCCAACGTCTACAGCCTGCGCCGCGGCGCGGCCGAGGCCATCGAGGCGATCGCCCACGGTGACGAGAACACCTCCAAGGTGGTCGGCAAAACGGTGGGCGAGCTCAAGCTGCCGCCCGGCACCACCATCGGCGCCATCGTGCGCGGTGACGAGGTGCTGATCGCCCACGACCGGACCCAGATCCAGCAGGATGACCACGTGGTGATGTTCCTGGTGGACAAGAAGTACATTCCGGAAGTGGAACGTCTGTTCCAGCCAAGTCCCTTCTTCCTGTAATCTGCCCATGCACCCAGGCAGCACAACCCGGACCCGGCACAGCCTCTACCAGGGATTGTCCGGGTCTTTTGTCAATCAACGACCAGGTTATCTTGCATGATCAAGCTGCGTCCCATCATCTTCACCCTCGGGCTGGTGCTCTCCAAGCTGGCCCTGTTCATGTGGCTGCCCACCCTGCTGGCCCTGCTGACCGGCTCCGAGGGGTTCGTCGAGTTTCTCAAGTCGGTGCTGATCACCCACGGTGCCGCCCTGCTTTGCCTGCATTACGGCCGCAAGGCGGTGTTCCACCTCGGCGTGCGGGAGATGTTTCTGCTCACCACCTCGGTCTGGGTGGTGGCCTGCATCTTCGGCGCCCTGCCCTTCTTCTTCATCAACCACATCGACTTCACCGACGCCTACTTCGAGACCATGTCGGGGGTCACCACCACCGGCTCCACCGTGCTGTCGGGGCTCGACGGCATGGCCCACAGCATATTGCTGTGGCGCTCCATCCTGCAGTGGCTGGGCGGGGTGGGCTTCATCGTGATGGCGGTGGCGGTGCTGCCCTACCTCAACGTGGGCGGCATGAAGCTGTTCCAGACCGAGAGCTCGGATTGGTCCGACAAGAGTGCGCCGCGCGCCAAGACGGTGGCCAACAACATAGTGCTGGTCTACCTGGTGCTCTCCATGCTCTGCTTCCTGGCCTACTGGGTGAGCGGCATGACCCTGTTCGAGGCGGTCAACCACTCGATGACCACCCTCAGCACCGGCGGCTACTCCACCTCCGATCAATCCATGTCCCACTTCTCCAACTCGGCGCACTGGATCGGTACCGTCTTCATGTTCCTCGGCGGCCTGCCCTTCCTGCTCTACGTGCAGAGCCTGAGCCGGCGCGACAACAGCCTGCTCAAGGACGCCCAGGTACAGGGTTTCTTCTGGCTGGTGGTCTGGGTCACCGTGGTGGTCACCTTCTACCTGTGGCTAAGGGACATCTACGGCTTCATGGATGCCCTGCGCATCAGCTGCTTCAACATCGTCTCTGTGCTCACCACCACCGGCTTCGGGCTTGGTGACTTCGGCACCTGGGGCCCGCTCACCAGCATCATCTTCATCATCTTGCTGGCCCTCGGCGCCTGCTCCGGCTCCACCGCCGGCGGCCTCAAGATCTTCCGGGTACAGGTGGCGTTCGCCCTGTTCAAGAAGCAGATGCGCCAGCTGATGCACCCCTCCGGCGTCTTCCCGCAGAAGTACAACGGCCGCCCGGTCAACGACGCCATCATCCGCTCGATGATTTCGTTCGTGCTGGCCTACTTCGCCGTCATCCTGCTGATCGCCGCCCTGCTCGCCGCCATCGGGCTGGATCCCCTGACCGCCATCTCGGGCTCCATCACCGCCGTGGCCAACGTGGGTCCGGGCATGGGACCGGTCATCGGCCCCAGCACCAACTTCGCCACCCTGCCCGACTCGGCCAAGTGGATCCTGTCGTTCGGCATGCTGCTGGGACGGCTCGAGATCCTGACCGTGGCGGTGCTCTTCTTCCCCTCCTTCTGGAAGCAGTAACCAGCGAGTTCGCGAGATCGAATGGCGAAGGGTATCAAGACGAAGAAATGCAGAAGGGCAGCCACTGGCTGCCCTTCTTGTTGCATGAAGCATGAGGCCCCGCCTCACTCGGCCGGGTCTTCCCGCTCCAGCGCCCGGTTGACCAGCGGTTCGGGCAGGGTCTTGGTCACCTCCACCCCCAGCTCACGAAAGCGCTCCACCTGGGCGATCAGGTTGCCGCGCCCGTTGACCAGCCGCCCCATCGCCTTGTCGTAGCTCTCCTGTGCCCGGTGCAGGCTGCCACCCAGCTGCTGCATCTCCTCCACGAACAGCCGCAGCTTCTCGTAGAGGCGGCCGGCCCGCTCGGCGATCTGGCGGGCATTCTGGTTCTGCCGCTCGTAACGCCACAGGTTCTCTATGGTGCGCAGCGCCACCATCAGGTTGGTGGGGCTCACCAGCAGGATGTTGTTGTCGAGCCCGAATCGCACCAGCGAGGGATCGGCCTCCACCGCGGTGAGGAAGGCGGGCTCCACCGCCACGAACATCAGCACGTAATCGAGGGTGCGCACCCCGGGCAGCTGCTGGTAATCCTTGCGGCCCAGCTCGCGGATGTGGTTGCGCACCGAGGCGACGTGCTCTTTCAGCGCCACCGCCTTCTCCAGCTCGTCATCGCTGTTGTACCAGCGCTCGTAGGCGGTCAGCGACACCTTGGCGTCGATGATGATGTCCTTGTCCTGCGGCAGGTGAACGATGACGTCAGGCTGATAGCGCTTGCCCTTGTCCACCTCGATGTTGACCTGGGTGTGGTACTCGTGGCCTTCGCGCAGGCCGCATTCGCTGAGGATCCGCGCCAGCACCACTTCGCCCCAGTTGCCCTGCTGCTTGCTGTCGCCCTTGAGGGCGCGGGTCAGCGCCGCCGCCTCCTCGGTCATGCGGGCGTTGAGCTCGGCCAGGCGCTCCAGCTCGAACTTGAGGCTGTGGCGCTGGGCCGTCTCCTGGGCGTGGGTCTCCCCCACCTGGCGACGAAAGCCCTCGAGCTGCTCCTTGAGCGGCGTCAGCAGCAGATCCAGGCTGTTCTGGTTCAGCTCGCGGAAGTTGCCCGAGTTTTGCTCGAAGATCCGGTTGGCGAGGTTCTCGAACTGCTGGCTGAGCCGCAGCTCTGCCTCCTGTTGCAGTTGCAGCTTCTCGGCGGCGGCCAGCCGCTCGCTGCGCAGGGTGGCCTCGGCATCCTTGAGACGCGCGGTGAGCTTGATCAGCAGAGTCTGCTGCTGCTCCAGCTTCTGCTGGCTCTGCAACTTTTCATCCTGCAGCTCGTCACAGCGATCCTGCAGCGCCTGCTGGCGCTCCTCGCTCAGCAGCACTTGCTGGGCCAGCTGGGCCGCACCACGCCGGCCCGCCAGCCAGCCAAGGCCGACCGCCAGCACGGCGCCAGCCAGCAGCAGGCTCCAGAGCCCGGGCTCGATCATTTGCGGCTCCGCTGACGCAGAAAGAGTTCGAGATAGCGGTTGAGCAGCAGCCAGAGCAGCACGTAGAGCAGATAGGCGGCCAGCACCACCCACTTGTGACTGTTAACTCCGGTGTCGAGCTCGACGAATTCGATCCCCTTGATGCGGCAGTAGCCCCACATCAGCAAGGGGAAGACATAGAGCAGAGAAGCACGCCACAGAAATAACCACATGAGTTCATTCAATCCTGCAAAAAGACCCGCCTAGCTTACACAAGGGCAACCCGGCTTGCGATCCTGGCCGGCGCTATTCTCTGGCTTGCGAAGGGAAACTTGGATAAAATTAACCCCTAATAGGTATCAGGGGTGAGCATGACTCATTTTTTCTGTCGCTGGCTGACGCAAGCATTGGGGGGCTCTCGCAAACCGGAGGTGGTTTGTCACGAAGCGCGTCCCCCCTGGGCCATCGAAGAGTCCCAGTTCCTCTCTCTCTGCTCCCGCTGCGGTGAATGCTTCAAGGCCTGTCCCAACGGCCTGCTCAAACCGGCCAACCAGCCCGAATATGACGACACCCCCATCGCCGGCACTCCCGTGCTGGATCTCGCCTGCGGCCAGTGCAGCTACTGCGGCAGTTGCGCCAGAGCTTGTCCGACCGGCGCCCTCGACCTGCAGCTGGGCCGCCAGGTGCAGACCCGGGTGCGGATCGAGGCCAGCTGCCAGGCCCGGCAAGGCTTCTACTGCCTGCTGTGTGAAGATGCCTGCCCCCAGCAGGCGATCAAGGCCACCGCCGACGGCGTCAGCATCAACATGGCGGCCTGCGACGGCTGCGGCGCCTGCGGTCTCGCCTGCCTGCACGGCGCCATCACCCTGATCCCCCAGCTCTGAACCCAAATCCCGGACATGACAAAGGGGCCCGTGGGCCCCTTTGTCATGCTTGCCTGGCTTATGCCATGGCCAGAATCGAATCCTGTTCGATGCCGAGCAGGTGGCAGAGCCGGGTCGGATCACGCACCGCATCGGCCAGAGTGTACTCCCCCAGCACCTCGAGGAAGGCGTTCATGGCGCGGCGCAGAATACCCTGAATACGGCAGCCACCGGAGAGGCGGCAGTTCTCGCGCTTGCAGTCCACCGGGCAGAGCACGTGCTCCATGTCCATCACCACGTCACGCAGGTTGATGGAGACTGCTGAACGGCCGAGGCGGATGCCGCCATGCTTGCCACGCACCGTCTCTATGTACCCCTTGATGCCGAGCTGATGCACTATCTTGACCACGTGGTTGCGGGAGATGGCAAAGGTATCGGCCACCTCGGTGATGGTCGACAGGCGATCTCCCGGCTGAACCGCCAGAAAAGTCAGGGTACGCAGGGCATAGTCGGTAAATCGTGTCAGTTGCATGGTCGCACTTGCCTCTTACTACAAGTCAGAAATCAGGACGACAACCTAAAGCTAAGAGGCGGGGAAGCGCTTGCGCCCGCGCAAGATCCGCATCTTAATCTGAGTCGTGGAATGACAAGGTTAAGAGCAGCTCAGGCGGGTGTCGATGAAGATGCACATAAATCGACACTTTCTTTGATTGATCGCAAACTTGCAGAGTTAGTCCAAGGTTTTGGGGGGTTATGGCGGTTAAATTCGCCGGTTTTCCCCTCCGCCTCGGCCCGTGCAAGGCGACCTCATCGGCAAGGGTTCATGGCGGCTCAGTGCGGCAGCCTGAGCCAGTTTTTCAGGGCGCTGGAGGGGATGGAACTCTCGGAAGCGACCGCGAAGGCGCCCCAGTCCACCGCGCACTGCAGCGCATCCCGGATCGCCATGCCTCGTGCCAGCCCGTGGATCAGGCCGCCGGCGAAGGCATCCCCCGCCCCCGTGGTGTCCACCACCGACACCGGCCGCGCCGCCACCCGGATCTGCTCCTCGCCGTGAATGGCCACCGCCCCCGCCTTGCCTTCGGTCAACACCAGCCAGGCCAGCTGCTCGCCGGCGATCTGGCGGGCATGCTGCCAGGGGTCGTCCACCTCGCCGAGGTCGGAGCGGGAGGCCACCAGCACGTGGCAGGGGCGACGCGCCTGGCCGCCCTTGGGATACTGGGCCACCACGAAGCTCTTGCCGAGCATCTGGCGCATGTAGCCGATGATGGCCGTGCCCGGGTAATTCACATAGAGGCAGTCCACCCCCTCGCTCGGCAGATCCCCCGGCAGATCCGGGCGCCGTGGCCGCCGGAGGATGGTGCGCTCGCCGGTGGAGTCCACCAGGATCAGCAGCTCGCCGGTCTCACCGCCAAAGCGCTCCACATGGCTGCAGTCCAGGCCGTAGCCCGCCGCCTGCTCCAGCAGCCAGTCGCCGGTTTCGTCCAGCCCGATGCGCGAGGCGATGGTCACCTCGTGGCCGGCCCACACCAGCCCGATGCCGGTGTTGGCGGCGCCACCGCCGAGCCGGCGGCCCTGATCCAGGTATTGCAGGCGGGCACCGGCCACCAGGGGTTCGGAGAGAGAGAGCACGTGATCACAGTTGAGATTGGCGAGCAGCAGAATGCGGGACATGAAGAGACCTCACTGACAGGGGAGCCCAGTATATGAGAAAGGGCCGTGACGGCCCTCCCTGAAATCGCGGGGTTTGTGAGCCCGCTCGACGTTTGCCGAGCGAGCGCGCGACGGCTGCATCAGCCCAGTACCGACTCGGCGCTGACGTACTCGTAGCCGAGCGCCTGCGCCACCGCCGCCTGGGTGATCTTGCCCTTGAACACGTTCAGACCGGCTCGCAGGTGGCGATCGTCCTGCAGCGCCCGGGCATAGCCCTTGTCGGCCAGCGCCAGCACGAACGGCAGGGTGGCGTTGGTCAGCGCGAAGGTGGAGGTGCGCGCCACCCCGCCCGGCATGTTGGCCACGCAGTAGTGGATGATGCCGTCCACCACGTAGGTGGGCTCCTCGTGGGTGGTCGGGTGGGAGGTCTCGAAACAGCCGCCCTGATCGATCGCCACATCCACCAACACCGAGCCCTTGCGCATCAGCTTGAGCATGTCGCGGGTCAGCAGCTTGGGCGCCGCCGCCCCCGGGATCAGCACGGCACCGATCACCAGATCGGCCTGGGCGATACACGCCTCGATATTGGTACGGGTGGAGTAGAGGGTCTTGAGGGCCGGGCCGTACAGGCTGTCCAGCTCCCGCAGACGCGGCAGAGAGCGATCCAGGATGGTGACGTCGGCCCCCAGTCCCAGCGCCATGCGCGCCGAGTTGACACCGACCACCCCGCCGCCCAGCACCACCACCTTGGCGGGCGCCACCGCAGGCACCCCGCCCAGCAGGGTGCCGTTGCCCCCCTGCGCCTTCTCCAGGCTGTGGGCGCCGGCCTGGATCGCCATCCGCCCCGCCACCTCGGACATGGGCGCCAGCAGCGGCAGGCCGCCGCGATCGTCGGTCACCGTCTCGTAGGCGATGGCCACCGCCCCCGAGTGCACCAGCAGTTGGGTCTGCACCGGATCCGGCGCCAGGTGCAGGTAGGTGAACAGCAGCTGACCCGGCCTGAGCAGTTCGCACTCCTCTGGCTGGGGCTCCTTCACCTTCACTATCATCTCGGCCCGGGCGAAGATCTCCGCCGCGCTGGCCACCAGTTCGGCACCGGCTGCCTGGTACTCGGCGTCGGACAGCCCGATCGCCTCGCCTCCCTGCTGCTGCACCAGCACCTTGTGTCCCCGGGCCGTCAGCTCCTGCACTCCGGCGGGAGTCATGCCGACCCGGTATTCATGGTTTTTGATTTCCTTGGGTACGCCAATAATCATGCTCGCTCTCCTGCTGTGATCCCGCCGGCGGCCGTGTCGGCGCCGGGCAGGATGCCCAAAAATTGCAACAACCACTGCATCATGGTGGCCGAATCCACCTCTCCCTCCAGCGAGGAGAGGCTGCGCTGGTAACGATCGTCCGGCAGCAGATCCCGCCTCCGCTCGATCAGCGCCCGGTTGTACGCCACCGAGAATTCCGGATGTCCCTGGATGGCCACTATGTGGTCACCCTGCAAAAACATGAAATTGGGACAAAAATCATTGCCCGCCAACCGGGTGGCCCCCGGCGGCAGCTGCTCCACCTGATCCTGGTGGCTGGCCAAGATCCGGATGGTCTCGAGCCCAGGCTCCATCCAGGGTTGCCGCGCCAGCATGGGATGGACCGACACCCCCAGCCCCCAGCCCTTGGTGGACTTCATCACCTCGCCCCCCAGCGCCTGGGCGATCACCTGGTGGCCGAAGCAGACCCCGGCCAGCTTGACGTCGGCATCGTGGGCGCGCCGGATCCAGTCGCGCAGCGCCCGGATCCAGGGGATGTCGCTGTAGGCATCGTGGCGCGAGCCGGTGATGAGCCAGGCATCGCACTCGTGCAGATCGGCCGGCAGCTCGCCATCGAGCGCCGACCAGACCCGAAACTCCAGCCCGGGGGCCAGTGCCCGGAAGCCCTTGATAAACATCTCGGAGTAAACGGGGCCGAAATCCCCCACCAAGTCGGGGTCCAGCCGGTCACAATCGAGAATTCCCAGTCGCATCTGTTACTCCTTCACAGTGATAGCGGCGAACGAAGGTGGATTCCTGCCACCGGCCATGTCCGGGCTAGCTGCTGCATGGTTGATTACTTCATGGTCGGCATGGAGAACTCCGCGCCCGCCCGCAGGCTCTGGGGCCAGCGGGCAGTCACCGTCTTCATCCGGGTATAGAAGCGCACCCCATCCGGTCCGTGCATGTTGAGCGGCCCGAAGATGGACCGCTTCCAGCCGCCAAAGCTGTGAAACGCCATGGGCACCGGGATGGGAACGTTCACCCCTACCATACCGACCTGCACGCGGGCGGTGAAGTCCCGCGCGGTGTCGCCGTCACAGGTGAAGATGGCGGTGCCGTTGCCGTACTCGTGTTCGTTGATGAGCCTGAGCGCCGTCTCGTAGTCCGGCGCCCGCACGATGGCCAGCACAGGGCCGAAGATCTCCTCCCGGTAGATACGCATCTCGGGGCCGACCCGATCGAACAGGCTGCCGCCGATGAAGTAACCCTCGCCATGGCTCAGGCCCCGGCCGTCCACCACCAGCTCGGCCCCCTCGGCCACCCCCTGATCCACATAGCCGCGCACCTTGGCCAGGTGCTCGCGGCTGATGAGCGGCCCCATCTCGTTCTCCGGGCTCTGGCCCAGTCCCGGGCCCACCCGCAGCGCAGCCACCAGCGGCGACAGCCTGGCCACCAGCGCATCGGCCGTCTCATCCCCCACCACCACGGCCACCGAAATGGCCATGCAGCGCTCGCCGGCCGCACCGTAGGCCGCCCCCATCAGGGCGGAGACCGCCAGCTCGAGATCCGCATCCGGCATCACCAGCATGTGGTTCTTGGCGCCGCCCAGCGCCTGCACCCGCTTGCCGTGGGCCGAGGCGGTGGCATAGATGTACTGGGCGATGGGGGTGGAGCCGACGAACGACACGGCACCGACCCGCGGGTCGGTCAGCAGCACATCCACCACCTCCTTGTCACCGTTCACCACGTTGAGCACCCCGTCCGGCAGGCCCGCCTGCTTGAGCAGCTCGGCCATGCGCAGGGAGAGGGACGGATCCTTCTCGGAGGGCTTGAGGATGAAGGTGTTGCCGCAGGCGATGGCCACCGGGAACATCCACAGCGGCACCATGGCCGGAAAGTTGAACGGAGTGATGCCGGCGCAGACGCCCACCGGCTGCATCATGGAGTGGCTGTCGACCCCGCGCCCCACGTTGAGGGAGTGCTCCCCCTTGAGCAGATGGGGGATGCCGCAGGCAAACTCCACCACCTCGAGGCCGCGGGTCAGCTCGCCCTGAGCGTCGGAGAACACCTTGCCATGCTCGCGGCTGATCAGCCGCGCCAGATCGTCCCTGTGCTGCTCCATCAACTCCTTGAAGCGAAACAGCACCCGGGCCCGCACCAGCGGCGGAGTCTGCGCCCAGTCGGCCAGGGCACGCTCGGCGCTGGCGATGGCATCCTGGCACTCGGCGGCGGTGCTGAGCACCACCTGACCCTGCTGCTGGCCGGTAGCGGGATTGAAGATGGCCCCGAAGCGCTCGCTGCGGCTCTCGGTCGTCTCGCCGTCGATGAAGTTGCTGACCCTGTATGTCATAAATCCTCCGTGATGGGTTATGCGTGCCTGCCCGCGCCGCCCCGGGGAGCAGGCACGGGCAAGTGGCGCCGCGACGGGCGCCATCAACCGGTTAAAAGTCAGTCCTGGGCCTGCAGGGCGTCCTGCAGCAGGGTGAAGAGATCGTCGATCTGGCTGCGCTCGATGATGAGGGGCGGCGACAGGGCGATGATGTCGCCGGTGACCCGGATCAGCGCCCCCTTCTCGAAGCAGCGTACGAACACCTCGTAGGCGCGCTTGCCCGGCGCATCCGGTATGGATTCGAGCTCGATGCCCGCTACCAGCCCGTAGTTGCGCACATCCTTCACGTGCTTGCAGCCCTTGAGCGAATGGGCCGCCTCCTCCCAGTAGCCCGCCAGATCGGCGGCGCGGCTCAGCAGGTTCTCGTTGCGATAGATCTCGAGGGTCGCCAGGCCCGCGGCGGCGGCCACCGGATGGCCGGAGTAGGTGTAGCCGTGGAACAGCTCGATGGCCCCCTTGCCGGCCGCCATCATGTCGTCATAGATGGCGTTGCTCACCAGCACGGCCCCCATGGGGATGGCGCCGTTGGTCAGCCCCTTGGCACAGGTGATCATGTCGGGGATGACGTCGAACTCCTGGGCGGCGAAGGGGGCACCGAGGCGGCCGAAGCCAGTGATCACTTCGTCGAAGATCAGCAGGATGCCGTGTTTGGTGCAGATCTCCCGCAGCCGCTTGAGGTAGCCTTTGGGTGGCATCAACACGCCGGTACTGCCGGCGATGGGCTCGACGATCACCGCCGCTATGTTGCTGGCATCGTGCAGGAAGACGATCTTCTCCAGCTCGTCGGCCAGCGCCACATCCTCCTCGGGCAGCCCCTTGGTGAAGGCATTCTTGGCGATGTTGAGGGTATGGGGCAGGTGATCCACCCCAGTCAGCAGGGAGCCAAACCACTTGCGGTTGCCGGGGATGCCGCCTACCGAGATGCCGCCGAAACCGACCCCGTGGTAACCGCGCTCACGGCCGATCAGCCGGGTACGGGTGCCTTGGCCGCGCGCCCGCTGCCAGGCCAGCGCGATCTTGAGCGCGGTATCCACCGATTCCGAACCGGAGTTGGTATAGAAGACGTGGCCAAGCCCCTTGGGGGCGATCTCCACCAGCCGGTTGGCCAGCTCGAACGGCAGGGGGTGCCCCATCTGGAATGTCGGGGCAAAATCGAGGTGGGAAATCTGCTGGGAAACCGCCTCGGCAATCTCGCGCCGACCATGACCCGCGTTGCAACACCAGAGCCCGGCAGTGCCATCCAGTATCTTGCGGCCATCCTCTGAGTGATAATACATCCCCTCTGCCGACTTCAGGATGCGCGGCGCCGCCTTGAACTGCTGGTTGGCGGTGAACGGCATCCAGAAAGCGGACATGTCGGAGGGGGTATTGATGTCGCTGATCGGTTTCATGGTCACCTCATCCTTAAGGTGTTTAGTAACTATCGGCCAATGCCTATTAAATTAAACACCTGAAATCTTAAAAAAGGGCTCAAACTTGCCCCATATGGTATCACCCGGCTAGCTGCTCTGAGCGGGGTGGTATAAGATATTTAACACAAATTTAATAATAGTAAACAGTCAAGGAGTGTCTATCGATGGATATCGGTCACCGCCTCAAGGCGGTTCGCACCAAGGCGGCCCTCTCCCAGCGCGAGCTGGCGAAACGCTCCGGTGTGACCAACGGCTTTATCTCCCAGATCGAGAAAAATCAGGTGAGCCCCTCGGTCGCCTCCCTGCGCAAGGTGCTGGAAGGCATTCCCATGTCGCTGGCCACCTTCTTCACCGATGAGACGGAGATGGACTCCGAGGTGATCTTTCGCGCTGCCGACATGCCGGACCTCGGTACCCACCCCATCAGCTACCGCCTGGTGGGCCACAGCCGCGCCAACCGCGCCATCGGCATGATGCAGGAGATACTGCCACCGGGCGCCGACACGGGTGACGACATGCTGAGCCACGAAGGCGAAGAGTGCGGCATCGTCATCCAGGGCCAGGTGGAGGTCACCGTCGGCGAGCAGGTCTACCTGCTGACGCCGGGAGACGGCTACTACTTCGACAGCCGCACCCCGCACCGTTTCCGCAATGTGGATGAGCACGAATGCGTGCTGATCTCGGCCAACACCCCCGCCAGCTTCTAAGCCATGAGAGGGGAGATCCCGCCCTTTGGCGGACCCGGCACAGCGACCAGCCCCTTCGCGCCGGCCCCCGCTTTGGCAGGCGCCGACGGCCCGCGCTTGCGGTGCGGTTTGCCCCGCCGGATACCCTCGCCGGGACGGATTCCGGATGAGGCCAAACTGGCAAAGTGTTTAACGAATTGTTACAAGATGGATTTACAAGCGGCAGAATGTTTAGCATATTGATACGCGGAAACTGACTTTTTGCCGGTTCAAGGAGTGAACATGAGTGACCTGACCCTGGCCCAGTGGCAACACAAGGCCTCCCACCTGACCCTGCCCTCGCAAGCCTTCATCGACGGCAGCTACCGGGACGCCATCAACGGCGCCACCTTCGACTGCATCAACCCGGCCAACGGCAAGCTGCTGACCAAGGTCGCCGCCTGTGACGCCGCCGATGCCGAACTGGCGGTGCAGGCTGCCCGCACCGCCTTCGACGACAAACGCTGGAGCGGTCTGCCGCCCAAGCAGCGCAAGCAGATCCTGCAGCGCTTCGCCGAACTGATGCGGCTCAACAAGGTGGAGCTGGCGTTGCTGGAGTCGCTCGACATGGGCAAGCCCATCGGCGACGCCATGGGCTATGACGCCCCCGCCGCAGCCAACTGCATCGCCTGGAACGCCGAAGCCATCGACAAGATTTACGATCAGGTCGCGCCGGTCGAGGAGTCAGCCCTGGCGCTGGTGACCCGCGAACCGCTCGGGGTGGTCGCCGCCATCGTACCGTGGAACTTCCCGCTGGTGATGGCCTGCTGGAAGCTGGGGCCGGCACTGGCCACCGGCAACTCGGTGATCCTGAAACCCTCCGAGAAATCCCCGCTCACCGCCCTGCGCATCGCCGGTCTGGCCAAGGAGGCAGGCATCCCCGACGGCGTGTTCAACGTGCTGCCCGGCTTCGGCCACACGGTCGGTGAGGCGCTGGCCATGCACATGGACGTCGACTGCATCACCTTCACCGGCTCCACCAAGATCGGCAAGCATCTGGTGCAGTGCTCCGGCAAGTCGAACCTCAAGCGCGCCTTTATGGAGTGCGGCGGCAAGAGCCCCAACATCATACTGGCGGACGCGCCTGACCTGGACGCCGCCGCCAAAAGCGCCGCCGGCGCCATCTTCTACAACCAGGGTGAGGTGTGTACCGCCGCCTCCCGCCTGCTGGTGCAAAACAGCATCAAGCCGCAGTTCATGGACCGGCTGCTGGCCCATGCCCGCGAATGGATCTCGGCCAACCCGCTCGACCCTGCCACCCGCATCGGCGCCATGGTGGACCACATCCAGATGGAGCAGGTGCTCAACTACATCGCCATCGGCCAGCAGGAGGGCGCCAAGCTGCTGCTGGGGGGCAAGCGCACCAATACCGAGAGCGGCGGCTTCTACATCGAACCCACCATCTTCGACGAGGTGACCCCCGAGATGCGCATCTTCCGCGAGGAGATCTTCGGCCCGGTGCTGGCGGTGACCGGCTTCGACACGCTGGAAGAGGCCATTGCGCTCGGCAACGACACCGACTACGGTCTGGCCGCCGCGATCTGGACGGCGGATCTCAACAAGGCGGTGAAAGGCTCCCGCGCCCTGCGCGCCGGCACCGTGTTCGTCAACAACTGGGATGGCGGCGACATGACCATGCCGTTCGGCGGCTTCAAGCAGTCCGGCAACGGTCGCGACAAGTCACTGCATGCGCTGGAAAAGTACACCGAGCTGAAAAGCACCTGGATCCAGCTCGAATAGCATTAGAAATGACGCTTATCTGCGAATTGGGGGGAGAAATCCCCCTTTTTCATTTTTGCCCTTTCATCGCCGGCCTCAATCGATATAATCATCAAATAGACAAGCCCTTAAATATAAAGATAAAAATGTTATTTTTTCTGGGAAGTGTACTGTTTCTGGTGATAGGACTGCCGCTGCTGTTCTACATGCTGGGACACGGCGAGGCCTACGTGACTTGGGGTCCGTGGATCTCCGCCATCGCTCTCATGCTGTGGCTGTTGCTGGATGTAGACAAGATCCGCCGTGGTGGTGGCCGCTGAGCCGGGCAGTACGCCGTTAAAATCCGCTGATCATCATTTATTAACTTCTTTCCCCGCAAAAGGATCGCTACACTGATTTTTTGCGATGTTTTCCCGCATCCAACTCTCCAGTGAAGGTTATCCGCATGCAGCAACACGTTCAGCGCCAGGGCGTCATCTACGCCTTGTGCGCCTATACCCTTTGGGGGTTGGCCCCCATCTACTTCAAGACCATTGCCGCCGTGCCGGCCGCCGAGATCCTGACCCACCGGATGATCTGGTCGTGCGCCCTGCTGATGGTGCTGACCCTGCTTGGCCGCCAGTGGCACAAGGTACAGGCGGTGCTGCGCCAGCCGAAAGTGCTGCTCACCCTGGCCTTTACCTCCATCACGGTCGGCGGCAACTGGCTGCTGTTCATCTGGGCCATCAACAACGGCCACATGCTGGATGCCAGCCTCGGCTACTACATCAACCCGCTGTTCAACGTGCTGCTCGGCATGCTGTTCCTGAGCGAGAAGCTGCGCCGGCTGCAGTGGTGGGCGGTCGGGCTGGCAGCGATCGGTGTCGCGATCCAGATCATCGCCTTCGGCTCCCTGCCCTGGATCGCGCTGGTGCTGGCCTCGAGCTTCGCCATCTACGGTCTGATCCGCAAGAAGCTGGCCCTCGATGCGTTGACCGGCCTCTTGATCGAAACCCTGATCATGCTGCCGCCGGCCGCCATCTATCTGTGGGGATTTGCCGACAGCCCCACCAGCCATCTCACCCAGAATGACTGGCACCTCAACCTGCTGCTGATCGCCGCCGGTGCGGTCACCACAGCTCCCCTGCTCTGCTTCACCGCCGCCGCCACCCGGCTCAAGCTCTCCACCCTGGGCTTCTTCCAGTACATAGGGCCGAGCCTGATGTTCATCCTGGCGGTCACCCTCTATGGCGAGGCGCTGGCGCTGGACAAGATGATCACCTTCGCCTTCATCTGGAGCGCGCTGGTGCTGTTCAGTCTGGACGGGCTGCGCAGCGGCAAGCGCCGGCAGGCAGCGGAGCAGGCTTGACGGCAAGGGGGCGCAGCGCTGCAATAATCTACAAGCCCGCGTTCGGGTTTCAGGTTATCAATAGTCGATGAGCGCACCCCAATCCCGCATCCACTACTGGCAATCCCGGCTGCTGCCGGGGGTTGAACTCTCCCACTCCCACCACAGGGAGTTCAGCTATGGCCGCCATGTGCACCTGGACTACCACATAGGCCTGGTGCAGCAGGGCGGCCAGAAATTCATCCACAAGGGCAGCAGCCACCACCTGGTGCGCGGCGAGCTCTCCACCGTCAACCCGGACGAGATGCACGACGGCCTCAGCCTGCTGCCGGAAGGGTACGAGGTGCGGGTGTTCGCCATCGCCCCCGAGCAGCTGGCCCGCTGGCTGCCGGACAGCCCGGAGCCCTTCTTCGACCAGGGGCTGCAGCGCCGCCCCGACCTCTATCAGGGCTTCGCCCGGCTGCACATGTACCTGGACAACCCCAGCCCCGACGGCCTGCTGGCGGAGAGCGAGCTGCTGGCCCTGCTCGGCGAGCTGCTGCACCTGGCACCGGAGCGCCACGCCCTGGCCGACCCCCAGCTCAGGTACCTGCGCGACCATCTACTGGCCCGGCTGGATGAACGCCACAGTCTGGAGGATCTGGCCGCCCTGTTCGGACTGGATCGCTTCGCCTTCTTGCGCCAGTTCAAGAAGAAGACCGGCATGACCCCCTACGCCTGGCTCAAGCGACTGCGGCTCGAACAGAGCAAGCGCCTGCTCGGCAGCGGCCTGCCGGTGAGCGAGGTGGCGCTGGCGGTCGGCTTCTTCGATCAGAGCCACTTCCACCACGGCTTTCGCCAGGCGTTCGGCCTTACCCCTGCCGATTTTCGCCAGCAGATGCTGGCCGCCAGCGGGCGCGCCGACTAACTCCGCACTGCAATCTTTTACAATCCGGCGACTCCACAATCCGCCATGCTGTGAACTCGATACTGTCGCAGAGGTTTCCATGTTCACCAGCCTGTTTCTGACCATAGGTCTCATCCATCTCATCGCCCTGGCGAGCCCGGGCCCGGACTTTGCGTTGATCCTGCGCACCAGCCTGCACAGGCCCACCGCGCTGGGCGCAGCACTCGGCATCGCACTCGCCATCCTGGTGCACGCCACCCTCAGCCTCACCGGCATCAGCCTGCTGATTGCCGAGCACCCCTGGCTGTTCATGACGGTGAAGGTGGTCGGCGCCCTCTATCTGGGCTGGCTCGGCTGGGGGGCGCTCAAGGCGGCCTGGCACAGCTCGGCCGAGCTCACCCTGCACGCCGGCGGCGAGGCGCAGGGCTGGCGCAAGGGGGTGCAGCGCGGCATTGCCACCAACCTGCTCAACCCCAAGGCTCTGCTGTTCTTCATGGGGCTGCTGGCCGCCATGGTGACGCCGCAGGTGGACGGCCTGACCCGCGGCCTGCTGGTGCTGCAGCTGTTCCTGCTCTCCCTGATCTGGTTCGGGGTGCTGGCCTGGAGCCTCTCCACCGTGCGGGCCCAGCGCCTGCTCGGCCGCGTGCAGCGTCCGCTCAACCTGGTCACCGGCCTGCTGTTTGGCGCCGTCAGCCTCTCCATCCTGACCGGCATGGCCGGCGAGGCCTATGCCCTGGTCCTGCACTGACACCAATGTGCCAGCCATGAAAAAGAGGGATGGCCCGGGCCATCCCTCTTTACGTTCACTATTCCTGGCCGGGTAACCGGCCCTCTCACTGGCCCTTCATCAGAACCACTGGCCGTGGCGCTTGATGTAGATGCTCTTGACGGTCTGGGTCAGCCCCATGTAGGCCAGCATGGTGATCACCAGCCACATGAAGTACTTGGGCCCATCCAGGGTGATGAAGCCGAAGTGCTCGGCCAGCGGCGAGAACGGCAGATAGCAGCCGATGGCGATGGCGATCGAGGTGGAGAGCAGCACCGGCAGGGTGGCGGTACTCTGCAGGAACGGGATCTTGCGGGTACGCAACATGTGCACCACCAGGGTCTGCGACACCAGCCCCTCGATGAACCAGCCTGAGTTCATGATGGCCTGACCGTTGACCAGCGGATCCATGCTGCCGTTGGCGGTGGCATAGAGGGCGCCGGCACCGAACACGAACCACATCAGGCAGTAGGTGCTGATATCGAACACCGACGAAGTCGGGCCGAGCCACAGCATGAAGCGCTTGATGTTGCTCGCCTCCCACTTGCGCGGCCGCTTGAGGAACTCGGGGTCCATCTTGTCCCACGGCAGCAGCATCTGGGAGACGTCATACACCAGGTTCTGGATCAGCATCTGCATCGCCAGCATGGGCGCCCAAGGCAGCCAGGCGGAGGCCACCAGCACCGAGAAGACGTTGCCGAAGTTGGAGCTGGCAGTCATGTTGAGGTACTTGAGGATATTGCCAAAGGTCTCGCGCCCCTTGATCACCCCCTCCTCCAGCACCATCAGGCTCTTCTCCAGCAGGATGATGTCGGCGGTCTCCTTGGCGATGTCGGCACCGCTGTCCACCGAGATCCCCACGTCCGCATCCCGCAGCGCCGGTGCATCGTTGATGCCGTCCCCGAGGAAACCCACCGTGTTGCCGTTGGCCTGTAGCGCCTTCACCACCCGCGACTTCTGCAGCGGGGTGAGCTTGGCGAAGATGGTGGTGTGCTTGACCACGGTGCACAGCGCCACGTCGTCCATCACCTCGATATCCTTGCCAAGCAGCGGCACGCCGGGCTCCAGCCCCACATCACGGCACACCTTGCTGGTGATGATGGGGTTGTCGCCGGTCAGCACCTTGACCGCCACGCCGTACTCATTGAGGGCGCGGATGGCAGGTGCGGCCGAGTCCTTGGGCGGATCGAAGAAGGTGAGGAAGCCGCGCACCACCAGCTTGACCTCGTCGCTGGTGCGATAGTTCTGCTTGCACTCGGTAGCCGGGATCTCGCGGGTCGCCACGATCAGCACCCGATAGCCCTCGGCGTTGAACTCCTCGCTCTGGCGCAGCAGGGCACGGCGATCGGCGTCGGTCAGCTCCCGCACCTCCTGGCCATCGGCGATCTGGCTGGAGACGGCCAGCATCTCTTCCACCGCCCCCTTGGAGACCATCAGCTGCTGGCCCAGATCATCCTGCACAATCACCGACAGACGCCGGCGCACGAAGTCGAACGGCAGTTCGTCCACCTTGCTGTAATTGGCCGGCTTGCAGCTCTCCCCCAGCGCATCGGCGTGCTCGACCACCGCGATGTCCATCAGGTTCTTCATACCGCTCTGATGAAAGCTGTTGAGCCAGGCCAGCTGCAGGATCCGGTCGTCCCGCTTGCCACGCACGTCGTAGTGGTGCTCGAGGATGATCTTGTCCTGGGTCAGGGTACCGGTCTTGTCGGTGCAGAGCACGTCCATGGCGCCGAAGTTCTGCACCGAGTTGAGCCGCTTCACCACCACCTTGCGTTTGGCCATGGCCACCGCGCCGCGCGCCAGGTTGGCGGAGACGATCATCGGCAGCATCTCGGGGGTGAGCCCCACCGCCACCGCCAGCGCGAAGGTGAGCGCCGACATCCAGTCACCGCTGCTGACCCCGCTCAGCATGAAGACGATGGGCACCATCACCAGCATGAAGCGAATAAGCAGCTTGGTGACGCTGTTCACGCCGCGATCGAAGCTGGTCTCGATGCGCTTGTGGCTCACCACATTGCGGGCCAGCGAACCGAAATAGGTATCGCTGCCGGTGGCCACCACCACGGCGCGGGCGGTACCGCTCACCACGTTGGTGCCCATAAAGCAGATGTTGGGCAGATCGAGCAACCCAGCCTCCCCTGCGCCGGTGCCGTCCGCCGACTTGCCGGCCACGGCACCCAGGGTGTCGTACTTCTCCACCGGCAGCGCTTCGCCGGTCAGCACCGCCTGGCTGATGAAGAGATCGCGGGACTCGATCAGCTTGATGTCGGCCGGGATCATGTCCCCCGCCTGCAGGTGCACTATGTCACCGGCCACCAGCTCGGTCATCGCCACCTCCTTGCGCTGGGGGGCGACCCCGGGCGAGGGGCGGCGCTGCACGGTAGCGGTGTTGCGCACCAGCGACTTGAGCGCTTCGGCCGCCTTGGCGGAGCGGTACTCCTGCCAGAAGCGCAGCAGACCGCTCAGGCCCACCATGACGCCGAGGATGATCACCTTGACCCAGTCCTCGTCGCCCGGCTCGGCCATCAGCACGTCCATCACGTAGCTGACCAGCCCGAGCACGATCAGCACCATCACGAAGGGGTTCTTGAACGCCTGCAGCAGCTGGATCAGCGCATGAGGCGGCTTGTCGTGGGTCACCTCGTTGGGACCAAACTGGATCAGGCGGTTGGCGGCCTCGGTCGCGGTGAGGCCATCGATGTTGCCGCGCACGGCGGTCAGGGTGTACTCGAGGGACTTGTCGGCCTCATCGAGCACCCGGGAGGAGAGCTTCTCCCTGGCACTGGCCGGGGCAACGAACCCCTGCTGCTTGTGCCGGCTGGCGGTATGTTGTTTCATGACTCGTTATCCTGATTTCTACGCGCAAGCGAGCCCTGTCGCGGGTCGGGCCTGGCGTCAGTACTGATGTGAAAAGGCAATGGACCCGGCAGCGAACAGGCAGCCGCCGCACACTGGGCGGCCCGCAGACAGCAGTCTGCGCGACCACACCGGCATGCCCGGGTCGGATCAGGGGTCAGGACACCGCATCCCGTCCCCGCAGGGGATCAGGAGTGGGTAGGCGTGGACCCCGAGGGTCTAGGTTTGGGCTCTTCGGTCATGACGGTTCCTCCGAGTTGAGCGGCAGCAAGCCGGCCCCGGCATATCGAGGGCACGGCAGGTCATCGCCGGCGGACAGATCCGCGCGGCGGCGTTATCGACAGGAGGCAAGGGCCGCAACGGGGCGACTGGACCGATAAAGGAGATCAGGATAACCACAGGCAACAATAACGGCATGATGGCCGAATAATAATGAGGAGGGTTCATGGTCCGGTCACATGAGCAATCAACCGCACCCCATGAATATATTGAGAAATAGCCAGCGCATATTTCAAAATATATAAAGAAGAGACCTTCATTATTTAAATTCGCAACACAGCCTATCGAAAACCACGTTGTTTTCAATACGAGCTGTCCATCCTGTTATTTCACGCCGGCCTGTTTGTCCCTGTTCGCCAAAGATCCGGTGAACGGGCGCAACGGGCAGCCCCGGGCCCATGACAAAGGGCGTACGTGGCAAGGCGTGCAATTGCTGGGGCGCGAGGCGGCATGGCTCGCAGAGGGAGTGGAACAATCCGGGGAGCAACGCAGGTCCCGGCGGGACTGGGTTGCAAGAGTCGGGATGACTCGCTAGATGCCACACTCTGAGCGATCAGAGTGAGGAAGAAAAAGGGATATCAACCTCAGTTCTGATTAGTCCACATCGCGCTGTGCAATCGGCTACAACTGTCGCTTTCCATAATATCCTTCCATCTGTTGATAACACGCCAAGATTCTACCCAGAAATATTTGGCGGCGCAAAATATAAATTCATATTTTAATAAATCACCAGCCATGAATTGCCATTCTCCTATTTTCTCGCGAACGCTTCTCAACGCCTATTTGAGAATGGCTCAACCGACCGGCCGTGATGTCGATCGCTCCGTCAGCCCCCACTGACAGCAGTGCCCGCCGCGATATGGCCAGCGCGGCAGGTCTTTATACGGGATGAGGCTATGCTATCCATGTGCCGGATTCATATGGGGGTTACATGTTCAAGGCAATCCATGATCGTTCGCTGCTGTTCAGCCAGGCGCTGGGCATATTGATCTTCATCATCCTGATATCCATCAGCTTCTTTGGCCTCTACTCGGTGAAGAGCGCAGCGGATAAGATGGGCGAAGGCAAGGATGTCGTCGCGGACATACTGCCGCCCCCGCTCTACCTCATCGAGGCGCAACTGCAGGTCTATACCCTGCTGCATGCCGCGGCGAGCGAGCGGGAGGGGTTGCTGCAATCGCTCGCCCGCCTGGAGCAGGAGTTCAACGACCGCAATCGCTTCTGGCAGGAGAGTACACTCGACGACCAGCTCAAGCAGAGCCTGCTGGGGGAACAGCGCACCCAGGCCGAACGTTTCTGGCAACTGCTCGACAGTCAGTTCATTCCGGCCGTGCAGGCCGGCCGGCTCGAGCAGGCAGCGGCCATCGCCGCCCAGCTGCGCACCCTGTACCTGGCCCACCGGCTTGGAGTCGATGCCACCGTCAGCCGTGGCAGCCAGTATGCCGCCGAGCAGCTGGCGCAGCTCAGCCTCACCGCCCGGATGTGCTACTGGCTTCTGCTCGTCGCCGCGCTGACCGGCTGCGCCCTGGTCTTCTGGCTGGGCCGACCGACTCAGCAACGGTTGCTGGCCGCCGGCAAGGCGACCGCAGCCATTGCGGAGGGAGCCCTCGACAGCCCCATGCCGCCTCCCGGCGACGATGCCATCGGCGATCTGATCCAGCGCATCGGCCGGATGCGGGATCAACTTTCCACCCTGGTCGCCGCCCTGCAGCAGAGTGCGGGGACGCTGCATCAGCAGGCCACCGGCTTGAGCAGCCTCTCTCGCCAGCATGTGGACGACAGCCTGGCCCAGGTGGACGCAGCCCGTCAGGTGGAAGAGGTGATCGAGCAACTGCAGGCCCTGATCCAGCAAAGCGATGCCCAGCTGCAGCAGGTCACCGGCATGACGTCGGGCTCCGAGGCCCACGCCAATGCCACCCGGCTGGTCATTCAGGAGGTGGAACAGGTGATCCGTGCCCAGGCTGACGGAGTGAGGCGGGTCTCCGGCACCATCGGCGACCTGGCCGGCCTGTCCCAGCAGATCTCCGGTCTGGCAGGGGCCATTCACGGTATCGCCGAGCAGACCAACCTGCTGGCGCTCAACGCCGCCATCGAAGCCGCCCGGGCCGGCGAACAGGGACGTGGCTTTGCAGTGGTGGCCGACGAGGTGCGCTCCCTTGCCAATCGCACCGGCGAGGCCACGACGGAGATCACCAGCATCATCGGCCGGATCCAGGATACCAGCCAGCGGGCCGTCAACGAGATGGACACCGAGCTGGCCAGGGTGGGCAAAACGGTGGAGCACGTGGCCGACGCCAAGCAGAGCATCACCAGCATTGAGCAGGGCTGCGGCGAGATCTGCCAACGGATCGATCAGGTCGGAGCCCTGCTGGAGCAGGAGAAGAGCCTGATCCACGCCATCAACAGCAACGTCGGCGAGATGTCCCGCCTTGCGGCCAAGGTCAACGACAGCGCCCGCCATGCGGCGAGCGAAGCCGATACGGTGGCGACTAACTCCCAGGCACTGACCCGCCAGACCCAGCACTTTCACCTCGCGCCACCACCCCGCCATTGATCCCCGGGGCAGGGCCCGTCCTGCCCCCATTCGCACCCAGCTGGGTTAAATCGATAGCCTTGGACTCAATGAGGGAATAGGATCCGCACTCCCAATTCTTCATCCAGCTATAAGGATCAACAGGCATGAATCGAAAATGGTCGCTCCCCATCGTGGCAATCGCGGGGGGAGCGTTACTCTGGCTCGGCAACACCTTTGGTATGAAATGGGCTCTGATGGCCCTGATCGGATTCGGCTTCGGCTTCACCCTCTCCTTCAGCCGCTTCGGCATCGTGTTCGGTTGGCGCGAGATGCTGACCAAGCGCAACAGCTACTACGTGCGGGTTCACCTGCTCACCATCGCCATCGAAATTCTGCTGTTCACCTGCTTCCTCTCCTTTAGCCACGCCCTGTTTGGCGATGCCATGGTGGGCAACGTGATGGCCATCGGCATTCCCTTCATCGTCGGCGCCTTCCTGTTCGGCATCGGCATGCAGCTGGCAGGCGTCTGCGCCACCGGCACCCTCTACTGCTGCGGCGAGGGGCAACCCCGCTTCTGGCTGGTGCTGCTCTGCTACGGCATAGGCACCCTGATCAGCAACCAGTTCCGCCCCGAACTGGAGGCCACCTTCTCAAGCCATGTGGTACTGGCAAAAGACCTGACCGGCAATATCTGGAGCGGCATGCTGCTCAACCTGGCATTGGTCGCCGTGCTGTTCCTGCTGTTTCGCAAGAGCGAGCTCAAACGCACCGGCGAGCTCAAGCCCCTCTTCAGCGGCGGCAACCTGTTCTGGCGCGATGGCCGCTTCACCGTGTTGACCGGCGGCATCATCATAGCTCTGCTCAACTCCAGCGTCGTCGCCCTGCACGGCTCGGCCTGGACCATCACCGGCGCCGTCTATGACATGGCACTGCGCGGCGCCTCCCTGTTCGGCCTGTTCGAGGGACACCCCAAGCTGGCCCAGCCGCTGTTCATCAACCCCATGGTCGGCATGTTCTGGCTCGGCATTCTGGGGGCCATGCTGGCGCGCTGCATCAGCGGTGGCGGCACCTTCGCCCCGATGCGGCTCGGCAACAGCCTGGCCTCCATCCTCGGCGGCCTGCTGATGGGGATGGGCGCCATGTACAGCGCCTGCAACCTCGGCGGTTTCTTCGACGGCACCGCCTCCGGCAGCCTGCACGGCTGGGTCTGGATGCTGATGGCCCTCGCCGGCAGCCTGATCGGCATCCGCCTGCGCCCGCTGTTCAAACTCTGAGCCGCGAATCATCGATAACAACAACGGGGGCCAAGCCCCCGTTGTTTATTGGCAAGCACCCTGCTCCAGGCTCTCGGCTGAGAACGTCAGGCCTCGATCCGCTGGCGTTGCAGCCGCACCTCAGGGTTGGCAAAGTTCAGCTGATAGACCGAGTGACCGGCATGCAGAGTCACCTCGGCAGCGCGAGTGGCCGTAAAGGCAGGCGAGCGTTCGGCCAGCAGCGCCAGCCCCTGCGCGAAGAACTGCAGCATGGAAAGCCCCATGCCGTGCTCCATGTTGCGAATGAACTCACCATCGACACTCGACTCGTCGAACAAGATCAGCTCAGCATTGAAGCCCCGTGCCAACATGGCGCGTGCCATGGCCAGTTTGGCATCGGCAGGGGCGATGGCGTCATGGATGGCGTGCACCATCAAACAGAAGGTCTGCGTCCCCCCCTGCGCGGCCATCTGATCGAGCTGGGAGGCACTGAACGCCCGGATGATGAAGGCATCCACATCGAACTCGTGCGGGTGCCCGGCCACCATCCGCCAGGGAGAGTCCACGCACAGCGCCAGCTCCACTCCACCTTGCAGGCTGCACTGATACTCCACCGCGCCGATGTCCCGTCCCACCACATAGGCCAGATTGGGCTCGGCCCAGGAGGAGTTGTCAAACAGGGCGCGGGCATAGCCAGGGCGAAACTTGTTGACCAGCTGCGCCAGGTAGCCGCCGTAGGAGGAGCCAACCAGTATCAGGTTGTCGCGATTGCCACCGTAACGGAGCATCGCATCTTCGATGGCATTGAGGATATCGAGGGCAGCCATCACCCCGAAGTTCTGGTAGGCCCCATCGGGGGGTACCAACACCCCCTGAAAGCGCAACGGCGCAGCTGGCTGCACACCATCCAGCGCACGCAGCAGCGCGGTATCGGGTGTCTTGGCCGGCAAGCCCAACAGGGCGAGTGCACGCTCACGCTCCTCTGACAGCAAGGAGATGACGGCCCCCACCGCCGGACGCGAACGCATGCAGAAATAGTCGACACAAAGTGCAGCCATACCGTGCTGCGCGGCCACCTTCTCGCAAAAGACCTGGCTGTAGGCACCCAGATCACCGCCAAATCCCGGGATATAGACCACCAGGCCGCTGCCAGCCCGTTCGGCACCATGGATCCGGTAGCGTACCTGACGCTCGCCACACAACCCCAATTCCACGTCGGGATGACCGACCACCTCGTGTTCGTAATAGGACATGTTGCCAACCTTGTTGAAAGGCCATGCCATGGGCATCGCCTCGACCATGTCAGTTGGGGTCCTGATTATCCTTGCCCCACTCCCTGAACCGGGGAGCATGCGGCACAAAGAGCACCAATGGAATCTTATTTTTCCTGCTCACCCCATTCGGGCTGCTCGCTGCCGGTTCTTCCCCTACCTCAACCCCTTGAACAGCAGCAACAGGGCGAAGCCGGTGAACATCACCGCCGACAGCCGGTTGATCCCCCTGGCGAAGCGTTCGCCATAGCCTTGCGCCCCTACCCAGCGGAACACCAGGCAGTAGCCGCCATGCACCACCAGCACCACGGCGCTGAAGGTGACCGCCAGCAGCATGCACTGACCCAGCGCCCCGTGACGAAAGTCGATGAACTGGGGAAACAGGCTGGTGAAGAAGATGATCGCCTTGGGGTTGAGCAGGCTGATGAGCGCCCCCTTGATGAAGCTGCGACGGCAATCCCGATCCTGCCCGGCCCCCGGTACCGGGCTCACCGCCCGTTGGCGCCAGGAGTTGAGCCCCAGATAGAGCAGGTAGAGCGCGCCGCCCAGGGTGAGGATCTGCTGGCCCGCGGCCAGCCAGCGGGTGAACCACAGCACCGCCAGCGAGGCCAGGCTCGCCACCAGCAGGATGCCCACCGCCACTCCGCAAAAGCCGGCGATGGCGTGGCGGGTGCCCCGGGTCAGGGTGTTGCCTATGGTGTAGATCACGGCGGGCCCCGGGCTCAGCACGGTGCCGATGGCGAGCAGCAGATAGAGGGCGTAATAGTCGAGTGTCATCGGGCAAGATTCCAGCATGGATTGGCTGCCGCCCAGTATATTGACAGCCGCGACGCCAGCCAGACATAGTGGCGCTCGGCTTTATAAACCAGGAGTTTAGAGTGGATCGCTTGACGGCCATCGAGATCTTCGTCGAGGTTGCCCGCGCGGGCAGTTTTGCCGCCGTGGCGGATCGTTTCGCGATGACGCCGGCCATGGTCGGCAAGTACATCAAGTGGCTGGAGGCCAGGGTCGGCTCCCGCCTGCTCAATCGCAACACCCGTTGCCAGAGCCTGACCGAGGCGGGCCAGGAGTACCTCGCCGGCTGCCAGAATCTGTTGCAACACTACCGGGAACTGGAGCAGAACACCCTGGCCAATACCGGCCAGGCGGCAGGCAGGATCCGCATCAATGCTCCCGTCACCTTCGGCAGCTACCGGCTGACGCCGCTGCTGTGCCGCTTCATGGAGCGCTACCCGCAGATCCGCATCGAGCTGGACCTGTCGGATCGGCTGGTGGACGTCATCGGCGACGGCTTCGATCTCATCTTCCGGGTCGGCCAGCCCAAGGACGCCGGCTACATCGCCCGGCCCCTGGCCAGCTCCGATTCGGTGTTCTGCGCATCCCCGCACTACCTGCAACGCCACGGTACTCCCCTCACGCTGGCGGATCTGGCCCGCCACCACTGCCTGGGATTCAGCCCCTGGCTCGGCCAGTCGAGCCTGGCCGAGGCCTTTCCGCTCGAACAGCTGCACCTGTGGGACAGTCCCTTCATCAGCAACCACGGCAGCGCCCTCAAGGTGGCCGCCCTCAACCACGCCGGCATCCTGCTGCAGCCGCGCGCCCTGCTGCGCGAGGAGCTAGAACGCGGCACCCTGCAGGAGATCCTGGCGGATGCCCTGCCCGCCCCGCGCCCGGTCAACCTGCTCTACCCGGCCAGGGAGCCCCTGCCACTGCGCCTGCGGCTGCTCATCGACTACCTGAGCGAGCAGCGCCACCAGCTGTAGGGTGCAGCCTTACTCGCCGCGCTGTTTCACCCGGCGCAGATAGACATAGCCCTCCCCCGGGCTGCCCCAGCGCTGATGGGCCTCGGTGTCGTAGGCCCGATCCAGCAATCTCACGCTGTGGGGGCCGATCCAGAGGTACTGCACCAGGGTGCTGGCGCCGCCAAAATTGGTGGAGCAGCTGCCCACCTTGCTGTGGCCGGCGTACTCCCCCGACGGCTGGCGGGTCAGCCAGATCTCGCAGCCCTGACGCAAAGAGAGCTGCTGCGGTGTGAGAGAGTCGAGCAGCTCGGGCTGGCGCCAGGCACCGGCGAAGTCGATGGCCCGTGGCATGGTCAGCTCGGCCATCAGGATGCGGCCGTCGGGTACCAGCGAGAAGCGGTAGATGCGCTGGCGGAACGGGCGCACCGCCCGCTCGGTCAGGAACTGCTCGGCATAGACCCAGCGAAAACCCTTGTAGCCGGGCCAGATCTCCACCAGCCGCAGCTCGGCGCTGGTGAAGCGGTTGTCGTAGCTGGCCTGCTCGCGGCTGGAGAACTCGCCGGTAAACCAGGAGAGCAGCGGCTCCATGCTGGCGGAGGGTACCGTGGTGGTGCTGTCAGGGGGCGTGGTGACGAAGGGGGTGGGTGCCGCCCAGGCCAGGCAGGAGAGCAGCAGCCCGCACAGGGCCGCCATCAGGCTGGTCATCGAATCCTTCCGAATCAGTTTCATGGCGGCGATTATATGAGCGAACGGCGCCAATATCCGCAACCTTGATCAAATGATTGCCGATCCGAAGCAAAATCATCGTATTAGCGTCATGTCCCGGCCAGCGGGTGGCCGCCGCCTGCGGGCAGGATCCCGCCTGAACGCCGCGGCACTCTTCGCTTGTGGGCGCTCTTTGAATCGGTTATTTCTCTTGCAATGCCCTGTGCACCGGATGCCAGGGTCGGGCAAGCGCCGCAATCAGGAGCAAAAGATGAAAAGAGCCGTAATCGCGGGCATGGTGGCCATTCTGCTGGGTGGCTGCGCGGTGAAGAATCAGGTCTCCCACAGCCTGCAGGCGATTCCGCTGACCGCCTTCCAGCAGAGCGAAAGCAACCCCAACCAGCGCATCTACAAGGAGCCCGGCGTGGATCTGCGCCAGTACCATCAGGTGCTGCTCGATCCCTTGCAGTTCATCCGCCAGGAGAACGGCCAGTGGTACCTGCTGACCGCCAACGAGCAGAACGAAATCGGCCGCTACTACCACGCCACCTTCCAGCGCGAGCTGATGAACCACGGCGTCAAGATTGCCAGCGCCCCCGGCCCCGGCGTGATGCGGGTGCAGGCCGCCATCACCAACTTCGACCTGACCCGACCCGACCCCAAGCTGCGGGATCTGCTGCCCGCCAAGATCGCCATCAACGTCACCCGCGAGGTGATCGGCAAGGAGCCCTATCTGCTCAAGGTGGGCAGCATGGCCCAGTTGCTCGACTCCCAGAACGGCAAGCTGCTGGTGCGGCTGATGGATGCGCGCGAGAGCCCGGACACCACCCACAAGGACAGCCCCATCACCGCCAGCGAGATGGAGAAGATGATCGACCAGTGGGCCGCCGGCCGCGCCAAGCAGCTGGCCGACAACCTGGGCCGCTAGTCCGGCTCGCCGCCTCCCGGGCGCAAGACGCCCACCTCCGGCCCCGTGCGCCCGCACGGGGCCGCTTTTTTCCCCTTTCATTCGACAAGGAGCCGTCATGAACCGTCACCCCAGCATCAAGCACTGGCGCGAACCGCAGGAGCCCGAGCCCGGCCGCTACTCCGGCAGCGAGGAGCCACTCTCCCTGGGCAGCGCCCTCGGCAGGCACTACGGCTTTGCCCGCCTCGGCATTCACCACGAGCTACTGCCGCCGGGCCGGCGCACCAGCTGGCCCCACGCCGAGGAGACCGAGGACGAGTTCGTCCACGTGCTGGAAGGCACCCCGGACGTCTGGCTTGACGGTGTACTTCATCGGCTGCAGCCCGGTGACTCGGTCGGCTTCAAGGCGGGCAACGGGCTGGCCCACACCTTCATCAACAATACCGATCAGCCGGTGCGACTGCTCTGCGTGGGCGACACCGATCGGGCGGACAACCACATCCACTACGCCGTGCACCCCGAGCGCAACCGCTTCATCGGTGCCCGCCACTGGGATGCGGTGCCCGAGCGCGAGCTGGGGGAGCATGACCGCCTGCCCGACCAGTTGCGCGAGCGCAAGGGTCCCTGCTAGGGCCCGCAGCCGGCCAGTCGTCGGCAAACGGACGCAACCGACTATCCTTGATGGACCCAAGGCAACGAGGAACAGAGAGATGAGGACAGGAACAGTGCGGCTGCACCGGGTGCTCAAGGCACCGCCGATGCGGATATACCGGGCCTTTATCGAGGCCGATGCGCTGGCCAAGTGGCTGCCGCCCTATGGCTTCACCTGCCGGGTGGAGCAACTGGAGGCGCAGGTGGGCGGCCACTTCCGGATGGAGTTCACCCATTTCGGCAATGGCAACAGCCACGCCTTTGGCGGCGAATACCTGGAGCTCGAACCGGGCAAGCGCATCCGCTACACCGACCGGTTCGACGATCCCAACCTGCCGGGAGTGATGCACGTGACCGTGATCCTGACCGGGGTGGTGTGCGGCACCGAGCTCGCCATCGTGCAGGAGGGGATCCCCGAGGTCATCCAGGTGGAGATGTGCTACCTCGGCTGGCAGGAGTCGCTGGCCCAGCTGGCCGCCCTGGTGGAGCCCGAGATCCCGGCGCAGTAACCCGCCCACGGTGACCCCAAAAACGACAGAGCCTGCCACAGTGGCAGGCTCTTTTTATGCTGGGCAAAACCCGGACGACGGGATGAGCTTATTGCAGGTTGATGGCGCCCAGGTAATCCCCCTTGCCAAGCTCGACCCCGGCCTTGCGCAGCAGGGCATAGGTCATGGTGAGGTGGAAGTAGAAGTTGGGAATGCCGTACTCATGCACGCAGGTGTAGCCGTCCATCCCCTTTCCACCGGCCCAGTAGGGGTAGTAGTGGCCGCCCGCATACTGGCTGAAATCGGCATCCAGCTTGCTCTGCAGGTAGGTGAGGGTCTTGGCCACATGGGCGCGCAGATCCGCCATGGTCTTGGGGTCATCCCCCAGTACCGGCGGCTCGCTCAGGCTGGCGGTGGCCACCACGGCGCGGGCGCTGTCGCAGCAGATCAGCACCTGCTTGCTGAATGGCAGCATGTCGACGATCAGCCGATCGCCGAAGAAGTTCTCCACATTGAATTTCTTGGCAGCGGCGTAGGCCTCGGCCTTGGCCAGGCACTGGTCGAGGTTGGTCAGCATCTTGATAAACTGGGCGACGATATCACGATTCATAATGCGCTCTCGGTTGGTTGAAGGCAGTTATACGAGCGGCATCCACTATAGCGCATCCCCCCGTCTGTTCGAGCCCGCCCCCGCAAAAAGCAGAACCGACAGCGACAGGATTGGACAACCCCGCGCGGCAGGCCCGCTCGCCCTTGCCGACGCACTGAGTCCCTCTTTGGCTCTTTTTTGATCTGTGACATGCATCACGCTTTGGCAGGGGCGTAGGCTGATTCGCGCAGCCCGGGCATACCGCCGGGCCCCACAAAAGGAGAGTGCCATGAAAATCTATGACCGAAACCGCAATGCGCTCACAGCGGGTCAGCGCGTGATGATCGCCGCCACCGGCGCCGTCGACTTTCTGAAAGAGGCTCACACCGACAACCTGACCCCCTATCAGGCCGAGCATGAGAAGTGCGTGCTGCTGGCCAACTCCCGGGAGCAGTACGCCCCCATCGAGTTGATTAGACTAGGCTGATACCCCGCGTTCTCTGTCACCCTACTCTTTACAATTCACCCGGCCGCCACGCCCCGTCAGTGGCCGGGTTTCTGATTTCTCCTCTGCTGTTTTACCCACCCTCCCATTGCACTGATTCGATTAGCCCAGCGTCATCAAGCGTTAGCAGGCTCGAGCTTATGGGAAGCAAGGTGGGTGCCCGCATCTGAAGATCTGCCATTCGTTGGCACCTACTTGGGTGACCGTTGGCTAAATAGCTTCACCCGAGACTCAACCATGCGTTATAAAGGCACAATTGAGACCAATTAAAGCAACGTCGCCTTGGCCACCTCTCTGTGCTGACAAGCCAAGAGGCGAGGGCCAAAAACAGGCGCCGCACACGATATGGGTCGCAAAACACTCATCAGAGCTTTACGAGGGCACAGGGCCTCAAGGTTGTCACCGGGCAGGAGTCTTCAAGCGCTTGCGGCGCCCTCTCCTTGATGAGACACACGCGGGATAATGGGGAGAAAACATGAAGGATCAGGCTGCAACCGTACTCTGCTTTGAGCATGTCACCATAGCGAGAGACTGCATGGACACACTCCAGGCACTGGGGTTTAACGTGATTCGCATCGCCTATTCTGCCGAGGTGTTTACCAAGCTGCCGTTTCTCAATTTTGATTACCTCTTCAGCATCAACTTCAACCCCCTCCTCTCTCAAGCGGCCGAAGCGTTGCGCAAGCCCTACATTGCGTGGGTGGTCGATACGCCTTGCTATGGCATGCATCATGACGCCATCTCCAACCCCTTTTCCTTTACGTTTGTCTACGACCTTGCCGTAGCAAGCAGGCTCAAGGAGCGGAGCAATGGCAACGTCTACTACCTGCCGGTCGCCGTCAACGAGCAGCGCCAACTGCCAGCCGAGCCGGACTATGACCACGATATCTCCTTCATCGCCAACCTGACCCCGCCGGAATACCAGACCCACATCAAGCCACGGCTGGCCGCCGGACCACTGCAAACGCTGGAAGAGTTGATTGGGCACATCGATGCGCACCTGGAGGGGCGACCCCTGACCGCACAACTCACCGAATCTCATATACGGCTTGTGAAAGAGGTGTATCCGCTGAGCGGGCTAGCCTACCTGAGCGAAGATGAAAAACTGGCTTATCTGCTGGGGCGCGAACACTCCTATCGGGAAAGGGTGTCCTGCATCCAGGCTCTGGCGGCCCGGTTTGAACGGGTCGCCGTGTATGGAAACCCGGAGTGGGCGACACACACAGAGACCTATTGCGGATACGCAGAACATTACCAAGCGATGCCACGCCTGTTTCAACGCAGCAGGATCAACCTGAATCTGGTCCGCAGTTTCGTCGAGTCGGGGCTCCCCATGCGGGTGTTTGATATTCTTGGTGCCGGTGGATTCATGGTGACCAATGACAAGGAGGATCTGCATCATCTCTTCACCCCGGGCAAGGATCTGGTGATCTTCCGGGATAAGCAGGATCTGCTGGAGATCTGTCGCTATTACCTGAGCCACGAGGAGGAGCGCGCCGCCATCGCCGCCCATGGGCAACAGACGGTGCTGACCCACCACACCTATCGATCGCGCCTGATCAGCTTGTTCCAGACCGTCCAGAGTGAACTGGCAAGCATGCAACACCCTGACGTAAAAGCACATTCAAATCACTGACGGTCATGTTTGATATCAGACTGTGAGTGGCCATTCCCCCTGTCAGCCCGTGCAGGTTCGATGAGCGCAACGTCATCGAGCGATCCCGTTGGTCACGGCTTGCCTGCAAGGTGGCTCATTTCTGACTGGGTGGTTGGTGCCACTACAAATAGCCGCTTGCCGAGATGGCGAGTCAGCAGCAGCGGCGCCAGCAGGGTGAGCAGCAACCAGTGGGTGTGGGGCAGGATAAAGGTCCAGATGATCTCGTGGGGCAGCCAGGTCGATGCGGTTGCCGTCATAAAGGCGATGTCATAGGTCTGCCACAACCAGAGCCCGGCAAAGAGCGGGAGCAACAGTGGGCGGGGTGTCAGCAAAAACAGCGGTAAGAAAGCACAGGCGAGCACGGCACTGAATTCCAGTATGGGCAACGCCAATTCGGCAAAGGTACGCCCTTGGGAGAAGCCGCTCCATTGGAGAGACGTATCCTCGGTCAGTGCAGGCCACCAGGATGCGTATTGAAACAGGGTAAACGAAATCAGAAACAGCAAACTGGTCAGCAGCGCTAGCGCAACCTTTCGCAAAAACCAGCTCCTCACCCGGCGCAGTGTCGGCATCCATTTAGACATTAATGACTCCCATCTGGTGACGGGGCAGTATGCCTTGGCTGGCGGAGTGGTTAAAGCCACCTTGTGGGTTTGCCAACCCCTTTGCCTGAGCCACCGGGCGTTTCTGCCTCTAAGTTGAAACTAAAACAGACCTGTAGGTTCGATTAGCGAAGCGTAATCGGACGTTCGCGTGATTGGCTATATAACGGCAAGGCTATGCTTGGCTTTTCGGTCTCAACAAGGGAAAGAGGATGGCCAACTGGCGGCGGGCATGGTGGTCCGGCGGAACCTGGTTCTTTACCGTCAACCTGCTGGAGCGGCGCAACAACCGATTGCTGGTGGAGCAAATCGACCGGCTGCGCCACAGCGTTGCCAAGGTGCAACAGGCTCACCCCTTCGCCATTCATGCCTGGGTGGTACTACCCGACCATCTCCACTGCATTCTCTCTCTGCCGGAAGGGGACACCGATTTCCCCCTGCGTTGGCGGCTGATCAAGAGCCACTTTTCCCGCGCCTTGCCGGTGACCGAACGGCGCAGCCAGACCCGTGTACGCCACGGGGAGCGGGGTATCTGGCAGCGCCATTATTGGGAACATCTGATCCGGGATGAGCAGGATTACCGCCGCCATATGGATTACGTCCATATCAACCCGCTCAAGCATGGTCATGTCACGCGGGTGGCCGATTGGCCGTATTCCACCTTCCATCGTTACGTGGCGAGCGGCGTCTATCCATCGGATTGGTGCGGGTCGGTGGATGGGGTGTTGGAAGGATTGGAGTGAACACCTAAAAGGGTTTCCGACGTAAGCGTCAGATTACTCGATCGTCCGATTACGCTTCGCTAATCGAACCTACAACCCTACGTCTCTCTCAAAAGGTGGGTATCCCAGATTTTCCTCTATCTAGTAGTCATAGATGCAGTAAATACGATCGAATCTTCCTAACGCTAAATCCTCTCGGTGGACAATAAAATTCAACCACATAAAGTGCTCACTATAGAGGACTTTGAGCAGCACCAGATAATCTTCAGCATTGCAGCCTAATTCAGCCGCAGCGTGAAGTTCGGGGGCTTTATAGCGACTATCTCCATGGCTATTAATGCTGGCGATACCATCGTAATACGGCAGCGGCTGCTCGGGGATGAGCAATGCCCGGAAGTTGGGCGACTGCCACTCGGTATTATCCCATTGCGATTGAGTAAGAATCTGACCGGGGATTAACCCGTGCTCGTTCAATTGTATCAGCTCATAGCCCTTGAACTGATCTTGCCACTCTGGAGCCAATTCATCATCCACGACCTCAAGGGCCTCCAGCACCATAGCTTGTTGCGGTTCAGGTAGCGCTTGTAAACGTGCCTTGGCTAACCTTACTAAATGCGGGTTGTCACTATTAATCATGTCAGGGGCTATCATCTTAATGCTAGCAATCCCCTGAAGTTGATAAGCCGCCTCATACTCATAGTTTGCACATACAGCATCATCGAACTTAAGTTCAGCAATCGCTTTCCCAGAGTTCAGTTGTTGATCTTCAGCGACATAATAAACATGGCCGTGAAGCATTTCAGAGAATCGCCAGCGCTCCAAAAAGAACAACAATCGCCCCTCTCGGGGCAAGTAGGATTGTAACGCTTTCAGTTCACTACAATTGAGCTGCGCGATAAATTGCATGGGCACACGATAGGCTTGCGCAACCTCGTCCCAATCCCAAGATTGCGACCACCTATAATGCTCCTCGATATACTCGCGAGTATGGTCGAATTCCTCAGCGTAAGCATCCAGCATCTCATCCCGTCCAACCAAAGTCACCGGATAATCGATGCCGACAGGCAAATCCGGCAATCCCCCCAGCCGGCTGTTACCTAACTGGGCATAGTCTTCGATTGCATAGGAATAGAGATCGACACTACTGCGAATAAACGCCGATAGCGTATGGGCAAGATGCGGGTCTTTAAACTGCGCCAGCTTTTGCTCGAGTAGCTGCTGACGAATGGGGGAATTTTCTGCTAACAACATATCCATATTTACCTCCCCAAAAAATTATTATACCCCCTGATTTTGGTAACCCGGTCACTTGGTAGTGGGATCGATAGGTCGCCGCTTGCTAATTGCCCTATGATCTTCTCCGCTTGGGATAAATAAAAATAACGAGCTCATAGGTTCGAATAGCGAATCATATTCGGACGGTCGCGTCATTAAATATATTGCGATAACGGATATAATCAACCCGGCCTAAGCCGGGTTGGTTTTTTCAAGAGGCGGAAGAGATCAGAGCGCCTCCAATCTCGCATACGCCGTCACCAGCCACTTGGCGCCGACGTCGTCGAACTGGATCTGCACCCGGCTCTGCTGGCCGACCCCTTCGAAGTTGAGCACGATCCCTTCCCCGAATTTCGGATGGAGCACCCGCTGGCCAAGCTTGATGCCGCTGGCGTCGAAGCTCTGCTGTACCTCGTTCTGGCTGAAGCGGCCATATTGGGTGGGTCGGCTGACCTGGGTGCGCAGCCGGATCTCTTCCAGGCACTCGGCGGGCATCTCGCGGATAAAGCGGCTCGGCTTGTGGAACATCTCGCGGCCGTAGATGCGGCGGCTCTCGGCATAACAGATGTAGAGCTTCTCCATGGCGCGGGTCATGCCGACGTAACAGAGGCGGCGCTCCTCTTCCAGCCGGCCCGACTCCTCGGTCGATTGCTGGCTGGGGAACATGCCTTCTTCCACACCAACCAGCAACACCAGCGGGAACTCCAAGCCCTTGGCGCTGTGCAGGGTCATCAGCTGCACCGCGTCGGCATATTCGTCCGCCTGATTCTCGCCGGATTCCAGCGCCGCGTGGGCGAGGAAGGCGGAGAGATCGCTCATGTCTTCCAGCTCGTCCGGACGCTGATACTGGCGGCAGGCGGTGACCAGTTCGTCCAGGTTCTCCACCCGCGCCTGGGATTTCTCGCCTTTTTCCGCCAGATACATCGCCTTGAGGCCGGAGTGCTGGATGGCGATATCCGCCTGCTGGTGCAATGGCAGCAGGGAGACCTGCTCTTCCAGCGCGTCGATGAGATCCACAAAGCCGCGCACCGCGTTGCCGGCGCGGCCAGTCAGCACCTTGTCATTGAGCAGGGTCTTGGCGGACTGCCACAGGTTCTGGCCCTGATCGCGGGCGTTATTACGCAGGATCTCGAGGGTGCGATCGCCGATGCCGCGGGTCGGGGTATTGACCACCCGCTCGAAGCTGGCGTCGTCGCCACGGTTGTTGATAAGGCGCAGGTAGGCCATGGCGTCTTTGATTTCCTGACGCTCGAAGAAGCGCAGGCCGCCATAGATGCGGTACGGCATGGCGTCCTGCATCAGCGCCTCTTCCAGCACCCGTGACTGGGCGTTGGAACGGTAGAGGATGGCGCAGTCGGCCAGCAAACCGCCCTTCTCTTTCCAGTCCTTGAGGCGGCCGACCACGAAGCGGGCCTCGTCCACCTCGTTGAAGGCGGCGTAGAGCGATATCGGCTCGCCCTCGGCCCCTTCGGTCCACAGCTCCTTGCCAAGGCGCTCGGCGTTGTTGGCGATGACGCAGTTGGCCGCTTTGAGGATATTGGCGGTGGAACGGTAGTTCTGCTCGAGACGGATGGTCTCGGCCCCCTGATAGTCGGTCAGGAAGCGCTGGATGTTCTCGATCTTGGCGCCGCGCCAGCCGTAGATGGACTGGTCATCGTCGCCGACGATCATCACCTTGCCGGTGTCGCCGGCCAGCATCCGCAGCCAGGCGTACTGGATGCCGTTGGTATCCTGGAACTCGTCCACCAGGATGTTCTGGAAGCGATCCCGGTAGTGCTCGAGGATGTGCGGCTTGTTGAGCCACAGCTCGTGGGCCCGCAGCAGGAGTTCTGCGAAGTCTACCAGCCCGGAGCGATCGCAGGTCTCCTGATAGGTCTTGTAGATCTGCTGATAGGTGCGGGTGACGGGGTCGCCATAGAGGTCGATGTCGCCGGGGCGCAGCCCCTCGTCCTTCTTGCCGTTGATGTAGCCCATCACGGCGCGCGGGGCCCAGTGCTTCTCGTCGAGGTTGAGCGCCTTGAGCACCCGGCGAATGAGACGGTACTGGTCGTCGGAGTCGAGGATCTGGAAATCCTGCGGCAGCCCCGCATCCAGATGGTGGGCCCGCAGCAATCGGTGGGCGATGCCGTGGAAGGTGCCGATCCACATGCCGCGCACGCCGTCACCGATCACCTTCTCGACCCGGCCACGCATCTCGGCCGCCGCCTTGTTGGTAAAGGTCACCGCGATGATGGAGAAGGGTGAACAGCGTTCCACCTGCATCAGCCAGGCGATACGGTGCACCAGCACCCGGGTCTTGCCCGAACCGGCACCGGCCAGCACCAGCAGGTTGCAACGGGGGGCCGCCACCGCGTCTCTTTGCTTGTCATTGAGCCCGTCGAGCAGGGTTGAAACGTCCATCACCACTCCTGTTTATTTATACAGGCGGGGATTATACGACCTGCGGCGCCACAGACCAAATCGGCTTGTCGGTGATCGTTACAAGCCGGTTTATTGCCACCGAGGATGACGCGTTCCAACCGGGAAAAATCCATCAGCTGGCACCATTGGAAGCCACTTTTTGTACAATTTGAAGAAAACGCTTGCTTATAACCTTATGAATACAAACAGAAATGTCATTTGGAGCTAATTATTCACAGAATTTAAATCTGAAAACAGGCATCAAAACAACCACTTATAAAGCGATTTGCTTATATTTCAAACCGTTAACGCAAACGTTTTTCCTTTATGATCTCCTTGACCCACACCGTGGCTCACTTACAGTTAGCCAGCGTGCTTTATGGCCTGCCCCGGCAGGTTGTGGACCCTCACATAACAATCAAGGATACGATCGTGACTAAAGTGCTCAAGCTGGCCACCGTTGCCGCCCTCACTCTCGCTGCCCTTTCTGCCCAGGCAGCCTCCCAGCCCGCCGTCATCTACGACACCGCAGGCAAATTCGACAAATCGTTCAACGAAGCCGTGTTCCGCAATGGCGTCGAAGTCTACAACAAAGACAAAGGCGTCAAGGTCAAGGAGTTCGAACCCCAGAACGAAGCCCAGCGTGAGCAGGGTCTGCGTCGTCTGGCCAGCCGTGGCAACGGCCCGATCGTTGCCGTCGGCTTCAACATGGGTTCCGCGGTAGAGAAAGTAGCGACCGAGTTCCCGAAAACCCAGTTCACCATCATCGACATGGTGGTCGACAAGCCGAACGTCCAGTCCGTCATCTTCAAGGAGCATGAAGGTTCCTTCCTGGTAGGCGCGCTGGCTGCCATCGCCTCCAAGACCGGCAAGGTCGGCTTCGTGGGCGGCATGGACATCCCGCTGATCCGCAAGTTCGAGTGCGGCTACGAGCAGGGTGCCAAGTACGTCAATCCGAAGATCGAAGTGTTCCAGAACATGACCGGCTCCACCCCGGCGGCGTTTGCTGACCCGGCCAAGGGTGCTGAGCTTGCCAAGTCCCAGTTCGCCAAGGGCGCCGACGTAGTCTATGCCGCCGCCGGCGGTACCGGCATCGGTGTTTACCAGGCCGCCAAGGACGAAGGCAAGCTGGCCATCGGTGTGGATTCCAACCAGAACCACCTGCAACCGGGCACCATGCTGACCTCCATGGTCAAGTCGGTTGGCCTGGCCGCCTACCAGACCTGGGATGACGCCGCCAAGGGCACCTGGAAACCGGGTATCAAGAACCTGGGCCTGGCCGAGGGTGGTGTGGATTGGGCACTCGACAAAGACAACGAGAAGCTGATCACCCCCGAGATGAAGGCCAAGGTGGACGCCATCAAGGCCGAAATCATCTCCGGCAAGGTCAAGGTGCACGACTACATGAGCGACAGCACCTGCAAATACTGAGTAACCGCTACTACTCTCAACCCAACGACCGGCCCGCACGGGCCGGTTTTTAGTCTCTTTTCATGACCCGCAAGGACTGCATCATGGACCAGACAGATCGCTATGCCATCGAATTAAGGGGTATCGATAAGCGGTTTGGCGAAGTGTACGCCAACAAGCAGATCGACCTTAAGGTTCGTAAAGGCAGCATTCACGGTATCGTCGGCGAAAATGGCGCCGGCAAGTCGACCCTGATGAGCATCATCTACGGTTTCTACCACGCCGACAAAGGCGAGATGTTCATCGACGGCAACCCGTTCAAACCCCATGGCTCACAAGATGCGATTGCCGCAGGCGTGGGCATGGTGCACCAGCACTTCATGCTGGTGAACAACTTCACGGTTTTGGAAAACGTCATTCTCGGCGCGGAAAACGGCTGGCACCTGGGCAAGAGCCTGGCGGCGGCCGAAAAGCTGCTGGGCGAACTGGCACGGGACTATGGTCTCGAAGTGCCGCTGCACGAGAAGGTCGAGGATCTGCCGGTGGGCCTGCAACAGCGGGTCGAGATCCTCAAGGCGCTCTATCGCGGCGCCCGCATCCTGATCCTGGACGAGCCGACCGGGGTACTGACCCCGCAAGAGGCGGATCACCTGTTCGAGGTGCTCAAGAAGCTGCGCGATCAGGGCGCCACCATCATCCTCATCACCCACAAGCTGCGCGAGATCCTGGCCATCACCGATCAGGTCTCCATCATGCGCCGGGGTGAAATGGTGGCCCACGTCGCCACCAAGGATACCGACAAGGAGCAACTGGCCGAACTGATGGTGGGCCGCAAGGTGCGCCTCAAGGTCGACAAGGGGCCGACCCAGCCGGGCGACGCCAAGCTCAAGGTCGATGGCCTCAGCTATGTGGACGACGCCAAGGTGGAGCGGGTCAAATCCGTCAGCTTCGAGGTGCGGGCCGGTGAAGTGGTCGGCATCGCCGGCGTCTCCGGCAACGGCCAGTCCGAGCTGCTCAGCCTGCTCGGCGGCATCCTCAAGCAGAGCAAGGGCAGCTTCACCATCACCGGTGGCGGCCAGGCCCACGAAGTGAGCGTGAGCCACCCGGCCGACCCGGAGCGGGTGCGCAACTTCGGTCTCGGCCACGTGCCGGAAGACAGACACAAGATGGGTCTCATCAACCGCTTCGAGGCGAAAGAGGCCTTCATCCTCGGCTATCACCGCCGCCCCCAGTACAACAAGGGCTGGCTGCAGAACAAAGAGGCGATCCTGCAGGATTGCCAGGCCAAGATGGACAAGTGGGACGTGCGCCCGCCCCATCCCGAGCACAAGACCGCCAACTTCTCCGGCGGCAACCAGCAGAAGCTGGTGATCGCCCGGGAAGTGGAGCAGGACCCGGATGTGCTGCTGATCGGCCAGCCGACCCGTGGGGTCGACATCGGCGCCATCGAGTACATCCACCAGCAGATCATCGCCATGCGCGACAAGGGCAAAGCCGTGTTGCTGGTCTCGGTGGAGCTGGACGAGATCATGAGCCTCTCTGACCGCATCCTGGTCATCGCCGACGGTCGCATCGTCGGTGAGCTGGATGCCGCCAAGGCGGATGAACGCACCATCGGTCTGATGATGGCAAACATAGTTCCTGACGAGGTGGCGGCAAGCCAATCACAAGGAGCCACATCATGAAGCTCACAGCCACTTGTAACGGATTCGGCCTGTTGATGGTCAACCCCCCCGTCTCCGACCAGATTGCCAAGGAGGCTCGCCCATGAGCCAAGCACGTATCCCTGCCTGGATTTCCGTGGGCGTACTGCCCGCGGTCAACATCCTGCTGGCCTTCCTGGTGTCGGCCATCCTGTTCTACTACCTCGACATCAACCCGGTCGATGCCGCCGAGATCATGTGGTACGGCGCCTTCGGCACCGGTGAAGGGGTCGGTTTCACCCTCTACTACGCGACCGGCTTCATCTTTACCGGTCTGTCGGTGGCGGTGGCCTTCCACGCCGGCCTGTTCAACATCGGTGGCGAGGGGCAGGCCTATATCGGCGGCCTCGGCGTCGGTCTGGTCTGTCTGCTGCTGGGTGACTCCCTGCCGTTCGCCCTGTTGCTGCCGCTGGCCATCATCGTCGGCGGCCTGTTCGGCGCGGCCTGGGCCTTCATCCCGGCCTGGCTGCAAGCCAAGCGCGGCAGCCACATCGTCATCACCACCATCATGTTCAACTTCATCGCCGCCTCCCTGATGGCCTACCTGCTGGTCGAGGTGTTCAAGCCGGCGGGCTCCATGGCCACCGAGAGCAAGGTGTTTGCCGAGGCGAGCTGGCTGCCGAAGATGAGCGAACTGGCGGGAGCATTCGGCATGGAAATGTCGAACAGCCCGCTCAACATCAGCTTCTTCTGGGCACTGCTCTGCGCGGCCCTGGTGTGGGTCTTCATCTGGCATACCCGCTGGGGCTACGAGATCCGCTCGGTCGGCGCCAGCCAGAGTGCGTCCGCCTATGCCGGCATCTCCTATCCCAAGGTGGTGATCCTGGCCATGGTGATCTCCGGCATGCTGTCGGGCTTCTTCGCCCTCAACGTGCTGCAGGGTGAACTGCACCAGATCAAGCTCAACTTCGTGGAAGGCTTCGGCTTCACCGGCATTGCGGTGGCGCTGATGGGGCGCAACCACCCGGTCGGCGTCATCATCGCCAGCCTGCTGTTTGGCTTCCTCTATCAGGGCGGCGCCGAGCTGAGCTTCGAGTTCGGGGTGGACCGCAACATAGTGGTGGTGTTGCAGGGTCTGGTGATCCTGTTCTGTGGCGCCCTTGAGCACATGATGCGTCCGCGCATCGAGCAGCTCTATCTGGCGTTTGCCAACCGCTCTGCGCAAGTTAAGGGGGCCTGATCATGTTCGAAATTCTGATCCTGATGCTGGATGCCACCATCCGTACTGCGCCACCGCTGATCCTGGCGGCCATGGATGACAGGAATGTTCTGCGAGCAGAAGGGAGCATAAGCCATGTTTGAAATATTGATCCTGATGCTGGATGCTACCATCCGCACCGCGCCGCCACTCATTCTGGCAGCCATGGCCGGCATGTTCTGCGAGCGCTCCGGGGTGGTCAACATCGCCCTGGAGGGCAAGCTGCTGGCGGCGGCGTTCGCCAGCGCGGCGGCGGCAGCCGTCTCCGGCTCTGCCTGGATTGGGCTGGGTGCCGGGGTGGGTGTCTCCATCCTGTTCGCCCTGATGCACGGCTTTGCCACCATCACCCACCGCGGTGATCAGGTGGTGAGCGGCATGGCCATCAACATCCTGGCGGCCGGCCTGACCGTCACCCTGGGCCGTTACTGGTTCGATCAGGGCGGTCAGACCCCGGCACTGTCCGGCGCGGCCCGCTTCGCTCCCATCGACCTGCCCTATGCCAAGGAGCTGTATGACGTGCCTGTCATCGGCCAGCTCTACAGCGAGCTGCTGAGCGGCCACTCCCTGCTGGAGTACGTGGCGTTCGCCGCCGTGCCGCTGGCTTGGTGGGTGTTGTTCCGTACCCGCTTTGGCCTGCGCCTGCGGGCGGTGGGCGAGGCCCCGGCAGCGGTCGATACCGCCGGTATCTCTGTGGTGCGCATGCGCTACACCGCGCTCATCATCGGTGGCCTGCTGGCCGGTATCGGCGGCACCTACCTGGCGGTGGCCCAGACTGCCCAGTTCATCCCCAACATGAGCGCGGGCAAGGGCTTCATGGCGCTGGCGGCGCTGGTGTTTGGCAAGTGGCGCCCCTGGAACGCCATGGCGGCCTGCCTGCTGTTCGGCTTCCTCGATGCGGTCGCCATCCGGCTGCAAGGGGTCAGCATCGGTGGTTTCCCGATCCCGGTACAGGCCATCGAGGCACTGCCCTACATCCTGACCGTGTTCCTGCTGGCCGGCTTCATCGGCAAGGCGGTGGCACCCAAGGCGCTCGGCACCCCCTACGTCAAGGAGCGGGAATAGCCCCGCCCTTCATGCCATGCAAAAGGCCCGCACATGCGGGCCTTTTTTATTGAGCTGAACTCAGCCGACGGGGCGCACCAGCGCGGGCTGATGGGGATCGCTCAGCCGCTCGGCCAGATAGTCCACCAGCAGCCGTACCTTGGGGGAGAGGTGGCGGTTGTGGGGATAGAGGGCCCAGATCCCCTCCGCCGGCGCCCGCAGCTCCGGCAGCAGCTCGATAAGCTCGCCTTGGGCCAGGTGGTCGCTCACGTAATAGTCCGGCAGCTGGATGATGCCGATCCCCTTGAGCGCCGCATCCAGCAGGGCGTGGCCGCTGTTGCAGTGCAACAGGCCGTGCACCCGCACGCTGTGGGGGCGGCCATCCAGGGTGAAGTGCCACTCGTCGCTGTTGCCCACCAGACAGGTGTGGCGAGTGAGCTCGGAGAGGCTGTTGGGCATGCCGTGGCGGGCGGTGTAGGCGGGCGAGGCGCACACATAGGGTACCCGTTGCGCCAGCTTGCGCGCCACCAGGCTGGAGTCCTTGAGGTGGCCGAGTCGCAGCGCCAGATCGTAGCCCTCGTGCACCAGATCCAGCAGCTGGTTGGTCAGGTTGAGGGTCACCTCCAGCTGGGGAAAGCGCACCATGAAGTCGTTCACCAGCGGGGCGATGCGGCTCTCGCCGTAGGAGACCGGGGCCGTGATGCGCAGAGTGCCCTGCGGCACCGCCTGATGGCGCCCCACTGCCAGCTCCGCCTCATAGAGGTTGTCCAGCAGCTGGCGGCAGTGGCGATAGTAGATCTCGCCGAGCTCGGTGAGCCGCACCTGACGGGTGGTGCGCAGCAGCAGCTTGGCCTGCAGCCGATCCTCCAGCTGTGCCACCTGCCGGCTGACCTGGGCCACCGACACCCCCAGCTTGCGCGCCGCCGGGGTAAAGCCCCCCTGCTCCGCCACGCTGACAAATTCACAGATCCCTTCCCAGCCGAACATTATTACCTGTCTGTAAAAGTGATTTCAGATTTCGCCTTATTATCACCAAATAAGCGGGAAACTACACTGGATGTCCGAACCCATTCTCCTCACCCAGCTCAACAATAAGGACATCCGTCATGGCACAGGTTCAAAGCATCAAGTGTAAGGCCGCCATCGCCTGGGGCCCGGGCCAGCCCCTCTCCATCGAAGAAATCGACGTCATGCCGCCCCAGGCGGGCGAAGTGCGGGTACGCATCGTCGCGACCGGCGTCTGCCACACCGATGCCTTCACCCTCTCCGGTGAAGATCCGGAAGGGGTCTTCCCCTGCATCCTCGGTCACGAGGGGGGCGGTATCGTCGAATCCGTCGGCGAGGGCGTCACCAGCGTCAAGGTGGGCGATCACGTGATCCCGCTCTACACCCCCGAGTGCGGCGAGTGCAAGTTCTGCAAATCCGGCAAGACCAACCTGTGCCAGAAGATCCGCGCCACCCAGGGCAAGGGGCTGATGCCGGACGGTACCACCCGCTTCTCCAAGGATGGCCAGCCCATCTATCACTACATGGGCACCTCCACCTTCAGCGAATACACGGTACTGCCCGAGATCTCCATCGCCAAGGTGGACCCGGCCGCCCCGCTGGAAGAGGTCTGTCTGCTCGGCTGCGGCGTCACCACCGGCATCGGCGCCGTGATGAACACCGCCAAGGTGAAAGAGGGTGAGAGCGTCGCCATCTTCGGGCTGGGCGGCATCGGCCTCTCCGCGGTGATCGGCGCTCGTCTGGCCAAGGCCGGCCGCATCATCGCCATCGACATCAACGAGAGCAAGTTCGAACTGGCCCGCAAGCTGGGCGCCACCGACTGCATCAACCCGAACGACTACGACAAGCCCATCCAGGAGGTGATCGTCGAGCTCACCGATGGCGGCGTCGACTTCTCGTTCGAGTGCATCGGCAACGTCAAGGTGATGCGCGCTGCGCTGGAGTGTTGCCACAAAGGCTGGGGCGAGTCGGTCATCATCGGCGTGGCCGGCGCCGGCCAGGAGATCAGCACCCGTCCGTTCCAGCTGGTCACCGGCCGGGTCTGGCGCGGCAGCGCCTTCGGCGGCGTGCGTGGTCGCAGCGAGCTGCCGAGCTACGTGCAGCGCTACATGCAGGGTGAATTCAAGCTGGACGACTTCATTACCCACACCATGGGGCTTGAGCAGATCAACGAGGCGTTCGATCTGATGCACGAAGGCAAGAGCATCCGCAGCGTCATCCACTACTGAGCATGATCACCCCGCCCGCCACCGTGGGCGGGGTGCAGGAGTTCCCCCGATGAATCTGGACATAATCAGCAGCAACAAGAGCTTCGGCGGCTGGCACAAGCGCTACAGCCACGCCTCCGAGGTGCTGGGTTGCGAGATGCGCTTCGCCATCTATCTGCCCCCCCAGGCCCTCACCGGCCAGAAGGTGCCCGTGCTCTACTGGCTCTCCGGCCTCACCTGCACCGATGAAAACTTCATGCAGAAGGCGGGCGCCCAGCGCATCGCCGCCGAGCTCGGCATCGCCCTGGTGGCACCGGACACCAGCCCGCGCGGCGAAGACGTCGCGGACGACCCCGGTTACGATCTCGGCATGGGCGCCGGCTTCTACGTCAACGCCACCCAGCATCCCTGGCGCGACCACTACCAGATGTACGACTATGTCACCCGCGAGCTGCCCGAGCTCATCGAGACCCACTTCCCGGTCTCGACGAAACGCGCCATCAGCGGCCACTCCATGGGCGGCCACGGGGCGCTCATCGCCGCCCTGCGCGAGCCAGGCCGTTACCGCTCGGTGTCGGCCTTCAGCCCCATCAGCCACCCGAGCCGCTGCCCCTGGGGCCAGAAGGCGCTCGGCGCCTACCTCGGCAACAACCCCTTGCTGTGGCAGGAGTGGGACGCCTGCCAGCTGCTGCGCCACCACCCGGTGACACCGCTGCCGACCCTGGTGGATGTGGGGCTGGACGATCCCTTCCTGGCCGAACAGCTGCACATCGACGCTCTGGCCGATGCGGCCGCCGGCAAGGAGTGGCCGCTGGAGCTCAACCGCCACGCCGGTTACGATCACAGCTACTACTTCGTGGCGAGCGTCATCGAGGCGCACCTGCGCTTTCACGCCCGCCACCTCTGATCGAAACAGGCCCGTGACGGGCCTGTTTTTTTCTGGTCGGTAGACAAAACCAGTCAGCTACCCTGCCGGCTCACCTCGCCGGAGCCGGCGATCTCGCTCTGCAGCACGGGATCGCCCCAGTAGCTGACCGAGCCCGAGCCGGCGATGCCCACCTTGAGCCGCTCCTGGGCCCTGACCTCCACGTCGCCGCTGCCGGCGATATTGACTTCCACCTCGCGCCCCTTCAGCTCGGCCCCCAGCACATCCCCCGAGCCGGCGATGTTGAGCTCGACGGCCCTGGCCGTGCTGTTCCCCAGATCCAGGCTGCCGGCGCCCGCGATGTTGCCCTCCAGCCGATCCAGTTCGAGCCCGTCGGCGACGATGTCACCGACCCCGGCCACCGACAGCACCAGCGCCTCCCCCTTGAAGCCACGCAGCTCGCCGTTGGCGACCCCTGCCAGCGCCAGCTCATGGAGCGCGGGCAGGGTGATGGTGATCTCCAGCGGCTCGGTCGGATCGAGCCGGTAACCGTCCTTCACCTCGATCTCCAGCTTGTCGCCCCGCTCGCTCAGCACCAGGTAGGGCAGCAGGTTCTCCTGCCCGCGGATGCGCAGCCCGCGCGGCTCACCGGCCACCAGATGGACGCTGGCAGGCACGCCGGCCAGCACCCGGGTCACCTGCCGGCCCACCCCGTGCTGCTGCTCGATCACGGCCCCTGCCCCGCTCACCCGGGTATCATCCAGCCAGCTGCACCCGCTGAGCCCGACCGCCAGCACCATGCCCATCATCCATTTCATCGCCACTCTCCTCATTGTGTATTGGCCAGTCGTGGCCCTTTGGTCAGCATCCATCGCAAAGCCTGTGCCAGTTAGTCAACTGCATGATTTGTAGGAAAATATCCATTTTTACGCTACATGAACACAGCAAGTTGAGAGTCATTCAGACCATAATCTGGCGAATCTGACCATCCCCGAACGGGCAGGTGGACGACCGATTGGCGAGCCGTTTGCGGGGTCGCTATGCTGACAAGCCGTGGAAGTTTTTGGTTGCCGAGCCGGTCTGTTGAGCCAATAGTGGTACCTTGTGCGTACAAAGCTCTCCATTGCGGTAATGCCATTACCACTGTCTTGTCAGTCTTCACTGCCAACAAGGAGTCAGAGCGTGACCCAAGCCACTCTTCTCTATTCCACCGCCACCGGCCTGCCGGAGCCGACCCGTACCCCGCTGCTGACCGGCAGCGATCCCGAACACAAGCGCCGCGAGCTGCTCGCCTACTTCTGCCAGACCTTAGATCTCTACGACTCGCTGTTCGACTGCCTGGCCGACGAGCGGGCCTGGTTTGACAAGGCCATCCCCCTGCGCCACCCGCTCATCTTCTACTACGGCCACACCGCCGCCTTCTTCATCAACAAGCTGCTGGCGGCCCGCCTCATCGAGGGCCGGCTCGACGCCCGCATCGAGGCCATGGTCGCCATCGGGGTGGACGAGATGAGTTGGGACGATCTCGATGAAACCCACTACGACTGGCCCTCCGTCAGCGAGCTGCGTGACTATCGCGGCCGGGTGCGCGCCCTGGTGTGTGATTTCATCGAGCGGATGCCGCTCACCCTGCCCATCGACTGGCAGAGTCCGGCCTGGGTCATCCTGATGGGGATAGAGCACGAGCGCATCCACCTCGAGACCTCCAGCGTGCTGATCCGCCAGCTGCCGCTGGCCTGGGTACGCAGCCAGCCCCAGTGGCCGGTCTGTCCCGAGGCGCGGTGTTGCCGTGACGAGGTGCCCGCCAACACCCTGCTGCCGGTGGCCGGCGGCCGGGTGCGGCTCGGCAAACAGGACGCCACCTACGGCTGGGACAACGAATATGGCGAGCGCCATATCGAACTGGCCCCCTTCCAGGCCAGCCGCATGCTGGTGAGCAACGCAGAATTTTTCGACTTCGTGCAGGCGGGCGGCTACCAGACCCGCGCCTGGTGGGATGACGAAGGCTGGGGCTGGCGCCAGTATGCCAGGGCCCGCATGCCCACCTTCTGGGTCGGCGACCCCCTCGAACCCGAGCAACTGCAACTGCGGCTGATGACCGAGCAGGTCACCATGCCCTGGGACTGGCCGGTGGAGGTGAACCAGCTGGAGGCCGCCGCCTTCTGTCGCTGGCAGGCGGCCCAGACCGGGCTGCCCGTCCAGTTGCCGAGCGAGGCGGAGTGGATGCTGCTGCGCGAACAGCTGGCCGGCGATCAGCCGGACTGGATCGAGGCGCCCGGCAACATCAACCTGGCCCGCTTCGCGTCGTCCTGTCCGGTGGATGCCTGTCCGCAGGGCAGCTTCTTCGATCTGGTGGGCAACGTCTGGCAATGGACCAGCACCGCCATCGACGGCTTCGAGGGATTCAAGGTGCATCCCCTCTACGACGACTTCTCCACCCCCACCTTCGACGGCAAACACACTCTGATCAAGGGGGGCAGCTGGATCAGTACCGGCAACGAGGCGCTCAAGTCCTCCCGCTACGCCTTCCGCCGCCACTTCTTCCAGCACGCGGGCTTTCGCTATCTGGTCTCCCGCCATCAGGAGCCAGTCGTCGTGAATCCCTATGAAACCGACACGCTGGTCGCTCAGTATCTCGACTTCCAGTACGGGCCGACCCACTTCGGGGTCGCCAACTACGCCAAGACGCTTGCTGATCTTGCTGGCGAGCTGTGCAGCCGCCATGAGCGGGCGCTCGACATCGGCTGCGCCACCGGCCGTGCCAGCTTCGAACTGGCTCGCCGCTTCGCCCATGTGGACGGGGTCGACTACTCGGCCCGCTTCATCGACGTGGCGCTGGCGCTCGCCAGCCAGGACAGCTTCCGCTACGCGGTGCCGGTGGAAGGGGAGCTGGTGGAGTATTGCGAGGCGCGGCTCTCCCGCCATGAGCTCGGCCGTCAGCAGAGCGAGCGGGTCCACTTCAGCCAGGGGGATGCCTGCAACCTCAAGCCCAAGTACGGCGACTACGACCTGGTGCTCGCCTCCAACCTGATCGACCGGCTGCGAGAGCCCGCCCGCTTCCTGCGGGACATTGCTCCGCGCCTTCGCAGCGGCGGCCTGCTGGTGCTCACCAGCCCCTACACCTGGCTGACCGACTACACCCCCAAGGCCAACTGGCTCGGCGGTGTGCGCGAGAACGGCGAGGCCCTCGGCACCTATCAGGCGCTGCAGCGGCTGCTGGCGGCGGAGTTCGAGGAGCTGATGCCCCCGAGGGACGTCCCCTTCGTCATCCGCGAGACCGCCCGCAAGTACCAGCACACGGTGGCCCAGCTCACCGTTTGGCGCAAACGCTGACGAGGCGGCAAACGAAAGAGGGAGGCCCATGGCCTCCCTCTTTTTATCCGAACCGCTTACCCCTGCTGAACCTGGGGCACGGCCTCCTGCTCGTGGTAGCGACGAGCCAGCACGGCACAGACCATCAGCTGGATCTGGTGGAAGATCATCAGCGGCAGCACCATGACCCCGACGCTGGCGGCCGGGAACATGACGTTGGCCATCGGCACCCCGTTGGCCAGGCTCTTCTTCGAGCCGCAGAAGACGATGGTGATCTCGTCCGCCCTGTTGAAGCCGAGGCGACGGCTGATCCAGACGTTCCAGCCCAGCACCAGTGCCAGCAGCACGCAGCTCAGCAGCACTATGCTGGCCAGATCGTACCAGCCCACCTGATGCCAGATCCCCTGCACCACCGCCTCGCTGAAGGCCACATAGACCACCAGCAGGATGGAGCTCTGGTCAAGCTTGCCAATGAGTGGCCGGTGGCTGTCGACCCAACGGCCGATGAGCGGGCGTGACAGGTGGCCCACCACGAACGGCAGCATCAGCTGCACCATGATGGCCTGAATGGAGTGCCAGGTATCGACCCCCTCCCCCTGCACATTGATCATCAGCCCCACCAGCACCGGCGAGAGGAAGATACCGAGGATACTGGAAGCCGAGGCGCTGCACACCGCCGCCGACACATTGCCGCCGGCCATGGAGGTGAAGGCGATGGCCGACTGCACCGTGGCCGGCAGGGCACAGAGGTAGAGGAAACCGAGGTAGATGGCCGGGCTCAGCCAGTGGGGCACCAGCGGTGTGAGCAGCAGCCCCAGCAGCGGAAACAGCACGAAGGTGCTGGCCATCACCACCAGGTGCAGCCGCCAGTGGCCGAGGCCCGCCAGCAGGTTCTGGCGCGACAGCTTGGCGCCATGCATGAAGAACAGCAGCGCCACCGCCAGCTTGGTCAGCAGACCGAACCAGACGGCCACCTGCCCCTCGCAGGGGAAGAAGGAGGCCAGCGCGACCACCACAATCAGTACAGAGGTAAAGGGATCCAGACGCACGAGCGGTCTCCGGTGAAAGCAGATCCCGTCCCCGCGCGGGGCCGGTGATCGGGGACGACAGGAAACACAACAGGAGCTGTGGCACAGCTCCTGTTGAAACGAATCCCCAGCTTACCCCGATAAGCGGGAGGCGCAAAGTTGAGCGGCCCCCCTTTATCTGCCGGAAATTAAGCAAGCCCGGCTGGCCACCGGATCCGGCCAGCCTTGTGCTTCAACTCTGCTTGGCCAGCTTGCCGCCGGCTGTGCCGGTGGCCTGCTTGCGGGCTTGGCGCTTCTCGAAGCGGGAGATCCACCAGTAGGCCAGCGCCGAGAAGACCGCGGTCATGAAGACGTTGATGAAGAAGGCGCGCACCAGATCCACCCCGCTCGGGAAGGCGGAGGCGCTCATGCTCACCACGAAGATGGCGATCAGCACAGTCACCACCCCCATCCCGAACTTGCGCGATCCCATGCGAAACTCACGCGGGGTGTCGTCATGTTTCCAGCGGAACACGAAGTAGGCCACCATGATGAAGATCGGCGGCAGCATGGCGGTACCGGCGGTGAGGTTGATGGCGGTGTTCATCATCTGCTGCACCGACTCGGAGCCAAAACCGTTGACCACCAGCATCACGAACACGAAGGCAAACTGCCACCAGGCGGCGCGCACCGGCACCCCATGTTCGTTGAGCTGGGTGGTCTTCTCGCCGTAAACCCCCTGCGGGATCTCGGAGAAGTGGATCTTCACCGGCGCCGAGGTCCACATCATCATGGAACCGAACATGGCGATGAACAGCACCACGCCGACGAAGCGGCCCACCAGTGCCTCCGACAGCTGGAAGTACTGGGCCATGCCGGTGAAGATCTCCACCATGCCGCCGGCATAGGTGAGGCTCTCGCGCGGCACGAACACGTTCACCAGCAGGGAACCGACCGCATACATGGCACCGATGACGATGCCGGCGCTGATGATCACCTTGATGAAGGACTTCTGGCCGCCCTTGACGTCATTGAGGTAGGCCGCCGCCGTCTCGGCACCGCCCGCCGCCTGGAAGATCCAGCACATGATGCCGAGCGTCGCCCAGTTGACGGTGGGAGTCATCGCCTCCAGGGTGATGGGCTGGGCCGGCACATGATCGCCACTCAGAGCCATCAGGGCGCCCAGCACATAGATGGCGAACAGGGCAAACACCCCGTAGGCCACGATCTCGGCAATCTTGCCCAGCCAGCTCGCCCCCTTGGTGGAGATGTGGGTCGCCGCCGCGAACAGCACGATGGAGATGACCGAGGTGACCATGGGCGAGAAGCTGTACTCATAGCCCAGCATGGCGTAGGAGGCGTAGGCGATGACGTTGGGCAGCAGGGAAACGAACCAGAACAGGTTCACGAACCAGTAGAGAAACGAGCCCAGATAGGCCATCCGGGTGCCGAGCGGCTTTTTCAGCCAGTCGTACATGCCCGACTCGGAGTTTTTGTTGGCCGAGACGAACTCGGCGATGATGAAGACGAACGGGATGAAGTAGACCAGCGTCGCCAGCAGGAAGATGGGGGCGGAACTGAGCCCCAGCTCGATGTTGTTGTTGACGATGTTGCGCACGTTGAACACGGCGGCAAAGGTCATCGACAACAGGGCAAACTTGCCTATGGTGCCGCGTACGGATTCAGACATGGTGTCCTCCAGTGGACTCGCGCTCCCTGCGGGTAACGCTGTGACTCTGTGATGTGTTTGGCAAGGGTCTGTCGGCCCCGCCCTTTACTCTCTTGTTATGATCGGGCCGCTTGGACGGCCTCGTTGCTGAACCGGTGCCGTCTCCCGCACCGGCTCGCAATACCAGTCAGACGATCGGTGTGCCCGGCGCCATCGGCACCCGCGGCTGCAACAGCACGCTCTGGCTCTCGTCCGGGGTCTCGGCGCAGAGCAACATGCACTCGGAGCGCTCGCCGCGCATCCTGGTGGGCTTGAGGTTGGTCAGTACCACCACCTCGCTGCCCATCAGCTCCTCTTCGCTGTAGTGGGGCACCAGGCTGGTGACGGTCTGCAATGGCCGCTCGCCACCCACGTCGATCTGGACGATGTAGAGTTTGTCGGCCCCGGGGTGACGCACCACCTCCAGCACCTTGCCCACCTTCATCTCGACCCGCTTGAATTCGGCAAACTCGATCGTCTCGCTCATGCTCTTTTCCTTTTCTGGTTCAACGGTTTGCGGGTGGCCAACGGCCACCCGGTTTGATTGGGAGTCAATGCAGTGCCTATGGCGTCTGCATGGCGACCTGCGCCGCCGGCTCGGCCTCTTTCGCACGCGCCTCGGCGCTGAGGGAGGCCTCGTAGCGGTTGTATTTCCACCAGGCAAAGCCGAGGAAGATCAGGATCCCGCCGACGTTGTAGAAGACGATGGTCATGATGTCGGCGCCGGTCGGGAAGGTGGAGGCGAGGAAGCCCACCGAGAAGATGGCGATCAGCACCGACACCACGGCGATGCCGGTGGTGCGCGAACCCATCTTGAACTCCCGCGGCAGGTGGTCGAGCTTCAGGCGCAGATTGAGGTAGGCCAGCATGATGAACAGCGGCGGCAGCATGGAGGCAGCGGCGGTCATGTTGATGACGGTGTTCATCAGATCCTGCGCGGTGTTGGAGCCCAGGGTCGGGATCACCATCAGCGGCAGCACGATAAGGTACTGGATCCAGGCGGCGCGAGCGGGCACGCCGTTCTCGTTCAGCTCGACCGTCTTCTTGCCGAAGATGCCGGCCGGGATCTCGGAGAAGAAGATCTTCACCGGGGTCGCCGTCCACATCAGCAGGGAGCCGAACATGGCGGTGAAGGAGACCAGCCCCACGAAGCGGTTCATCAGGATCTCCGGCAGGCCGAAGTAAGCCGCCAGCCCTTCAAACACCTGCACCGAGCCGCCGGTATATTTCAGGGTGTCGCTGTGGACGAACACGTTGATCAACAGTGATGCGATGGAGTAGAGCACGCCGATAAAGATCCCGGCGACGATGATCACCTTGACGAAGGACTTGGAGCCCCCTTTCACGTCATTGACGTAGACCGCCACCGACTCGGCGCCACCGGCTGCCATAAAGATCCAGGTGGTGATGCCGAGGAAGGCCCAGCTGAAATCGGGGACCATGGCCTCTACCGTGATGGGGTCGGCTGGCTGTACGCCGCCCACCAGTGCCGCACCCGCCAGCAGAATGTAGGAGAGGGTCAGCAGCAGCATCAGGGACGAGGTCACCGAGGTGATGGGGCCGAGCATCTTGGCGCCGTTGGTGGAGACGTAAGTGGCAAAGGCAAACAGCACCATGCTCAATGCCGTGGTCGCCACCGGGGTGAGAATGTACTCGTAGCCGAGAAAGGCATAGGAGGCGTAGGCGATAACCCGCGGCAGCAAGGAGGTGAAGAAGAAGAGGTTCACGAACCAGTAGGTGTAGGCGGAGATAAAGGCCCAGCGACCGCCGAGGGAGCTCTTCACCCAGGCATACACCCCCGCTTCGGAGTTTTTGTTCAGTGATACGAACTCAGCAATGATCAGACAGAACGGAATGAAGTAAAAAATGGTGGCCAGAAAGAACATCGGTGCCGAGGCCAGACCGATTTCGATGTTGTTGTTGATGACGTTGTTGAAGCTGAATACCGCCGCGAAGGTGAGCGACAGCAGACCAAACTTGCCTATCGTATTGCGTTTGGAATCAGACATGGTGCATCTCCAGACCTCTAGTTATCTCGCGAAAGAGCGGGGCATGATTTGTAGGGTGAACCCCGCCCTTCCGGCTTTGTCAGTGCAGAACCGGCGGCTTGTTATTTGTTTTTGAAGTAGCCGCCTTCGACGGTGACCTTGATGATCAGCTTGCGTACCTGGCTGTCGCCGACGAAGCGGTACGCCTCGTCGTTCTCCAAGATCACCACCTGACCGTTGCCCACCTGCTGGCGCTCACGCACCTCGCCGGCCAGCCACTCGCGGTCCGTGGTGTCGTCATAGCCCTGCTCGACCCGCAGACCCGACTTGGGGGCCCACTCCACCGTCTCTTCTCCTTCCAGGTAGTAGTGGACGTCGAAGTAGCGGCGCTGCCCCTCAAACAGGGGGGTGGCCGGGCTGGCCCCCTCCTGCAAGCGGTAGGTGAGGGAGTCGCCGATGGAGTGGCAGATGCCGGGCTTGAGGTTGGCCAGGTTGTTGATGGCCTCCACGCAGCGGCCCCACTTCTTGCCCTCCCGGTAGATGTTTTTGAACAGGGTCAGGTTGTCCAGGGTGATCATGCGAGGTTCCTCCCGCCGTTGATGGTGAGATCGAGCCCGGCCAGCGCAGCCGGATTGAGGTTGCCGCGAGCGATGGGCAGCAGGGTCAGGCCGAAGCTGAACGGCTCGAAGCGCACCCGCCAGGAGTCCAGCACCTCGGAGCCCCAGGAGTTGGAGCCTAGCCCCAGCACCTTGTGATCCAGATTGAGGGTGAGATAACCGCTCGGTTCCAGCTCGTTGATGTGCTGCGCCGCGTGGATATGCTCCCAGCTGTAGGGCCAGACGCTCAGGTTGATGGGGGCATCGGGCCGCACGTAGAGACCGGCGCCGTGACGGTTGGTCAGGGTCGCCCAGCGCACCTGCTGGCGGTTGCCGTTGTCCTGCGGGAAGGGGTAGTGCTCCCACATCTCGCCCACCGTGCTCTGGAAGCTGTCGATCCAGTTGCTCTGGCGACTGTCCTGATAGTTTTCGCCCGGGCCCATGCCGTAGTAGTGCACCCGGTCGAGATCCTGACGAATACCCAGCTCGAAGCCGATCTTGGGGATGATGTCGTCATAACCGCCGTAGGGCTGGCCGGACAGCGCCACGTGCAGCTGACCGTTCGGGCTCAGGGTGTAGACGTAGCGGCAGCGCATGCCGAAGTCGAACACCGGCGGCGCGATCAGACTCTCCACCGTCACCTCGACCGTCTCACCCAGCTGACGCCAGCTTAAGGTGCGGAAGTGCTCCTGCATGATCTGCAGGTGGTTCGGATGCCACAGGCTCTCGTACTCCTGCTTGTGGTTGTCGATCATCGGCTTGAAGAAGGTGAGGCGCGGCGAGCGCTCAATCAGCTCATTGCCATCCTGCTGCCAGCTCACCAGCTTGCCGTCGAGGCGTGAGAAGCGCAGGGCAAAGCCGCTGCCGCTTAAGACAAGCTCGAGGCGCTCATCGGCAATCTGCAGCGCAGTGGCGTTGGGATTGGCAAAGGGCTGCAGCTGACGAGTCGACTCTTTCAGCTGGAACTGGTACTGGCCCAGCTCGTGCTCCGCTGCGCTGTAACGAGTGGCGGTGGCCTTGATGACCCGCAGCTGGACGAAGGTTTCCCGCCCATCGAGGGATGGCAGCTCGAGCTGCAGCTCTGTGGTGGCACCGGGGGCAATACCTTCCAGACGAATTTGCTGGCTGGCCAGCAGCTCGCCCTCGGCCTTCACCTCGACCAACAGGCGGATGTCGTCGAGATTGGAGAACCAGTAACGGTTTTCCAGCTCCAGCTTGCCGCTGGCGGCATCGAGAGCGCGGATCTTGACCGGACAGATCACCTGCTTGTATTCGCGCAGGCCAGGCCCAGGGGTCTGATCCGGATAGATGAGGCCATCCATGCAGAAGTTGTAGTTGTTGGGATAGTCGCCGTAGTCACCGCCGTACTTGTAAACGGGGCGACCCTGCTCGTCCTGATCCAGAATGCCGTGATCGCACCACTCCCAGATGTAGTGACCCTGAATGTGGGGATGACGGTCGAACACCTGCTGATATTCGCTGAGGCCACCCGGGCCGTTGCCCATGGCGTGGGCGTATTCGCAGAGGATGCGCGGCTTAGGCATAGGGAACTCGCCGAAGCAGTTCATCTGGGAGACGCGCGAATACATGGTGCTGACCAGATCCACCACCTCGGCATCGCGGTCTTCCTCGTAGTGCACCAGTCGGGTCGGATCCATCTGCTTGCAGCGGCGGTACATGGCCCTGATGTTGCAGCCGTAGCCGGACTCGTTGCCCAGCGACCAGATGATGATGGAGGGGTGGTTCTTCTGGGCGTGAACATGGCGCTCGATGCGATCCACGAACACCGGCTCCCAGAAGGGATCGTCTGTGATGCGGCTGAGATCGCCGACGTTGGCAAAGCCGTGGGTCTCTACGTCTGTCTCCGCCATCACGAACAGGCCGTACTGATCGCACAGCTCATAGAAGCGCGGGTCGTTCGGGTAGTGGGCAGTGCGCACCGAGTTGAGGTTGTGCTGCTTCATCAGCACGATATCGCGTTCCACCCGATCCATGCCGACCGCACGGCTCTTGAGGTGGTCGTTGTCGTGACGGTTCACCCCGTGCAGCTTGAGGTAGTGGCCGTTGACGTAGAAGAGGCCATCCTTGACCTTGATTTCACGCACCCCGACCCGCTGCGGGATCACTTCCAGCAGCTCGCCCTGTCCGTTGTAAAGGGAGAGTTGCAGCTGGTAGAGGTAAGGATCTTCGGCGCTCCACAGATGGGGGTTGGCCAGATCCAGCGTGAAACGACAATCACACTTGCCGTCGATGGCGAGATGGTCGAGCGAGCCGCTGGCGATCTCGCTGCCCTGATCCAGCAGCGACCAGACCAGACGGTGATCACGGGCAGCTGCACCCAGGTTCTCGAGCTGGATATCGCAGCTAAGGGTGGCGCTCTGGTTGTCATCGGCCAGCGCGGTGCGGATGAAGAAGTCCTGCACATGGGCGGCCGGTTTGCCCACCAGATAGACGTCGCGGAAGATCCCCGCCATCCACCACATATCCTGATCTTCGATATAAGTGGAGTCCGCCCACTGCATCACCCGCACCGACAGCAGGTTCTCGCCAACCTTGGCGTAGGCACTGATATCGAACTCGGCGGTGAGACGGCTGCCCTTGCTGAAGCCGATGTAGTGGCCGTTCACATAGACCTCAAAGTAGGTCTCCACCCCGTCAAACTTGATGATCACCTGCTCGCCGTCCCAGGCCTGGCTCAGCGTGAAGCTGCGCTGATAGGCGCCGGTGGGGTTGCTGGTCGGCACGAAGGGCACATCGATGGGGAAGGGAAAACCTTCGTCGGTGTACTGCAGCTGGCCATGCCCTTCCATCTGCCACATGTTGGGCACGGTGATCTGGTCCCACTCGCTCATGGGGCTGTGATAGAAGGCCTCCGGCACCTGCAGGGGATGGTCGAAGTAGTGGAACTGCCACTGACCGCCAAGGCTCAGAAAACGGCGGCTCAGCTCGCGCTGCATGGTGGTCGCCAGCGCATGGTCGGCATAAGAGAAGAAGTAGGCACGCGGAGCCAGCCTGTTTTCACCAACGAATTGGACGTTTTCCCAGTTATTCACATGTCCTCCCGGAACAAGGCAACTTTGACTGGGTAAACTCTAGATAAACATTTACTAAATATCAGCTTTGAATCGGTAAAGTTTTAACCTGATCACAATGCATGGATGGTTTTGTGAGCGAGATCAGAAGCGGGAGATAAAGGGGGGCAAGCTATAGAGGAGTGGCATGGATGTTGATAACAGCTGGCTGGACTGGAATAAAATCAACCATAAAACAACATGATATGACGTAATGGAATGATATGGGAAAGAGGTTTTCTTGGGAGAGGGATCGCACCACCGCAAGATGGTGCGACTAAAAGACAGAATATTTTACTAAAACTACCGAGTGGTACCGCGCAGGGTGAGCTTGCTCGGTACCAGCACCCGCAGCGGGATATCCCGCTCGTCCCGCAGCCGCTCAACCAGCAGATTGACCCCCTGGGAGCCCATCAACTCGGAGTGGATCCGCACCGTGGAGAGCGGCGGGAAGGTGAACTTGGCGGTCGGAATATCGTTGACGCTGATAAGCTCAATCTGTTGGGGAATCGCCAGTCCCTTCTCATGGATGGCACGCAGCACACCGATGGCGATGGAGTCGGAGGCGACGAACAGCGCCCTGGGCCAATCTCCCGCCAGCATCTCTTTGGCCAACTTGTAGCCGGAGGCGCTGGAGAAATCCCCGCGATAGAGGTCGCTCTCCTGCACCACACCAAGGCGCTGACCATAGTCGAGGAAAGCCAGTTCGCGCAGATCCGGGCCATCATCCTGGCCGCCGACATAGCCGATGCGCTGGTATCCCTGGGCGATGAAGAAGTCCACTACCTGCTGGCTGATCAGCGCCAGATCCACGTCAATCGAGTCAAAGTCCCCCTGAGAACGGCAATCCACGAACACCAGCTGGGCAGAGAGGGAGTGGAGCGCGGCGAGACGCTCTGCAGGCAGATGACCGATGACCAGGATACCGTCGACCGCGGAGAGATCGCGCCCCTCGGCACCGTTGTAGAAGTGGGTCAGCTCGATGTTGAGACGGGCACACTGGGTCTCGATGCCATAGCGGATGGCCAGATAATAGGGGTCGTTGACCTCGGTGCTCTGCGGGTAGGCATAGACCGCCAGGAAGTGCAGCTTGCTCTTGTGAACTCCCTTGCGGGCACCGCTGGTCTTGTACTCCAACCGCTCGGCGATCTCGAAGATCTTCTGCTTGGTCTCTTCCTTGACGCTCAGCGTCGGATCTTCATTGAGCACCCGCGACACGGTAGCCTGGGAGACCCCCGCCTCCAGTGCAATTTCCTTCAACGTGGCCATGCATACTCCTCTGGCGATGACTCCCGACAATACCAGACCAAGAGTAACGGGCAACGTGCTGACATCCCAGCATTTTTACTAAAAGAAACCCATCAGGTCGGCAAAATTCCAATGCAAAAAGGCCTCCCGAATGGGAGGCCTCTTCTAAATAGGTGCCTGACAGTGTCCTACTCTCGCATGGCGAATGCCACACTACCATCGGCGCTACCGCGTTTCACTTCTGAGTTCGGCATGGGATCAGGTGGTTCCACGGCGCTATTGCCGTCAGGCAAAAGCTTTACTACTTCAATAATGGTGCTGATACCCAGAGTCGAACTGGGGACCTCATCCTTACCAAGGATGCGCTCTACCAACTGAGCCATATCAGCACACTAACCGGTAAAGACCGCACTGTGTGCGCTATCTAAATCTTCTGTCCAACACAACCTGACGTTGTATCGCGACCAACCACATCGCTGTGATTGCTTAATTGATGCCTGGCAGTGTCCTACTCTCGCATGGCGAATGCCACACTACCATCGGCGCTACCGCGTTTCACTTCTGAGTTCGGCATGGGTTCAGGTGGTTCCACGACGCTATGGCCG